>NZ_NXLW01000004.1 GCF_003364265.1 Helicobacter aurati
CATACAGAATAAGCGGATGATTCTTGGCAATTTCAAAGCTTGCTTTTAGATTCATTCCCTCCAACATTTCAAAAGTAAAACATTCTTCTGCTCCAACTTCTTTAATACGCGTCATAGCATAAGCTATTTGAAAGATATTATGTGAGGCAATACCAATATTAATGTATTTAAAATGAGAATCTTGCAAGATATGTCGCATCATATAGTCAATAATTTAATTTAGTCAATAATTGATAGATTTATTTAGATGAGATTTCTTTCATTTGTTGCTTCAAAACTTCACACAATTCGTTTGTTTCAGCTTCCACATACAGCAAGGTATCATTATAACGTAGTTCAAGATTCTCTAAAAACTCTCTATTATTAGCATCAATTTTATCATGCAACGTGCACATTTGGAGAAACCCATTTGCCATTCTCTGTTGATAGAGATCATAAGCTTGTTTGTCTTGTTGTGTGAGTTGTTTTTCTAATTTATCGCCTTTCAACGGATTACCATCTTCATTGGTGTATTTTTCTGCGATTCTAGTAGCCTTTTGCGAGGCTTTACCCATATTAACTATTGCATTGACAAATTCACACATTTCTTTCGGTTTATTCCCATACTTACATTTATTACCGTCAGCCCATTGTTGTACTTCTTCATTAGAAAATTCAACTATTCTCTGTTGTGCTCGCGAATGCACTTGATTTACCATATTTTGTAAATTATTTATATCAATATTGTCATAAGTTAAGCCCAATTCTGATAGCAATGCTACTAAGCAAAAAGCAGTAAAAACTTGTTTCATGAACCCACCTTCCTATTTGTTTGTAAAGCTTGGTTGTGTTGCGATGTTCTTTTAGTGCAACTAAGCCGTCCTTATATTTTGTCTCTTAATCCGCTTAATTCTCGCTCTATAATATGTTTAAGCTCCATAATTAGCAGGAGGCATTGAAGCAATTATTCAGCCAAAACCCTTCTGCCTAGATTCCCATACCGATGAAATGCAATGCTTGCCGCCCTCTCTGTGTGGTAATACAGCAGCTCAAAATAACCATTATCATAAGGTTTGTGATTAGCGATAAGCTTGCCTTTCGCGCCACATTCCTTAATAAGTTTTAGACAAATTTCGCTGTGAGAATCTAATGCTCCCAAATAACGAATAAGCTCATATTCTGGGGCATCAGCGATGAAGTCTTGCAGGCTTTGATAAGCAATAGTGAGATTCTGAATGCCCATTGCCTTGCTATTCTCTAGCACAAATTCTAATGCTTGGCTAATTTCTGTTGCTTTAATACTTAAAGTAAGCTTGGTATTAATAATCTGGCATGCAGCAATAATCTTGAGAATATCGCTTAATGTGTCCTCTTTGCTTACGCGATAGATAACAGATTCAACGGGGATATAATAAAAGATGTTGTCTTCACCGCGAATATGCACAACATCTCTTTTTTGTATAAATTCTTTTTCATTGTAGTATCCATAACTTTGGATGCTTTTTAACGTCCCTTTCACTTCGCTTTCTAAGCTATGCCCTTGTAAGTTTGATATTATGAAGTGTTGGAATCTATCTTCAAAGACGTTATTGCTTTGTGTAGCCTCTGCGATAGTCGCCGCGTCTCTTTCTGTCTTAGCCGTTATGTTAAGAAATTGTGTTAAATAGTTATATCCGCCTGCCTTTCTACCAAATCCAATTGCAGATTTTTTAATGCCGCCAAATGGTTGTCGTAGCACAATTGCCCCCGTAGTTGGTTTATTAATGTAGATATTTCCTGCTTGTATATGTCGCAAGTAGTATTCCCACTCTCTCTCATCAAGGGATTCTAAGCCGCTCGTCAAGCCGTAGCCTGTAGAATTGGCGATATGTAGCGCATGTTCTAAGTCTCTCGCGCACATGACAGAGAGGATAGGAGCAAAAAATTCATTAAGATGAGAGAAGCTGCCCTCTCTCACGCCATACTTGATACAAGGCTTCATTGCATAGGGATTTTCATTCGCGAAACTAGGCTCTAATGCCCATTCCTCATCTACTTGTAACTTTAATCCTTCTTTAATTTTTTCATTAATAGTATCACTAAGATAACCAATTTTATTCTTGAATTCAAATGGCGAACCGACATTTATGCTTTGTGCCGCATCGACTAAAGTACGTTTAAAGTTTTCGTCTTCATAGACTTCTTTTTCAAGGATAAGTAGCGAAGTTGCACTGCATTTCTGCCCAGAGTTTGAAAAGGCTGAATGTAGAATGTTCTTAGCGGCTTGGTCTCTATCCGCCATTTTGGTAACAATTGTCGCATTCTTGCCTCCAGTTTCCGCACTTAAGAATAGGGTGGGGTTTTGTTCTAAGATTCTGTAAGCAGTTTCTTCTCCGCCTGTAAGAATCGCGAAATCTGCCCTTGCTAAAGCCACTTCGTTAATATCTTTCCCGCTTGCTGGGAGAAAGACCAAATATTCTTTTGGCAATCCTGCTTCATAGAAGCATTCACAGATCATACTGCCCGTGATACATGAAATATTGGACGGCTTATAAATTACACGATTCCCGCTAGCAAGACTTGCTGCAATGCCACCCACAGAAATTGCCACAGGGAAGTTCCAAGGCGTAATAACTACACCTATACCTTTAGGACTAAAGTCATAATTATTATGTTCTTTTAGAATCTTCTGCATACTGTGTGGATAAAATCGCAAGAAATCTATAGCTTCACTAACTTCGGCATCCGTTTCTATGAAAGTTTTGCCAACTTCTAGCGCAGAGATTCCAATTAAATCGTTTCTCTTAGCCGCAATAATTTCAGCTGTTCGTAAAAGAATATTGCCCAATTCTTCAAAGCTTAAGATTTGCTTACTTGCTTGCAAGAAATCTACTGCTTGCGTGATGCTTGCTGCGCTTGCATTATGCACTACTCCAATCAGATGGTTTTCACCTTTTGCTTTAATCTCGCGACTATCAGAATCTTTTATTCTGTTTTCGCCAATAATAGGAGTAATAGTAACGGGAGTAAAATTCTGATACTTCTGTTTAATTTGATTTGCCCATTCTCTATTGCACGCAAGGACAAAATCAGTATCAGCTTCATTGTGGAATGTTTCTAAATTCGCTTGATTGGTAAAAGGTGCTTGCAATCTGTTTTGATTTCTATAACTTGTATCACGTACAGATTCCATGCCATGCAATGATTCAATAAAAATCTGTTCTTGTTGTTTCCATGCCGCAGAATCAATTTCCAAATCAAAAGCATAACGCATAAAATTATCTTTGCCCGTGTTTTCATCAAGTCTTCTAACAAGATAAGCTATTGCATTATTGAAATGCGAATCACTACAAACTGGCGCATACAGAATAAGCGGATGATTCTTGGCAATTTCAAAGCTTGCTTTTAGATTCATTCCCTCCAACATTTCAAAAGTAAAACATTCTTCTGCTCCAACTTCTTTAATACGCGTCATAGCATAAGCTATTTGAAAGATATTATGTGAGGCAATACCAATATTAATGTATTTAAAATGAGAATCTTGCAAGATATAATTAAGCATTTTATTGTAATTGGAATCTGTATCGACTTTATGTCTGAACGTTGGGAGTTCCCAATCTTTGATGCTCGCTATTGTTTCTTCTGATTCCATATTTGCCCCTTTAACTATGCGAATCTTAATAGGGGGCTTACCGTCTTCTACTCTTGCTCTTGAAAAAGCAACTAATTTTTTAAGATATTCATAAGAATCTGGTATATAAGCTTGCAAGACAATGCCCGCTTTAATATTAAATTTTGCAATAGATTCCATAAAAGCCGCGACGGTGAGTTCTAAATCTTTAAATTCTTCCATATCTAAATTAATAAACTTTGGATTACCATTTTCTTGTTGTGATTGCGCTATTGCATAAAGTTTGTCTAATCTTTTAACAATTTCATCTTTAGAATATTCAAAATCAAGGATATTAATTTGTGAAAAAATAGTGGTTATTTTAATTGATATGTAATCAATATATTGTGAATTGAGAGCGTTTTCATATTTACGTAAACGATAATTTGCCTCTAAATTGCCTAATACTTCTTCACCAATTAAATTCACATTCAAGCCAATATGCTGTTTTTTACGTTTGTCAGTATGCTTCTTTAAGAAAATTGGATTCTCATCGAGTACCATTGTTTTAGTATCATTTTTGAGATTCTTAATAAAAAAGGGGACACTTAAGGCAGGAATATTTTTACCAATGCCTAGAAAACTTTGCAATAAGATTTTTTCAAATGGTGAAAAAAAGTCTGCTATGCCGTATCTTTGCAATGTGTGCGAAATAAATTCATAAGCAGTCAAATGATCTTTAGAGCGAAAACTCTTGTCGAGCAATTCAATAAGCATGACTTTATTTTGAGGATTTTGAAGCATTTTCATCATTTTTTTACGAAACTGCTTTTCAGAATAGCTTAAGTCTTTGTTAATTTGATACTGTAGTTTTTTAGCGAGATCTATACTTTCTTTTATGGCGTCTTGCATCGTTGCTCCTTAACTTGAAAATGAATAAAGATTTAGGCTTATTGTATCTTAAAGTTTATTAATTACAACGCAAAATCTTGTAGCCCGACTTGTGTAATTTTGGTAGATTCTAATAGGAACAAATAAAGAGATAAAGCCTATATTGCTTTAGGAATTTGTTAGAAAGTTAAGTCTATTATATGGGATTCTTGAGCCTTGCTATGCAAGACTTCATAATAACAAAGATATTGCCGTGTTGCTCCTGCTTTGTCATGTTGAATGAATATGAAACATCTCTATTTGAATCCTTATTGAGATATTTCGCATTTGCTCAATATGACAAAGGGAAGAGCGGGATTCTTTAGTCGCTGCGCTTCTTCAGAATGACAGGCTATGGTTTTACAAGTACGTATTATTTATACTTCATTTCAGATTCTCTTTTTGTCATGTTGAGGCGAAGCTGAAACATCTCTTTTTGTTTTTAAGAGACTCTTCGCTTTTTTGCAAAAGTCTAAGGCACGACAAACGTTATTATTCCTCTATTCCTCCGCCCAAGCAGAGCGAGGGAATTTCCACTTTTTCCACCTATGCGGAAAGGGGTTAGGGCGGGTTATTGTGTTAATTCTTATCTTGTTATGTTGAGCCTCATTCTTGTCATACTGAGTTTGTGAGGCAAACAAAGTATCTCTGTTAGAAGTTTTTAAGAGATTCTATACTTTGAGATTCTTTACCTTGCCTCTTTGATATAGCTCTCATACTCTTCATCACTTAAGAGTTGTAGCCAAGTAACATTCTTGCCATCTTTTTCGTGCGTTAGCGCAATATGCGAACCGCTTTCACTTAGTCCCGCGCCATGCCAATGTGGAATATCTGCCGGACAAAGCACCGAATCGCCCTCATGTGCGACATGCACAACTCCCTCTTTTGTGCCTGTGTAAATCGTGCCTTTTGTAACAATAAGCGTTTGCCCCGCTGGGTGCGTATGCCACGCTGTACGAGCACGAGGGCTAAAGCTAACAAGCGCACCGCTATAATTGCGATAATCCCCGCTTTTAAAAAGCATTTTGACATTAACTTCGCCGCTAAAGATTTTAGAATCTCCCTTAAAGCTTCCTAGACTTCCGCTTTTGATAACTTCTTGTGCCTTTTGCATTTGTGCCTCCTTTGCTAAAAGATTAAGACTAAATAGACCGACTAAGCCAACAACAAACAACTTTTTCATTTTTTTCTCCTTTGTTTCTTGTATTGTTTTGTGCAAAAACTGGGCTTATGCCTGTGCCGATAACTGCGCCTGTGATGGTGAGAGTTTTGAGGAGTTTTCTACGATTTTGCATTATGTTCCTTTGTGTTTTGATTTTTGGATTATTGAAATATTAAAATCATAAGTCCCAAGCGTATTTGTGATAGAAAAAAGCAAATTTGCATACATTTCAGTTGCCCTAGCACTAATGATTCCATCTAAATCAATAATATTTTCTCTATCCCAACCAAAGCTTTCTAAGATAGAGGTAACTTTTCTTTCGCCTCTGCACTATCGCCAGATATAAAAGCATTATGATTGCCACTTAAGCTTTTTGGATTAAGCATTAGAGTATATACATTGTATTTAGTGTTTGTCAATGGCTATGGTTTATTAATCCTTAAACTTTGGCGGATTCCAAACTCTGGCTCTGGGGTTAATCGTGCGATAAGATGCGCGATACTCTTGCGTGAAATCAGCCCATCTGGATTCTTAAATGTTTCACCCTTTTGCGTTAGCTCATAATCTAATCAGCATTACTAAACCAACATGGGCGAATAATCGTGTATTTGAGATTCGAGCTCTCAACAAGCAGCGCATTTTCATGATGGGAATTAGCGCGGAGCTAATGCGACCAAAATTACGATTTGGAATCTCTTGCACCAATGATTAAGACTTTCATATTCCCTGTTTTTAAGGATTTTTGCAAGCTAGACTAGCCAAGCCCAAGCTAGCAGCAAAAACCAATAAATTTTGAATAAATTTTGCCATGAATGATTGGCATTTTTCTCTTTCATCATCTTATCCTAGCACTTTGCGCAAATGCGACCTGTAATTCGCGATATATTTTTCAATTTGTGGATTTTTTATTACATTATTACACATAAAAGTGGGCAGAACTTTCATTCCCAAAAATTCATGTGTTTTATGCAAAGGATAGTAGACCATTTCCACGCCCAAGCTTTCAAAAAGCCCTTGCTTATCCCTAAAAGCCTCAAGTGGCGCATTCCACGTAACGCTTAACATCACCCTTTTGCCACTTCTTGCAAGGTTTGTATAATCCTTGCTTTTTCATTGCTATCTGTTGTGCTTAAGCGCATTAATTTTAAATCATATTTTTTCAAAATGTTGTTTTTATATAAATCCCTTTGATATTGCTTTGTTTCTTGCTTGTGAAAAGCATAACCATCGACTTCTATGGCGAGAATTGGCTGTTTATTCATCGTGCTATAAAGTAAAAAATCCAAATGCGTGAGCGGATTTTGCGCATATTGTTTTTCGTTTTCATCAAGTAAATGATAGGATTTTAAGAGTTTATACAAGGGATAATGTATGACAAAATCTAAGGCGAAATTATTTTCTTCTAAGATTTCTTTAAGTAAATGATAGATGAGGTTTTCCGAATCATATTTTGAAACTTTTTGCTTATTCTTAAAAAATTGATGTCTTAAGCTTGTGTTTTCTTGGTAAAGCAAATCAAAAACAGAATGAATCTTGCTTTCTTTAAGCTCAAAATTATGATATTGCACATAATCAATAAAATCACGAATATGCCCTTTTTGTTCGTAGATTTTATGTGAAACAACCATTCTTAAATACCGCTTTGCTCGTGTTATCGCAACATTGAGCATTTGCGGGTCGTCTATAAATGCGTTTGATTCGTTTGCTGTGGTGGTGATGATAATAGCTTCTTTTTCTCTACCTTGATATTTATGCACGGTATCAATTTGGATTTTTTGGCTTATCTTGGATAGGTGATTTTGCAATAATGCTTTTTGCTCATTAAAGGGCGTGATGATGCCTATGTTTTCATGTTCTATTTTTGCTTCCAAACTTGGCAAAAGCTCTTGCATGACAACTTGTACCTCTCGCTTATTGCTTTGCCCTCTTGCAAAGTTTCCCTTTGGAGTAATCAATACTTCTATTACATCGTTTTCATAAGAATCTTTTGAAAAAATGACAAGTTCATTGTTATAAAACTTTTTGTTACAAAATCCAATGATTTTAGGATGACAACGATAATGCTCTTTTAAAAGCACTTTAGGAACATTATTTAGACTCTTGCTTGCTGAAGAAAGAAAGCTTTGCAAAGCATAATCATAATGCTTTGGAATAGAAAATTTCTTTGAGAGTATTGCGATTTTCTCTATATCGGCTTTAGAAATAACATTCCCAAGCTGCTTGCTATCACCTACAATAACGATGTTTTTCGCCGCACTTAAAGCAAGGATTGCCGTGCTTAAATCCACTTGCGAAGCCTCATCTATAATCACATAATCAAATACACAATCAAAATGCAGTGAGGATTTTATAGAATGCGTGGTGCTAAAGATAATAGGATACTCCCCTAAAAACTCTTGTGGCTTATCATACAAATCCTTAAGGCTAAAAACTTTGCGTTGTTTTTGGGAATCAAATTTTGTCTTTAAATGATTTTTTAAAAGTTGCAGTGAAGTGTTTGTGAGATTTTTTAGAATCAAGTCTTTATCTAAATCTTGTAATTCTTTCTTATTAGATTCTATGCTCTTTTTCAATTCGTCAAGTTTGTAGAGATAATACAAATTTTCATAAGTGCTTAAAATATCATTCGTGGCTTGCTTATAAAAACTAAAGTTACCGATACCTTCAAGAAAAATGAGCTTGAGTTTAGAAAAGAATGAAATATTTTTGTTATTTTCAAGGGCTATTTTTATTTGGAGTATCTTTTGTGAAGTAAGTGTTTTGGGGTTTCGTATTTTAGGCAAAAGATAAGACTTTTCTTTTATAAAATACTCAAACTCTAATGAAAAATCTTTTAAAAAAGATTGATTCTTCGCTAAGTTATTTTGCAAGATGAATATTTCTTTAAGCTTTGTGTTATAAAGCTGTATTTGTTCTATGTGGCTATGAATATTGATTGCCTCATAGCTTAAATCTGCATACTCACCACTTTGATTTTGTATGAAAGATTCTTTATTCTCTTTGTTACCCAAAAACGCGCAAAGGTATTCTAAATCATAGTCTTTTAATTTTTCATAGACATTTTGTATCGCTGCATTATTATTTGAAACCACAGCAATACTTTTATCTCTATACAATAAGTTGGCGATAATATTAAGTATGGTTTGTGTTTTGCCTGTGCCTGGTGGTCCTTCTATAATGCTGATTTGATTTGTCAGTGCATTTTGTACGGCTTGAGTTTGGGATAGATTCGAACCAAAAGGAAAGAGTAGGGGCTCTTTATCGGTAAATTTCTTGCAAATTCCATGCAAATACGCATATAGAGCTAAGTTTGATTGTATATGTGTGATTTTGTCAAAGAATTTTTGTAAAAGCGATAAGCCTTGCTGATCTTTTAACCCTATACTTGAGACTATTTCTTTGCAATAAGTAAAAACATCTGCTTTTTTAGGTTTGCTTATCTCTAACTCACAAGCAGGTATGAGTTTGGAGCTTTTATCGTTAAAAAAGATTTTATAGTATTCTTTGAAAAGAATGATTGTATTGACATTGTAGAATAAAGACTGCTGGAATTGTGTCTGTGGATTAATAATCTGCGGGTTGTCAAATACTACAAATGTTCCAGCTTTATGAGTGTAGATTCGATGATTATGAAAAAACTTAACTTTTAAGCATTCATTTTCGAGAGTATACGATTCAATATCTTGCGTTCTATCTTGATTTTTTAGAAGAATCAAATATTTTTGTGTATCCATGGCTTTCCTTATTGCTTTTTCTAACAAAAGACTTTACAATTTGTTATAACGCTTGCTTTTATCGTGTTTGATTCATTTTATGTTGTGATTTATTTATCTATTTGTCAGGTTGCCCCTTTCTTTTGTCATGCTAACCTCCCGTTGTCATGTTGAGCGTAGCGATGCGGGAGCGAGTAAATTCCCGCCGGGATAAACATCTCTTTGTTAAACGAGATTCTTCACCTTGCAAAGCCGGTTTAGAATGACAAATGCCGAGATTTTTGAGAGATTCTTCAGTCGCTTTGCTTCCTTCAAAATGACAATGCAAAGATTGAAATTCTTCGCTTTCTTAATGAAAGCTTAGAATGACAAAGACACAATTTAGAACGATAATTTTTGCTTTGTTATTTTGATTCTATTTCTTACCACATTGCGCATTCTTTCAAAATAGAAAAATATTTTGAGATTCATGCAGAAATTGAAAACATAGTGATTTTATAGCTCCATTTAATGCTTATTGCAAATTGTATACTACTATTTTATTCTTTTTTCATAATGAATAGATTGGGAGATAAAGTGCGATTTATTCTTATTTATATTCTCTGCGGTTTGTGTCTAGCACAGACGACAGAGATAACTCAACAAACCAATATAAATTCTAAAACACCTTTTAACGATACAGACATACAAGCAGAGTACCAAGCTATACAACCCCCACCAATTGCTTCTAAGACTGCATTGGCACATCAAAATTTTTTCACACGATTCAAAATTTATGAACCATGGTATATCATTCCAGCATACTACAGTTTTAGTAAAATGTATAGCCATACTTTACAGAAAGTAGACTTCAAATCACAGATTAGTTTTCGGCTAGAGTTATTAGATAATGTGCTATGTGAATTTTGTTCTTTTAGCTTTGATTACACACAAAAAATATATCTACAAACTTATAATTCCGCTCAAAGTTCGCCCTTACGAGATATTGATTTATCACCCCAACTAAGCTTTATCTATAAAAAGCCGTTGTATCTAGGCGGAAATAGCTATATCAATTGGCTCTCTATAGCGTATACACATGTAAGTAACGGAGAAGATGATAAAATCCTCGTAGAAGATTCTAGAAACACCGTACGTAGCAAGGCACTTGATAGAATCATCTTTGCGGCAAGCTATAAAAATGGGAATTTTACTATCCAACTTAGATTGTGGGCAATTATTAGCGTATTTGATGGAAAAACAACTAATCCAGATATTGGCAAATATATTGGCTATGGAGATATAAAGCTCGCCTATCAATACCGAGATCATCTTATAGAATTTACTGTCAATAATATTGTCAATAATTACTTTAATCGAGAATATTGGAATTTTAAAGGCAATGTAGAAATAGATTATAGCTATGGAATCACAAAACATTATGCTATCTTTTTACAATATCTAGTGGGACATGGAGATAGTTTGTATGAATATAGCTTGCCTGTTAATCGCATAGGTATCGGGATAAGATTAAGGGACTTTTGATGGCTTAACTGTGCAGAAATAACACATTTCAAGTTCTTACTGTATTACTCTCTTTGTATTTAATCACTATAAAAACGCATTTTGCTACAATTATCAAGATTATTATATTAAATATTAAAGGTAATTCATGGATATGAATATTGCTCAACATTATTTTAACAATGCACAATATTCTAAATGTGTTGAATCCTGTTTACAAGTTATTGCGAAGAGTATTGAAAATATTGAGGCTTGGGGGTTATGTGCGTTAAGTTATGAAAAATTAGGTAGAAGAAGTGAAGCTATCGATTGTCTTCAAGAAGCCTTAAAAATCGATAAAGTCAATGGAGGAGCTAATGCGTTCTTTTTGTCTCTAAACCTCGCGGAATTTTACAGACGTAGCGACATGACACTGCAGGCTATTGCTTTACTAAGTAGCTTTTTGCCAAGACAAGATGAAAACTTGCATTTTAATCTCGCTAAGTGTTATGGTGATTTACAGGATTATGAGCAATCTATCAAACACTATACGATGGCTATCCAGATTAATCCCGCTGATATGCACGCTGTATTCAATCTTGCCAATCAGCAAGCAGCGATTGGTAGCTTAAAAACAGCATTGAAATATTATTTGCTTGCCTATGAAGGTGGTATAGGTGATGCGGGTATTAATTTAGCGCAAACTTATGCGGATTTAGGTAATATAGATTCCGCCCTTGCCCTATACCAACAGCTAGAACCAATGTATAGCAAAGATTCTAACTTTTACTTTAATTATGCAAACACTTTATGCGTTGCAGGGGATATTGAACTTGCAAAGCAAGCCTATATCAAAGCCCTTTCTCTTTATGGTGATGTACGTTACATTATTAATCTTGCGTATTTATTTCTAAGTATAGAAGATTTTGAACAAGGCTTTTCTTTATATGAGCATCGCAGACCGCTCCTTGCTTCGGCAAAAACTAATCACTTCCCTAAGCACTTTCTTGACTTTGGTTTGCGAGATAAGAATGAGATTCTAAGATTTATTGAGGATAAAAAAGTTGCGCTTTACCACGAGCAGGGATTCGGGGATAGCATCATGTTTGCGCGTTTTATCCCGTTACTTTTATGCAAGCAAAAAATACTTTTTGTCTCAAAAGAATTATGTGCTTTATTGAGTTGTTTTAATTTGGAAGTATATACTACTTTTTCGGAAGACTATGATGTTGCTATTCCGTTGCCAAGTTTGGCTTTTTTATTGGCAGATTCTCTAACTATTAGGGAATCTTTGCAAGAATTTTCTGCATTACTCTTGCAATTCCTGAATAATCATCCTAAAGAATCCGCAATACAAGAATATCTTGGCATAACATTAGATAGCGAGCCACACAAACCACAACTTACTGACTTGCCTACAACAATGCAACAAACTACTCATGCGATTCCAACTTATCAATCAACTAAGGAAGAATCATCCTCCAAACGAATGCCAAACAATGACAAAAAAATTTCACAAGTAGCGCAACAGGCACAAACGTATTCTTCAACTACTACTTACACAATAGGCGATAAAATATTAAGGGTTGGATTGAACTTTAGCTCAAATCCGCATTTTCAAGATGCGCGTAAAAAATCTCTTTATCCTCAAAAACTCTTAGAATCTCTTCCTAGGGAAGGGTTGCAATATGTCAGCTTGCAATATGAAGGATTAGATTCTGATTTATCACAAGAATACCACGTGCTAGATATGTGTGAGCATATTAAAGATTTTCATGATAGCGCGCTAATCATTAAGAATCTTGATTTAGTTATAAGTATTGATTCAGCCGTAGCGCACTTAAGCGCGAGTTTAGGGATTGAAACACTCGTGTTGCTACACAAAAAACATGATTGGCGTTGGGGTAAAATAGGGCAGCATAAGACAACGATTTGGTATGACAAAACGCAGCTTTTTATCCAAGAGATTGCTTATCAATGGGATAAGCCCCTGAAAGAATTACAAAAATATCTTGAAAAGAAAGCGCGATTCTAAGAATCTACTATACACAGAAATGAAGAATTTCTTCTTCTAAGTCTGCTACCTGATAGATTGAGGTATGTATTTCCTTTTTACCAAAAAGAGAGAGAATTTCAGATTCTAAGGCAAAATTTGGATTGATATTTGTGCGAATTTCTTGCTGGATTTCCTGTAATGTATGCAAATCATCAAGAGCGTCCATTCTCTTTGAATCACCGCCTTTGAGTGCCTTAAAAGTGGCTTTTGCAAATTTAGCAAAATACGCCGTAGACAGAATAACTTGTGCCTCTTGCGTTGGCAATGTATTGGTGCGTAATTTCGCAAAGAGATATGCATTGCTTGTGTGCGGATCAAGCATATAATGCTCTTTAAATGCCTGATTGATACCCTCAAGACAAGCGGTATCGCTGAAACTACGTGCTTCAAATACTGTTTGAAGTTGTGCTAATTCTTCTTTTGTAAGCGAGAATATACGTTCTGTATCCAGAGATTCCATATATTGTTTTGTCTTCTCTGCGCCAAAGTATGCAAACAGCAATCGTTCGATGTTAGAACTTTTGAGAATATCCATAGCAGGGGAAAAAGACGTCACAAGGGTCTTATTGCGTAAATCATAAACACCCGTATTAAAAAATTCACTCAAAATATCATTAGGGTTACAAGCAATACAAAGTTTTGTAATCGGCACACCAAGCTCTCTAGCAAAAAACCCCGCAAGAGCATTGCCAAAATTTCCACTAGGTACAATCACATCAAATTTTTTTATGCCTTGTTTGAACATTTCTCTAGCAATCACAAAATAATAGACGATCTGAAAAGCAATGCGCCCTATATTCACCGAGTTGGCTGCACTTAAGGCATAGCCTTTGCGCGAAAGCCGCTCGCGAAAGCTTTGCTTGTTTAGCAGCGATTTTAATGCGCTTTGCGCAGTATCGAAGTTACCATGAATGCCAAACACTTTTAGATTCGGCGCAGTATGTGTAGTCATTTGTAGTCTTTGCACTTCGCTTGTGCCTCCACTTGGGTAGATACAAATCGCACGTATGTTAGTCGAATTAGCAAAGCCATGCAAAGTAGCAGGTCCTGTATCTCCGCTTGTAGCACTAAGAATAAGATATTTTTGCTTTTGCTCTTTTGCTAAGGAATCTAACAGGTGAGAAAAGGGCTGCAATGCCATATCTTTAAAGGCAAAGGTTGGTCCATGATAAAGCTCTAAACAATACAGATTCCGGGCAATTTGGATAAGCGGCGCAATTTGGGGATGTCGAAACGACTCATAGCTTTGCAGAGCGGATTCTATATGGGAATGCCCTGTTGTCGCAAGAGATTCTATAATGCCTAATTGCGAAAAAACTTTTCTACATATCTGCGTATAATTTGCTTCTTTAAGCCATGAGAAATCTTGGAATGACGTTATATTAGCAAATGTATAAAGTCCGCCTAGATCGGCATTTGGATCGAGGATTGCGTCAGTGAAAGTTGTATAAGTTGGGTTATTACTGCGGGTTTGTGTAAGATAATTCATGCCACCTCTTTGAAAAAGATTAAAGAATGATTATAGCCTATTCTTTAATCCAAAATCTTACATTCATGTTGTTATCAAATCGTATAGAAGAACAAAAACGTTACTTATGTGATTCTAAATAAGTGATGGCTTCCAAGGCAGCTTGCGCTCCGTCTCCAGCAGCACAGACTACTTGTTTAGGAGCATCTACACGAATGTCTCCGGCTGCAAAAAGCCCCTTAACGTTTGTGTGCATTTTAAGATTGACATTCACTGAACCAAATTCATTGACATCACAAAGATAAGAACCATCTGTTTGTTTTAGAATCTGATTATTTACATCATATCCTACAAATTCAAAGATTACAGGCACTTCTAATGTGCTAATTGTATTTGTTTGAAGATTCTTTATTTTAAGGCTTGATACGCCTTTGTCATCACCGCAGATTTCTTCTACCGTATACGGAACAAGGAAATTAATTTGTGGATTATTCCTTGCATGCTCTACGGTGATTGGTGCGGCACGAAAGCCATCCCGCCTATGAATCAAATGAACTTTGGAAGCAAATTTGGTTAAGTAAATGGCTTCTTCTAGCGCCGTGTCGCCACCACCTAAGACGGCTACTTCTTTCTTTTTATAAAAGAATGCATCGCAAGTGGCACATGTGCTAACGCCTCTCCCCCAGAATTCTTGTTCGCCCTTAATATTGGATTTACGTGGTCTGCCGCCAGTTGTAATGATAACTGATTTTGATTCCGTAGCTTCTTCACCCTTACCGCTGTTATGTATAATAATGAAGTGAGAATCTTGCTTCTCTATGCGAATAACCTCCGACATAGTATGTTTTAATCCAAAACGAAAGCATTGCTCCTGCCAAGGATCCATAAAGTCAAGACCAGATTTAATTTCTTTTACTCCAGGGTAATTTTCAATTTCGCTACTGCCTGTAATTTGTCCGCCAGGTGCCCCTTTTTCAAATAATACAACTTCTTTTATCCCACCCCTTGTCGCATACAATCCAGCAGACAATCCAGCAGGACCACCGCCGATAATTGCTAAATCTATCATAGTTAGCCCAACAAAGCATTAAGCTTTTCTTGCAATGCCGGCTTAGACGTTACGCCAACTAATTGATCTTTGATTTCACCATTTACCATAAAAAGGATAGTAGGGATACTACGAATCCCGAATCTTTCCCCGAGACTTTCTTGTTCGTCGGTATTAACTTTACAAATTTTTGCACGACCGCTATATTCTTCTGCTAATTCATCAATAACAGGTGCTAGCATTCGACACGGACCGCACCAAGGTGCCCAAAAATCTACCAGGGCAACACCTTGTTTTACTGTTTCGTCGAAATTACTATTTGTGAGTTCTATATATTGTCCCATGCTATTCTCCTTAAATTAGAACTTAAGAAACGATTACGTTGTTTAAGTTGAATGATTATAACAATATTTCAGTTAATGATATAATCAGGTTAATCTCTACCATATTTTAAAATGAAAATAGATAGTTATAGATAAATTTTATTGTTTAATGTTAAATAAATGGTATCGAAGTTATAATGTTTTTCCAATCAAATAATCGTTATTTATTATCTATGAGATATGATAATTTTTGTAACATTATTAGATATGCAAGCTACTTTCTTTACAATAACAATAGCAAAAAACTTGAGAATAGAGTAGAATAAACCATTATGCTAAACTTCATTTGGAGAATTAAATTCCAATTAGAATCTACAAGTTTCGCACATAATTTCATATATTAAGGAGTAGTCATGAGTAAAGATACAGTCACTCTTACTAATAATACGACAGGTGAAAGTTTTGATTTTGATTTAATTACTTGTACACGAGGACCAAAGGCTATCAATTTTAGCAAACTCTTTGAGACTGCAAAGCTATTTTCTTATGATCCAGGTTATAGCAGTACCGCAGGCTGTGAATCTACCATAAGCTATGTCAATGGTAAAAACGGTGAATTGCTCTACAAAGGCATTCCCATTCAGGAGTTGGTTGCAAACTATAAATTTACTGACGTGTGTCGCTTGTTGATTACAGATGAAGGTTTGCCAAAGAATCAAAACGAGTCTGATGAGTTTGATATAGAGTTACGTCATAGAGGCTTTTTACACGAAAGATTAAAAAGTGTTTTTACGGCATTCCCAGATAAAGCACATCCTATGGCAACTCTATCGGCACTTGTGAGTGTTTTAGCAACACTTTATTATGATCATAAAGATATGGATGACGAAGATGATTATCAAACAATGGCAAGGAGAATCATTGCAAAAACTGCAACAATGGTTGCATTTTGTTATCGACACAGTATTGGTGCGCCATTTATCGAGCCAGATGTGGAAAAGAGCTATGTTGAAAATTTCTTATATATGCTACGTGGTTATCCACACGGTCGCTTTAAACGTAAGTTGCAAGGGGAAGAAAGCATCCGACCCGTTGAAGTTGAGGCTCTTGATAAGATTCTTACTCTCCATGCGGAACATGGGCAAAATGCTTCCACTACAACAGTGCGCAATGTAGCTTCTACTGGAGTGCATCCTTATGCGGCTATTTCCTCTGGAATATCAGCCCTATGGGGTCCTGCACATGGTGGTGCAAATGAGGCGGTATTAAGGCAGCTTAATGAAATTGGAGATGTAAATAATGTTGATAAATATATTGAACGTGTGAAAGATAAAAATGACCCCTTTAGACTTATGGGGTTTGGGCATCGAGTATATAAAAACTATGATCCAAGAGCAAAAACCCTAAAAGCTTTAAAAGACGACCTAAATAAGCGCGGTATCAAAATGGATATGCGACTTAGTGAAATTGCCGAAAAAGTAGAGGAAGTAGCACTTAACGATAGTTATTTTATCGAGCGCAAGCTTTATCCGAATGTAGATTTTTATAGCGGTATTATTCTTACAGCACTAAAGATTCCAACCGAGCTCTTTACTCCGATATTCGTATTGGGAAGAATGCCCGGGTGGTGCGCTAATTTAATTGAACATGTTAAAGATCCTTCTGTAAGGATTACGAGACCTAGGCAAGTGTATTTGGGTAAATAGTTTAGCCCGATTTAAGCAAATTGGTAAGTAGAGATAAGTAGAGAGTTGGCTTTGGGCTCAAAGCAATAGGTACAGAAGTGTTAATATTCGAAGAATATCGTTTTGCTTTTTTGAATTGAATCAGTTGAGAGTTCATTTGCTAGGTTTGTATAGCTTTTATAAGCAAAGTCTGCTTGATATCTTTTATTTCTTTATAATGTAAATGATTCTGTGGTTTTAAAAGGATGAATCTGATCAAAAAGCTACGAGTTTCGATGTTGGTAATCGTGTAGTTGTTATTGTCGTTATTAGGTTTTTGTAATTTTTAAACTCTGTGATATTTGTTCTAAGATTATTTAATAAAATTAGGATTCAATATTGAGGTTATATATAATCGAAGAGTTGAAAAGTTGCAATAATCGTGATTTGTTGTATTAACTTTTTATTTCATAAAGCAGCAAGAAATGAACCAAGAACTTCCAAGAATTTGAAATTTAAATTCCAAGATTTAGATTTATGGTTTGTATCGATGCAATTCGCATCGATACAAACTAACGAACCACAAGATATAAATCATAAGTTATTCTCTAATATTAGAGAATAATATCCAAATTTAATATCCAACTTAGCCTTTTGTTTTTGTGCAAGCTTATATGATTCTAAGCTTGATTCTGCAGAAGTTACATTATGTATGAGGTAAATTATTGTAATAATTCTTCGACAGTGTGCGATAGTCTTCTTGCTTGATCTGCATTAATATTTAATACTTGTTCCCCACCTTTTAATGCTTTTTCGTATGCTTCTTTATCCATAGCTACAAGTACATATATTATTTGCGGATTGGATTTCCTGTCAATCCATCTTTCTACCATTTGTGTTTGTTGTAGATTCAGCTCCACTTTTTGTTTGGCTGCTTGTAGGTTGTTTTCAGAAATTTTCATACCATCACTTTGTGCTAAATCTTTGATTGCTTGTTCTACTTTAACACTCACGGTTTGTGCTATTTGGATCCTAGCATTCATAGTAGCTTGATTGGTTGCATAGTCTATGTTACCGTCAAGAAATTTAGCCGAACCCACTGCCACAACCATTGCATTAGCCTTTTCCTTCCCTGCTGCAATGCTATTAACCCATTTAGGCTCGTCAGAGTTAGAAGTGACTGACTGGGATTTATCCCCACAAGACAATAAGAATACTCCAAGAATAGCAGCGAAAGCAGCTTTGTTCATGTAAGATAATATATTGTTGTTTTTCATCATATTCCCCTTAAGAAATTCAAACTGATTCTTATTTTACAATAAAATTGTATATGACATTGCAAAATCGATTTGAAGAAATGACAAGATTCTTAATTACTATATTATTCCTAATATTAATACTTAAATCATTGTAGTATTTAAAATTCATTACTTAAGCTATTGTTATTCGAATTACGAGGATGTAATAGCAAAAGCCCTTGCAGGAAATCCGGGAAATCCTTTAAATTTAGGCACACCAATTATTATAATGCTTCCACAAGGAGGCAGTAAGTCAAGATTCTTTAATAATTCAATTTGGTATTTGTTGTTTTCCAAGACAAATTTCTCTGCCAACAAATGCCCATTTTTTCTAATATCACAGCTTGCATCGGTATCCAATGTCTCATGTCCTATTGCACATATACCACGTTGATTGATTAAGAAATCTAAAGCCTCTATACTCCAACCGGGAGTATGTGATACACCGTTTGAATCCTTGTGGGTAAAATCTTCTTTTTCCCAACGTTTACTCCATCCACTTTGGAAAGCCACAAAACTATCTTGTGAAATTTCTCCATATTCTTTTTCGAAATCAATAATATCTTGAGTTGTTAGAATAAAATCAGGATTTTCTCTTACCTCTTGTTCTTTATTAATGACAAAAAGAGGCAGAATAAACTCTTTAAGCTCAATTTCTTCGAGTGTTCTTTTGTTTTCCACAAAATGCACAGGGGCATCGATATGCGTACCATATTGCGTTACAAAAGATACCTTATTGACGAAAAAGCCATCTCGTTTTACTGTATAAGGCGTTTCTATTTCGACATCAGGAAAAGAACCAAATTTTGGAATCTTGCTATGTACCTCATGTGTAAGATCTATCCATTTCCCTTTACGTAACGTTTCTAATGCTTGTGTGATGGCAGTTTGTGTATGTGTCGTTTGTTTCATTGTACTTCCTTATATTACAGAATTTGACGCGTCAAAGATTGTAATCTTGGATTCTAAATGGTTATAGCAAGTGCCCCAATTTATTTTTTTTGACTTTAAGATATTCTCTATTATACTCATTTGGTTCAATAATAATAGAATCTCTAACACATTTTGCATATTTTTGCATTTGATTTATTTTACGAGGATTATTGGTGAGCAATCTAATTTCAGAAATATTAAAATGCTTGAAAATTTCTCCTACAATATCATATTCGCGCATGTCTTTATCAAAACCTAATGCTTCGTTTGCTTCTACGGTATCCATGCCACCGTCTTGTAAATTATAGGCATTGATTTTATTGAATAATCCAATACCCCTTCCTTCTTGCCGCAAATAAATCAGCATGCCGCCTTGCTCATAGATTCTTTGCATAGCAAAAGCTAACTCGGGTCCACAATCGCATTTTCTTGAGCCAAATACATCTCCAGTAAGACATTCTGAATGAATACGCACTAAAGGAATGTTTGGCAAAGGATCGGTGAAAACTACTAAATGCTCCACAGCAGTTTCTTTTGTATTGGATTGCTGGTGTTTATATTCGCGAAATGCTTTGGTTTGAAAATTGCCAAACCTTGTGGGCAACTTCGCTTGGTTTGAAATTTCAATATTCATAGTGTTGTCTCCAAGGAATATTTGTTTTTCATTGAAAAAACAAAATAGTATCGTAGAATTAATATAAAACATGAATTATAGAGTATCATTCTAAAACTATAGACAATAAGCCTATATCATCAGTAAATTCAAGTGATATTTAGGATTCAATAATGAAGTTTGTAAAAGGATATGACATGAGTAAAAGTGAGGAATTATCAAGAGGTGATTGTTTGCAAACAGAAGCAAAACAAGGCAAGGTGGATAATCAATTGTTGCAACTGGAGCAAAAGCAAAAAAAGTTTTGCAAGAGCGGGAAACTTCCTAGAGGGTTCGAGCTTTCTGGCATTAAGTCGTATATTAAATACAAAAACCGTTTTGATCTTGCGTTGGTATATTCACAAGAAGATTGCAATGCTGCTGGAGTGTGGACGCAAAATAGCATGCAGGCAGCTTGTGTTCTTTACAATAAATCACATATTCAGAATCCTATTCGAGCAATTATGATTAATTCGGGTTGTGCGAATGCCTGCACTGGGGTACAAGGAGATAAGAATTGTTTCAGTCTTGCTAAGGCATTAGCTAATGAATTGCAAATAGATTCTACACAAGTTTTGTTAGCTTCCACAGGAGTTATTGGAGAGCAATTACCCATAGAGAGGATGTTTTGTGCTATTCCTAAGCTAGCAGCTAGTAAAGCCACTACTAGGGATTCTATTAAATACGCAAGTAAAGCTATTATGACGACGGATACTTATCCAAAAACTTACGGAGTAAAGGTTTCCTTTGGTAAGTTGAAAGGTAGAATTTGGGGGATGGCGAAAGGTTCTGGAATGATTCACCCCAATATGGCGACCTTATTAGGTTTTATCCTTACGGATATATCCATAGATAAATCTCTCTTGCAAGAAGCATTGCGAGAAGTCGTACAGGAGAGTTTTAATCAAATTAGTGTTGATGGTGATACCTCCACTAATGATATGATTATTCTTCTCTCCAATAAAGCAGCTAAGAATCAAGAAATCACAACACAAAATCGCGATTATCAGGAATTTAAACGCGCATTAATGCAGGTGTGCGTCTCTCTTGCCAAACAAATCGCTAAAGATGGCGAGGGGGCAACGCATTTATTAGAAGTAATACTTAAGGGGGCAAAAACAAAAGAACAAGCACGTAGGCTTAGTCGAGCGGTTATTTCCTCGAATCTTGTTAAAACAGCTATTTTTGGTAAAGACGCAAATTGGGGTAGAATTATTTGCGCTATGGGGTATAGTGAAGTAGCATTTGATGCAAGTAAATTACACTTGGTTTTTGCTAGCAAAAATGGCAAAGTTACGATTGTAAGGAATGGTGTAGGCGTAAAATTTAATGAGAATAAAGCACGTAAGATTCTTAGTGCGTCAAAAGTGCGTATGATTATTCATTTATATGATGGAGAATATGAAGCAAAAGCTTGGGGTTGTGATTTAAGTTATGGCTACATACGTATCAATGCTGATTATCGCTCATGAAGTTGTGTTAATCTTTGGAATCTTTTAGGATTCTAAATGTCTTGTATCAGCAGGCAATTGGCGATATTGCGGTTGTTTCAAGCAATTGTTCGATAATGTAGATTCCGATTTGAAATAAGGCAAAAATATAGGTGAGTTATGAATCATAAGAATCTAAGAATTAACGCAAATAATCATCCTCCATTCTAACAATATCATCTTCTCCTAAATATTCACCTACTTGTACTTCTATTATTACCAAATCAATATTGCCCGGATTTGTCAAGCGATGTGTCTCTCCCATAGGAATATAGGTTGATTCATTGGGTTTTAAAAAAAACTCTTGCGTACCTATTTGGACAATGGCACTTCCACTAACGACAATCCAATGCTCATTCCTATGATAATGTTTTTGTAGGCTTAATCTCTGTTTGGGTTTTACAAGGATACTTTTTAGTTTGTAGTGATGAGATTCTAAGAGAACTTTATAATTACCCCAAGGTCTATGTACTTCGTTGTGATTGTTTACAAGATTTGCATTTGTTTTTTGTAGCGTCTGTACGATTTGTTTTACTTCTTGTGTGCTCCCCTTTTTCGCGATAAGCAGCACATCAAACGTGTCGATAACGATATAATCATTCAACCCAATAGTTGCCACAGCCTTATTTGACATGATGAGATTATTAGTTGAATGAATGCTTTCTAATATTCCCTTACTGATATTGTTTGCTGTGTCTTTGTGCCATAACTTTCCCCATACTTCTTGTAAGGCATCAAAACAACCTACATCGTTCCATTGAAAATTTCCCTCTACCATTTTAAGCTTTTTTGTTTTTTCTATTAAGGCATAATCAATGCTTATATCTTCTATTTTCGCGCTTAACGTTTTATCTATTCGCAAGAATTGATGTGATGATGTCTGTTGTCTTTGCAAGCTTTTAACAATTTCCAAACATATCTGATACATTTCTGGTTGATATATTTGCATTTCTTCCAGAAATATTCCTGCTTCATAGCAAAACATACCACTATTCCAATAGTAACAGCCTTGTTGTAAATAAGCTTGCGCAACGTCTAAACTAGGTTTTTCATGGAAGGCAATCACATTATGTGTCGCGCTGTGCCCGTTATTATAATCCTTATTGGTTTCAATGTATCCATAACCAGTGTGCGCATAGAGAGGAAGAATGCCAAAAACAACAATATATCCTTGTTTCGCTAGAGATTCTGCTTGTCTTATACTTTGTTTATAGGCTTCTTCGTTATCGATTAAATGGTCGCTAGGGATACTCAATATAATTTCATGTGGATTAGTTTGTGCGGTTATTAGCGCGCTTATCGTAAGAGCTGCAGCGGTATTGCGCGGGCAAGATTCTAAAATAAAGGAATCTATCGCAATATGTTCTTCCTTTGCCTCATCGAGTGCCAAAAAATAATGTAATTCATTGGTGATAATCTCAAGTCTGTCTTGTTCCTCGTTGCGCAATAATTCTGCATTGCGTCTAAGTGTGAGCTTGAAAAGAGAATCTTCGCCTATGAGTTTGATAAATTGTTTTGGCATTAAGCTTCTAGAGAGAGGAAATAGTCTCGTGCCACTGCCACCACATAGAATCGAAATGGTCATTTTACCTCCATATTGCTTGCATTTGAGGGTATGTTAATGCGAGAACTTTTTGCAGTGAAGAATCAACTAGAGAATCTAAATAGCTCTGAATCTTGGCTTTTTTGAGCCATACGGGATTTTGTATATTGGCTAGATGTTGGAGTTGCTCTATTGCTTTATCCATGCTGTCTATTTTATCAATCAATCCTATTTCTAAGGCATCATGCGCATTAAATATTCTACCATTTGCAAAGAAATCAGGATTCTGATTCTTTAGTCGTTTTCCTCTAGCCTGTATTACATCAGAATAAAACATTTGGTAGTTTTGTTGTGTGAGGGTATTTATCATATCAGATTCTTGTTTGCTCCATTCTCTTGTGATTGTGCCAGCCTCTTTGTATGCTCCTGCCTTTGCTCCCTGTGGTTTAATGCCCATTTTTTGCATGATTTCTTCGATGTTATAACTTGCAAAAATCACTCCAATAGAACCTATTAGCGCGCCTCTATTGGCGTAAATTGTTTCTGCATACATGCCTGCATAATATGCACCACTTGCCATAAGTGATTGCACATAAGCAACAACAGGCATTCTCTCTTGCAAATCCTTTATCATATCTGCTATTTCAATACTCGCGCCAACGCCTCCGCCAGGAGAATTAATAATAAGCAATGCGCCTTTAATGTTTGGATTCTTTTTAATAGTTTCTATCTGTTCGCGAAAGACATTGCTGTCCATAATAGGAAAGTCGAGATAGATTTTTGCTAGATTCGGAACGGCATGAGGTTTCCAATCAAAAGTATTAAACAATACAAAACAAAGCAATAAGACAATAAGCATGCCTTTAAAATATTTTGTGAAAAATTCTAGAATCTTTACAATAGTGCGACATATTGTGTAGAACAAACGCATAACAATCCTTAAAATAATATTCTGATATTATATCCTTTATTTAGATTCTGATTATCAATCTACTTAGTATCATCTAAGGCAATACTTCGCCTAATATGATATTATTCTCTAATAGGCTTTGAATTTTAGGATATTAACATTATTCTTTGGTTTTATAGAGTTTCTGCTTGAGGTTTGTTGTTTGTCTTTGGCTTATAGGTAACAAGAATAGAATCTCATATTGATTTAGAAAGGGCTACTTACATAAAGTGGAGTACATGGCTCATAAAAATCTTTTTTATCGAGTATTGTAGGTAGAATCAGGTTTGTTTGTGGATTCTGTGTTTGTCCAAGTTGTATTTGCCCGTCTTTATAAAAAAACGATTGATTACCAAAAGCCTTAATTTCGTTGTGCGTATTAAAATGAAAAATATTTGTTGCATAGAGCGGAATATGTTTTGTGAGATGAAGAGTTTGTAGAAAAATATGTGTAAGCTTGATTGCACTAAGACTCCCAGCCCCTCTTGCATAGTAAATACCTGTGATGTTATTGATATTTTGTAGCACGTGTATAATTTGAAATATAGCAGCTGTGCTTTTGGTATATGGTGCAACGTGTGTATGCGCAAAAGAAATGTTACAAGGATAGTTATGATATTTTACGTTAGTCGACTCTAATGTTTGCTTGTCAAATGTAAATATATTGGCAAATAGGAAAGGCAGAATATCGCTAACATGTCCTTCTATTTGCAATGAGACTATAAGTTGTTTGTTGTGCAATGGGGGAGATTCTCTATCGGGGATATTGGAATATACGGCGAATATTACCGGGCTTTGTACGCTAATTAACAACAAGTCGCTACTATCAAATGCTTTCATAGCCATTTCTCATAGACAAAAAGTATCCAAACAATACATAAAAAAAGCAATCCAAGCATTTGCGCTGCGCTTCCCATGTCTTTGGCTTTCTTTGTGAATGGGTGTAATTCCAAGCTCGTATGATCTATGGCATTTTCTATTGCTGAATTAAAAAGTTCAATGATGATACATAAAAACGCGGGCAAGATTAAAAGAATCTTTTGAGTAAATCCATCGCCTAACCAGATTCCTGCAATGCACGTAATGAAACCAATACAAACAACTTGACGAAATCCTTCTTCATCAATAAACGCCGCTTTGATTCCGTCTAGTGAATATAATGTAGCGCAATACAGACGTTTCATGCCTTTTTTACCTTTTTTGTTGTTTCTAGTGAATTGTGGGGATTGCTTGGAGGGAGTGTTTTTGTCCATATTGTTGTCCGTTTTTATCTAAATTGTAGCATGATTTTGTAGAACTTCTGATTGTGCAGTTATATAGAAATGCGTAAAATATGAAAGTGGATTTATATACTGCAATAAATGGCTATTCCCGTGATAACAAATCCTAAGCCCATTGTGCTAAATGCTGCTTTGCGATTCTTTTTTGCAAATGAAGTTACAATAAGCCCAGAGAGATAAAACAACATAAGCGAAATAGAGAATCCTATTGCAATTATGTCAAAGTAGTACTTTCCCTTTGATTTGTGCATAAGCAATAAAACACCATAGAGACTTCTCTCTACCGCGCGTAATACATAATCACCATTCTTTTCCTTGATAATCGAGACGTTGTAACGTAAATTTCCCATGGTTGGATTTCCGCGAAACATGCGCACTTCAGTATTCTTTGGAATTTCTAAATTATGCTTTTGCAATATATCTATCATAGTTTGAGCTTCTTCCCCCTTGTTTGGCGCAGAGTGAAGCTTGTATTCAGAGATATTAGCCCATGCGTCCTCTTTGAAGTTGCATATATAGAGTGCGCCTGTAAGTGCATAAGTGATTGCTGCGGGGAGGAAAAAGAGACTTAAATAAGTATGGATTTGCATCCAGCTTTTTTTGGTAATTTTCATGTGAATCCTAAGTATTTAGTTTATGATAGAGTTATTATATTATAAAAAGTTTTATTATTATTAAATAATAGTTAATAACTATTTTTATTTATCGTTTGTAGCAGAAAGATTCTATGGATTTCATTGTAAGGAATCTGAATTTTTTACAAAAAAACCGATTTATTAATGGAGATTAAATGGGAGTATTGTAATGAGAAAGATTCTTTGTTGTATCAGTATAGTATGTTATTTTGTCTTGGCTAAAGCTCCAATTGAGCCTAGTTTTTCTCTGCATAATCATGAAATACAAGAACCGCCGGCTCTGCCACAAGTTTATGGAATGGTGTTACCAGATACCATAAATTATTTTTCTCAATCACATAAAAAGCAGGAATTTAATGCCTTTTTGCCAGAATTTCCAATGATTATGCAAGTATGTGCAATCACGGAAACACCCGTTTATTATTATCCTAATAGAGAAGAATTACTTAATGGTTGTTATCGCGGCGATAAAGGATTAAGTTTCTTTGAATTGCAACCTTATCAATATTGGCAAACATTAAAGGCATTACAAGAAGTGCAACTTATTCCTCAAATAGCTAATCACAACGTTATTAGAATCTTGATTAATTATAAATATGCTTATAGTGACCAAATTACAACCACTATCGAAATAGGAGATAGTAATTATCCTGCCACATCAATTGTTATTAACGGACAAACTTTCCATAATAACTATGACGTTGTTAGTGCTTTTTATGGTTTGATTAAGGGAATTCAAGAAGAGGCTTATCCTAGAGATACTGCAATGTATTAAATCGAGTTTTACTCTATTGGATTCTGAAATCAAGTGTTGTGTTTATTCGAAATCTAAAGTATTCAGAAAGGCTTTTGCCCGTTCTGTTTGAGGATTCGAGAAGAAATCATTGGCATTACCTTTCTCTACTACAAACCCGTTTTCAAAAAACATCACAGTATGGCTAATGCTTCGTGCAAAGCGCATCTGGTGCGTTACAATAACCATGCTCATCCCTTCGTTGGCAAGTGATTTAATAACTTCTAACACTTCCTTGATCATTTCGGGATCCAAGCTGGCGGTTACTTCGTCAAATAGCATGTTTTTAGGATTAAGACAAAGTGATCGCACTTTGGCTATCTTTTTTTTCTGCCCGCCACTCAAATCTCTAGGATAACTCTTGGCTTTTGATTCTAATCCTACCCGTTTCAGCCATGCTAATGCTTCAGTTTGCGCTTGTTCTTTATTCTTTTTTAACACTTTTAACGGAGCAAGCAGAATATTGTCTAACACGGTTAAGTGCGGGAAAAGTTCATAGCTTTGAAATACCATGCCTATGTATTGTCGTACTTGTTTCCAATTTGTTTGTTTATCTAACTGCATGCCGTTGAGGAGAATCTCACCACTATTTATTGTTTCTAATCCATTGAGGCAACGTAAAAAAGTGCTTTTGCCACAACCGCTTGGTCCAATGATAGAAATGATTTCTCCCTCATGCAAACAGAAATCTATGCCTTTGAGAATCTGATGAATGCCTAAGCTATCGCTAAAAGATTTTGTAAGCCCTTTAGTTTCTAGGAGGACTTTAGTTTTAATCGGATATTGAAGATTCTGCATTGGTATATTGCTGTACAAATTCAAGGATTTTTTTGGCATGCCCTTTCGCTTTGACATTATAAAAAGCCTTTATAATGCGATTGTTATGAATGATAAATGTGCTACGAGTAATGCCTTGCACTTCTTTACCATACATTATTTTTTTACCATATACATGATATTGCAAAGCAACTTTTTTATCGGTATCGCTAAGAAGGGTGATGGCAAGATTCTGTGATTGTATAAATTTCTTATGTGTAGAGACTTTATCTGGACTAACCCCTAGTACCATAACATTAAGGGCGTCAAACTCTTGTATTAGCGCGCTAAATTCTTGCGCCTGTGTGGTGCAACCACTTGTATTATCTTTCGGATAAAAATACAACACAATAAGATAGCCGCTTAAATCCTGTAAGGCTAACTCTACCCCATCTTCATTGGGAAGACTAAAATGTGGGGCAATGTCCCCTGCTTTTAGTCTGTTAACTTGCGCAGATTCTGCTTGCATGATACTCCTTTATTTGGGTTTGAATTGCATTATAACGCATTTTAAATAACTCTTCTCTAGCAGGAATGATTGATAGATAAAGTGCAACTAATGGTCTTATTGTTTATATGTGTGTAAACTTGTAGCTTATTATTTGCAAAGGAATATTATGCGTAATACCATTATTCTTGTTGACACTTTTGGGTATTTTTTCCGAAGTTATTATGCCTTACCTTCATTGCAGAACTCTAAGCATTTTCCTACTTCTTTGCTCACAGGGTTTAGTCATTTTTTGTTTAATCTCTATAAAGAGAATCCAAATACTTGTATTATTTTTGCGCTTGAAGGTAGCGGTATTAACAGGCGCAAAGAAATCTATCCTCTCTATAAGGCTAACAGACAAGAAGCCCCCAAAGATTTACTCTTGCAACTACCCATAGCCATAGAATGGCTAGAAAAAATGCAAATACCACAAGTAACGTTTGACGGTTATGAGGCAGATGATTGTATTGCTAGTCTTGCCAATCTTGCAATCTCCAAAGGCTTAGAAGTGCAAATCATTAGTCATGATAAAGATTTATATCAGCTTATTAATGAGCAAATCAGCCTTTTTGATTACACGAGGAAGAGAAAAATCACAGCCAAAGAGTGTCAAGAAAAGTTTGGTGTTTTACCGCATGAATTTATTACTTATCAAAGCATTGTGGGCGATTCGAGTGATAATATTCCGGGCATAAGAGGCATCGGTACAAAAGGTGCGCAACGTATTCTCGCTCATTTTAAGGATTTGTCTTCGCTTTATGAAACACTGCATAATGATGAATCAAAGCTTGTCGCTCTTTTTGGTAAAAGAATAACCAATCTTATCGCAGAGCATGAAGATTTAGCGTATCTTAGTCGTTCGCTTGTTACCTTGCGAACTGATTTGCTAGCAGATTATGATTTTTTTGCCTTGCAAAATGATAATAATCCTATGCCACTATTAAAAATACAGCCAGAACTCGAAGAATATGAGCTTCATAAGATTCTCTCTTATCTTGTAAATTATCAACCCGAATTAGCTACGCAAGAGCAAGCTATACAGAGACAATCTAATGCAGCAGATTCTATTAAGGGGCATAAAGAACAAATCCCTCCAATTTCTCCAAACAATACAAACAATAAATTTCATTTTGTTTCTCATGCCCTTACAGATTCAGAGGAATTATTCAAGATTCTAGAATCCATTCCCAAAGAAACGGTTATTGCTTATGATTGCGAAACAGACGGATTGAATGTAAGAGAGAATCGTATCGTGGGGTTTAGCTTTTGTTTTGATGGGATAAATGGCTATTATGTCCCCTTTTTACATGGTATTGCAAAGGAAGAAAAGCAAGAAACCCTACTCGATACGACACATGATTCTATCAAACAGATTTCGATACAAGAAGCAAAGCAGGCGTTAGAAATTCTTTTCTCTCACACTTTGGTTGGACATAATATAAAATTTGATATTGGCATGGCATGGCATAATTTTGGAATCCTGCCAACACGTCCTATTAAAGATTCGATGATTCTTGCGTGGTTGCTTAATTCTCATCAAAGTGTAAGCCTAGATAATCTGATGCGAGAATATTTTGGACATCAAATGATAGCTTTTGATGATATTGTAGCCAAAGGAGAGACTTTTGATCGCGTTGCCATAGAGGTTGCTAGCCAATACGCAAGTGAAGACGCAGTGGCTACTTATCAGCTTTACAATAGATTAGAATCTCTTTGTCCACCAGACCTCTTACGGCTTGCAAATGATGTGGAATATCCCTTCATTCTTACTCTTTGTTTTATGGAAGATTCGGGTATTGCAATTGATCGGGAATATTTTTTGAATCTTAAGCAAGAATTTACAAAGAAACTTCATAGCTTACAACAACAAATTTATCAAGAATGCGGACATGAATTTAATATTAATTCTCCCAAGCAGCTAGCCGAAGTTTTGTTTCATCACCTTAAACTTGATTCTACACATAATAAGTCGCTTAGCACAAATGAAGCGGTACTTCAGAATCTTCTTGATTCGCATCCTGTTATTTCTTCTTTGCTGCATTATCGAGAGGCTTTTAAGCTGCTTAGTACCTATATTGAACCTCTCTTAAAGTTAAGTAAAACACAGCACAGAGTTTATACTTCGTTTATTCAAACGGGCACTAATACAGGACGTTTAAGCTCTAAATCCCCGAATTTGCAAAATATTCCCGTGCGCAGTGAATTAGGCAAAAACATCCGTGCGGGCTTTGTGGCAGAACATGGCAATATGCTTGTGAGTCTTGATTATTCGCAGATTGAACTCCGTCTTCTCGCACATTTCAGTCAGGATTCTTCACTAATCGAATCTTTTAATAACGATGCGGATATTCATGCAGAAACTGCGAAAAAGATTTTTCAAGCAGAATTTGAAAACACAGATTCTGATAAGAGGGTTTATTTGCGTAGTGCCGCTAAATCTATTAATTTTGGTTTGATTTATGGCATGGGCGCAAGGAAACTCGCGCAGACATTGCGCATTAGCAATACTGAAGCAAAGAAATATATTCAAAGTTATTTTGCTAGTTTTCCTACTGTGAAAAAATATCTCGAATATAAAAAAGAAGAAATTTTACAGAAAGGTTATAGTGAAACATTGCTAGGAAGAAGGAGATGCTTTGATTTCCTTAATGCGACAGAATTTATGCGACAAAACTTTTTACGTGAGGGCGTGAATGCTATCTTTCAAGGAAGTGCAGCAGATCTAATAAAATTAAGTATGAATGCTATCTTCAAAAATCTTGCGGATTTTCATATCGATTCTAATAGTCGTGAAGTCTATCCGAAAGCACGAATGCTTCTACAAGTGCATGATGAGCTTATTTTTGAAATAGAGGAATCACGGGTTAAGAATCTTGCCTATCTCATTAAGGAAGTTATGGAGAATGTGTATCATTTAGAAGTGCCGCTTGTTTGCAATATTGCCTTCGGGAAATCTTGGGCAGATTTGAAATGATAGAAGTCTTAAGAATGTTTTGTGCTAGTTGCCTGTATTTCTTAACTAGCTTTATTTCGATGTCGTAAGGAATGGTATGGATTCAAATGCAAAATTTATGAAAAAGATTCAGCAAATCTCTTCTCTTGTGAGCAAACTTAATCTCGATGATTTTCTTGTGCGATATAGCGAATATTTTTCGCGCGCCTTTAATGCACCGTCTTACGATAATGCACATAGAGATTTGCTACACACTAAAGTTTTGAATCATATTTTGGAAATTTTGGATTCTGAAAAACTGCAAGCACTTATTGCGCACTTTGATGATAAGGTGTATTGTGTTAGCTTGCCTACATTGCCTAAAGTAAGGGAATTAGATCAGCAATTGCTATGGCTTAGTAAAGGGGCGAATCTTACGATAGAAGAGGTTATTGCATGTGCGCAGATTGTTAAAGTTTTCTATGATTTGCAACAAGAAGATTCTTTGCAAGGAAAACAAGATTTCTTTTCAAAGTACTTACAAAGCTTTCAATTCCCATCAGATATTCTTGTGTTATTAACTTATTTTGTTTTCGAAAAAAACACACAAGAGAATTTTTATTGTATTAAAAGAGGTGTAGATAAAGAATTAGATTCTTTACGCGATGCCTTAGAATCTAAAATGCAGGAGAAAGAAAGGAAATTAAACAACGCTATTCATACACCGCACTTGGAAGAATTTCTTGTCGATACACAGCTACATTTTATTCAGGATACTTTGACATTGTTGTTGCGCGCAGGGTTTGCTAATATTCTTCCTGCAAAAGTTATTGCTCGTTCCAATCGTGGGTTTTTTTATGTTGTGCCTATGTATTTGGAATCTTTACAGCAAGAAATTATTGTTTTGCAAGATAAAATCAGACAAAGGATAGCCTTTTTAGCCGCTGAATATAGCAAAATTTACGCAAGGCATTTGCCCTTTTTACGTTATGTGAATAAGGAATTTGATTGTCTTGATAGGGTTCTTGCTCGAGTGCGTTTTGCAAGAGATTCTAATTTGGAATTTGTATTTCCGTGCAATGCTGATACAGATTCTATTGTTTTGCATGAGTATGCTCATCCAAGTCTCAAGAATCCAAAGCCAATTACTCTTCGTTTTTCTAAGAATCTTTTGCTTATTACAGGTGTTAATGCCGGCGGTAAAACTATGCTGCTTAAAAGCGTTTTAAGTGCTTTGTTTTGCGTGAAATATTTTCTGCCCTTTAAGATTCACCCCCATAAATCACATATTCCTTTGGTGCAAAATATTGTTATCATTTCGCAGGACCCACAAAATAGCAAACAAGATATTTCTACATTTTCAGGGCGAATTAAAGAATTTAGCAAGATTCTGCACCAACGTAATCTCATTGTAGGAATTGATGAAATTGAATTAGGCACAGATTCGAGTGAAGCCGCTAGTCTCTATAAAATTTTGTTGGATTATTTGTTGGATAATGGAGTAAAGGCTATTGTTACTACGCATCATAAGTTTCTAGCTTCGCTTATGGCAGATAATCCCCATACACAATTGCTAGCTGCGCTTTACAATATCAAAGAAGCAAAACCACAATATGAATTTATTGAAGGTATAGGCAAAAGCTATGCAATGGAGTGCGCCGCTTTATATGGTATTCCTATGAATCTGATTATGCGAGCAAAGCAACTGCATGGAAGTCAGGCAAATAGTTTAGAAAAATTAATTGAAAAGTCAAATGAACAAATCACACAAAACAAACAAAGAGAAACCAAATTAGAATCTCTTATTGCACAAAAACAAGCTGAATTACGTGAGTTAGAGCAAATGAAAGCCATGTTAAAAAAACAATTTGAGACGCAAAGTCTCAATCTTAAAAGGCACTACAATGAAGCAATTAAAGAGGTAAAAATGCTAGCAAGGCAAACTTCTTTGCAAACAGAAAGCCATACACAAAAACAAGACATGTTAAAAAATATTCACAAATTACTTAACAAAGCCTCTAAGCAAAAGCAACAAGAGCCCCGCATTGTTTTGCAGAGTGATAAACGTTATGAGATTAATGAGTGGGTAAAATATCATAGCAATGTTGCAAGAATTATTGCTAAAGAAAATACCCATTCTTCTCAATCACATAAAGGTGAAATGCACTTTTATACAATCGAATTACGTAATGGCGTTAGATTAAAAGGCATTCCATCAATAGAATTAGAAAGCACGAAAAATACCATTGCTCCTCAATCCTCTTATACCTTACAAGCCGATATTCAGGCTCGCACGAGGCTTGATTTACATGGTTGCACGAGAGAAGAAGCCTTAGTAAGCTTGGAAGAATTTCTCAATCAGGCTCTTATGGCGCGATTTGGAGAAGTATTAATTGTGCATGGCAGAGGGAGTGGGATGTTACGTAGTATTGTTATTCATTACTTAGAAAACGCAGATTTTGTACGTGGATTTGTTGACGCTCCTGCAAGTATGGGCGGCTCTGGAGCGAAAATTGTGTATTTGTGTTAATAGCAAGAACAAGCCTAATTAATTCTTATTGTCTGCATTTTGCTACAATGCCATTATTTAATAGAACGGACAACAATGGGACATAGACATCATAATGTATGCCAGCCGCAAGTTTTTTGCCAGCGAAAATCTTGTTTTAAAAAAACCGCTACTTTTATCATTGTGGGTTTGTTACTGCTTTTGCTCGATCAACTCATTAAATTCTATTGTATCTCTCTTGCTAATCCACGTGATATTCATGATTTTGTTATGATAGCAGAGGGCAAGGTTATTTCTCTAGCCTTAGTTTACAATACAGGTGTTGCCTTTTCGTTTCTTACTTCTTTGGGTGAATGGCTTAAGTTCATACAAGTCGGTTTTTTAGTAGTGATATGTCTTGTTTTGTATTTGCAAAGGCAATTGTTTTTGCAACACTATCTCGCTTTTGCGTGTATGTTAAGCGGAGGTATTTCCAATGTATTGGATAGATTCTTGCACGGGGGCGTTGTAGACTATATTTATTGGCATTACGGCTTTGATTTTCCTATTTTTAACTTCGCAGATATATGTATTGATTGTGGAATAGCCCTTTTTCTTTGGCAAACCATTCGCATGTCTAAATTCCGTCAATAAATCTATCTGTTCTGAAAACTAATCATTGTTATAAACTAAGTAGAATCAGAGTTATATTTTATTGAAAAGGCGTATTATGAATGTAATTACTAGGGCATTAACATTTGAAGATATTCTCCTTATTCCAGCGTATTCTGAAGTTTTACCTAAAGATGTCAGTATACAATCTATGCTTACGAAGAATATTAGTCTCAATATCCCCTTTGTTAGCGCAGCTATGGACACAGTAACAGAATATAAAGCGGCAATTGCTATGGCGCGATTGGGCGGTATAGGGATTATTCATAAAAATATGGATATAGAATCTCAAGTAACGCAAATACGTAAAGTCAAAAAAAGCGAAAGTGGCATTATTAATGACCCTGTTTTTATCACTGCAGATAAAACCCTACAAGATGCCGAGAATATTATGGGGAATTACAGTATTTCAGGTGTGCCTGTTGTAGATAAAGACGGCGTTTTAATTGGAATCCTTACCAACCGTGATACAAGGTTTGAAACTGATTTTAGCAAGTTAGTTGGTGAAGTTATGACTAAGCCGCCATTGATTACAGCAAAAGTGGATATTAGTCTGGAACATGCTAAAGATATTATGCACAAGCATCGCATAGAGAAATTGCCTCTAGTCAATGAAAACAATGTATTGCAAGGTTTAATTACAATCAAAGATATTCAAAAATGTATTGAATATCCACAAGCAAATAAAGATTCTATGGGTAGGTTGCGTGTAGGTGCTGCTGTGGGGGTTAAGCAGATTGATAGAGCCTTGGCTCTTGTCGATGCTGGAGTTGATGTTCTTGTTTTGGATTCTGCGCACGGGCATTCTAAGAATGTTATTGATACATTAAAGGAAATCAAATCAAAAGCGGATATTGATGTTATCGTAGGCAATGTTGTAACTCCAGAAGCCACTAAGGATTTGATTCTAGCAGGTGCAGATGCGGTAAAAGTAGGAATTGGACCAGGAAGTATATGTACTACACGTATTGTGGCTGGCGTTGGTATGCCGCAAGTTTCTGCGATTGATGGTTGTGCTCGTGTTGCTAGAGAATATCAGATTCCGATTATTGCAGATGGAGGGATAAAATATAGCGGTGATGTTGCTAAAGCTTTGGCTATCGGTGCTTCAAGTGTAATGATAGGTTCTCTATTGGCTGGTACCGAAGAAAGCCCCGGTGATTTGGTGATATTTCAAGGAAGACAATATAAAAGTTATCGCGGTATGGGAAGTATCGGTGCCATGCAGAAAGGCAGTGGTGATAGATATTTTCAGGAAAATATTACGCAGGATAAGCTTGTCCCAGAGGGAATAGAAGGTAGAGTGCCTTATCGAGGGAAAATCGCTTCCGTTTTACATCAATTGGTTGGGGGATTGCGTTCTTGTATGGGATATTTGGGTGCACAAGATCTTGTTTCTTTGTGGGAGCGAGCGCGTATTGTTGAGATTACTTCGGCGGGATTACGGGAGAGTCATGTACATGGTGTTGATATTACAAAAGAAGCACCTAATTATCATGGTTAATTTAAGGAACTTTTCTTGCTCTTTGTGTAATTTTAATGAACGCAAGAGATGTCGCATAAAGATGCGCTCAATTTTCAACGTTTCAAATGCAATTGATGTTGCAGTAGATTCAACAAATAAAGGGAACTTATGGATTCTTATCAGCAAAACAACCTACAACCATTGGGCAGCTTTGATAAAGCACAAGCACAAATTAATGAAAATTCGATTTACCAACAAAATCTTCATGCCTTAAGTTATCGCGACCCTTTATTATTTTATAAGCTTCTTGAGATAGAAACAAACACAAATTATGAAGTTTTTATGGGAAGTGATAGTGCAAACTTTAATATTATTGAACTTGCGAGCAATACTCCCCTCTATCAAGGCGATCCGTTGCAAGAAAATCTCGCTGTGCTCAAGCAATATGAAGTGTATCGCTATTATCCTTATCTTTATGCGTATGGATTAGGTAATGGAATCCTTTACCGCATGATGCTTGGAAGTGAGATTCTAAAACGTATTGTCGTAATCGAACCAGAGCTAGAAATCATTTATATTGTTTTGAATCTTATTGATTTTAGTGAGGATATTTTTAATAATCGATTGATTTTGTTGCATTCTCCGTCATGTAATTTTTATATGATTAATTCCTTGTTTGATATGGATAAATTCTCGAAAATTTATTCAAAAGTCTATGATTTGCTTTTACCAAATGTCTATTATGAAAAATATCAAAGTGAAATTATACGTATCAATAAAGATTTCGTCCAAGCCATCGAGCATAATGTCGTCAGTGTTGGCAATGATACGAAAGATGCAATCATTGGAATCAAGCAGCACATTGAGAATATGAAATATTCACTTTTTTCGCCATCACTTATAGAAATTCATTCCCATCTTAAAGAAAGGGATACGGCAATTATTGTTGCTACAGGACCCAGCCTTTATAAGCAGCTTAATCAGCTCAAGGAAATTGCGCCTTATGCAACATTGTTTTGCATTGATGCAAGTTTCCCGATTCTCTATAAACATGGTATTAAGCCAGATGTTGTTTTTTCTCTTGAGAGAGTGAAAGAGAGTGCGAAGTTTTATACAGATGTTCCTAAAGAAGCACAAGAAGATGTGATATTTTCTCTGACATCTATTGTGCATGAAGATACAATTCATGCAATTACAAATGGTGTGAAGCAGTTTAGTTTTCGTCCTTTTGGCTATACAACTTTATTTAATTTTTATGAATACGGCTATTTGGGTATCGGAATGAGTGCTGCAAATATGGCGTATGAGCTCGTTGTGCATTCAAAATTTAAACGTTGTATTCTTATTGGGCAAGATTTAGCTTTCGGGGAAGACGGTACAAGTCATTCTAAGGGTGCTGTGTATGGTGAAAATGAGATTAAGCCCAAAGAAGGGAAAATATTTGTAGAGAGATATGGTGGTGGAGGTGTTATTGAAACAACAGAGGTGTGGAAGCTTTTTCTTAATTTTTATGAAAAAGATATTGCAAATACGCCATACAAAATTGAAGTCATTAATGCCACAGAAGGAGGAGCGAGGATTCGTGGAACAATTGAAATGCCCTTCAAAGAGGCATGTGCACTTATTCCAAAAGTCAAAAAGAAACAGATTGTGCTTAATCCACCAAGCAAAGCAACATCGGAGAAAAACCTTGCGAAAGCCATTGAAATTTGTGAGAATTGGATTGATTATGGTGAATTGCAACAAGAAAAAGTTGAGAATGTATTTCTTGAGCTTATTAAGTTTTTGCAAGAAATTGAAGAACTCAATAAACAAAATCGTCTTCAAGAGTTTAATTATGAAACAATGGATAAGCTCATAGATTCTATTGATGAAATTAAAGACATGTTTAATTCTCGTGTATTTCATGACTATTTTACAGATGCCTTGCAATCTTATATTTTTCATCAAGAGCTTGATATAGCGCAACTTCTTGTGCGACCAATAGCAAACACCGATGACAAGAAAGCAAAAGAGCTTGAGTGGCTCTATTGTCATAGATATTGGCTTTTTAGTCTCGCAGGTGGGATTGATACGGTTGTAACGGTTGTAAGACGTGCTTTAGAATATTTGACAGGAAAAAAATATATCAGTCAGAAAGATAAAAAGGCACAAAAGAGCAACGTATAAATACAATTAAGCTTAGAATAAACAATGTTAATCATCAATAAATGGGGTATTATTTTTATTATGCTAAGATTCGCTTTTCTTTAAAGGATTATGATGTGTCTAGCCATTCCCTCACAGATTGTTAGTATTAATGCAGAAAATAATACTGCTCTCCTCGATACACTTGGAGTGCAACGCGAAGCAAGTCTTGATTTAATGCAAGATGATGTAAAGATAGGGGATTTTGTGCTTTTGCATGTCGGTTACATTATGGCAAAAATTGACGAAGAGGACGCAAAAGAAAGCCTTAAACTTTATGCACAGATGATAGAAGCATTAAAGGAAGAGGAAGAGGAACTCGAAATACTATCTCATTATAGAGAATCTCATGTCGATCATGCAAGCACTAGGAGAAATTGTGAATGATACTATTTTGCAGCAAGTAGAGATACCATCAAATTTACAACCACACTATTATGAGATTCTTTTTAGCTTGGATTGTAAAGACAATGTTGTTGATGAAATTCTCGCACAAATAATTGCCGATAAGATTCTTGAACATGGTGAAGCTGTAGAGTTTTTGTCTAAAGATATGATTGATGTATGCAATTTTAAGAATGGGTAATTCACGATTCAAGTTGCATGTTACGAAAACAAATTGTCTTTTTTTGTCTTTTTTTGTCCACAAATGTTATGCAAGCACTAAGTATTTCTTCGTTTACGAAGCCTAAGGTAGATACCAATGAAAATAAACGCGGATGGGAATTAGATTTAAATCGCGTATCACTGAATTTTACGCAATCTTCCCTTACTAACCAGAATCTCTACACAAATTTTTCTGATAGCAACCTTAAAGGTAATTCACAACTAGCTTTGCAATTTTTCTTAACTTTCAATGCAAGTTATTATGCAAGAAGATTTGTGGTCTTTAATTCTCTGGTTGGGGAATATGGTTTTACTGAAGTGCAACAAAACAATGATACTACTGTACGTAACAAAAACTTAGATAAATTTCTCATTTCTGCTGATTATACACAAAGGGTATGGGATTTTGATTGGGGTTTTGAATCATTTGAAATGGGACCATATATGAAATTCTCTTATCAAACAGAGTTTGTTGCTACACAAAGGATAGGAAGAAGACAAATTTTTACTTATACTTTAGGAGCTAAACTTTTTGAGGGAAAATATATCAAAGGTTTTTATCTTAATGTGTTTGGCGAACATGACGCAAATCCCAATATAGGGCTAAACAGTTTGGGACTTGAAACAGGTGTAGAATTGGAATATAAATTTAATTCTAACGTTCGTTGGTTGTATCTTACGAGTTTTAAACAATACCTTTTTAATGCTCGAAATTCGCTTATTAATCCCAAATATCAATTTTTACTTGAGACACGTATCGAAGCAAAACTTTTTAGACGTTTTAGTATTGCTCCTATGCTACGTTTTTATATGTTAAAGGCGGAAAATATTGAAGTGCCTGCCTCGAATTTGATTTTGGGAGTGTCTTTTGGTTTTAGTAAAATGCTTGTTCCTCCCGATCAAGTCGCTAAGGGTGTCTATGACTTTTCTAATTGATTGGAAGTTACAAAAGAGTAATTTTTAATTTTTTTATACGATGTTCTTCAATGCTTAGTACTTCATACTGACATAAGGAGTCGCTGATTTTATCCCCTACATTTGGCATATCACCAAAGACATTTAGGACATAGCCTCCAATCGTTACCTGCATAAAATTTTCATGATATTCAAACTTAAAAAGTTCTTCTATTTTTTCTAATTCCAATTTTCCATCGACTTCGTAAGATTTTTCATCAATTTTTTTCAATTCTTCTGCAGGCGTAGAATCTATAATAATGTTTCCCATAATTTCGTGCATAATATCTTCTGCTGTAATCATTCCCGCTGTTCCACCATATTCGTCAATAACAAGGGCTGTATCAACTTTCTTCTTATTCATTTTTAAAAGAATTTGCGATATAGATGCACTTTCTGGGACGACTAACATTTTTTTCACATAACTATCAAATGACATAGGCTGATATTTATTTTTGATACTTGCAGCTAAAATATCGCGAATATGAATAATTCCTAGAATCTTATCCTTACTCCCTTCACAATAAGGATATCGAGTATGATGAGGTTCGGCAATAATAATATCGATATTCTTTTGGTATTCTAGTTGTTTATCCAGACAAACCATATCTTTTCTAGGTGTCATAATTTCTCTTGCAAGAGTATCTGAAAAATCTACAGCATTTTTAATAATTTCTCCTTCTATGGAATCTAAGAATCCTCCCTTAAGGCTTTCTCCCACAATAATTTTCAGCTCTTCGTCACTATGTGCTTCACTATGTGCTTCGACTTTGAGAATCTTCAAGAATATTGCAGAAGCAAAATCAAAGAATTTAATAACGGGATAGAAAATTGCCCAAAAAATATAAAGCGGGCGCGCAATAGTGAGACAAGCTTGTTCACTCTTTGCAATAGCAACTGATTTTGGTACAATTTCTCCCAAGATAACATGGAGTAAGGTTACTAAACTAAACGAAATAAAGAGACTTATTGAATCTATGAATTGTGTGTTCTCATGAAAAATATTGCCTATACTGTGCAGTACGAGAGATGTTATATGATTCCCTACCCACCCAAGTGCTAATGAGCTAAGGGTGATTCCTAATTGGGTAGCGGACAGATAACTATCGAGAGAATACGACATTTTGAGAGCAAGTTTAGCAGTTTGATTGTTTTGCTTGACTAGCTCTTCTAGCCGTGAGCGGCGCACTTTAACTAAGGCAAATTCTGAAAGAACAAAGAAAGCGTTAAGAAAAATTAGAATAAATGCTAAGATAACCATTCCAAACGACTGATAAGGATCCGTATCCAAAGGTATCTCCTTAAGATTGCGAGTTAGATTTTAGAGAATCCGAAATTTTAAAACTCGTATTTCATTGTATCATATTTATTTACTAAAGTTTATTAAAAATTGTCAATATACAAAAATATTATTTACTACCATTAAATATTATTAATGGTTGTTATATCTGTATTATTTTATTTATTAAAGTAACTAATATTTTAATTTGTAAATATTGCTAAATATTAACATGTGCTATTTGGATTTTGTTATTTGTAGCAAATAGAATTGCGTATTGCTATAATTATCCTAATATATATTTAAGGAATACTATGGGATTATCAATCGGTATCGTAGGTTTGCCAAATGTCGGTAAATCCACGACTTTTAATGCTTTAACAAAGGCGCAAAATGCAGAAGCTGCAAACTATCCTTTTTGTACGATTGAGCCAAATAAGGCGGTTGTGAATGTGCCAGATACTAGGCTAAATGAACTTGCTAAGATTGTGAATCCGCAAAGGATTCAGCATTCTGTCGTGGAGTTTGTGGATATTGCCGGGCTTGTGCGCGGGGCAAGTAAAGGTGAGGGGCTAGGCAATCAATTCTTAGCAAATATTAAAGAATCTAATATGATTTTACATATTGTGCGCTGCTTTGAAGATGCCAATATCACGCATGTAGAGGGTAGAATCGACCCGATTAGCGATATTGAAATTATTGAGCTTGAGCTGCTTTTTGCTGATATTGCTAGTCTTAACAAACGTATTGAGAAATTGCAAAAAGAGAGCAAAGCCCAAAAAGGCACAAACGTACAACTTGCCTTAGCGCAAGAGCTTTTGGCGCATTTAGAATCTAATAATCCTGTAAGGAGCTTTACTAAGCGCGATAATGAGGCATTTATCGCATTAAATAAAGAATTGAGATTCTTAACTAATAAAGAAGTGATTTACGGGGCGAATGTAAGCGAAGAGGGCTTAGAATCTGATAATGAATATGTAGCAAAAGTGCGCGAATATGCAGCACAAAATGGCGCGATAGCCATTAAATTATGCGCAAAAATAGAAGAAGAAATGGTAGATATGAGCGATAATGAAAGGTCGGAGTTTCTAGCAAGTCTTGGGGCAAAGCAGAGTGGGCTAGAGCAGATTATTAGAGAGGGATTTGCTAGACTTGGGCTTATAAGCTACTTTACTGCTGGAGTGAAAGAGGTGAGAGCTTGGAGCATTAAAAAGGGCGATAGCGCACCAAAAGCGGCTGGTGTGATTCATAAAGACTTTGAAAAGGGCTTTATCCGTGCGGAGTGCATTAGCTATGCGGATTTTATTAAATATGGTGGCGAGGCAAAGGCAAAGGAGGCTGGAGCTATGCGTATCGAGGGGAAAGAATATATTGTGCAAGATGGCGATGTAATGCACTTTAGATTCAATGTGTAACTTTATAATAAAATGTATGCGAGAGTGGCAAGGTTGAATTTTAAAGGAGGAGGAAATGCGATATTTTATAAGTTTAATTGTGTGCGTGGGTTTGATATATGCAAGTGATTTTGAGATGCCCGTATTGAATCAAGAGTTTATAAAAAAAGGCTTTTTGCAAACAAGTAGGGCAGATTTAGGCGGAGTGCTTCAATGTGAGAATATGAGTGGTAATAAAGTTAAGAATCTTAAAACTTTTAACACAATCAAATACAATGCAAAAGCCGAATCTAAAGCTCTTTCTTTGATTGTGGATTCTATTATACAATCTCGCATAATGCGCATAAGGGAGACAGAAGAAATCCCCCACATCAAAGAACTTGTAACATTAGCAAAAGATTCTACACTTGCTAAAGTCTATCTTATGCAGTTAGCAATAGCGGATTATCACTCGCCTTGTTATACTTGTTTGAGGTTTATACATGAACAAATAGATTTTATCTCGACTTTTATGCCTGAAAAAGTAAATGATAGAGAAGTGAAGGGTTTTATGGATTTTAGACATTCACAACCAAGTAAAGAGCTTTTAGAGCGGCTTGTGAGTTTAGATTCCTATGCTTTAAGTGGTGAAGAATTGCTTTGTGAGGGATTACATAAGCAAGATTCTGTTTTGCTTGTGAATGCTTATGCGCATTTTGCGCTCTCTGGGCTCAATACTCGCGCACTCAATACTCTTATGCAAGGGGCACTTTGGGGTAACACAGACGCAGCAACTCTTATACTTTTTTTGCTTGACAATGGTATTTATCTTCCTACTAATAAAATAGCGGCACAAATGCTTGAAATTGCCATTACAAATGGGGATTATCAAAATGCGCTTAAAAATAATCCTACGATTACAAAAAGCCTTGCAGTTGTTGAGAGTAGTGCTTTAAGTAATATTTTTGAAAATATCGCTCATTGGCGTTATGTAGCTTGTGGCTTTATTTTACCAGCTACTGATAGTAGATATGCAAGACTTAATGATGAGATGAAAAAAGACATAGCACTCACATGGTTTAATCTAATAAGTGCGAGTGCGATTGCAAAGCAGAGTATCTATGATATGGGTGATTCCGTGTGGCAGCAAACTTATGGTGATATTTTAGATTTTAAAAAAAATACAGCTAAAAAGTATTAGCTCGTATCCTTTTGTGAAAACTTATAGAAATGTGAAATAGTTGCTTTGATGTTTGCATAATTATCTAAAGTTAAACTACGTTTATCGCGATATTTCAAAGGTTTATTTATCGTCTCAATCCTTTGATTACCCTGCGCATCCATTATCCGCGGCAATATGGAAAGTCTTTAGATTCTGTATTGAAATTTTTAACTATCCCTAAAATGGCATTATTTGCAAAATTTGCTTTCTTTGTATGAAAACTTATTGAATCATCGCGAATATCTATGAGCAATACGTTACAATAAGCCGCAATTTACTTAAATTTGTAGTTTCATTGGCATTCATTTTATTATTGTTGCATCATTTAAACATAGAATGTGCGCGCTAAAGTAACAATTTGCCTTTTAACTTTTCAATACTTTTCATGTAATGTAGATTTTATAAAAAACTTCTTGGAGGCATTATGTTTGTTCGAATTATCCAGCGATTTTTTTATGCAATAGCGATTCTAATTTTTTTGATAGCATTGGGATTACGTTTGGTTTATTTAGAGCAAAGAGCCGACTTGCATATTGATGAGGGATTGTCTATTGTTCTTTCAGAATATAATGATTACGGATGGGGGAAATTTTATCCAGAAGGTACTATTTTAGATGCCCATACATTAAAAGAAAAATTATTGTGGAATGATGCAACTATTAGCGGGGCATTAAACGATATTTTCAAACTATGGAAAAACAATCGTGATATACCACATACTAATTTGTATTATAGCCTTTTTCGTTTGTGGCATATTGGCTTTGCGGACAATGAAATAAAGAGTCTATTCTATCGTGGCGTTTCTCTTAATTTTGTGTTTTTTATTCTTTCTTTTTGTTTTGCATTTTGTCTAGTAAAAAAATTATTGTATGCAATGGATTCTGATTCTGATAAGACTCTTGTACAAATTGCTATACTTGTCTTTTTATCGCTTAGCTTTCTTAATCCAGCTTCTATTACCAATACTTTATTTATGCGACCATATATGTTACAGGAATGTTTGTTGATGATGTTTCTGTGGGCAAACACCAATCTTTTTTGTTGTTTGCAAGGCTATCAGAGGCAAGGGTATTTTGCAAATAACGTTTTTCCAAAAGAATTACGAAAACAGATTTGGCGGTTGTCTTTTTTGTTGGTTGTACTCACATCGTTTTTTCTACTTTCGGGTTATTTTGGGGCTTTATTTGTTTGCATGGTATTTATAACTTGTGGCGTGTATGTTGCTGTGTATATTAAAAGATATATATATATATATATAACATTAGCATCTTTAGTTTTAACACCCTTACTTTATCCCAAATACTTCAGAGGATTCTTAAAAGATAGAGGAGTAGAAGCAAGGCAAAAAATCAGTTTAGAATATTTGTCGGATTCTATTGGGAGCATTACGGAATCTTTTTTCACATTGCTCTATACACATTTAGGCTTATTGCTAAGTATTTTGTTGTTATGTAGCTTTGTGTGGTTTTGTGTCCAATTTATCAAGGCTAAATCGCTACGATATATTATGCAAAATAATCTAATAGTTTTTTATTCATTATGTGCTTTGGTTTGGATGTTCCTAGTGATATTTGTTGCTCCTTATAAAACGTTGCGTTACATTATGCCTGCATTTCCTGTACTTTTGTTGTGCGTGCCTTATTTGTTATGTTATTTGCGGGAGATAACAATTACAAAGACTCGGAGCTATTTACTAGCGATATGTATTAGTTGTGTTGTCTTAAGCAATGTTTTATATCTCTCTTTATACGGCAATCGTGTTGAGAATATTGCTCAAACAGTTGCACGACAAATTGCTTTATTAGAGCAAAAGACATCAGATTCACTTGTTGCTATATCTATACAAGAGAGTGCGAATTATGCTATTTTAATACCGCATATTACAGCAGGTCATTATATGTTTTTCCATAATTGTGCGAAGCTTCAAGAATCTTTAAGTAATCCAGAACAAAAGTTTGCTGCATTAATTATAGAAAGAGGTACTTGCAAGAATGTGATTCAGACTATCGCAAGAGTTTCTACGCGTGAAGAACTTGGCGGATTGGTGATATTTTATTTCTCGAAATAAAGAGAATAAGATAAAACTTAGATACTTATTTTTGATAAATTTAGGATAAGCATGCTATAATAAAAGCTTTTATAATTCTAATAAAGGGAGCAATATGGCAAATCATAAATCCGCAGAAAAGAGAATCAGACAGACACAAAAAAGGACAGAACGTAACCGTTATTATCGCACAAGAATAAAAAATATTACTAAAAGCGTACGTGAGGCTGTTACAAATAATGATGGTGTAAGTGCGGCAGAAGCATTTAAGATAGCAAATAAAGAACTTCACTCGTTTGTTAGCAAGGGAATTTTGAAAAAGAATACCGCTGCAAGAAAAGTTGCAAAACTTAACGGGCTCGTTAAAAAGCTTAATCAGGGAAAGTAATTTAGATTCTGAATCTCCAATATGTTAATAGAAAAATTAAAGCCAATCATTGCAAGAAATGAAGAATTAGCTGCATTGTTAAGTACACAAGAAGTACTATCTGATATGGAGAAGCTGAAAAAATTTAGTATAGAAAAAAGTGAAAGCGATGAAATTGCGCATAAAGCAAAAGAATATTTGAAAGTCCTCGATGATATAGCAAGCAATAAGTCTTTATTGGATGATAAAGATTTGGGCGAACTTGCAAAAGAAGAGCTAAAAGAGTTAGAGCTAAAAGAGTTAGAGCTACAAAATGATATTAAGATTCTTTTAATTCCCAGGGACCCTAATGATAAAAAGAATATCTATTTAGAAATTCGCGCAGGTACAGGAGGAGATGAAGCTGGAATCTTTGTCGGAGATTTGTTTGGGACCTATTGTCGTTATGCTGATTCTAAAAAATGGTATGTAGAGATTATTAGTTCTAGTGAAAATTCAGTCGGTGGATATAAAGAGATCATTGCTTTAATTAAAGGTGATGGAGCCTATTCGCGTTTAAAGTATGAAGGTGGTACGCATCGTGTGCAGCGTGTGCCAAAAACAGAATCGCAAGGAAGGATACATACTTCAGCTATTACAGTAGCTATCATGCCAGAGGTAGATTCTTTGGAAATCGCCATTAATCCAAATGATTTAAAAATTGATGTCTTCCGCAGTGGTGGGCATGGGGGGCAAAGTGTAAATACCACAGATTCGGCTGTGCGCATAACACATATCCCCACAGGAATTACAGTGTCTATGCAAGATGAGAAATCTCAACACAAGAATAAAGATAAGGCATTAAAGATTCTACAAGCGAGACTTTATGAGGCGGAGTTACAAGCGCAGATCGCACAAAATCATGAGGTAAGAAAGAATCAAGTAGGCAGTGGCGATAGGAGTGAGCGTATACGCACTTATAATTATCCGCAAAATCGCATAACAGAGCACAGAATCAATCTTACTCTATATAGCCTCGAAGAAATTATGTTAAACGGCGATTTAGATAAAATAGTCGATCCATTAATTGCGCACACACAGAGTTTGCTATTGGGCAGTGAGTGAATTTTATGGGAGATTTAAAGATTGAGATGATTTGGATAGATTCATCTTTTGTTGCTATTTAAAGGATTAAACGTGTCTTATTTGGATAACAAGTATCAAGATTCAATACAAGGCAACGTCATTTCATATTTAAAAAATTCATTTGAATTTTCTCTTCTTTTTAAAGAGGGCATGCGAATAAATCACGAATGCCTTTGCATTTATGCCCTTTCTTTCAAACGTTTTAAATATAAAGTATCTCATAGTAAAAAATACTTTCGTGAGTTAGATGCTAATATTTTATTGGGATTTAGTATCAATAGAAAAGTTGCTAAAGCGACGAAACGTAATCTTCTCAAACGTCGTATTAAGGCGATTATTGTAGATATTGGTAAAAAAATACGATTGCAGGGGCTTACTTTTGCTTTCGTTTGTCGTAAGGGAGTTATAGAATGGGATTTTTATACATTGAAAACATACATTACGCAAACTTTGCATACTATAAAAAAAATGTTTCTACAATCTGCTCGCTATAAGAACACTCGGAGGGCACAAATTTAAACAAAGAAGTCAGGTAACGGGCAACGTATCTAACGTATTAAACGCAAGATGTTGCTAGTTTTGTATTTCTAGTCTTTGTTGCAACATTAGCCTTGTTTCTTAATAAGTGTTTTTATAGGGATGTTTGAGTCACTGAAATATGACTTTAAAGATTCTTTATAAAATCTGCTATACGCATAAACCCTTTTTTGATTTGTTCTATATCACAAGCAAAGCTCATGCGCACAAATCCATCCATGCCAAATGCGCTTCCCGGTACCAAAGCCACACCATTTTTTTCTAAAAGCGATTTACAAAATTCCATACTATCACCGTTAAATCCTCTTATTTTTTGAATGTTGATAAAGAGATAAAAAGCACCTTCTGGCTTTATAACGCTAATACCAGGTATCTCTTTAATCAAATTACATGCCATATCTCTACGTTCTTTAAATGCTTCACGCATGTGGCTAATATCAAGATCTACACTCCCATCTAATGCTGGGATAGATGCTTTTTGCGTAATGGAATTAATATTAGAAGTGCATTGACTCTGCAAATTATCCATAAGTTTGATGAGAGTTTTATCTTTGGAGGCAGCATATCCCATGCGCCAACCTGTCATGGCAACACATTTGCTTAATCCGTTAATGGTAATTGTACGTTGTAGAACTTCATCGCTAAGAGAGCCAATGCTAGTAAATGTACCTTCGTAGATAAGTTTCTCATACATTTCATCGCTAACAATCCATAGGTTATGTTTGATTGCTATCTGGGCAATGGATTCTAATTGCGCTTTACTGTAAATCATGCCAGTAGGATTTGAGGGACTAGTTAGCACAATCGCTTTTGTCTTGGCAGTAATGGCAGCTTCAAAATCGGTACCGCGCGCTTTAAAATCATATTCTTCAGTTGTCGGAATAAAAACGGGTTTTCCACCGCTATAAATGACTAATTCAGGATAAGTTACCCAATAAGGTGCGGGAATAAGTACTTCATCTCCTTCATTGATAATAGCTTGAAAAACATTAAATAGAGATTGCTTCGCACCATTGCTAACAATAATCTCTTTAGAATCATATTGCAAATTATTTTCTCTTTTGAGCTTATTGGCAATAGTCTGCAATAATTCGGGTATCCCAGCTACACTTGTATATTTTGTAAAGCCAGAATTGAGTGCTCGCATAGCTTCGTCTTTGATAATCTGTGGGGTATCAAAGTCTGGTTCTCCCGCGCTAAAACTTAAAATATCTTTACCCTGTGCCTTTAGGTCTCTTGCCAATGTGGCTACTGCTATTGTAGCAGATTCACTAAGGCTTAGAATTTTCTTGGAATATTGTGGCATACTAATTCTCCTCAAACAAAATTAGCCTAATGCTAGCAAAACTAAAGCAACTATAAAAATAATCTTACATTAAATTTATCATCTAAAAATATCGATATGAAAAAACTTAACATTTTATTGTCGTTTGTTGTGATATTAACATCTATTTTATCTCTTTCGCTAAGTTTTAGTAAGAATCCTATTAGACAATCTGGTAGAGGATGAGAATCTACAAATTTTATTTCTAACGTTTCAAAAGCCTTATCTTTGAGATGGGCGATCTCGTTACTATTTGCAATGTTAAACAAATTGTTTTTAAAAGCTTTAAAGGATTCATAGTCGTGAATATGCCCTGTGCATATAACGGAAAGTTTTTTGTTGTCTATATTGCCTTCAAGCATAAAACCCATATCCATTGTGTAACTCCTTTTTAATGATTGAGAATCTTTGCTAGTATTTTCATAGCTTCACTTAAGTCTTCTTTAAAATGATAGATGATGCTTGGCACAATGAGGGTGAGGATAACAAAAGCCAATGCAATTTTAATTGGGAATCCAATTACAAGCAGATTAAATTGTGGATGTGTTTTCATAATCATGCCAAAAATAATATCTGAAAGCAATATAACTGCTATAATAGGAAAAGCCATAGAAAATCCGATAAGTATCATGTTACTAAAGGCTTTAACGAAATATTTTGCTATATCTGTTGTGTTAGTCGCAAGGAAGAATCCTCCCAAAGGTGTATCATTAAGTGTATACGCAATAATATCAATCAGCATGTGATGAAAATTGAAATGCAATGCCATGAGTATTGAAAGCATACTTATCACTTGTGCAACAATAGGTTTTGTAGTGCCGCTTGTCGGATCGTAGGCACTAGCCATTGTGAAACCCATAGAGAAACTTGCTAAGTCTCCAGCAAATATAATGGAGGAAAATGCAATCTGCAATATAAGTCCACACACAAAACCTAATGTAATTTCGAATAAACCAGCTAGGATAAAACTTGAAAGCGTCGGATACGATATTATATCTCGTAAGGTTGGCATAAAGACTATTGCGAGTATAAAAGCTAAAGCTGCACGAGCATTTATTGGTATTATCTGATTGTCAAAAAAAGGAAAAAATGCAAGTATAGAGCTAAAACGTAAGAAAAGGAGCAAGAAAGCCATAACATTAGCATTAGTAATGTAGGGGATAAAATCTAACAAAATATTCCTTTTAAGTAGAAGTTCTGTCTTAGTTTGCTTTTTGATGTCCTTACTTAATGAATCATTGCCAAGCTAATAGAGATTTGTTATCGATGAAACTCAAATATCTCGTTATTGCGCTAATTATTTGAGGCAATTCCTAAGCTACAATATTTTTTACACAAGATTTTCTTGATTAGCAAATTTTGTCTACCGAAAGAGGTTTATAATTGTTGAAATTACCATTTAGTCTTTATTATGTTTTTGTATTAATTGTGATTATAGCATATAATGCAATGAAAAATAAAAGTATCTAAGGTATAAAGTCTAAGTAATAACCTGTGTATTTAGATTCAAAAGTTTGTATTTTCCTGTAGATTCTGCGTTGTTTCTAAAAATACTATTTGAATTTTAGTTTTGAAAGATTTGCTATGCACAAACAATAGGATATTTCTATTACTTTAATTTATTGTTTCAAAGTCTTTCAAAAATTCCAAAGAATATTCCTTTGTATTTGTGTTTACTCTTTCAAAATATTTTTAGCCACTCTTATACTGAATAATCATCTTAAAAGATTCTAAAACTTCTTGCTCATTTATTTTAGAATCTTGCTTTATAAAACTTCTTGCTCTATTCGTTTTTTTGCTATTTCAAAATATTTTTTCTCAATCTCATAGCCTATAAAAAAGCGATGATTGTTTAAGGCAGCAACACCGTGAGAGCCACTGCCCATAAATGGGTCTAGTACAATCTGCCCTTCTTGTGTAAGAAGCCTGATAAGATGAGAGATAAGACACACGGGTTTGGGCGTTAAATGCTCTATTTTTATATTGCTTTCATTCTTTCTTGTGTGTTTGCTAACTTCCATTACATTACTTGGAAACCTGCCATCCAAACTCTCTTTTGTATTAATAAGCCCCAATTGATGTTTTTGCCAATTCTGCACGAATGTCCCCTCTTTTGGTTTTTGTGCCAAAACCATAGGTTCAATCTGTGGTTTAAGCTGTGGTGTCTTGTATCCTTCTAGCTTTTTGATTAGAGATTTTTTTTGTTCCTCTGTTAGATTTTTATCTTTTTTTATAAAATGATTTTGCGAAAATGCCTTTGCTTGCCCCTCATATTTCCAAGCCAACATATCTCGTATTTCAAACCCTGCCAAATCTAAACTCATCGCCATTCTATGATAGAGTCTTGCCTGCGAAAAAACGACACAGAATCCACCAGGTTTGAGCACGCGTAAAAATTCTTTTGCGAGAGGATTCATAAAAACTTGCAACCGTTCACCCTGCGTTCTATCAAATTTCATACCCACAGGCAACCCCCCAACCACACCACTTTTTGAAGCTTTAGTTTTGAGATTTGTATCGTTCCATTCATTGTCCATTCCATCAATAAAATATGGCGGGTCAGTAATAATGCAATCTATCGAATTATCCCCGAGATTCTGCAAACCCCTATGACAATCCTCATTAAAAATCCGTACATCTTGCAATTTGCTAGAATCCCTCATTAGATGAGAAAATGAACTTATATGTTGTGCTTCTCCTAATGTAGCAGGCATAATTACCCCTAATGCTTTGAATTATAAGATGTTATTAATCGATTGAAAGTTTAAAACGAAAGTTATAATTTTTAGCTAATTTTAGCAGGTTATGTGTTGGATGGTGGCGATAATATGCAGGCTTGATTTGATGTTTGGAAGACTAGGCGTAAATGTAGGGGGGTGGCGAGTGAGAAACTTAAATATATAATGCATGTATATCAATGTAGATTGAGTAAGCAAGAATATGTTTTTAAATGTTTTACAAAATGCTTTATAATATGTTATACCATAAAAGAGAACTTAGTGCAGCTACAAACACTTTATAATTTTGCGCATATTTTTTCTACACATAAATATATTAATTATATTGCGCGCGCCCATGATAATATCATTGAAATGCGACTTGATTCTACGTGTTACTGCGTTGATTTGGATAAATCTAATCCTTACATATATGTAAAAGAAAGCTCTTTTAACACAAAGACTTATCGCGCCCCTTTTGATATAGCTTTACATAAATATTGTTGTAAGTCTAGCATTCAATCATGTAAGCTTGATGGCATGAATAAGATTCTTATTTTTGAATGTTATGTAAAAAATACTTATAAAGAAAAAAAAGTTTTTTTGCATTTAGAGTTGATTAATCGCGCTACAAATGCAATTATTGTTTGCGACGGTATGATTATCTCGGCTCTTCGATTCTACTCTTTACCTCGCGTGATTCAACCCAGGGAAGCCTTTACTCCTCTATCCCAACCTAATTTCACAAAACATTTATTACTAGAAGACAAGGAACTTTTCTTGCATTCCTTGCGACAACATTATCAAGCTATGCAAGATGCACTTGTATTGCAACAGAGAGATAGGCTTTTACGAAAGTTGCAGAGCAAATGTGAAAAGTTGCAAAATTTATATGATTCCTTGCCATCTATTAAACAATTAGAAACTACGAGAGATGAATATATTATGTTGGCGAACTATATTTTAACACATTTAAGCGAGATTGCGCCTTATAGCACAAATCTTCAAATTGCCAACATGAATTATTTGATTCCGCAAGAAAAAAAGCCCTCTTTAGTTAGTCAGAGATTATTTAAGCAGGCAAAAAAGCTTAAACAAAAAATTCAGCATAGTAATTTACAAAAACAAAATCTTGAATCTAAAATTACTTTTTTACGTAATCAGATGTTGTTTGTTCGGCAGGCCAGTTTAAAAGAACTAGAAATGCTACAACAAAAAAGAATAGAGAAAAAAAACAAGGTAAAAAATCGTTTTGAAAGTTTTTACATTAATGGAATCCGCATAAGTATGGGTAGAAATGAAAATGAAAATATTTGTTTATTACAAAGTGCTAAGGCGGATTTTTTTTGGCTTCATATCAAAGATGTTCCATCTTCACATTTGATAATCCATGCTAATCGTGTAGATTCTGATGTCCTTGTGCAAGCTGGAATATTTCTTGCTAGACTTTGTGGTATAAATGATAAAACAGTTGTGATAGACTTTACTAAGCGCAAGTTTGTAAAGATTGTGCAAGGTGCAAATGTGGTTTATTCTAAAGAAAAGACACTATGTGTGCATCTTGATCATTATCATAAGGAGTGATTCATGGCACTTAATTCTATTGGGAATCTTACTTATATTAATCAAGCTAGTAGTGCAACAGCCGCTATTCAGGCAAATAATATGCCACATCCAACTGCAATTAATCATAGTATATTTCATGAACAAATGCAAAAAATTGAAGAAGTCCGTCCCACCGAACAATCGCACAAGATAGAAGATAGAGAGGGCAATGGCAAAAGAGAATTTGAAGAAAAAAAGGAAGACGAACAAGAAGATCCCAATGGATTTGAGTCAGCCTTAGAAAATACTCTTCATTCTAAAACACATTCTACTGAAAATAAAGATATAGAATCCGAACGAGTGGTTACAGAGGACACGATGCTCATGAAATTAGATTTGCATTTGTTGGATGTCAAAGGGTAGTGTGTCTATGTGCGATAGATTAAAATGTTCGTTTAAGAAGGTTATCGACACGCAAGATGGTAGTTAGCCTATCTCCCTGTTTAGCAATTCCATACATAAGATTTTCTTGTTCATTAAAAGTGTCTGGAATAGGGTCAATCAAGCTTTCATCTATGCGAATAGCCTCTGTAAGTTTATCGATAACAAATCCGGCAATTTCATCATTATGGTTTACAACAAGATAACGGGTATCACCATCTTGTTTATTTGGTGCAATACCAAACTTCATGCGTAAATTAATAAGCGGATAGACATTTCCGCGCAAGTTAAATACTCCCATAACATAATTTGGTGTGCCTGGCACACGTGTAAAATCTATGGGCTTAATAATTTCTTTAACATTAAGAATAGGTACGGCAAATTCCTCTGTCCCAACGACAAAGCCTATTAGTTGAACAATGTTTTCTGAATCACTTTGTAGTTCAGAGTTATCGAGTTGCTGTCTTGCAAATACATCTTTTAATTGTTTGTTATCCATATTTATTCTCCACTGGTTTGCAGATTAATATTTCGTCTTACAACATTGAGTAAATATTCCGGAGTATACGGTTTGGTAATATACTCGGTCATTCCAGATTCTACACCACGCATTCTATCAGTTTTGCTTGTTCTGCTTGTTACTGCTATAAGAGGTAGATTTTTAAAACGATTGTATTTACGAACTTCGCTAGCAAATGTATATCCGTCCATACGTGGCATTTCAATATCTACTAACACTGCATCTAAATCATGGTCGCCATTCTTCACTATTTCGAGTCCCTCTAATCCATTACTTGCTTCTAATACGGTAACGCCTAATGGTTTAAGGCATTTTTTCATAATCGCACGATCTGTATTGCTGTCATCAATTGCTAAGACAACGTAATCACTTGGTGCATGTTTGGCTTTTGTAGCAGCGGTTTGCGAAACAAGATTGTTGACACTCACTTTTACATCTTTTGCCATATCCATCATGGCTGCAACATCTGCAATAAGTGTAATTTTACCATCTCCACGTACGGTTGCACCAGCAATACCTTCTGTACCTTTCAAATAATAACCTAAAGATTTAATAACTACTTCTTCTTGTCCAATGAGGTAATCTACAATCACTCCGATTTTCTGTTCTGCTAATCCAATAATTACAACATACACTTCATTGAGACTTTCTAATATAGAATCTACTTTAAAAATATCTGCTAGTCGAACCAAGCTCAAGACTTCGTTACGTAGCCTCAATACACTTTTGCCATCAACCGTGTAAATTTCCTCTTGTGAAACTCGCACGGTTTCTAAAACTGAACTTAGAGGAATAGCATAATATTCTTCTTGTACGCCTACAAGTAATGCTTGCATAATTGCAAGTGTGAGAGGAATTTTTAATTTTTGTGTTGTGCCTACACCTTTTTCAGAGTCTATTTCGATGATTCCATTGAGTTTTTCAACATTTGTTTTTACAACGTCCATTCCTACACCACGACCACTCACATTTGTAATGCTTGCAGCAGTCGAGAATCCAGGTCTAAAAATAATTGCAAAGGCTTCTTTATCGCTCATGCTATCAACATCTCGTTCGCTAAGCAGTCCTTTTTCAATTGCTTTTATTTTTAGCATTTCTGCGTCAAGACCTTTTCCATCGTCTTTAATTTCAATAACAATGTGATTTCCTTCGTTATATGCTTTTAGCTCCACTTTACCCGTTTCGTTTTTACCATTTGCTTTACGAACATCTGGTGTTTCTATTCCATGATCACATGAATTACGTATAATATGGATTAATGGATCACCAATCTCTTCTACGATTGATTTATCGAGTTCAGTTTCTTCTCCACTAATAATAAGTTCAATATTTTTACCTAATTCGCGACTTAAATCACGAACCATTCTAGGAAATTTACTAAATACCTTGCCAACGGGCAACATTCGCGTTTTCATTACCGCCAATTGTAAATCCGTTGTGACTGTGCTAATAGAACTCACTACTTGGTTAAGCTCCTCTAGGAATTTTTCACCATCATAACGTTCTTCAACATCACCATAGATTCTAATTAATCTATTTTTGCCTAAAACGAGTTCCCCAATAAGATTCATGAGGTGATCTAACCTTTTTACGTCCACACGTACTGTTGGTTCAACTGCAACTGAAGGTGCTTTTTGTCCTCCATCTGGAGATTTTGATTGAGGTTTCGCAGCTGGCTTTTGTGCTGGTGGAGCAGCTTCTGGTTTTGGGGCTTGTGCTTCTTGCTTGCGTTTCTCTTCTCTACGTTTTTTGTCTTCTTCTTGCCGTTTCATAAGTAGTCGTTCAATTTCTGCCTCTACTTCTTCTGCGGACATATTGGCATAATCAGGTTCATCATCAGTTGTTTTGTCCGAAGTTTCATTATCTTTGCTGACAGTCTCTGTGCTGGTCGGTTGTGCTGTTTGTTGTTCTGGTGTAGCAGGCTGTGCTTGTTCGGTAGCTGACGTTTCGTCTGTTGGGCTATTGCCTTTCGAGATGGCTTGTAATTTTTTTACACAGTCGTTAACATCAATTCCACTATTGGCATCTGTGCCATTATCGCGAATTACATGAAGAAGTGCTTTCATAAGGTCAATAGACTCTAAAATAACATCCATTATATCTGGAGTAATTTTTAGTTCACCCCTACGTGCCTTATTGAGAACATCCTCCATATTGTGTGTTAAGTGTGTGAGTACATCAAAATTCAAAAAGGAACTAGAACCTTTGATTGTGTGCGCTACTCTAAAGATTCTATTCAGTAGATCTAAATCTTCAGGATTATTTTCTAACTCCACCAGATCTTGGTCGAGTTGTTCAACCATTTCAAAGGCTTCGATCAGAAAGTCTTCCATTATTTCTTGCATATCATCATTCATTAAAACACCTCACAGCATTTATCATTTTGGCTATTATTATATCATAAAAAGTAATATTTTGAATCCTATTCCAAGATTTTCACTATTTCATCGTAAAATATCTTTGCATCAAATTTAACCAAATATGCGTCCACTCCTATACCTCTGCTCTTTTCTGCGCTAAATTTATCACAAATAGAAGAGTTAAAAATAAGAGGAATAGCTTGGAATCTTTTGTCGTTTTTAACATATTCAGCAAAATGAAATCCGTCCATTTTAGGCATTTCAATATCAGATACAATGAATCGAATGTAAGAACTGATACCGCTTTCGTGTTGCTCGTAGAGTTCGTTTAACATTTGGATCGCCATACTGCCGTCATGTGCTTCTAGCACAACAAACCCCATTTTTTTAAGATTTTTCTTTAGCAAAGAACGTGCTACTGTGCTGTCATCTACAATCAGGACATTGCCTTCAAATTTTTTGCTGATTTCCCCTAACTCTTTTTTATCCTGTTCATTACTATAGAAATCAAGATCGTCAACAATTCCTTCTAGATCAAGGATAAGTAATGTTTTGCCATTCTCAATTCGTGTTGTGCCTGTAATCTTGCTTCTCTCTATATTGTGGCTATTAGAGCTGAATCTTGCTGCTTGCACATTGTCCCAATTAATCCGCCGTATGAGTTTTGCCTCATGTACCAAAAAGCCAATTTTAAGATTATTAAATTCAGCGATAATAATACGTTTTTTCTTAAGAGGAATTTGCAATTCTCTGTCTTTGATATTAAGCCAAGCCGCCAAGTCAATGAGTGGTATAATTACTCCACGTAAATCAAATACACCGATGACATAATCAGGACTAGCAGGTAAATCGAACGTTTCAGTCATTTGGATAATTTCTTGCACTTTAGCTACATTGATTCCATAAATGCCTTCATATACTTCGCCGTTAATTTCTTCATTAATGCGAAAGTCGACCAATTCAATATCATTTGATGATATCTTAGTTGTATATATGTTTTTTTCCACTTGGTGCCTCCTGCTTGTAATGCAATTAGTATGTTTTTGTACAATATAAAGATGGTAATGCAATATAATGGATATTATCTTGATGTAAAGATTGCCCTAAATGAAAATGTCCCTCAATGATATAAAATATATCATCGTGTTTCACGTTGTTGTTTTCAGTTAAAGGTACGATAATATGTTTTTGATATTGTCTTATCCTTTTTAGCATAAATTCCTTAAAGTCAGAACGATAAAATGAAAATTCAGCTGTTATTCTTTGGCTAACTCTACGTGAAATATTGCGGTAAATTATACCACAACTTAATCTATCTAATACTTTGAAAAGAAATATTGAAACATTACTATTAAGAATTTTTCTGTATTGGTTATAAAAAGAGTTAATCCACAGATCGCCGTGTGCCAAAATGCAGGTATTGTTTTTCCAATTTTTGAGAATAATAGGCTGCATATAATAGGTGTAGATTCTTATATTGTTTGGATTGTATTGTATATGGTGCGTTGTATTGGCTGGGGAATCTAAAGTGTCTCGCCATATATGTTGCAAGCTAAAATCGTGATTGCCCTCAAGGAATATAATCGTGTTAGTTAGGCTTAGTTGGGAAATGATGCAAATGAGTTCATGATTCTCTAAACGGCTACTTTGTAGAGCACCGATTAACAAATGGAAAATATCTCCCATAAGAAAAACCTGTATTCCCTTAGGAATACATAAAAAAAATTTTTTAAGCTTATTATTACCTTGTTTGAAGTGAGAATCTGCAATAAAAATAGCATCTTCTTGCAGTATTATATCTTCAATAAAAGTCATGTTATCTCCAAAAAGACGTTGTTGTAAAAAAAATATGTAAAGTATTCTTTGAATTATGCTATACTACCCACATAAGATAAACTTCATTATTAGGGAGAATTTATGGAACTTATTATTAACGGTGAAACACAAAGTTTTCATGAAAATATTTCTGTTTCTGAACTTTTAAAAGAGCTTAATGTTGAAGAAAGAATTGTAGCTATTTCACTTAATTCGGACGTTGTTAGAAAAGGAACATGGGAGCAAATAATATTGCAGAACAATGATAGACTAGAGTTGCTACAATTTATGAGTGGTGGATAATTCTACCTTATCCGAGCCAGAATTTATTCATATCGACATAGCAGTGTTGTGTATTGTTAAAGTTCAAGAGTTAGCATTTTAAGCTTGGTTGGGATTCTGCCCAACAGGAGTTAGTATGATACTATGTGCTTTTGAAAGTTAGAGTAGTTTTTGGATGTTATTCATGTTGTTTTTCATTTATTAATTATTAATCAGAGATCATTCATATCTTTTCTAAAAGAATTGTCTGTTTTTCATATCATTTAATCTTCTTTTTCTGCTATTTAGTTTCGAACTTTTATAATAAAGGTTTTATACTACTAAAGTTTAGCCTCTTAGAATCTTGTTATTATGTTATTATCTCGCATAATTTTATGATGGCTTATTGCGCTTTCGTGTTTTCAGTTATATATTATCTTATTAAAGTGTCGTGTATAAATTGGATTATGTTAATGCTCCCTATTGGTTTTGGCATGACACGTTTAGTCAAGTTGAAATATAAAAGTATTTTGTTAGTTACTCGTAGCTTTCTCATTTGCTATTTTTATCATTTGTGCGATACTTTCGTCAAAATTAGAGGATGTATTTTCATCTTGATATAGAAACTTTTCCATAGAAGCTTTTTTATCAATGGCTTCATCAAGCTCTGTATCATTGCCTTTGTGATAGCTTCCGATACGGATAAGAACTTCGTTTTCTTTAAGCAAAGCCTGCATGCGCCTAAATTTTCTTGCAGCCATTTTATGGTCTTCAGAAATAATGTCATTCATTACCCTTGAAGCAGAGTGAAGAATATTGATGGGTGGATAGATTCCAAAATCAGTGAGATTCCTATCTAGCATGATGTGTCCATCCAAAATACTACGACTTTGGTCTGCAATAGGATCGTTTGAATCATCGCCCTCCATAAGCACTGTAAAAAATGCCGTGATGCTACCTTTTCCTTCTTCTTTTCCGGCTCTTTCCATAAGTTGTGGAAGTAGAGTGAGTACAGATGGAGGATAGCCTTTGCTTGTAGGCGGTTCACCTAGTGCTAGCCCAATTTCTCGTTGTGCCATTGCAAAACGGGTTATTGAATCCATAATAAACAAGACGTCGTGTCCTTGTTCTTTAAAAAATTCAGCTACAGCCATAGCAGAGAATGCTCCATATTTGCGCATAAGCGGAGAGTCATCGCTTGTTGCTACAACAAGCACAGTATTTTCAAGGTTACCACCAAGATTTTTTTCAATGAATTCTGGCACTTCTCTTCCTCTTTCGCCTATCAATGCTACAACTTTGATTTGCGCTGTACTGCCTTTAACAATCATGCCCATTAATGTAGACTTTCCAACACCAGAACCTGCAAAAATTCCTATTTTTTGTCCTTTACCGCAAGTTAATAATGAATCTATGCTTTTTACACCAACGCTAAATATTTCATCTATTAGTCCACGCTTGAGTGCCGAAATGGGGGCACTAATAATTGGAGTATGGGTATTTGTGTGCAGTGCGCCTAGGTTATCAAGCGGGATTCCAAGCGGATTAATCACTCTGCCTAGTAATTCCTTGCCAACAGGAATATGCAATCCTTCCTTTGCAATCATTACCTTATCTCCGCTTTTGAATCCCTCTGTAAAACTAAAAGGGCTAATACTAAAAATGTCTTTATGCATTGCAATTACGATTCCTTCTGTGCGCGTATCGTCTCCGCGAATAAGCCACACCACATCACCTACACTTGGTGATAAACCAGTAGCTTTAATAATATTTGTTTCAACTGAAATAATTTCACCAAAATTTGGGGAAAGATTCTTAGAAAGGCTAAGTCTTTGTTTAAGATTTCGTATAGATACGTTGGGGTGTCGTATAGTCGTAGCAATATTGGAATCTAACATTTTTATTCCTTTAAAGATTTACAAACAATGAAATTTTGGTTACAATTATTAAATTATAACTTAAAAATCCTTAAGGACAGCTATGAATGCACAAAGAATAAATGATGCCAATGCGACGGCAAGTGGCATAATTTCTGCTGATGAGATTAGCAAAACACTTGATTTGCTTGCTCATAAATATGCTAAAACCGCTAAAGTTGACGGCTTTAGGCGAGGTAAAGTTCCAGTAAGTGTCATAAAAACTCGATATAAAGATAATTTAAGGGAAGAATCTAGGCAAAAGAGCATTGATGCTTTTTACGCTAACGCTATAAAAGAATTGGGGTTGCAGCAAAAGGATGTTATAGGGCAGCCGTTGGTTGTAAAATTTGAAGAAAAAAGTGAGGGTATTGAACTTGAGTTGAAGATAGGGATTACTCCAAATTTTAGTGTTGAAAATGTAATTTCTTGTATGCCGCATTTTGAGTTACAAAGTATTACTGACGAGCAAGTAGACAAACGTTTGGAAGAAATTGCAAAAAATCATGCTCCAGTTATCGATTCGACTGATACAACGTTAGTAAATGGGCACATCGCGCATATTGATTTTGAAGGGTTTTTAGATGGTCAAACGTTTGAGGGTGGCAAAGCGAATGGATTCGATCTAGTCATTGGGTCTAATCAGTTTATACCGGGCTTTGAAGATTCTCTTATTGGTATGAATGTTGGTGAGGAAAAAAGTATTGATGTTACATTTCCAGAGGATTATCATGTTGCAAACCTTGCGAATAAACCGGTTCGCTTTCAGGTGAAACTTCACGCCATCAAACAAAAGGGAGAAATAAAAATTGACGATGCCCTTGCAAAAATGGTTTTAGGAGACAAAGAGGAAAATACATTAGAAAAGCTTAAGGAGCAAATTAGAGAGAATTTGCGAGCAGAACATAAAATGAAGCTTTATAATGACAAGCTTAAAGAGGAAGCTTTACTTAATATTGATAAAGCTTTTACATTTGATTTGCCGGAAAATATTTTAGAGCAAGAGATGAATGTATTGTTCAACAATGAAGTTGCTATGATGAAACAAGAAGAATTAGAGGAATTGCGGAATAATCAAGAAAAAGGCAAAGCCTTACGTGAGGCGCAAAGATCAAAGGCGGAAACTAGCGTTAAAGTTACTTTTATTGTAGATAAACTTGCAAAACAAGAAAAAATTAACGTTGATGATAAAGAGGTGTTTCAAACTTTGTATTATGAATCTATGATGAGTGGACAGAATCCTCAAGAAGTCATTGAGCATTACCGTAAAAACAATTTGCTTCCAGCCATAAAAATGGCGATGATTGAAGATAGGGTGATTACGTATTTATTAGACAAAAGTATAGGATTGTAAGAAAAGCATTTGAGGGGTTAATTTATATATTCTTTTGTGGAAGCCTCACAAGAGTTAATTGTTAAGAGTAGACAAGAGTGTGGTTGTCGTTTTTATGATTTGATGGTGAAAGATGACAATAAAGAAATTCTTTGCTTTTTAGAGGAATGGCAAGATAAAGAGGCATTGGATTTGCACATGAAAACAGAGCATTTTATCAAGGCAATGGGCACATTGAAGTCTTTTTGGACGCAAGACCCACAAGTTGAAATTTATCAAGAGATTTAGAATCTCTAGTTGTGTTGTATTATTACAATAGTTACGATGATATTAGTTTCGGCTGCCCGGTTTGTAGGCAACGGAGCTTTTGCACAATGGACAAGAATCCGCAGGATAAATCTCAAAAGAGAAGTTAGCTAAAGCAAACAATGGGAGATTCAGTGGAAGTTTACAAGTTACTTGTTGTTTGTCTTTTGTAATGACGTCTTGCTCATTTTCATTTCTTTGTCGTTGCTTATTAGGTAGAATCGCTTCACAGAATCCACGATTTGCAAGCCCAGCGAATGCCGTTACTACTGCTTCTTGTTGCAATATACACTGCGCGCTTTCAAGCGCGCTTCCCCCAGTCGTAATAATATCTTCACAAATTAAGACTTTTTCCCCCTTTCTTACTTGGAAGCCTCTACGCAATGTCATTTCCTTATTGATTCTTTCTGTAAAAATAAACCGCACATTAAGTGCACGTGCAAGTTCGTATCCTGCCAAGATTCCTCCAAGTGCAGGAGAGCAAACGCATTCTACCTCGATATTATATTGTTTGATGAGATTAGCTAATGCTAATGCAAGCTTTTGTCCTACTTGAGGATATTCTAAAACCTTTGCTGATTGCAAATAATATTGTGTGTGATTTCCGCTACTAAGCAAAAAGTGCCCTTCTAATAGGGCGTTATGTTCTTTATAAATTTTTTCTATGTCTATCATATTGCTTTTTCTCCATTGATTTGTAACTCTATTTTCATAGCCATAAATTACCGCCGCCAAGTTTTATTTAAGCTTGAATGTACGTATGTGCAAGCAATTCAATATAAGCAATATAGCATGTTCAAATGCAATAGCTCTAAATATGTTTTATTGTGTTAAATTTTGAGAATCTCTTCTTCTTTTGCTTTTACCATAGATTCTATTTTTTTGTTGTATTCATCGGTAATTTTTTGTATTTCATCTATACTTTTTTTGCTCTCATCTATGGTTATAGTTTTATCTTTTTCTAGTTTTTTTATAGCATTGTTAGAATCTTGTCTGACATTACGGATAGCTACTTTTGTTTTTTCGCCCATTGTACGTGCTTGTTTTGCAATTTCTTTACGTTGTTCTGAAGTCATTGGGGGAAAAAAAAGCTTCACAGAATCTGCGTTGGTATTGGGATTAACGCCTATATTAGCCTCCTGTATTGCCTTTTCAATATTTTTTGTTAGTGGTTTCTCCCATGGAGTGATGATAATTGTATTGGAATCTTGAATAAGGATTGTGGCTACTTGAGATAATGGCGTAAGAGTACCATAATAGTCTATGCGAATATTATCAAGTAAGCTAACGCTTACTCTATTGCTTCGTAGAGTGGTAAAATCCCTTTGCAAAGCATTAAGGCTTTTTTGCATAGAATCTTTTGTGTCTTTATAGATATTTTGCAGCATATATTTCCTTCATGCGTGAAATTAATTATTGAGAATTTGTAGGTTTTTGTTGTTCTTGGTGTTGTGAGTCAAAAGGCGGTATGGGCTGTGAGTTATTTATTGTCGCATTGTCCTTGCTTGTCCCTGTTATATTATTTTGATTAAGTATGGGTTGTTGTTGATTGGCATTAAGATTAGGATTGCTAAGGGGTGTTGTATTATTTGTGTTGAAGCCATCAAATGGTACGGAAATAGGCAAAGTTTCTTTAGGCAGACTGATTCCGTCTGTAATACTTTTGTTGGCTTTAACATTATATAAATATCCTAATGCAACGGTATTTACTATAAATACCAATCCTAAAAACATGGTTATTTTTGCCATGAAGTTTGCTGGACCTTTAGCACCGAAAAGACTCTCATTACTTCCGCTGTAAGCACCTAAGCCAATGCTCGAGCTTTTTTGCAACAGAACTACTGCTACTATGCTGATAGATAGAATAACTTGTATAATAATTAGGATGTCAGTCATTATTTGCTCCTACAAATAGCAAATTTAGGATAAAGATCCTATCTAAATAAGATTAATAATACAAAATGCAATTTAATGTGCGGAGTTGATAAAGGCTAGTGCGGTTATTGAGCGTTACCTGCTTGAATGAGAGAATCATAATAGCCAAAGTAATCCTTACGACTTTTTTTGGAAGCAAACATATAGGTTAGTGAACCGCCACCGTCAAAATCTATGCGCGTATAAAAAGGCGATTGAGGAGTAATATGGGCGGGCAATGTGATATTGTGCTGATGGATAGTTTTTAGATTCTGGCAATTAAGCACGGCGAGTGTGTTGCTACCCATGATAAAAACCAAGCCGACAGCGTATTCATTGCAAGCGGCAGGCAACGTTTTGCTAGTTGGATCGTGCTTGCCTCTTGAGTTAAGAAATCCCATAAGTAAATCCGAGCTAACAAAGTCAATAAAAGGATATTGTGCCTTTATGGCATTATAGGTTTTTTCATCGGGGGCAATTAAGAAAGCTTTGTTGTTATAACTTCTAAAGATGACTTTATCATTCTTTTGTGGTGTGATTCTAGGTGTAGGCAAATAAGGTTGCTGCAATTGAGTAAAAGGCAATATTTTAGCCGTAGCGGTTGCTCCATTGACATTTATAACTTCAACACTTGCTGCAATTCCTTGGTAGGATTCCAAATCGCGCATAACAATTCCCGTTTCACCCACCTTGAGACTCATAGCGGGAAATGTAATAAACGTTGCGTTGTTAGATTCTGCGTTTTCTACATCGCCAATTTGCGTTATTTCGATTTGTGTAAGATTTTTGATTTCTGCAATAGATTCATGACTCATTGCGATTTTAAGTGAATCATTCTCAATATTGCTTTTGTCCGTATTACTTTGTACGTATAAACTACTACACAAAAACAACATAGCGATATATCGTAGCATAATCTTCTCCATTCTGAAAACCAAGATTATAACTTAAGTATTTTAATAGATACTTGTGTATAGGCAATGTGTTGCTTCTTACTTGTGCTTGCAAGCAAAAAGAGATTAAAAAGTATGGAGCAGAGATTGCAGTGCATAATCCTCCTTTGGTCATGTTTGCGCTTGTATTTCCCAATAGCAACGAAATAATGCACGTCCTATTTCAACTCTTGAATTAATAGGATCTGATGAGACTTGTTCTTTGTAAGAATCTATCGTAGATATTAATACTGAAATAGAGCAATTAGAGTCTTTGTGTTCTGATTGTTTTTCTCTTGTAGAGGGAAATGAAAATGCCTTTTTACAAAATAAAGCTCGCATAGAATCCACTTTAACATCTTTTAGGGTTAAGTCGACGTTTCTTAGGTTTATGGCTAAAGAGATATAGAGCTTTTTTAAATGTAAAAGGATTAACATGCGCGAGCAATTAGATAAATTTTATTACTCACTAGAACAGCTTAAAGTCGTAGGTTATGTCTATGACAAAAAAGAATGGAGAGCTTGCACGAGAATATATCCAAGCTGCTGATTATATCATTTTCCCAATTAGTTCAGATTCTCCTTGGCAGCAAGATGAAGCTAAGGAACTTAGAGATCTCTTACAACCACAAAGCAATGCCGACGTAGACCACGATGTTTTTTATCAAGAAATCAAGAAAATTATAGATGATAAAAAGCCCGTTATTGTCATTCTCAACAGGAAACAAAACTATGATGAAAAAACGATGCAAAGGGTGGCAGACAAAGTCTATGATAATCTTGAGAAAGTTCAATTAACAAGGGAAGATATAGGAAAGAAGCTCACAGTTTGCACAGTGAATGCACGAGCGCGCTAAGGGGAAAGCTTGAGGGCAAAAATCTCCTTTTAGAATCTAGTAAATTAGCAGAGTTGGAGTTGCGTATCAAAAAATTATTTGCAAAAAGTGGGATTGCAGAGATTATGCGTACTTGCAATAACAATATTGCGACATTTGCCACACAGGTTAAGCGATCCATCGATAGCAAGATTGATAATGAAGAAGCAAAAATATTGCAGGAATGCCTGACTTCCTTAGAGTCAACAAACAGAGATGAACGTTCTAATCTTGATTCTATAATTAATGAGGAATCAAACCGATTATTGAATGACTTACAACGTATACCTTATGAAGAAGCTGCACGTGCTTCTTCGCACTTAGCTTCTACTCAAGAGCAAATACAACAAAAACTTAATGGAGAATTGCAAAGAATCGTAGATGAGATTAAGAGTGAAGTTTGGCATGTGCAGGCAGAATATGCAGCAATCACTCATGGTGATTCTGATTCTAGCGATACTCTTTCTACCCTTGCAGCCCTAGCAGACATGGTTGGCAAGGTAGTGGTATTAATCCCCCATCATCCTATAGCGAAAATAGTCGCGCCTATCGCGCTAGCTGCTAAATAAATTCTTAATGTGCTTAGCGATGCAGAGCGAGAAAAAGAGAAGCGCAGGCAATGCAGTACTATAATAGTATAGACAATACCGTTAGGGAATTAAAAGAGAGTTTTAGAAGAGACAAGCAAAGTACTTGATTCTATGTTTGAATGTGTTATTAAGAAAACAAATGAGCAGATTCAATCAGTTACAACTCATGACAATAAGCTTGCAGAGCTTAAAGAAAGGGTAAGGAATAATATTGAAGAGCGATTGCCTACTTTATTGTAGTGTGGAAACATTGGATAGGTTCGTTTGTTTGTGCGGATTGATTGAAATGAATGTATCAACTTGATGAATGAAGAGTCTTTAGATTCTCTATCAAGAATCTTAGCATTTAGAATCTTGACATTTAGCTTGCCACCAACAAGACATTTCGATGTTTTCCCATAGAGGAATAATTTCCCCAATTTTTGACGTTATAAGCTGAAATTTGATTTTCTTCTGTTTTACTCCCTCTTGATAGAGTTCATAGAGTGATTGCAGTGGCTTACTCCAATGATGCGGTGTGAGTCGATGATGGGCAAATCATCTGCGCTAAAAATATCTACGTCTTTAAAGGGTTGGAAAACAAAAGGAAACGAAGAAGCGCTACTTTTCAATAACGGGTCTAATAAAATAGTTTTATCGCGCAACCAAAGCATAAGCGAGGAATGTCCAAACCACACAACACTATCTTGTGTGTGGGGTTATTTGTAAATTGCTTTTTATATGCGGATTGCAACAAGCGGTTGCGGGAGTAATGTCGAAGTATGAAATGCAATAAGGCTTTTTGGCTTGCTGTTGATAGGATTCTATGATATGCAATTCTTTAGAGGGGAATCGCGCCTTGTTAGTTGAGGTGCGAATCGCTGTTGTTACTAGGCTGTGGTTATGGGCGCTTTGCCGTTATGAAAATACGGTGAGTTTTTACGTTCGTGTAAATTGCGCACTTCTTAACCCCCTGTTGATAAGCAATTAGCAGCACATTGAGATTACCGCTAAGAATCTATTAGCTGAATTATAATAAGTGTAAGCGAGATACCGCATAAACTATGAAAAATCCCCCAATAAATAGGAAAATACAAAGCAGAAAAGCAAGCTTAAAGGCAGCTCCTCCAAAGGTAATAAACTTTTTGAAGTCAATTTGAAGTCCAAGCGCGCACATAGCCATTGTTAGACAAAGAACAGAAAGGAATTTTGCCCATTCAATAAGTGGTGCTGGCAATGCAATCAAAGAGTGTATTATAATTACTACTAAGAATCCTATGGCAAACCAAGGGATATAAAGCTGTTTGTTTGTGGTTGCTTGTGTAGAAAATTTTTCAAGGCATAATGGAATAATAAGCAAGGCTGGAGCTAAGAGCATAACACGAATCATTTTTACAATAAGCGCATAGGTAGCACATTCTTGTGAGATTGCATCTCCTGCGCCAACAACGTTTGCAACTTCATGCAAACTAATACCAATATAGAGTCCTTCTTCTATTACATTAAATGGGATAAAGCCTAGCTTGTAAAGTATCGGGAAAAGAAACATGCCTATTAATCCAAAAACTACAACCGTTCCAACAGCAATAATGCCTTTATGTGGAGCAGATTTGAGAGCAGATTCCATAGCTAGAACTGCTGCTGCGCCGCAGATAGCACTACCTATGCTTACTAAGATGGCTAATTCTTTATCAAGCCCTAAAAATTTTATTCCAATAAAGACACCTAAACCTAGAATCAAAACTACAATTGCTAGAGAAAGCAAGATTCCTATGATTCCAACGTTATTAATATCGCTTAAAGAAACATTGAAACCATAAAGGATAATGCCTAGTCGTAGGATTTTTTTTGCACTAAAAGTAACGCCAGCCTCTAGCTTATTGTTTATAGAAGATGTTTTTTGATAGATAAGTGAAAGTATAATTCCTAAGCAAATGCCAATAATGAGTGGAGAGATGTGTAGCTCTCTGATAATGTTTAAATGTCCGATAAATATACTTGCAAAAGCAATGCAAAGCGCGAGGCAAACCCCTCCTATATAATGAGGTAGGGCGCGGAAAATAGAGTTGTTCATATAGAGATTCCTTATGTAATTGAGAGTATCATTGGGGCTCGAATTGTAGCAAAACATAGTATAATTCTGCTTGGATTCTTGGATCTATCATAAGTAAAATGAAGGAGGTAATATGCTAAACAATAAAGATTCTAAACAGATAGAATCTTCCTTTGATACAGCTGAACACAACGATACTGAAGCCCAAATTGCTGTTTTACGTGAGGAAATTGACAAGATAGATTCTAAGCTCATTACATTGCTTAATGAGAGGTTTGAGTTTGTGAAGCAAATAGGGCATCTTAAGGTGCAAAATAATGCAACCATTTATCGCCCAGATAGAGAAAGATTGATTATCGATAAATTACTAAAATATGCTAGGCAACACAATCTTACCAATTTAAATAAAGAGCGATTAGAATCTATTTTCTATGAAATATTTGGAGTAGCACTCAATATAGAAATGCCACAAAAAATTGCTTTTCTTGGTCCTCTTGGGAGTTTCTGCCATCAAGCCGCAGAAACAAGATTCGGTCCTTTGAGTTATTATTTGCCTGTTAAAACCATTACGGCTGTTTTTCATTCATTACAAAATGGCAATGCAAAATACGGCGTTATTCCACTTGAAAATAACACTAATGGAATGGTCGGAGAAAGCATTGACAATCTAGCGAAGTATTGTTTTAGTATTATAGGCGAGATTGTTTTTGATATTCATCATAGTTTTGCAACCACTGCTAGCTCCCTTACAGATATTGATAAGATTTACTCTAAAGATATTGCATTTGGGCAATGTAGAGATTTTATCAATGATTATAATTTATATGATATTAAGCAAATTGCTGTTAGTTCTACTGCTTATGCCGCGGAACTTGCTAGCAAAGATTCTAAAAGTGCTGCGATTTGTTCCGAAATTGCGGCAAAACTTTATAAATTACCTATTATGTTTCATAAAATTCAAACAAGTTTTAACAATCAAACGCGTTTTGTCATTATTAGTGATTTTTTTAATCCTCGCGCAGAGAATCATAAAACTTCAATATTCGTAAGTATAAAAGACTTTGAAAAGTCTGGATCTTTATTTGAGTTACTACGTGATTTTAAAGAAGAGAATATTAATATTACAAAAATCGATTCACGACCTATTTATTATGATAAAGGTTTTCGTTCAGGATTTTATATGGATTTTCATGGACATAGAGACGATCCAAATATAGCAAGGATTTTTACCAAGCGAAAAGATGAGATTAAATGGCTTGGCAGTTACCCCGTGTTTTATTAAATGTTAAAAGGATCGTATAATTAAGTCAATTTCAAGTATAGAAGTGTTTAAGTTTTGTACTTTGTATTAAAAATTATGATTTTGGTTACGGGAGAGGGATTTGAACCCCCGACCTTTGGGTTATGAGCCCAACGAGCTACCTGGCTGCTCTACCCCGCGATGAGTATAAGTGTATTTGCAAATGTATTTGTTTGGCTGGGGTACAAGGATTCGAACCTCGGAATGGCAGGACCAAAACCTGCTGCCTTACCGCTTGGCGATACCCCAATGAATTAATACATTTGAAATTCAGTGAATTTAAATATAAAGCGTGATTATAACATGTAAAATTTAGAAAGTCAAATAATCTTGCTATAATTTTTATAAAAATAGAGAAAAGGTTCTTTATGTATCAACAGCGAGTAAAAGAAGCAATCAACTCAATAAAAAAAGGCGAAATGATTATTATTATGGACGATGAAGATAGAGAAAATGAGGGTGATTTGGTTATGGCTGGTATCTTTTCTACGCCACAAAAAATAAACTTTATGGCGCAAGAAGCACGAGGATTAATCTGTGTTTCCATCACACAAGATCTTGCTGCAAGATTGGATTTACCACCCATGGTGAGTAAAAACGATAGTAATCATGAGACAGCCTTTACCGTTTCTATTGATGCCAAGAGTGCAAGGACGGGTATATCTGCCTATGAGCGAGATATGACAATAAAACTTATGTGCGATGTGAATACTACACCTAATGATTTCGTAAGACCCGGGCATATTTTTCCTTTAGTTGCAAAAGAAGGTGGCGTGTTAGCTCGCACAGGACATACAGAAGCAAGCGTGGATATTTGCAGACTCGCAGGTGTATTGCCGCTTAGTGTTATTTGTGAGATTATGAAAAAGGACGGTACAATGGCCGGAAGAGGCGACAAATTTCTACTTGATTTTGCCAAAGAGCAGAATCTGAAAATACTTTACGTTTCAGATATTATTCAATATAGGCTTAATTATGAGAATCTTGTTTGTAAAATCACAGAAGAAAATTTTATATTTTTAGGTGTTCCATGTACTCGCGTTATCTTTCGTGATCATTTGGGTTGTCGCCATACTGTTTTTACCTTTCAGACAGATTCTATGCACGTACCACTTGTTAAGTTTCATACAATAAAGAGTGATTTAGCACTTTTAGAGAGCGCAACGGAATTTGATGATCTAACGCGCGGCATTGCAAAGATTCAGAAAGAGGGTGGTTATTGCATATTCTTGAATGCAGATTCTACACAAAATAAAGATGTAAAAAATTACGGTGTTGGTGCGCAAATCTTGCGTTTATTGGAAGTTGAGAATTTTAGATTACTTAGTTCCAGCAAGAGTGAGTATGCTGCCTTAAGCGGATTCAATCTTAAGTTGATAGAGAAAGTAGAAATTTAATTATCTTTGTAGTGGCAGCACCTTGAAGCAATATGTAAATCTTATAGATTTTGTTTATCTGCTAAATATCGTTATAATATGGAATCAATACATTTAAGAAAGGTTCGCAATGGCAATTGATTCTAACAGACAGAAAGCTTTAGAAAATGCGATGAAATTAATTGATAAAGCTTATGGTAAAGGCATGCTTGTACGTTTAGGAGACAAGCAGGTAGAGAAGATTGATTCTATTTCTACTGGTTCTCTGGGGCTTGATTTAGCACTTGGTATTGGAGGGATTCCAAAAGGTAGAATTATTGAGATTTATGGTCCAGAATCAAGTGGGAAGACAACTTTATCATTACAAATTATTGCAGAATGTCAAAAGAGTGGAGGTGTTTGCGCGTTTATTGACGCGGAGCATGCTCTTGATGTGTATTATGCAAAGAATTTAGGTGTAGATACAGAAAATTTATTGGTTAGTCAGCCAGATCATGGAGAGCAAGCTTTAAGTATCTTAGAAACTATTGCATGCAGTGGAAGTGTTGATTTGATTGTTGTAGATTCTGTGGCAGCCCTTACCCCAAAAGCAGAAATAGATGGAGATATGGGCGACCAACATGTGGGGCTACAAGCGAGACTTATGAGTCATGCGTTGCGTAAAATAACTGGCGTGCTTTTTAAAATGAATACTACCGTTGTTTTTATCAATCAGATTCGTATGAAAATTGGTGTTATGGGTTATGGTAGTCCTGAAACTACAACAGGTGGCAATGCACTCAAGTTTTATGCGAGCGTGCGAATTGATATTCGTAAAGTGGCGACTCTTAAACAAAGCGATACGATTATAGGCAATCGAGCAAAGGCAAAAGTTGTGAAAAATAAAGTTGCCCCACCTTTTCGCGAGGCGGAATTTGACATTATGTTTGGTGAGGGAATTAGTCGCGAAGGAGAAATTATTGATTATGGTGTGAAACTCGATATTATTGATAAAAGTGGCGCATGGCTTTCCTATGGTGATAAGAAGATAGGGCAGGGAAGAGAAAATGCTAAGGTATTCTTGAAAGAAAATAAAGAGATTGCTTTAGAAATTGCCAATAAAATAAGAGAACAAATAGGAACAAGTGAAGAAATTATGCCTCTACCTGATGAGTTAGAAAACACAGAGCAGTAGGATTTGTCGCCGTGCAACGTTTATAATCATTAAAGTTAGCAAAAGTAAGTATAATTTATTTGTGTTGCTAATAAAGTTTTAATAGTTGATGATTAGACATGCGATAAAGCAATCCCACAAGAGTTTTGATAGATAAAAGAGCAGAAGTAGACATGTGTAAGTAAACTAATTGCCCCGTGTGCCAGCAAGCGTTTGTTTGAGTGCAATTTGTTTGATGTTGAATCGTACTTTAGAATCTTGTGGAAACTATCAAAAGATCTATGTTCGTAAGAGGTTTTAAGTGTGCTGAAGATTCTAAGAAGTCCAATTGACAAGCTATTATTTTGAATATTTCAGACTTGCATTATGAATATTGCTTTATAGCCGCACAATAACGCTACATTACTCTATCCATCATAAGCTAATTTGCCCATTTTGGATTTTATCATTCAATGAATGCCATTTGATTGAAATATTACCGCGTTGTATTATTGTCATATTAGAATTAAGTTATCGCGTGCCGCAATAGTTAATTTACTGATACAAAGCAATGAGGTTTTGATAGGTTGTATTAGAATATTTTTGGAAAATTTGAGTTTTAAGGAAGATATTTTTGCAGATTATTATCGATTCTTGTCATATTATTATAGCTGCTGTGATAGCCTTGTGTCTTTTTGTTCTGATATTGTATAGAATCCAACGAGGTTCACGTAATCTCAAAGTGCTAGCTGCTGTTGTATTTAGTCTTTGTGTGCTTAGCACAACGATTTATGCTTTTAAACAGAGTTCAGATACCCGAAGAATTGCAGAATTTCAGAAAGCATTTTATGCTGATAAGGTTCTTACATGTAATTATCGCGATTCACAAATTGCCATTCACAAGAAACATTTTATTTATAGATCAGATTCTTTTATGTTTTTGGGCAAGGATTCTCATAAAGGTATAGCCGTGAATATTTTAGATTGTGAAAGTTATCAATCGCCACAAAATGATGAAATTCTTACAGATTGACGTTATATAAGGATGGTTATGGAAAATACAATGCTAATTTATCAAGGTAAAGATGTTTTATTATCTACCCCAGCTAAACCTAGGATTATTAGTGTGGGGTCTTTGGAACAATCTAAATATATTACACTGCATCGAGTTATATTTGAAGAACAAGGCAAAAGAAAAGAGTGGGACATTGCTAAGTCGCATGATAGCGTTGCTATTGTGCTATATCACAAGGATAGAGATGGCTTTATTTTTGTAAGGCAGTTTCGCGTTAGTGTGTTTTTACAAAATGAAAGGCATGGATATATGTATGAGTTATGCGCTGGGTTATGCGATAAAAATGTTGACATAATGCAAACCGTTATCGAAGAATTGCAAGAAGAATGCGGTTATTTTTTATCGGGGGATAATATAATCCCTATTGCCGAGTTTTATAGCAGTGTCGGTATGAATGGAGCAAAACAACATCTTTTTTATGCAGAAGTAAGTTCTCAAGATAAAAGAGCCTTTGGCGGTGGTCTTGCAAACGAAAATGAAAATATCGAGCTTATTTTTGTACCACGGGCGTTAATAAGTGAATTCTTAGACGATGTAAATTGTCCAAAAACGCCTTCTTTATGTTATGGGATTCTTTGGAGTCAATCCAAGATTCTATCTAAGGTTTTTTGATTTTTGTTATAATTGTTTACTTTATGGGCTAAGGAATACATGATGAGTTCCAAAAAACTTGATGTAAGTCTTGCTAAAATAGAATCGTTAAAAGCAAGCTCTTATGAAAAAGATGTCATTCGCAGTGCTTTTTATAACCATCTCAATAAGATTCCTCTTTCTGCTGAAGTGCAACGAACAATGCGAAAATATAATATAAGTTTTGCGCAACAAGATATTGTAGTCGGGAATTCGCAAGCTTTACAGAATCGCAAAAATCATTATAAAAGAACTTATCAACCACAATCCATAGAGAAAAATCATACTACTCGTGATACAAAAGTTTATAAAAGAAGCTACTTAGATTCTTCTGATAACAAATCACAGCAACTTATTGTAATACTCCAAGAAGCAAATGTATTACGTTTAGAATCTGATAAATTGCTCGCACAGTGCAAAGATATTCTGGTTTGTTGTTTTACAGCCAATGAGCTTTCCTACGGTATGATTACTTCGCTCATTACTAATATCACTGATTCTTTTACGAGGAATACACAGGCATTACAAGAGTTTCTTACTCCGTTTTTGGATATGTTCGATGGTTTGCACGACGGTGCTAAAGAAGAGATTTTGCAGAAAGCAAATGTATTTTTGCAAACAATGCGCGATCTTAAGGAGATAGCTACAAACCTGTGTATTAAACTATCTGCTATACGTGCGAAGTCTGTCCTTAAACAAGAGAGCGGTATTAATGATTATTTAGAAGATACAATACAAAAAATGGAAGCTTATTTAAAATAAAGGTTATTATGAAGAAGAATAGCACAACAAAACATCAAAAAATCGGCAAGCTACATTCCTTAGGGAAAAAGACTCATTATCATTTTACCTATAATCCGCAGATTTTAGAATCTGTTCCTAATCCACATCCTCAAGTTGATTATTTCGTTAAATTTAATTGTCCAGAATTTACTGCTTTATGTCCAATTACTGGGCAGCCAGATTTTGCAACAATTTATTTGAGTTATATCCCAGACCGTAAAATTGTTGAATCTAAGTCGTTAAAACTTTATTTGTTTAGTTTTCGTAATCACGGCGGATTCCATGAAGATTGTATTAATATTATTGCGCAGGATTTGATTAAGATTTTGGATCCACGTTATTTGGAAGTATGGGGAAAGTTTACGCCTAGAGGGGGACTAAGTATAGATCCGTATGTAAATTACGGGAAAAAGGGAACGAAATTTGTCAAGATGGCAAGGAAAAGACTATTATTGCATGATTTATATCCAGAGACTATTACAAATCGTTAATGTATAAACTTACACAACGATCCATAAGCTCTTTTATGCGCAAGCATTGTTACTTTTGATTTTTGTAATGAAAATAAATAAAATGTTTGATTTTATATTTATATAAATGCAAGTGCATAAAATATTGTTAGCACCTTACAAAGATATTCTTATTAAGAGTTTTTGGCATTACTTAATATAAAAATAATGTATAAATAGAAAGCAATAGTTTCTTAAAACTTCTTCTTATGAACATCGTCAAAAATTTCTTGTGCTACATTGCTTATATCACGTGTAATCGAGTTAGTACTGTTAGCAATTGTTGTATTTTCTTGCGTTATACTTTCTAATTGTGCCACCGACTCATTGATTTGTGTAATGCCAGCAGTTTGTTCTCTAATAGATTCTGCCATATCATTTACAGACTGCACAAGAAGATTCATGTTTGCTTCTATTTCTCCTAGAGACTTCTGTGTTCTTTCTGCTAATTTTCTTACTTCATCTGCTACAACTGCAAAGCCTCTGCCATGTTCTCCTGCACGTGCTGCTTCTATGGCTGCATTTAATGCTAAGAGATTGGTTTGGTCTGCAATGTCTCTAATGATTCCAATTACATTTTTAATGTCTTCTGTCTGTGAAGTTAACTCATTTGTTTTTTCAGAGATATTTTGCATGGACGAAGTAATCTCTTCAACGGCAGTCGCACTTTCTTGTAGTGAATTTGCTTGCGTATTGTTTGCAGTAATAAGTTTATCCATTGAAGTTTTTAATTCATCGCTCTGTTTAGAAAGCGTGGCAGCAAATGCAGCAGAAGCTTTTAGCATATTTTTGATCTCATCTCCTAGGATATTCGTGGTTATTTCTACAGCACCTTTTGCATCTTGAATAGAATCGGTGAAATCAAGCCGCTTATAGCTTTCAAATACTTTATTAATAGTATTCATATTCGCTCCAACTTTGAGCTGTAAAGTATTTAGCATATTGTTTAACACACGCGATAAATCAATAAGTATAGGGTTGGCGGGAGTTTTTGTAATACGCAAAGTAAAATCACCAGATTCTATGAGACCCAAGACAGAAATCGCTTCTTCAACAACATTCCTATCTTGGGCTATATTGACTTGAATAAGCCCGATACTGTGTTTGATCGCAGCCGTCATTTTGCCTAGTTCATCATTGCAGAGAATTTGGCGATCTTTTATGTCGTCTTTTTCATGTCTTAAAAAGGCAAAAAAGTCAAAAAGATATTCTTGAATATCAAGTATACGATTACTTACACGCCATTTTATATATGCCGCAGTGACTAAGGCTATAAGAAGTACGGCGACAATAGATGCAATAATAATAGTACCTAGTATATGCATTACCGATTCTTGTATGGCATCATTTGGTGCTAGAGCAATGACTGCCCAGTGTTTATCTGTGTTTGGAAGTTGTACGTTAAAGAGTGCAGCGGTTGCTGAAGCTTTGTTTGTGATTGAATAATATTCATATAATCCATTTTTACGTTGTTGGATAGCCGTAAGGATATTTTTTGCATATTCCGTGTTGTTGTGTGCAATAAATTCTGCATCGACAGCTTTAGGATTAGGATGAGAGATAATTACGCCTCTTTGATCGACTAACATACGAATCTCTCCCTCAAAGCTTTTGTCACGTTTAGTCAATATGTCTGTGATTCTATTGATATCTAAGAAAGCACCAATGGCTCCGATTTCTTTTTTATCTCGATCAAAAACAGGAGCGAGGATATTTACTCCAAAAACCTCTCTCCCACCGATATTCATTCGCTTAGGATTCCCAAATATTATATTATTGTTCCCGCCTTTTATAAATTGCTGAAATGCTGAATCATTAAGTATGTTTTTGTCAGCAGGTAATTGGTTGTTGCCATCAGTGATAAAGAGCAATTCATTTGTGTCGAGTTTACTAAGAGATTTTTCTGAGGGAATTATGCTTGAAGAGTCTTTAAAATAAAGATAGCCAAAGGTTATAGATGGATTAGAATCTACTAGACTGTCAACAATATTAAATAGTCTGGCTTCTGTTGGTTGTGCGGTATTTTCAAAAATGCCGTCTATAATCCTTTGTCCAGTGTTAACAGAAATTGCGCCATCGGATAAAATAGAAGCTATTAAGTTGGCATATCTTGCTGATGTATTATTGAGAAGTTTATTTGATTCTTGTGTGAAACTTTCTTTACTAATGTTAGCAATAATAAAAGCAATCGAAATCATGACTATAACTACTATTGATATAACAACGGCAGAAATTTTTGTCCCTATTCGAAGATTCTGAAAAAAAATCATTTGTAATCCTTATAATTAAATAACCGTTTTATTTCTCGCATAATACCAAAAAAAAAAAAAAACAACCTTAAAGTTTTGATAAAAATTTTTATTTTTTAATAAAAATTATTTAAAAATAAAAATTTCGTAATTTTATGATTTTTTCGGAAAAAACTTGATAAAAATTTCATAGAATCTATGAAATTTGATTTTTTAGTTATATTATTATGTAAATTTGCATTCTATTTAGATAAATATTAAATATTATTTAAGGAAATTGTATGGCTTTTACTGATTCTAGAGAAAAACAAGTTGATAATTTTTTGGTTTCTAAAACAGATACAAGGGGCAAAATCTTGTATTGTAATGAAGAATTTATTCAAATATCAGGGTACACCGAACAAGAATTACTTGGTAAACCCCATAGTATTGTGAGACATCCTGATATGCCCAGAACAATATTTCGTTATCTCTGGAGCAAAATTTCGATGGGAAGTGAAGTAAACGCTTATGTTAAGAATCTTGCGAAAGATGGCTCATTTTATTGGGTATTTGCTAATGTTTCACCGTCTTTTTCTTGTGTAGGCAATGAGATTATTGCCTACAATTCAGTGCGCAGAAAGCCAAATAGAAATGGGCTTCAGATCATTGAAACCTTATATACCGAATTAAGGCAACATGAAAAAAGAGGCTTAGATGATGCCGTAAAGTGGTTCCATGAGTATTTTACCTCGAAAAATGATACTTATGAAAATGCTATTTTATGCTTACAATCAGATACTACGTGTAATGTGAGGAAAAATAAATGATGGTTATATTTTTATCTGTATTAATCTCTATACTAATTATAGTACTGGCGATTGTGGTACGTAAGTTCGCAAGTTGGAAATCCAGAGCAATCTTAATAAATAAGTTTTTAGATGACATTAATGCGGGAAACTTTGATGTTCGAAGAACGAATATTCCAAGAGATGAATTAGGTGATATTCCAAGAAAGATTAACAAACTTCTTGATCAGATACAAACCTATAATACTGAAACTAGTACTGCCTTTCATTATGCAGATACAGCTACAATCCAACGTGAAGTAATGACTGATGGCTTATTGCCAAACCTTGCTGGTATTGGTAGTAGAATCAATAAAAATATTGAAGCTATGCGAGCGAATAGAATCTTACAGAATAAGCAACTTTTAGACAACGAATTAGCACAGGTTAATGAAAATGCCTTGCAGTTGGTTGATTTACAACAAAGTTTTAGAACAAGTGTAGATAAGCTTTTTAACGTCAATCGTCAAGTTGAAGAAGCTGCACAAGAGTCTCAAGCTCATGCCGGAGGAGTGAATCAAGCTTTGTCTTCACTAGATGAACTAAAAATACTTGCAGAATCCAATAATCAAGCTACTAAAACATTAGCACAACGTTCAACTGATATTGATTCTATTGTGAATCTGATTAATGATATTTCTGAACAAACTAATCTTTTAGCTCTTAATGCCGCCATCGAAGCAGCACGTGCAGGAGAGCATGGCAGAGGCTTTGCAGTCGTAGCAGAGGAGGTACGGAAGCTAGCAGAAAAAACACAAAAGGCTACAAGTGAAATCCGCACAAATATTTCTGCCTTACAAGAAGATACAAATAATATTTCTACTAATTCCGAAGATATGCACATCAAAATGAATGTCTTTAGCGAATCTATACAAGGATTTTCGGATATGCTAGAAAAACTTAATGTTTCAACAGAAGATATAAATCATACTCTCAAAGAAGTGGTTTCTCGCCTACATATTAATCTTTTTATGGTTGATCATATTATCTTTAAACATAGTGCTTATTATATGGCTTCGGTTGAATCAGATGAAGAATTAATGAGTAAGGAACAATGCCATTTTGACAAATTCTTGATTGATGGCAAAAAGGATTATGGACATACAAGTGGATATCAACAGTTAGATGAGATTCATGCTTCTATTCACCAACATGCAAAAGATGGATTACAAAGAGCAAGAAGCAGACAAAATCCTAAAGATGTTGTTGTTGATTATAGATTAATGGAGAAGGCTTCCAAGAAATTCTTTGTAACTTTGGAAGAGATGATTCAACAGAAATTTCATAAAAGAAAGCAAAGTTAATTATTTCTGATTTATCATGTTACTGACATTGCACTTGATACTCGATAAGCTTATATTAAAGCAATAAGTATAAAATAAAGTACAACATTGGTTGTATGTTTGAAATTCACAGAAGCATGAGGCTTTCAGTGTTTTATTTAATTTTACTTTGTGCTAGCTTTGAACATATAAACGCAAGAGCAATGAATCCTATACCAATAAGCCCTGTAATTACTTCACTTATTTCAATAAAAATCTTTAATAGCATTATGCAAGCTAGCGCACAGATAGCATAATGTGCACCATGCTCAAGGTAGATATATTCTTGCAATGTTTGCTTTTCTACCAAATAGAGAGTAATGCTTCTAACAAACATGGCTCCTACCCCTAAGCCTATCATAATAATAAATATATCATTGCTTAATGCAAAAGCACCGATTACACCGTCAAAACTGAAACTTGCATCTAAAACTTCGAGATATAAGAATCCCATAAGTCCACTACGCACGCCACTATCCCCTAATGTAGAGCTAAAAGCAGAGAGGAGCAAATAGAGAAGTAAAGCAGAGAAATAAGCCACCCCAATCATATACTCTTTAGTAAGTAGTAAGAGAATGACGCCAATGCTAGACGCACATAATAGAGAGATATTTGGAATATTGGCAAGCTTTTTTGTAAGAGGATTTGATTCTATCCATGTAAGCCATTGTTCTTCGCGAGTAGAATCAAAGAAAAAATGTAAAAAAACCATAATGAGGAAAGCACCACCAAAAGCGTAAACTTGAGCAATATTGTTTTCTAGTGCTTTATGATACTTTTCGGGATTGTGTATTGCAATATGTAGAGTGTCATAGAATCCCATTTGTCCAGCTACCGAAACAATAACAATAGGGAAAATGAACCGCATACCAAATACTGCAATGGGGATCCCCCAATAAATAAATCGCTTACGCCATTTTATATCCATTGTATGCAAAACTTTCGCATTCACTACAGCGTTATCAAAAGACAGGCTTACTTCAAGAATAGAGAGTAATGCACAGATGCAAGCAGCTTGCCAGCTCCCTAAAGAAAAAGCAATGCTAAGTCCAATTATCGTGATGAAAAATGAGCTATAAAAGTGTTTCATGCAAATCCTTATCTAAGTTATGACGAAGTATTCAAGAATTAGTCCAATCTCAAGAAGTTTTAGCCTTTTTGTTTTTGCGGAGTTCTCTAAAAATCGTATAAATCGAAGTTTGCTTGCTACCTCTGGTTATCATAAAGCTTTGTTCAAAGAAGATAATGAAAGTAACTAAAGCACCAGCTACGAGCGAAAGTGAGACAGAAGTCATTGTAATAAAATTATTAAAAAAAGCGAGTAAATAATTAATTTGTTCGGGCTTATCTGTGTTTTGTAGGAAAGTAAGCAAGGAAATAATGCTTTTGTATCCATAGCTACCTGGGAACATGGGGAGCAAACCAGGGAAAACAATCACTTCAACGGGGACCTTGACACGTTTAGCAATCACCATAGCGCATCCACCCATGCAAAGCGATGCAAAGAAGCTAGCCGCGGCTAAACTAAAAATCGGAAAAAGCATTAAGATTGAACGTATAAGATAACCCAATCCAGCTATTATAATGATACCAAATAGAATCTTTTTTGGAGGGTTAAAAGGATAACCAAAACCTAACGCTGCAATCATCGCGAATATCATATTAATCCCGATATGTTCAAACGAATCGGAGCTAAAGAAATCTGTGTAAAGAATTTCTGCAATTTGCGGAAAAGATTCCATCATGTTAAACATTAATAATACTCATTTTAAAAATAACCAAAGTCATATAGCCGCCTATCGCAATACAGGTAAGCCAGACACACATATTAATTCCTCTCCTAACCGCCATAAGTGTATATTCATGAAGAATATCAACCAGCGCGTTAATAATTTGCATACCAGGAATGAGATAGATAATACTACATCCTACTGCGATCTCTGGAGTACTTGTGATTCCAATAGAGACACCAAGATAAGCAGTAAAGGAAGAAGCAAAGGCAACTAGCACTAAAATTCCACGTACGTCAATTTGCAGCTTATTAAGGATAAAACGTAAAGAAAATCCGACTAAAGTTCCCACAAACACACAAAGCAATGCCCCTAAATCTCCGTTAAAAAGCTTACAAAGTGTTGCATTCGCTAGACTTGCAAAAAAGAGCGTTGCAATAAAGCTATGATTCTTTACACTCATAATATGTTGGAATCTAATGTTGGCTTCTTTGAGTGTAATACGATTATCATAAATTTGCCAACTCAATGCGCTTAAATCTGAAATAATACGTAAGTTCATACTTACTAAACTATTTGGTGCTACTCGCGTGCGTCTATTATTATAATTATCTTTTTGCGCAATATTGAGCGTAATATACTTTAACCAAATAATCATATTAACTTCATAACCAAAACTATCACCAATACGTTTTGTACAACGAACTATTCGTGATGTATACGCGCCATTTGCAAGTAGGCTTGTAGCATATAGAGAGAGGAAATCAGCCAACTCTTCAATACTAGCACGAGTGGTTGTTGATGGCTTGGGATTTGATGGGGAATGATGTGAAAGATTTACATTATTTGTCATGTTATGCAATGTCTGCGTTGGTAATTTTACCTGTTTGTCTTGCTTCTTGGTATTCTTGTTGATTCCATTCATTAATAACATGTCCTTTGTCTATTCTTAATATCCTTTCTGCAAGCTCTATTGTGCTTGGTCTATGAGCAATAATAATAAGAATTTTGTCTTTTTTTAAGAGATTAAGCGTATTTTTAAAGACTTCTTCGGTGTGCTCGTCAAGTGCGCTTGTTGCTTCATCGAGGATAAGAATATCGGGATTTTTATAAATAGCTCTAGCGATAGCTATTCTCTGTCTTTGCCCGCCGCTAAGATTTGTTCCAAATTCTTCTAACATAGCGTGGATTCCGAGTTCAAAACTCTCTACAAATTCGTATGCCTGTGCTTTCTTCAAGGCGTCTATTACTCGTTCTTCGTCTATTGTATTTCCGTAAGCGACATTGCTTGCAATACTACCATGAAATATAAAAATCCTTTGTGTAACAATCGCTATATGTTCTCTTAAGCTTGTTTGTTGCAAGTCCTTAATATCTATTCCATTAATGATTACATTCCCGCAGCTTGGTTCATAGAATCGTAGAATAAGATTCACAAGCGAACTCTTGCCGCTACCACTTTTTCCAATTAACGCCGTAACGGTGTTACGTTCAAACCTTGCATCAAGATTCTTTAATGCTTCGAAGTCGTCATATTTTAAGGTAACATTTTTGACTTCGATAGATTGAATCGGTGCTTGTAGTGTTTTTGTGCCGTCTTTTATATTCGGTTCTCTATCGAGTATATCAGAGATTCTTTCGCTTGCAACGAGTGCTGCTTGCACACCTACAAAGCTTCCATTAAGATTCTTAATTGGCTTATATAATAGGAGCATTGCTGCTGTAATGGAAAAGAACTCCCCTGTCGTTAGTTGCCCGTGGATAACTTCTCTACCGCCTATGATAATAACAAGGGCAATAGCAATAGAAGCGAGAAATTCCATAATAGGCGAAGTAAGGAGACTCGTGCGTGTGGATTTTCTTGTGAGTCGGAACATATTGTCGCTTTCACGTTTGTAGTTATTGTATTCTAATTTTTCGCCGCAGTTTGCTTTAATGATTTCAATATTATTAAAAATCTCGAGTAGCCTAGAGGACATATTTGCACCGCTTTGAAAGCTTTCATTGGCAAGCGAACGTAATTTCTTAGCAATTATGCGAATAGGAATAAGGCAAAGCGGCATAATGGCAAAGGCTAGTAATGCAAGAAATGAACCATTATAGAGGATTACAACAGCGTAGGCGAGAATCGTCAAACAAGTATTGACAAGATTCATAAGATAACAAGTAGCGAAATCAGTTACTGTGCCAATGTCATTAATCCTCGCAAAAAGCTCGCCCCCTCGTTTTTTATCAAAGAATCCAAGCTCAAAGCTCAAGAGATGTTTGAGCATATCTTCACGCATTAGTCGATTCACATTTGCGCTTATATAGGACATATAATATCCATGAATGTAAGCACCTAAACCTTTTACAAAGAAAACTGCTATAAGTGCTAAGGGGACTAGGTATAGCATAGTTTCATCTTTTGCTTCAAAGACTTTGTCGGTTAAAGGCTTCACCACATAAGCACTGCCTCCAGAGCCGATAGCTCCAATTATTATGCCAAAAAGTACCATGCTGTAATGCCACTTGTGCATGACAATATAGTGCCAATAACGTTTAAAAAAAAGTTTTATATCTTTTTTTAGGTTCAGTTGAGGAGAAACCGTGTCAGGCTGCATAAAGCCTCCTATTCATACAAATCACGATGGCATTATAACATCAAGTTATTAATACCATTAATGCGCAACTTGTAGCGTAAGATACACATGCCGTCTTAAATGTGTATCTGGTTGCTTCTCTTTTATAGTACTTTGTTATTGGATAGAAATAGGAGTAGAAGAGGGTTTTTTGCTGCCTCCTGTAATTTCATAAAATGCTTTCAATATTGGATTCTCATTATGTTGATATTTCGCTATGCTTAAGAGCATGGATTCATAGTCGCGTGGAATAACCTTAAAAAATTCATATCTATCAAAGTTTTGCAGAATCTTTTTTGCAATGTCAGATTGTGTGTATTGTATGTGTTTTGCAATAAGCGATTCGACTTCATTGGAATCTTGAGAATCTAATTCACGAATATCTACTAATTCTGTATTAATATGTGAGGTATTATGTTTACCGTAAATATAAGCGATACCGCCGCTCATGCCAGCTGCAAAGTTTCTACCAATATCACCAAGTACTACTACAACACCACCAGTCATATATTCACAACCATGTTGTCCTACTCCCAAACAAACTGCCTTGACGCCAGAATTACGGACACAGAATCTCTCACCAACGACACCGTCTAGATACACTTCTCCTTCGATTGCACCATAGAGACAAACATTTCCAGCTATGATATTTTCTTCTGCTATGAAGTCTGCTATGGGCGATTTTTGTACGATAATTTTTCCTCCACTTAATCCCTTGCCTAAATAATCATTGGCATCACCAATGATTTTGAGTGTTATACCATGATTAAGAAAGGCGCCGAAGCTATTGCCGCCATTCCCATGCGTAATAATGGTAATACTATCATCTTCTAAGCCCTTTTTACCGTGTATACGTGTGATTTCAGAACTTAGAATCGTTCCAAATGTTCTCCCAGTGATATTGCTTATTTCCAACTCTAAATGTACTTTTTTGCCTTGCGTAATTGCAGATTTGACTTGAGGTAAAATGACGCTAACATCTTTACTCATATCTAAATTTAGACGTTGATAGTCCTTGCAAAACGTGTTTGTTTTATTGACAGTTAAAGGGTTATGTAGGATTCTCTCTAAACTGATTTTTTGTGCTTTTTTATGGGATTCTTTTGTGAAATTATGTGAGCTTAATGAAATAGCTTTATCAAAAGACAATGATAATGTGCTGCTACGCGATAATTTATCACTACGACCTACCATAGAATCAAGATTTTTAAAACCTAGTAATGCCATATACTCGCGGAGATTCTGAGCAATAAAGTGCATAAAATTCACCACATGTTCGGGCTTTCCTGTGAATCTTTTGCGTAAAAATTCATTTTGTGTTGCAATCCCAAATGGACAAGTATTGAGGTTACATACGCGCATCATTGTGCAACCAAGCACGACTAAAGGCGCAGTAGCAAAGCCAAAATCTTCGGCACCAAGCAATGTTGCAATAGCCAAATCTCTCCCGCTTAGTAATTTACCATCAACCTCTAGTCGTACTTTTTCGCGCAAACCATTCAGAATCAAAGTCTGATGTACTTCAGCCAATCCTAATTCCCATGGTGTTCCAGCATTTGCAATTGAAGTTCGCGGACTAGCTCCTGTGCCGCCGTCATAGCCAGAGACTAAAATCGTATCAGCACCAGCCTTAGCAACACCTGCAGCTACTGTGCCTATACCACTTTCACTTACTAATTTCACTGAAATTTTTGCTTCTCTATTGGCGTTTTTTAAATCAAAGATGAGTTGCGCTAAATCTTCGATTGAGTAAATATCATGATGAGGAGGTGGCGAAATAAGAGTAACTCCGGGCGTTGAATTTCTTGCGTTGGCTATCCATGGATAGACTTTTTTACCCGGAAGTTGTCCTCCTTCGCCTGGTTTTGCCCCTTGTGCGATTTTTATTTGAATCTCTTTGCTGTTGACAAGGTAGTTGATACTTACTCCAAACCTCCCGCTCGCCACTTGTTTGATTGCAGAATTTGCACTATCTCCATTGCTAAGGATTGTGAATCGCTCTTCATTTTCACCACCTTCGCCCGTATTGCTTTGTCCGTGGATTCTATTCATTGCGATAGCAAGGCACTCGTGCGTTTCTTTTGAAATAGAGCCATAGCTCATTGCACCTGTTTTGAATCTTTTAACGATAGATTCTACGCTTTCTACTTCATCAAGAGAAATTGCTTGTGAGAAATCCATATCCATGCAGTGTCGAATATGGGTGAATTTAGAATCTACAATTTGTATATATTCTTTAAATTCCTTGTAATCAGCATTTCTACATGAATTTTGTAATTTGTAAATCATAAGCGGGTCATAGAGATGCTCTTCTTTTGTGCTGTCTGTATTGCCATGCAAATAATTGCCGCTGCGATACCCATGTAATCCACTGCTTTCTAATTCTTGTGTAAAATTATCTGTATTTTTATTCATTGTATAACCAAACGCATTGCCGTGCAACCGTATAACATCTTGCAAAATATCATCGCAATCAATGCCCTCAATGTTGGTTTGTGTCCCACTAAAATGGGAATCAATAAGTTTCTTGGAGATTCCTAAAGCCTCAAAGATTTGCGCTCCATTATAGCTTTGCAGTGTGGATACTCCCATTTTTGAAGCAATTTTAATAATACCGCTTGTTGCCGCATTAATAAAGTTGTTCATGCCCTCTTGATATGCAACTTGCAATCTTCCTTGTTCTCTCAATAAAGCAATAGAATCGTAAACCAAATAAGGATATACCGCTGTTGCTCCATATCCAAGCAAACAAGCTAAATGATGAATTTCTCTTGGTTCAGCACTTTCTATCACAATGCTAGCCTTTGTACGTTGCGATGTGCGAACCAAATGATGATGCAACGCAGAAGTAGCAAGAAGGCTTGGAACATAAAGATGATTACTATCTAAACCGCGATCGCTTAATACAAGGATTTGCACACCATTTGCGATAGCTTCATTTGCTTGTAGGAAAATTCGCTGCAATACTTCCTCTAAGACATTGATTTCGCCATAAATGTCTTTATAGAGTTCGTTTTTTTCAAAAAGAAGTGAGATTGTTTTACTTTTGAATCCTTTAGATTCTAAATGTGAGATTTTATAGAATTCCTCATTACTCAAGATAGGACGTGAAATACGTATTCTTTTCGCATTGTCTGCGCTAGGCTTTAAGGGATTGCCCTCTGCGCCTATGTAGTTTCTGCAGCTTGTAACAATTTTTTCGCGCATAGAATCTAATGGTGGATTAGTAACTTGCGCAAAAAGCTGCTTAAAATAATTAAAAAGCGGTTGAGGATTTGGGCTTAAGAGTGCTAGCGGTGTATCTACCCCCATACTTGCTAGAATCTCCTTCCCGCTTTGCGCCATTTGTTCAATACTTAATGTAAGTTCATCATAGTTATAACCAAAAGCTTTCTGTAATGCTATGATATGTTGTGAGTTGAGCTGTGTTTGAGGAATCGCGGGTAAGGAAGTTTTGCTAGTTTTTGCATTGGCAGCATGAGTTGTATTGTTGTTGGAATCTGTATTGTTTTTTTCTGTCTTTTTGCTGCAAGTTATTTGCGTATTGTTGTAATAATCGCAGTCTTTGTCTAAATCTTCAAAATTGACTTTGTCCAGCACAATGAGATTTTGCAACCATTTTGCATAGGGCTTTGCATGAGCATATTGCATTTTAATTTCTTCATCTGCAATAACTCTGCCTTTTTGTGTATCAACCAATAAAAGTTTTCCGGGCTCTAGCCTCTTTTTTTCTTTAATATTGGCTTCGTTGATTCTAAGTGCCCCTGTTTCACTTGCAAGAATTAAAAAGTCGTCTTTCGTAATATAGTATCGTGATGGACGAAACCCATTTCTATCAAGGCTAGCACCCATAACCACACCATCACTAAAGATAATAGAAGCAGGTCCATCCCATGGTTCCATGAATGTGGAGTTAAATTCATAGAAGCTACGTTTTGTTCTATCCATAGAATCGTTTTTGCTCCAAGGCTCGGGTATCATTAGCATGATTGCTTCTTCTAAGCTTCTGCCATTCATAATCAGAAATTCCAACGTATTGTCGAACATTGCTGAATCGCTACTAGGCTTCGCGATAATTGGAAAGACTTGCGAAAGGTCGGTAATATATTCTGATTGACAAGTTCCTTCCCTAGCTTTCATAGAATCTACATTGCCGTTAATTGTGTTGATTTCACCATTGTGTACCATATAGCGGTTAGGATGGGCGCGCTCCCAACTAGGAAAGGTATTGGTTGAAAAACGCGAATGCACAAGGCAAATTGCGGATTCCACATTAACATTCTGAAAATCAAGATAGAAATGACTAACTTGTGTAGAAACTAACATGCCCTTATAGACAATAGTACGCGAAGAAAAACTAGAAATATAAAACTTGGGAATATTGATTGCCTTTTTTTCGATAAGTCGGCGAGTGATATAAAGTTTACGTTCAAATTCAGTGCCCCTTGCAATTTCTCTTGGCTTTTTTACAAAGGCTTGCAGAATATACGGCATTGAATTTCTTGCAGCTTTACCGATAATGGCTGGATTTGTCGGTACTTCACGAAATCCTAATAATTCCAAAGTATTCTCTTGTATTCCTTGTAGAAATATAGCTATACCCTCTTGTTTGGAAGTTTCATTAGGCGAAAGAAAAATTTGTGCCACTGCATAATCACCTTCATCGGGCAAAGTGAAATGAAGATTCTGTGTTTTAAAAAATTTGTGTGGAATCTGTATGAGCATTCCCGCGCCATCCCCGCTATTTTTTTGTGCTCCACCTCTGTGCTCTAAATTTTCTAAAATTGTCAGCGCATCTTTAATGAGTTTATGTGATTTTATCCCTTTGATATTCGCAATTGCACCAATGCCACATGCATCATGTTCATTACGAGGATGATATAGCCCATTTTGAGTGAAATGCTGCATATTATCTAAGTCTATCATCTGATGCTCCTTGAATTAAGTTTAACCTAAGCTTATGTATTATAACTAAAAATATTCTTTACAAATTGGAAAATAAAAATGATTCATATTTGATAAATATTAGGGTTATTAATTTAGAAGATTTCACATAGATAAAATCTGATTTTAGAAAGGTTACGAGATTTTAGATTGAATATAAAATTGCAAATTAAGAAGAGATTCCGATTCTAAACATATTAAATTGCAGTTTTGACTGTTTGCGTTTTCGAGAATGTGCTGATAACGGGCTGTTTGTTCAAACTTTAGAGAATTAAGTAAGTCTAAGAAAAAATTAAAATTCAGATATGCTGACATTAAGAAGCAGACTTTTATTAAGCACTATAAATTCAAACATGCTAAGAGTTTTATAGTAACTAAACGTGATTTTTTGTATAATTTCGATTTTCTTATTTTATTATTTACAAGTTTTTTGGTTAGAATAAGAAATCTATTTTATTTATCTTAGGAGTTGCATTATGAGTTCAGAAATTTTTGATAAAGTCAAGACATTAGTGGCAGAAGAACTAAAAGTTAAGGAAGAAGAAATTAAGCCTGAATCGGACTTTGTAAAAGATCTAAATGCAGATAGTCTTGATGTAGTTGAGTTTATTATGGCACTAGAAGAAAAATTTGAGATAAAAATTCCCGATGAGGCAGCAGAAAATATTAAAACTGTTCAGGACGTAGTTAATTATATTTCTGAATATAAAGCTGATTCTGAATAACTACTAGGATATTTTTTTGTTGTAAGGAATAGCATTGCGAAGAGTTGTAGTAACAGGAATGGGTATGGTCAATGCACTCGGATTAAACAAAGAGGTTTCTTTTGAGCGCGTAGTCAAGGGAGAATGCGGGGTTAGACATATACAGTCTTTCGATACAACAGATTTTCCCGTTCAAATTGCAGCTGAAATTGAAGGATTCAATCCCGAATCTGTCCTTGAGGCAAGAGAAGTAAAGAAGGCGCATAGATTTATTCAATTGGGGCTGCTTGCAAGTAAAGAGGCATTGTTAGATAGTAGCGGAAAAGCAAAACAGTCTTTTTTGGATTCTAATTTAATGATTTTAGATGATATTAACGAAAGATTTGGAATCAGCTCTGCTGCTGGTATAGGCGGGCTTGAGAATATCCAGAGTAATTCTATTGCTTGTTATACTAAAGGTCCTAGACGCATTAGCCCTTTTTTTATTCCTTCTGCCCTTGTCAATATGCTAGGCGGATTTATTTCCATTCAACATAACCTTAAAGGCGCAAATGTTTCTAGCGTTACTGCTTGCGCAGCAGGTACGCATTCGATTATAGAGGCTGCAAAAACAATTATGATAGGCAGTATGGATAGAATGCTTGCTGTTGGCGCAGAATCTACTATTTGTGCAGTAGGCATTGGTGGATTTGCTGCGATGAAAGCACTTAGTTCTTGTAACGATCCACAAAAGGCATCGAGACCTTTTGATAAAAAACGCGATGGATTTGTTATGGGCGAGGGTGCTGGAGCATTGGTTTTAGAAGAATATGAGCAAGCAAAGGCACGAGGAGCATTTATTTATGCAGAACTTTGTGGGTTTGGTGAAAGTAGTGATGCTAATCATATTACTACGCCAGCACCGCAAGGTGAGGGTGCTTATCGTGCTATACGGGATGCATTAAAAATGGCAAATATCAGACCAGATTATATTAATGCACATGGCACAAGTACATATTATAATGATTTGTTTGAAACCCAAGCATTAAAACGTGCTTTTAATAATGATGTTCCACCTGTGAGTTCAACTAAAGGGCAACTAGGACATTGTCTTGGCGCAGCAGGATCGATTGAATCTGTCATTTCAATACTTGCAATGCAGAATAGTGTTATGCCTCCAACAATTAATCAAGAGGAAAAAGATGAGCTTTGCGATCTTGATTATATTCCTAATTTTCCCAGACAAGCAACTCTTAAAAGTGTCATGAATAATTCATTTGGGTTTGGTGGAACAAATAGTGTAGTGATTTTCAAGAAAGTATAATTGCATGGCAACTTATTTAGATTTTGAGCAGCGGTTGAAGTCCTTACAGGAAGATATAGAATCTGCAAGTATGCGAAATGATGAAGTGGCAATGCAAATTTTACAAAAAGAATTAGATGAAGAAATCAGTAAAATTTATTCGAATCTTAATGATTATCAGAGATTGCTTCTTGCGAGGCATCCAGATAGACCGTATGCTCTTGATTATATAGAGATATTAATGCGGGATTCTTATGAAATCTTTGGTGACAGGCATTTTCGCGATGATAAAGCAATAGTTTGTTTCTTAGGCAAAATAGAGAATCAAAAAGTGATGGTTATTGGAGAAGAGAAAGGAAGAGGTACTAAGAATAAAATTATCCGCAACTTTGGTATGCCCAATCCAGAAGGTTATCGCAAAGCTTTACGTGTTGCAAAAATGGCAGAAAAGTTTGATATTCCTATTCTTATGCTTATTGATACAGCAGGTGCTTATCCTGGATTAGGTGCCGAAGAAAGAGGGCAAAGTGAGGCGATAGCTAAGAATTTACAGGAATTTGCTTCTTTAAATGTTCCCACAATTTCTATTGTTATTGGAGAAGGTGGCAGTGGTGGCGCACTCGCAATTGGTGTAGCTGATAAATTAGCTATGATGGAACACTCTATTTTTAGCGTTATTTCCCCGGAAGGTTGTGCAGCAATTTTATGGAATGATCCTACAAAAATTGAAGCGGCGACAAAAGCCATGAAAATTACTCCCCACGAATTAAAAAAAGCAAACCTCATCGATGATATTATCGAAGAGCCTCTCAATGGGGCACATCGCAATAAAAACGAGGCTGCAAAGAATATCAAAAAATACTTTTTGGAATCTTTAGAATGTATACGTTCTGATTCTAATTTTCTTAAAACACGTTATGAAAAACTTATGAACTATGGTTCATTCAGAAGTAGGTAGTTGTTGATAGTCATTAAACCCTATTAAATACTTAATGCCAACTTAATACTTAGGCACTAAGTGATTATAAATTATAGTAACTTTACCTAACTATCCAACAAGCAGAGAGGTTTTGCATTTACTGCGAGTGAAGTTTAATTCATTCCAAGAATCTTGCTTTACAAGATTCTCAATTCTCACTTCTAAAATATAGAACTAATTATTTTTTGTGGATTTCATTGATATAGAATCTAATGGAACTTACCCCTTCCTTTTTTGCCCATTCATAAGCTTTGGAAACAAAAGCCCAATGAATATGTGTAAAGAATTTTTCTAAATATGCAGGACGAGCATTTTTATGGTCAATATAATACGCATGTTCCCACACATCAACCACTAAGAGAGGAATTTTATCTTCTGTAATAGGGGTTGCCGCATTACTTGTTTGTATGATTTCTAGTTTGGCACTCGCGGTATTATAGACAAGCCAACACCAACCCGCACCAAAAAGTGTCGTAGCAGCTTGAATAAATTTCTCTTTAAAGCCGTTCAAAGAACCAAATTCCGCATTGATTGCGTCTTGTAGTTCATCAGACAGCTTGGTAGAAGATGGGCTTATGCAGTCCCAATAAAAGTCATGATTATACACTTGCGCTGCATTATTAAATAATCCCCCACTAGATTTTTTAATAATGTCATATAGGTCAGAATCTTGGAATTCATTTCCCTGAATAAGGTTATTGAGATTATTCACATAAGTGCTGTGATGTTTGCCATAATGATAGTCAAAAGTCGAAGCACTTAAAAAATCCCCCATTGAATCTTTGCTATAAGGTAGTTTTCTTAATTCAAACATAATATTTTCCTTTAAAATTTGATAAAATAGTGAGGATATTATAATATTTTTTGTTGAATTTTTAACTATCCAGTAATTTTTGTGTAGATAGTTAAAAAAGATATGATATATAAATTTTAAAATATTAGAAATATGATTTTTACATAACTTGTAGTTGTTAATTCTTAAGTCAAATGACGTATTGATATTTCACAAAGTAACGAAGATATGTAAATTATTTCAAATTGTAATGTTGGGTTTTATCAATTTTTATATAATGCTTTTTCGCAATGTTATTATAATTGGGTATTTTAGAAAAACTCTAATTTATATAATTACTTTTTGTAACAATTAATACTCAAAATATAGAATTTGTCGCGATAGAATAACATTATTTCATTATTACTTAATGATATTCTGATTTAAATATTTATAAATTTTAAGGAGCAACGATGGATACTAACCCTATCACTTGGCAACAAAATTACACTCCTATTGCTGATAGTCTTTGGCTTAGCGGGTTTGTAGCATTATTACCTATTTTGCTATTTTTAGCATGTCTTGTATGGTTTAAATTGAAAGGTTGGATGGCCGCAGCTCTAACTGTTGGACTTAGTGCAGTAATAGCATTGGTTGTTTATGGTATGCCTTTCAATATGGTAGTTATGAGCTTTATACAAGGATTCTTAACAGGACTATGGCCTATTGCTTGGATTATTATTGCGGCAATATTTCTGTATAAAATTGCAGTTAAGACAGGATATTTTGAGATTCTTAAGCAAAGTGTTATTGCCGTTACCCCAGATCAACGATTACAAGTTATTTTAATTGCTTTTTGTTTTGGAGCATTTTTAGAGGGCGCAATTGGTTTTGGTGGACCTGTCGCTATTACTGCCGCTTTACTTGTAGGGTTGGGTTTACCTCCTCTTTATGCTGCTGGTTTATGTATGATTGCGAATACTGCTCCTGTTGCTTTTGGTGCGGTTGGGATTCCAATTACTGCTTTAGGTAATGCAGTTGGAGTACCAGCTGATGCTATTGCGGCTATGGTTGGACGTATGTTACCGCCACTTACGATGTTTGTACCGTTTTTTATTGTATTTCTTATGAGTGGTTTCAAAGGGGTAAAAGAAACTTTCCCCGCTGTTTTTGTGGCTGCATTTTCATTTGCTATTGTGCAGTATTTTAGCTCAAACTATTTGGGACCTGAATTACCCGATATTGTTTCTGCTATTGCTTCGATTGCTGCAACATCAGTATTTTTAAAGTTTTGGCAACCTGCTAATATTTATAGAGGAGATTCCAATATAACTGTGGAAGTACAGCAATATCATATTTGCAAAGTTATTGTAGCGTGGATGCCTTTTATCTTGCTTGTTTTTACAATCACCCTATGGAATATGCCATTTTTTAAGAGTCTTTTTGCAGCAGGTGGGGCATTAGTTAAGACGAATTTTGTTGTGCTTATGGACGGCTTGCATAATGCTGTTATACAAATGCAACCACTTGTTAACAAACCCACCCCATTAGTTGCTGATTGGAAATGGAAATTAATTGACAATCCTGGGACTGCTATCTTCCTAGCTGCGATTTTAAGTATTTTTGTTCTACGTGCCACTCCAAAGATTGTTATTGAATCTGCTCAAGATACTATCAAGGAAATGTCTATACCAGTGCTTACTATTGGGCTTGTGTTGGCGTTTGCTTTTATTTCAAAAAATAGCGGTCAAGCAGCTACGATGGGGCTAGCACTTTCCCATACCGGCGGATTGTTCCCATTCTTTTCACCTCTTATTGGTTGGATTGGCGTATTTCTTACAGGTAGTGATACAAGTAGCAATCTCCTTTTTGGTCCATTACAGCAAGTAACTGCAAAGATTTTAAATATGCCTGAAGTTCTATTTATGGCTGCTAATACTGTTGGTGGTGTTGTGGGTAAAATGATTAGCCCGCAAAGTATTGCCATTGCTTGTGCAGCAGTTGGTTTGGTTGGTAGAGAGTCTGAACTCTTTAGATTTACACTGAAATACTCTATTGGTTTTGTTGTGTTTATTGGTGTTTGGACTGTGGTGATTGCGTATATGATTCCACAAATCATTGTATTAACGCATTAACTATCAAGCTTCTTGATTACTCTAAATAATGTTATTTCTTCTCTCATGAAGTGAGAGTATAAGAAATTGCTCATTATACTTGTATTATAAATTCATGTAGATGCCTCATTGAGGCTTACTTGGTTGTTATATCAATGTAAAGTAACCTTATTATATAGTTCTGATAGATAATAGAAAGTGGCAGTATGAATTTGATTAAAGAGATTCTTAGCAACAATAAATATAGAGTTTTAGGTTTCTTATTTATTAGTATTTTTACTAGCCTTTTAGGAATTGGAACTTTAGCATTTATTAATGAATATCTTTTAAAGCCAAATATACAAAATAGCAATATCATTTGGTACTTCTTACTACTTTTAATTGTGTTTCTTATCAGTTCATGTTTTGTAGAGATTGCTCTTGGTTATTTTGGGCAAAGCTTCATTTTTACTATGCAAACAATGCTTGTTAAGCAGCTACTTGATACTCCATTCTTGAAAGTTCGTGAGATCGGTAAGGCAAAATTGCTTGCCTCTTTGGGCAATGATGTCCGCACTGTATCCTTTGGATTGTTGCGGTTGCCCGATTTTATTCAATCTTTTGTTTTAATTTGTTGTACAAGTTTCTATCTTTATTACCTTTCAGCACAATTGTTTTTTATCAGTTTTGTGTGGATTGGCATTGTGGTATGGATTAATCACTATCTTATACGAAATGTCTATAAGCATTTTAAAAAGTCTCGTGATAGTGATGATGCTTTACAGTTGAATTATCAACAGATAATTGATGGGCATAGAGAGCTTATGCTGAATCGATTCCGCGCACAATATTACTACGATGGCGATTTTAAATCAAATGCTCATGCAAAGAGGCAAAGCAATGTAAAAAGCAATATAATGCAAAGTATTTCTGGCAATTGGAGTAATACTGCTCTTTTGGGGCTTGTAGGATTTGAGTTCTATTGTGCCTTATATTTTGGTTGGGCAAGTCTCGAGAATGCGACAACAATTGCTCTAGCCATTCTTTTTTTGCGTACCCCAATTGTTACTTTGGTAGGAAATCTCCCTACAATTTTGCTTGCTAAAATTTCCCTTGATAAAATCAGGCATTTAGATTTGGAACAATATAAGCAAGATTTCGCAGTGCCTAGCGATTTGCCCGAATGGAAGAGTATCAGATTTGAAGATGTAAGTTTTAGTTATAACGATACTTTTAGTCTTAAACCCACAAATCTTGAGTTTCGTAAAGGAGAGCTTGTTTTTCTTATTGGGAAGAACGGTAGCGGTAAGTCTACTTTTTCTATGATTTTAGCTGGATTAGTAGAGCCAAAGACGGGCAGGATATTTTTGGATTCTTTGCCTATTACGCAGGATAATATTGGCACATATCGAAGTCTTATTAGTGCGATTTTTAGCGATTTTCATTTATTTACGGAGACTCTTGCAAGAAATTGCTGTGCAGATTGGCGTAATATTCATGAATGGTTAGAAGTTTTGGAATTGAGTGATAAGATTAATGTTCAAAACAATAGGATTAGCACCACAGATCTTTCTACTGGGCAGCGCAAACGTATTGCTATGCTTATTGCTTTACTTGAAGAGAGGGATATTCTTATCCTTGATGAATGGGCAGCCGATCAAGATCCTATTTTTAGGAAGTTTTTTTATAAAGTGGTGTTGCCGAATCTCAAAGCAAGAGGCAAGACAATCTTTGCTATTAGTCATGATGATACGTATTTCGATATGGCAGATAGAATCATTTTAGCGCAAGATGGAATGATTAGTGAAATTAAGGGGGATAATATTCAAGAAGTTGCCAAAAATGTTGTAGAGAGATTCTAAAAATTTTAAAGATGAGATGATAGAGCGAGTTTGTTTGCCGCGCTATTATCTCTCTAAGAGAGATAATATGAAAGATAATAATGCCAAGAACCTTTAATTATTTCTAAGATTCTTATTAAGTTTCTTATATTGATAGATTCTTCTACAAAGAAACATGAATGATGGTATATAAATACTCCAATCATCAGGATTAATGGTATTGATTGAGTTACAAAGTATAGGGCAGCTGGCACAAGATGCCTATGAGCAAAATGAAACTTATTGCAGATATTGCAAATAAAGAATAGCAATAGAGTTAGAACTTTGAGGTTAGTGAAATAAAACACAACATAAGAAACTCTATATTTCATAAAATACCTATTATATGAAGCATTACCAGCTTCAAGGTCGATTAAGTGTGCCATGCCAAAGAGGTGTATTAGGATTCATGGGGGGGGGCATTAGCAAAGCTTGTATATCCTATAAATGTAATTAGAATCGACAAAAACTCTCCCTTAGTTTCTTTCATCTTTTTGGAATCTAACAAGACTACTTTGCTTGTTTCAATCCTGTTAAACAAGAAATTAGCATCAGTTCGTGAGATTATTGCAATTATTGATTCTAAATTCTCTTTTGCTACTTGTGCTTGAATCATGCTTAGGCTCAAAATAGAACTAAACATTATAATTGAGATTTTACGTTGCAACGAAGTTCGTTTTAATATCGCAAACATCAAGCATGAGCAAACAAATATATAATAACATTAGATATTTGCTAAAGATTTGTGCTTAATCTATTTATTAAATATATATAAGGGCATATACCTTGTTTTTAATGCTTAACTCCAAACTATAACTTACAAAAGCTTTTGAAGAAATCACATCAAGCAAAGCCTGATGTGACTGTCATAATCAAAAACAAACAATAATATTTAGAAGAAATTAAATCTTTTGTTAGTATGACTTACCATTACGCTTTTTAGCTGCTGATAGTTCTCAAGTGTTCTTTTATGTGTCTCCCTACCAATTCCACTTTGCTTATATCCACCAAAAGCAATATGAGCTGGGGCGTCGTCAAGCGAATTTACCCACACTCGCCCAGCTTTAATGCCTCTACTGAAACGATATGCTCTATCAATGTCTTTTGTCCAAATATAGCTTGCTAAGCCATACAACGTATCGTTGGCGATTTCTAATGCTTCTGCATCAGTTTTAAAAGTAGTTACAGAGCTAACAGGTCCAAAAATTTCTTCTTGGAAGATTCTCATTTTATTATGTCCCTTAAACATTGTTGGCTTGACAAAGCAACCTTTTGCCAATTCACCCTCTGTATTTCTTTCGCCACCAATAAGCAACTGCGCCCCTTCTTTTTTGCCGATTTCGATATATTCAAGTATTCTTTGTACTTGCTTTTCATCAACTTGAGAACCTATCATCGTATCATCATCAAGCGGATTGCCCTGCTTGATAGCCTTTGCTCTTTGTAGAGCTTTTTCCATAAGCCTATCATAAACACTTTCATGAATAATAGCACGAGATGGACATGTGCAATTTTCCCCTTGATTGAATGAGAAAAATAGCAACCCTTCAATGATTTTATCAACAAAATCTTCGCCATGATCAAGCACATCAGAGAAGAATATATTAGGAGATTTTCCACCAAGCTCTAATGTACATGGAATAATGTTTTTTGTTGCAGATTGCATAATTTGCCGTCCTACAGCTGTTGAACCAGTGAAAGCAACTTTTGCAATGCGAGGATTGGTTGCAAGATATTCGCCAATTTTGCCACCATCCCCATTAACCACGTTTAAAACGCCAGCTGGTAATAAATCTCCAATAACATCGAGCATTACAAGCACGCTAGCAGGAGTAGCCGATGCAAGTTTTACTACTATAGAATTCCCAGCAGCCAAAGCGGGAGCAATTTTCCATACGGTCATGAGTATAGAAAAATTCCATGGAACGATAATGCCCACAACGCCTATTGGTTCATGATAATGATACGCTACAGAATCATAAGTAATTTCTGAAGCCCCTCCTTCTTGAGCCCGAATACAACTAGCAAAATATCGGAAGTGATCAATGCTCAAATCAAGATCAATAGCACGACTTTCTCTAATTGGCTTGCCCTTATCCCATGTTTCTGCATGTGATAATAATTCAAAATTTTCTTCGAGTCTATCAGCAATTTTTAAAAGAATATTTGCTCTTTGCATTACACTTGTTCTCTCCCAACCAATTTGTGCTTTATGTGCAGCATCTAAAGCTTTATCAATATCTTTTTCTGTTGATGAGGGTACTTCACACAAAACTTGACCATTAATTGGACTTTTGTTTTCAACATATTTACCATCTACTGGTGCTACCCATTCTCCGCCAATATAATTACCATAGCGAGATTTAAATACATTTTTGCTATCTCTATACTTGCTCATAAAAATCCTTTATAAATTAAAATATCAAAGGCAAACAAATTTGTGAGCCTTTAACTAGAATATAATGTTCTACAATAAAACACTAACAATTTATGATATTGTATAAAATATTTAACACCATGTTACTTTTTGATATGTCAATGATAAATAATCGACCTCATTTAGCTATCAAAATAACTTATAGTGTTTCTTTTAAAGAGAGAATTGTATTGGATACATTAATAAGAATTATCAAAAATCAAAAGAGAAAGTAAGCCTTATTGGGGATTTGTGCGACTAAAAGATGACGAGTTTCAACAAAATCCTAAAAGCTGGGGGAGTGAATGAAAGTATTATTATCCATTAAGCCCGAATTTACCAAAGCCATTTTATACACATGATGACGAAATAAGCACTACGAGTTAAGCGCGCGAATAGCAGATTCTACGTTTTTAATTACCCAATTTGGTGTGCTAGCTCCAGCAGTAATACCACATATTTGTTTATCAGCAAACCATTGTTGTTGAATATCATTTTCATCTTCTACCAAATAGCTATCTTTACAATGCGTTTTAGCGATAAAAAAAAGCTGCTTAGTATTAGAAGAGGTTTTGCCACCTACAATAATCATCACATCTGCTTTTTGACTAAGAGTACGCGTTGCTTCCTGATTTTCAAAAGTCGCATTACAGATCGTGTTAAACACACGTACTTCCAATGAATTTGCAATCAAGTATTGGACAATTTCTAAAAATTTCTCAATTTGCTTTGTTGTTTGCGAAACGATAGCGATTTTCTTAGGGATTCTTTTGATATTTTTGATTTCTTCTAGGTTGCCTATAACAATTGGCACTTCTATGCTGTAACTCATAACACTACGTACTTCAGGATGACTAGAATCTCCAAAAATAATAATGTGATACCCTTCTTTGCTCATCGCTTCCACAATTTTTTGTGGTTTTGTTACAAATGGGCAAGTGGCATCGGTAATTTCTACACCTTTTTGTTGCAATTCTATAAGATTCTGCTTTGTGATTCCATGCGTACGAATAACAACATTTTTGCTTTCACCTAATCTATTAATATCTTCTTCTACATGCACATCAAAATCTCTTTGTAGTCTTTGTATTTCTAATGGATTATGGATAAGCGGTCCTATTGTAAGTGTGCGCGGGTTACTTTTTGCGATTTTTTCTGTGATTCTAATGGCACGTTTAACACCAAAGCAAAAACCATATTTTTCTGCTAAAAGAACTTGCATAATTTTCCTTAGTAAATAGTCGTGCCTCTTGCACTAGCATTATTATTTGGTTGTTGTTGTGGATTGGCAGATGTTTCCTTGTCTATATTAATACCTTCAGATTGCGGCGGCGGAGCGGTTTGTTGCGTATTCGTAGCTGTCATAGATTTGTCAGTATGGGGATACATGCGAATAAGCTTGCTTAGTTCAGCCGCTTTATCTGGCTGCATTTGCGCAAGAATGCTACCCATTTGATTGGGCTTTAAGCTTAGTAGAATCAAGATGGCATCTTCATCTGGCATTGCGGCAATAATGGGAGCGGCTTTATTATCTTTCATTTTTGCGTAACTTTCAGCCAATTTATTTTCTTTGATTCCATTGATTTGTTGCAAGATTTCTTCATTTTTCGCAAGTAAGGCTTTTGCTTCTGCTAGCTTCGCGTCGCTCTCGGATTGTTTTTTTGTTTGTTCTTGTTTCATTTCCCCGTACATTTCTTTAAGTGCTCGTTCTTTTAACTTAATTTGCTCTTCTTTTTCTTTGAGAAGTTTCGTATTTTCTGTTGTGAGAATCTGCAATGTACTTTGTTGTTGGCGCAGCTGTAAGAGACTGGTAACAATTTCTTGTTTTCTGGCTTCAAAAATCGCATCACATTGTTTTGCTAATGCTTGGGCAGCCTCTGGATCAAATAGGGCATTTTTGTTTTTTGAAGTGCTTTGAGAATGGGCAGAGCTATTAGATTCTGCTGCTAGAGAGTAGGTTGCGCTGTGTAGCAAAAGAATTGTTAATAAGAGTCGCTTCATGAAACTCCCTTTTGTGTAATGCTTTAGAAAGGTATTTTACAATAAATTTATATAATTGCTCTGATAAGCTTAAGAATAGAAATAAATTATTGCTTAATTTTGTTGATGATAGTAGTTGTGCTACGTTCCGATAGAAATTCTATAAGCTCCACTTGTTTGGCATACTGCGCCCCTACTATTTCTTTGTCTTTATAATCTGCACCTTTCACTAAGATGTCGGGCATGATTTGGGCAATGAGTTTGAGCGGTGTTTCTTCTTCAAAGATAATGACATAACTTACGCATGCGAGACTTGCGAGGATAAGGGCTCTATCTTCTTGTGCGGTAATAGGGCGGAGTTCGCCTTTAAGTTTTTTTACCGAATCATCGCTATTTACTCCAACAATTAAAACGTCGCCTAGTTTACGCGCTTTTTGTAGGTAGGATACATGCCCCGCATGAAGAATATCAAAGCAACCATTAGTAAAAACTATTTTTTTATTTTTTATGTTTTCTTTGAGTGAATCTATGTTGTCAATTATCTTTGATTCTGCGTCTTTGATTGCTCTACGAGGCGTAAGGAAATCATTAATTTCAGCGAGCGTAGCAACGGCACTACCTAGTTTTGCAATTACAACAGCAGCAGCAGCATTAGCAAACATTGTTGCTTCACTTAGACTCTTTTTCTGTGCGAGCGCAATAGCAAGAGCCGCAATAACAGTATCTCCTGCGCCGCTTACATCATAGACTTCTCTGGCTATTGTGGGGTTTTTGTGTAAGATTCCATTTTCTAGGAATCCTATGCCTTCTTCGCTTAATGTAATCAGAGGATATTTCACACAACTAATATGTTGCAAGGCTATTAAAGCTTCTTTGAGCGTTGTGTCATTATGAATGGAGACTTTTGTCGCAGTCATCGCTTCTTTTTTGTTGGGAGTTAAAAGTGTAGCGTATTGATATTTCGTATAATCGTCTCCTTTTGGGTCGCATAATACAGGTATGTCAAGGCTATTGGCTAGATGTATTAACTTCTGTGTGAAGTCATAACTAAGCACGCCTTTGTGATAATCGCTAAGAATCAGACAATCAAAACGTCTAATTTGCTTTTGTAAATCCTCAAACATTTCTTCATATAATGCAGATTCTAAAGGTTGCGTATTTTCTTTGTCAATACGTAGCATTTGATGTTTGGAAGCCATGACGCGAGTTTTTGTTGTTGTTGGTCGATGTGATTTATAGCAATTTGCTTGTATGCCTTTATTGATTAAAAAGTCTTGTAATAATGCCCCTTCGGTATCATTGCCTATTGCGCCATAGATTGCCACTTTTGCATCCATAGCAACAAGATTATTGGCTACATTACATGCACCGCCAAGTGTGAAACTTTCTTTATCTATGCGCACGACAGGAACGGGAGCTTCAGGGGAAAGCCTATTTGCATTGCCCCAGATATATTTATCTAACATTAAATCACCAATGACTAGCACACTCACTTGCTTGTGTTGCAACATTCTTTCTCCTTATTTGCGATAGAAGATTCTAATATAATTTTTATAGATATGTTTGTATTTGCTTGTTTAAGCGAAAGATTTTAAAAGTTTATTCAATTCGCCTATAGCCCATTTGCGCAAGCTTTTTTGTATCCTTGCTCCAACCTCTTACAGTCTGGACTTGTAATGAGAGAAAGACTTTTTTGTTGGCAATGTTTTCGCATTTTATTCGGGCTAATTTTCCTAAGGCTTTGATGGTTGCTCCGTTTTTCCCAATGCACATGGATTTTTGAGAATCTTTTTCAGTAATAATTTGCGCGCTAATGGAAACGAGTCGTGCTTTTTCAGTAACTGTGAGGATTCTGACATCACTTTGATAAGGAATCTCGTCATTCATTCTTTCGAAAATGGCTTCTCGTATGGCTTCTTTGTAAATATCGCGCAGCAACGTTGTGCTTGCCAAAGAATCATCATAAAAATGAGGATGTATAGGCAGCGCAGAAGCTATTTCTAACAACAAGGAATCTTTTTGTCTTGTTTGCAACTTTATCGCACAAAGCGGAATAAGAGCAAGATAGTGCTGTTGAAATTTTTGGTATTGCCTTATACAGGCTAAAAGCTGATGATGTTGTACCTTATCGATTTTATTAAGCACTATAATATGCGGCTTTGTGCATTTGCGTAGAAATTCTGTATAAAATACAATGTCATTTGCATTTGCCGCAACAACAAAAAGACACATATCACAATCACCAAGAGCCCTGTATGCTTCATGTGTCATATATTGATTCAACGTATGACGTGATTTTGTTTGTAAATTAGAATCTTTCTCGGTTATAAGCGATAAACCTGGTGTATCAATGAATATAATTTGAGAATCTATTCTTTCATTTTCAAAAGGTACAATAAAGTCCATACGTTTTCTTGTCGCATTTGCTTTTTGAGAAACAAGGGCTAAAGGGGATTGTATTAGCTGATTCAGTAGTGTTGATTTACCTGCGTTTGGCTTGCCAATCACGGAGACAAATCCACTTCTAGTCTGTTTGTGGTCTGTTTGTGGTCTGTTTGTGGTCTGTTGCAAGGATTTCCTTTGGAATGTAAAAGTTTCAGAGTTGTTGCAGTAGAACGTTCTTTTCTCGAAGAATGGCATTTCTTTTTTGCTCTAGCTCTCGCAGGGCATTTTGATTATTTTCTACAACCTCTTGTGGAGCGTTGCGCAGGAAATTTTCATTACTTAGTATGCTTTGTAATTTCGCCACTTCCTTTTCTATTTTAGCTTCTTGTTGCGCAAGTCTTGCCTGTATTCCCTTTAAATCGAGCTTTTTAGATTCAATGAAAATTTGCGCATAATTGCCGATGTCCGCGATGCACTTTTCTGGTTTATAATCCACCAAGAAGACTCTTTTAATTTTTGCAAGTTTGGTGATAAATCGTAAGCCTAATTCTTGTAGAGAAATTTGCGAGCTAAGTAATTCTTTGCCTTGTATTTTGTCGTCATTGTTTTGCTTGAAATTCTTGTGTGGCTGTATGAATACTGATTCTAACTCTTGATTGGCAATATCCAGAGTTATGCGCATGCGTCTAATAGTGGTAATGCAATCGGCGATAATTTCAAAGGCTTGTTCATAGCCAATCGCGCGCTTGCTCTCATAAGGAAAAGATTCTATCATGATAGAATTATGTTCTCCTAATCCGTTAGCAATATCTCGTCCTAGCAAAGTATGGAAAACATATTCACTAAGAAAGGGCATTAGAGGATGAAGTAGCTTCATGGATTCTATTAAAATGCTTGCTAGTTCAAAGACGCTTTGTTTATCGGCTTTAGCGTATTCTATACCAATATCACAAAATTCATTCCACAAGAAGCGATATAGAATGCTGGCATATGAATCAAATCGGTACGAATCTAGTGCGTTACGAGATTCTAAAATTGCGAAATTTAATCGCGATTTCATGTAAATTCCAAGCGGACTTTGATAGTCATTTAGAGAATCTCTCTGTATGAAAGCATAATGAGGGTTGAGTTGCTCGGCATATAGTTGCAAGAATTTCATTGCATTGATGATTTTATTGGTGAAGTTACGTGTGATTTCTAATTGTTTTTCTGAAAGACGTATATCACGTCCTTGTATGCACAAAAAAGCAAGGCTAAATCTAACAATATCGGGGTTATATTTTTTGCATAATTCCAACGGGTCAATAATATTGCCCTTGCTTTTGCTCATTTTTTGTCCTTTAGAATCAAGCACTAAGGCATGTAGATAAATATCTTTAAAGGCAATTTGCTGCATATTAGAATCTGCTGCAAGAAGCATTCTGGCTACCCAAAAGAAAAGTATATCAAAACCAGTGATAAGTAAAGAATTGGGGTGAAATTTCTCTAAGTCCTCTTCATGCCACAATTCCCCCTTGCCAAAATCACCATTCCCAAATCCCAATGTGCTATGACTCCAAAGCGCAGAGCTAAACCACGTGTCAAGCACATCGCTGTCCTGCTCTGTCTTTGTGCTGCCACATTTTGGACAAACTGCGGTAGCAGATTCAGAATCCTGATTAATAAATTCATTGCCACATTCACAATAAAATATTGGGATTCTATGCCCCCACCATAATTGACGACTAATGCACCAATCTCGTAAATCTCTCATCCAAGCATCGTAGTTGTTTTTCCATTGCGCAGGATAGAATCTTGCTTCGCTTTTTGCCACACGTTCCATAGCTCCTTTGGCAATTTCTGCTTTCACAAACCATTGTTTAGAAATGTAAGGTTCAATGACATTACCGCAACGGTAGCATATCCCAAGCTTGTTGTGATACTCTTCAACTTTCTCGATAAAACCCTCTTGTTGTAATTTTTCTATAATTTTTTCTCGTGCTTGAAGTCTCTCTAGTCCCTCAAATTCTCCGCATTGAGCATTTAATATCCCTTTTGTGTCAAAAACTACGATTTGTGCTAAACCATGCCTTAATCCTACTTCATAATCATTCATGTCATGCGCGGGAGTTACTTTGACCGCACCGGTGCCAAATTCAGTATCTACAATGGAATCTGCAATGATTGGAATTTCTGTGTTCATTAAAGGCAATCGGACTTTTTTACCAATTAAATGCTTGTATCGCGAGTCTTCAGGATGTACCATAAGCGCGCTATCGCCGAAATAAGTCTCTGGTCTGGTTGTCGCAACGACAATATAGGAATCATGAGAATCTGCAAGAAAATAACGTAAATAGTAAAGTTTGCCCACATTGTCTTGATATTCCACTTCAATATCGCTTAGTGCGCCATCATGCGTACACCAATTAATCATTCTTTCTCCGCGATAGATCGCTCCCTTTTGATACCACGCGCTAAAGGTTTGTCGCACAGCATTTGCTAGCCCTTTATCCATAGTGAATCTCGTTCTTTTAAAGGCTGGGGAAAATCCCATAGCGCGCATTTGCTCGAGAATCTTGCCACCGCTTTGTTGCTTCCATTCCCATACTTTTTTGATGAACTCTTCTCTACCAATATCCTCTTTTTTTATGCCTTGCGCTAAGAGTTGTTTTTCTACGATATTTTGCGTAGCAATACCAGCATGATCTAAGCCCGGCTGCCAGAGAACTTCGAATCCATCCATACGTTTGTATCGTACGATAATGTCTTGCAGGGTAAAGGTTAATGCGTGCCCGATATGTAACACCCCAGTAACATTTGGCGGAGGCATCATGATGCAAAAAGTATTGCTCGAGATAGAATCTTGTGCTTTTAATGTATTGCGCGCTTGTTTTGTTTGTTGCAAAGCTTTATTGCCGTTTGTTTCAAAGTAGCCACGTTTTTCGCATTCACGATAGATAAGAGATTCCCAATCTGTAGTAAATAATGACTTGTCGCTCATATTTTATGTAAATCCTTAGTAAAAAGCTTAAAAAGCTAGTATTATAACATGTTTATAAATCGCAGACAAATAGTAAGTTTTATTGCGTAAAGGTTGGGATTTCTAAAGGGTAATTATGGAAAATTCTGATTTCATCGAACAATTTGTTGACAAACTTTGCAATAAAAAATGTATAACTTATGAGATTTGTCCAGATAAATCTGCTTCTATTATGCCTATCATTACTAAGATTCAATCCGCAGGATTAGATAAAGGAATCATTGACGGATTTGTTTGCACGGATTCTCCTCTTGCTCGATTGAAACTGCATTCTGGCATGGCAAGCATTAGATTGCAACAAGCATTGCAAAAGCCGCTTATTTGCACAATTAGCATGCGTGATCGCAATTCCCTAGCTTTAAGTGCGGAATTATTAGGGCTTAATGATTTTGATATTAGAATCTTCCTAGCTCTTAGTGGCGATCCGCTAAAGCTAGGAGATCAGCCACAAGCAAAGGCTGTATTTGAAGGTAATAGTTTAAGAATCTTAGAGCTAATTGCCGCTTTGAATCAGGGGTTAGATTTAAATGCCGGCGCATTGCAATCGGCTGTAAAGCGAATCTATGGGTTTAGTGTGATAAATTCGTATGCAAAAAAAATGGAGCTTTTAAGAAAAAAAATGGAATCTAAAATATGTGCGAATGCTTTAGGGCTCTTTACCCAGCCAATCTATGACATAGAGGTAGCGAAACTGCTGCATGAATGGCTGCATTCCCTTAATTATCAACACAATAAACGTTGTGTTCTTATGCAAGGATTTTTCCCTATAACAAGTTTCAAGCGAGCACTTTTTTTACATCAAAAAATACCCGACGTATTTGTTCCACAATTATGGCTAGAAACATTGGAGAAAGCTTCTTTAAAAGGCACGCAATACGAAAAGCAAAAAGGCATGGAAATGAGCATTAAGCTTTTTGCACAACTCTATGGGTATAGTCCTAAGATTCACTTTATGAATCACAATGCAGTCAAAAATGCAAAAACCATATTAAATAGCATTCAATAGTGTTTGTTAAGATGATTCTATGCTTTTTAATTCGGCTCTTTTTCTCTTTTGTTTTTTACCGATTACTTGGGGATTGTTTCATTTCTTAAAATCCTTGTCTTTCCGCGGGCATTGGTTAGCTGCGAGGCTCTGTTTGCTTAGTGGCAGCTTGGCTTTCTATGCGTATTGGAAGCTTATTTATTTGCCTATTATGCTTAGTTCTATTCTGATAAATTTTGTTATAGCTCGCAAGATACTTACATCTTTGCAGAAAATACCACAGCAAAACCCACACGCAGAATCGCCCTGTAATCTTAAGTCTAATCCGGCTAAATTTTGGTTATTACTCGGAGTTTGTTTTAATGCGGGTTTGCTTGGGTTTTTCAAATATACAGACTTTTTCTTAGAGAATTGGAATCTTTTTTCTCAAATTACACATTTGGATTTTGCTATTGCTTTGCCTCATATTCTCTTGCCATTTGCTCTCTCATTTGTAACATTTCAACAAATCGCTTTTTTGGTGGATTGTTATAAGAACGAAGTGGCAGATTCTTTGCATTTTTTAGATTATTGTTTATTTGTTACTTTTTTCCCGCAGCTTATTGCTGGACCAATTGTGCATCATAGGGAGATGATGCCGCAATTCGCGCGAATGTCTCATAATAAGTCTATCGTTTGGGAGAATGTCGCGAAAGGAATATTTATTTTTGCGATTGGATTGTTTAAAAAGGTTTGTATTGCAGATAGTTTTGCAAAATGGGCGAATGTTGGATTCCATGCGGTGGATAATGGACAAATTCTTAATATCTTTGAATCATGGGCTACTTCTTTGTCCTATACCTTTCAGTTGTATTTTGATTTTAGTGGCTATTGTGATATGGCAATAGGATTAGGTTTGCTTTTTGGTATTAGGCTGCCTTATAATTTTCTTTCTCCCTACAAAGCAACCAATATTGCGGATTTTTGGCGTAAATGGCATATTACTCTAGGAAGATTCTTAAAAGACTATCTCTATATTCCTTTAGGAGGCAATAAGAGAAACAAGATTCTAACCATTCGGAATCTTTTTATTGTCGCTGTGTTAAGTGGGGTGTGGCATGGAGCTGGATGGGGCTTTGTGCTATGGGGGATTTTGCACGGTTTAGCAATGTGCATACATAGAATCTATACTTGGTGTCTTCAAGTCTGGCAAGCACATGGAAATGTTACATACATTAGTTTTATTGTGCATTCTAAGTTGTATAAGATTCTGTGTTGGATACTTACTTTTAACTTTATAAACATTGCGTGGGTATTTTTTCGAGCAGAGAGTTTGCAAGGAGCAGTGAATCTTCTAAAAGGCATGTTTGGTATTGTGTGGGTAGAATTGCCGCATAAAGCGCGACTCATACCACATTTCTTAGAGAATATTTATGGACGCAATGAGACGGTGATTTATCTCGTTTTGGCTTTTATTATTTGTCTTTGCTTGCCAAATAGCATACAGCAGATGCAAAATTTTCGCTCCAGATTTGTAACTGCCGCTTTTACTGTGGGGATTTTATATTTCTCTATCATTGTGCTTGTTATGAATCCTTACAGCGAATTTCTTTATTTTAATTTTTAGGCTGATAAATGCAACGGAATCCTTATAAGCTTTTTGTTTTTTGCGTATTGTGTATTCCCTTGCCTTTTATAGTATGTATTGGAATCATGCTTTACCTTTATGATCCTATGCAAGTTTGGCATAAGCCGTATTGGCGAGACGTAGCATTTTTTAACTATATAGGGCATGGACGCTCACAAGCGAAAGCCGTGATAGATTTTTATCCGTTTGATTCTATAATCATGGGTTCTTCAATGCTCTTTAAATCTTCAGAAGATTTAGCAGATAGGAAGCTAGGCGGTGTTTGGGTGAATTTTTCAACAGGTGGAGCAGATAATCACGAGAAAGCTATCATACTTGATTATGCGTTATCGCATAAAAAGATTAAGCAAGTTATTATGTCTATTGAGGGGTTTTGGCGTACCGTGGATAAGGATGGAGAGAATTTTAGTTATCTCTATGACAATAATCCTTTGACGAATATGAAGTTGTATGTGAATTATCGTTTCATTGCTTGTGCAGTTACATGGTCGGCAAAGCCAGATTGCATTGGAGATAGAAAGGAGTATCGACATCATTTTATACAGGATGAAACTCTACCTAATCTTTCTGCGTTGGATGGAGTTGAAGCGTGGCTTCTGCGCAATGATACTAAAAAGAATAAAGCACTCTTTACTAATCTAAGAAATTTTAACAATGAGCCCTATGTGGTAACACCGCATCATATTGATATTACAAGACATCGGCAATACTTGCGTGAGAACATTCTTTTCCTTGCGAGTAAATATCCTAATACAAGGTTTCATTTCGTGATTCCAACCTATACGAGATTAACGTTTCGCCTAAAAGATGAGGTGCATGACTTTTATCAATGGAAAATTATTCTCACATTGTTAGTCGAAATGGCTAAAGAGATGCCTAATGTAAGGATTTATGGGTTTGATGATTTAGATTATGCGGATAATTTAGCTAATTATTTTGACACAACGCATTATTCTGCAGAGATGAATGCTATGCAGATTGAGGCTATTGCGACAAATACGCACAGGATAACCTCTACCACTCTTCCTGTATATCTTCAGGCAACAGAGGACAAAATCAAGAAGTATAATCTCACACAATTAGCAGAATTGTTAAAAAGCAAATAGCTAGGCTCTATTAGAATCCATACAGGGCAATGTCTACTTTGCTAATCACGCAAGAAATAAACATGTTAGAATCTTGCCTTTGTAATTTATTCAAGGATAGAAAATGCGATCATTGGTTAGGTGGTTTATGTATTTGATGTTGTTATGTGGCATGGCGCGAGCAGAAGAGGTTGCTTTTAAAGTTCATAATGAATCTTTTCGCGCGCTTCTTGATACAACGCAGCAGCCTATTTTGCTTTATGATAAAGGAATTTGGTTAGAAGGTCCGCAAGTTTTGCCTAATGGAAATGTGGTATTTAGTGATGTGAAAGCCAATAAGGTATTATTGCTTGAGGTAGAGAATCAAATACAACACTCCAAGATTCGCACATGGCTTAAAACATCGCATTTTCAAAACGGACATGCTCTCGATACAAAAGGCAGGCTTCTTGCCGCGACACATGGCAGACGTGCTATTGAGCGACTTGATAAAACGGGCACAACGGACAAATGGGAGGTGCTTGTAAATTCTTATCAAAACAACAAGCTTAATAGCCCCAATGATATTCTTGTGGATAGCGATGGGGATATTTGGTTTAGCGATCCTAGGTTTGGGCTGCTAAATCCCCATGAAGGCTATGGCGGGCGAGAGGAACAAGGAGGGGATTTCCTTTATCATTATTCAGAACGTACAAAAACACTCATTCGTCTTGAGACACCTCTTCTTAAAGCCCCCAATGGCTTAGCTCTAAGTCCAGACGAAAAGATTCTCTATGTTGCGGATAGCGAATTGGCATACAACACAAACGATAAAAGCTTGCAACATCAGATTCTCGCTTATGATATTGCTCCCAATAAGACATTGCATAATGCGAGAGTGTTCGCCGTCATTCATTCGGGATTCCCCGATGGAATCAAAGTGGATAAAAAAGGCAATATTTGGTCAAGTAGTGGTAATGGTATTCAGGTTTTTGATTCTAAAGGCAGTATGATAGGAGAGATTCTCTTCCCCCAAGTAGTAAGTAATTTCGCCTTTAGCCTCAATGATGAAACATTGTTAGCCTTGCAAAAGCAGGGCATACAAGTGAAGCAAGATCATCAAACATTGCTGTATGTAACTTCGCTGTCTAAGCTCTATGTGCTCACACTCAAAGTGCAATCAGGAATAAAACGTAAGCAAACGTTAGAATAATGTAAAGAGACGTAACGTTTAGGGTTAGCAAGATAGATAAATTGCTTCATTTGCAACATTGCAACGAATTGTTTTTGGTGGATTACTATAAGAATGAAAAGTAGATTCTTTGCATTTCTTAGATTATTATTTGTTACTTTTTCTGCATTATCCTGCATTATCCTGCAAACTACCTTGCGATTATCCCGTTTATTCGTTTGATCGTTGTGGATTTGCCGTTTTACGGGTTTATGATTGGGTTATTTTGCTGCATTTTAATCGAATGTTGTTTCTTGGTTTTATGTGGCAAGTCTTATCATGTAGAGAGGTTTAGAATCGTGGAGAAGTTTAAAGAGAAGTTTAATTGACAATCAAGCCGAAACCCGCAAGTATTAGGTTTTAAATTGAGAGATTGCTTCTTCTAGCTCTGTTGCTTTATGGGTGATTTCATGTACGGATTTTTGAATCTGATGTCCTAGCGTTTGGTTGCTCTGGCTAGAATCGGTAATAGATTCTATCATTGTTTGTAATTCTTTTGTGTGGGCGGCAATAGTATTGCTAATGTCTTGGAGCTTGAGAGAATTTTGCTTAGTGACTTGTAGTTTGTCCCTTGTATTATTGGCATCGTGGATGAGCGGTAGAGTTTTTTCTGTCATAGATTCCATATCGGTAGATACGTTTTTGATAGTTTCTTCCATTGTATTTACGCTTTGTGAAACAAGGTTGATGTTGCTTGTAATTTGCACGAGACTTTTTTGTGTTTGTTCCGCAAGCTTTCTCACTTCATCGGCTACTACTGCAAAGCCCCTGCCATGTTCCCCTGCGCGTGCGGCTTCTATGGCGGCGTTCAATGCTAAGAGATTGGTTTGGTCTGCGATTGTTTTGATAATAGTAAGAATATCTTTGATATGTGTAGTATGCGTACTTAATTCATTGGCATGCGCTATTACTTCTTGTTGCTTTTGCGCAGATTCGGTAATCAAAGTAATGCACTCTTGTAGCTTTGAGACAAATTCATGTAAGGTTACTTCAGTGTCTTGAAGGTCGTTAATTGTGAAATTTGTAGTTTGAGAAGCAACGGTTAGATTGTTATTTACCTCTTGAGTGAGATGATTAGCTTGGCGAACGAGAGCAAATTGTTTGTCAGAATTGCCTGAGAGAGTGTTAGCAATGTTTAAGAGTTCAAATGAAATAAGTTTGTTTTCTTTGCCGACATTTTTGCTTATTGCAACTGCATTTTGTATAGTTTTGATAAAGGCGTTGATATAGCTCGAAGTTGTACCAACCTCATCTGCTCTTGTGATGGCAATACGTCTTGTTAAATCTCGGCTACCAAATTGCAATTCTTTTGCCATGTTTTGTAAATTACGAAGCGGCTTGACTAGCTCTACTTCAAAGAAAATATACAACACGATTATAGCAATAATACCCGATGTGAGCATGGTAAGTAACAAATAGTCTTGAGCGTTATCAATCGTATCATAGATATTTTGTAATGATATTTGTAACTCTAATACTCCCAAGACATCACCACTATTAGCATTCACATGGCATACAAGGCAGCTATCATTCGCAATCAGCGGTTTTTGCAACGTAATATGGTGAGCCTTTTTGTCTTCTAGTATGATTTCTTGTTTGTTCGCGAAGATTCTTTGAATATCTGGACGGGTAGCGTCTGTATCGGCCGGCGTATTTGGCATGTCAAATAACGTAATAACTTGAGTAGATTTATGGATTTGCAAAGAGCTTATGCCTTCCATTGTTTTTGCCTCATGTACTGCCATATCAATAATGTCTCTTTCTCCTGAATTCATACTCATACGTACAGTGTGAAAGATAGATTCTCCTAGCATTGTGGCGGTTTTCCTACCCTGATCTTGTGCTATGTTTTTGTAGGTTATTGAAACACTCCAATACAAGACGCCGATACCAATTGTAATAAAAACACATAGTGTAACGAGAACTTTAGCGCGAAAAGTTTTTAACATAGTACCCCAATTCAAAGAGATTCCCCTCTCTTTAATTCTATACTATTCTCTCTTATAAACTACTTAGAATGTAATGCGCTTTGCAAGAGTGTATTGCTAATGGGCTTAATTTGTTGTTTTTCTATCATGTTTTTTAACGTTAATATTACGTCATTGATGACGTGCATTTGTGATTGTGAATCTAATTCATGTTTAGCTTTATTAATAAATATATAGCGATTATCTTTTGTCCCCCATCTGCCTGTATCCCATTCGGCGTAAAGTCCGATAGTCGGGATATTTAGATTTGATGCTACGTGTATAGTTCCTGTGCTAGGGCTAATAACGCAGCTAACCATTTGCATAAGAGCCACGAGATTCAGAATACAATCATTATTAGGAAAGAGAAGTAGCTTTTGTAAGTCTCTTTGTGATTGTTTGAGTTGCTGCATAAATTGCGTTTGCACTTGAGGATAAGTAACAACAAGGGGAATACAGAGCGAAATCTTTGCCACTTCTTCTATGAGTTGTAACCAATAAGGCATTGTAAGGCTAAAACAATTATTGATATTAAAGGGATTAATCAGAATCAAATAAGGTTGTGAATCTAGCGCGTATTTTTGCAAGGCAGAGAGCAAAAACTGATGAATATTTTCCTCATTATCTTTAGACGCATGTAACGCATATTTGACAGAATCCAAATTGGCTATTTGTTGATGAAATAAACGAGGATTAATTTTTTTTACAAAATGCAGCATAATATCTTCATGCCTCATATTTCGATATTTTTTAAAGAAATAAATTGGTACAGTTTTGCATCGCAGAGAAAAAAAACTATAGAGTTTTGTTGCACAAATTATAGTTTTTGCGTTGCTAGATAGAAGGAATGAAATGAAGCTCGAGTTAGTTGTAGTGGCTATCAAATAATGACAACGATATTGATTGATGATTGCTCGCTGTTGCTCCTTTGTATCTTGTGTTTCCATGTTGCCCATGTCAAGTGATTCATCAATGTATTCGCAATGTTGAAAAAGATTTTTGGTTAGAGAATTGCCAAAAACGATTACATGGGCTTGGTAAATTGTTTTGAGTGCAAAAAGAGCTTTGATATATCCGATACTTGCGCCTAATTCTTTTTTATAACACACAAGTCCGACAATCATGTTTTCCTCTTGTTTAGATGGGTAATCTGAATTATCAACCGATATTGTATCTAGTTTCTATAAATTAGATTCTTTAGCAAGAGATAGCTTATTGAGAAACCATTGTTGCATCAAGACTTACTTTCCAAAAAGCCTGAAAATTCTTTGTTGTCTTTTTAAAGATATAATCTAAAGAAATCGAATAATAAGGGGAATGAAATTATGTTTAATGTAATAAAAGGCAAACAAACATTGCAGTATACCTTTTCCTTATTGGGCTTCGGTATGTTCGCAGGGACATTTCTTACAGGAACGTTTTTGCAAGCAGCACAAGATATACAAAACAATATTTATAATCTAAATGATCAAAATAACAACGCAAATGATATTTTTTATAGTCAGAATATGGGGTCTACATGGTCTAGCCTTGGGGCTAATTTCATTCAAAATTATCAAAATGGCACATTAATTATTGGCAATAGTAGTAAGTCTCCTGCTCAAAATAATAGACATTGGTTTGGTACAGGAGGATGGCTAGGATATATCAATGCAACTTTTAACGTTAAGGAGGCATATCTTACAGGGATAATTGGTTCGGGCAATAATGCAAGGACAGGTGGAGGAGCAAATCTTATTTTTAATGCGAGTAATTTGCTCACTCTTGATGGTGCAACCATTCAAATATATAAGGCAGGCACACAAAACTCTACTACTTTTTTGTATGGCAATACGATTGATGTGAGAAACTCATCTTTTATTTTAGAGGGTAATTTAGCAGGAGGTGGCCTCAATACGGTACGTTTAGGCTCTGATGCTACGCGACAAATCATGCTTAAAAATACTTCGATACGCTTTGATTCTATCACTGATGTAGGTCCTGTTTTGCCACAATTAATAATAAAATCAAATAGCAATCAATCCGAAATAGATTTTAGCTCTATCACAGGGAAGCGCGGACGTATAACTTTTGAAAAAGATCAATATAAGACCTTTAGCGCGCAAACGGTTAATGTTGAAGATATACATATTAACTCAAATAGAATCAAATTCCATGGAGATATTCGAGGAGGAACATTTAAGCTTGGCACAGACGCTGATACTTATTTCAACGCCTCTACACTTATTGTTACGGATAATTCACAGATTACAGCTAATCGATTTAATGTCGATGCGATTGAGCTATGGGGTGGAGCAAGCAATCTTATAACGAGGACTAATCGTGAGTTAACTTTAAATTCCAATAATCAAATACACATTAAAGAACTTCGCAATAGCGATTATGTTGCTTTCCAAACAGGGGGTTTTACTGCTACATTAAAAACAAATGCGAGGACAGAGATTGATAAAATCACTATGAGGAATTTTACAGCTGGTAACACTATGAATGTAGAAACGTCTGGCAATAATAATCTCATTGTTGGTTCATTGAATTATGTAACAGATGGTATTGCTGGTAGTAGTGCGAGAGTCAAATTGCAAGCCTTAGATGGAAATGTGATTCTAAGGGATGTGAGTGGTTGTAATTCTTTATGCGTAGGATCGCAAGGCATTAGAGCACTGAATTTTTTACAAATAGTAGGTAAGAATTTCTATGCAGGGAAAGTAGAAGCAATGGGGCTTGTTACTGCAGGTAGTAACTCTACGCTTGATGCAAGGCAAGTTAATGGTACAACATTTATTGATGATTTTTACATTCGTTCAGGTACGCTTTACGCTAGCGATTTCCATATTAATAATTTCACAGTATGGAAGGGTAATGCAAACCGTGTAGGCTTTGCACATCCAACAGCCGGAAGTGCTTTTAGCGCAGTGGATTATCATATCGGCAAAAGCTTTATTAATTACCTTTCACTAGAAATAGGTACAAGTCATACAGCCGATAGTGCAGCGTTATGGTTTAGACAGGGCGGAGAGATTCTGAATTATAATCTCATTGACGCAAGATCTACCTCCTATCTTAATATGAGCGGTATTAATCAAGTAAACATTAATCAGCTTACTGCGACTGAAACAAGCTTCTATCTAAAAAATGCTATTTTTAATACTATTATCAACAAGAAAGGGCAAACCATAATTTCAAGTGATACGCAGATCGAAGCTAATGCTCTTAATATCAACGAGCTTTTGTGGTTAAAAGATGGAAGCAAAAATAGTGGAATAATAAACATTCGATTGAATGGCAATCAAGATGTCAATCAAGATTTTAGTAAGTATCTCAGTGTGAATGTTGATTCTACTGGGCTCAAAGCTATGAACAAAGAGCAACTTCAAACTTTGATTACAGAATCTGCTAGAGGTACTACGGCTCCACAATCTGATTATCAAAATGCAAGCGGTACTTATATTACAACAAAAGATAATAAACACTATCTGCTTTTGCCAGATATTATGTCTCACGAAGAAGTTACCAATAGTGACTTGCAAGTAGCCAATGGAGGTAATTTGCTGATTGAGCAGACAAAGCTTAAAAAAGGAACTTTAGGTAATTATGGTAAAATCTTATTAGATGCTGGATTTGTAGAAGGTGTTTTACCTATCTTTACGCTTGTAGGGAATCTTGACAATTATAATACAATAGATGTAGGAGCGAATGGCAGAATCAATATGACTGGTGATTTTGCTAACTATGGTACACTCATCTTTAGACTGCAGGCAAATCCTAAGGATGCAAAAATAACTGATGTAAAAAACGGTGTGCTTAATATTACAGGTAATGCAATGTTTGATGTATCTATGGGAACTCCCGGGGCATTTCAAGCTGATATTTTGGATATGAAAAGTCTTAATAATCTTAAACTTGCGACACCCAATCGAGATGCATCTCAAGATCCAAACACTTATAGACTTATCAATGTAACAGGAAACATTAATTATACCTTTACGCAAGGCGATTATACAACAACCTTTAATAAAACAAACAACAATTATGCTATCTCGACTGTACATAAGGAAAGCACCGCGAATAATAATAAATGTGTCAACAGTAACTGTGTGATAATAGATAACGGGCAAACCAAGCAAGAGACCTATTACACTATGAATAAAGGCAATAATCCATGGGATATGGATAAAGCACAAGTTGATTCTATTAAGGGCAATAGGCTAGAAAATGAAGTAGGTAGCTATGATAATCTAGGCAATCTTATTCAAAAGCCTAGTCAATCTGATAAACAAAAAGCATGCGATACTTCTAATCCTAATGCCTATTGTGGATTTGCAGACAAAAATGCTAGTGAGGCAGAAAGGGGCTATAACTACGCTCAAGAGAGAATGAAAAATAGTTTTTCTGTTACTTACAAAGGAGCTAGTATTGACGGAAAATATTTGCAGGTTGAGAAAGTAGTAACTGGTAATATGATGGGGTTCCGTATCTTAAGAAGAGATATAACTGATTTTACTCAAGGTAATGCAGAAACGCCTTTGTGCACAAAAGGTTCAAGTACCTTTGATTGTGTGTTGTATATGGAAGCTGGAGGCAATAATTCGTGGATTAATGCGATTAAAAAAGAAAGTGCGAATAGCTATGATATTCTCAAAGATCTTTTTTATAATGAAAATTCCGCTATTCTTTTTTTAATTAATGTTGATCAAAGCCTAGCTGCTTCTAGGAATCTTAATTATTTTCTTGAGGTTGCTAGGACACTTGATAGTACGTTTCAACATGTTTCAGATTTACAAAGTAAAAGTTCTACACTCAATACTCTTGCTTTAGCTATGGATAGCGCAAGGATTAATCGACTTACACGTGTTTCTTCCTTGCATGGTGTTGGCGTACCAATTAAAAACCAAGAAGTTTTAGCTTTTGAAGAATATCAACGAAAATTGAAAAAAGAATTAGAAATTGCACAAAAGATTCGGGAACAAAAGAATCTTTCCTTGTATAACGATGCTTTGCGAGAACAAGAAAATCGACAATTCGATTCTAAAGTGTCCCAAAATGACGGATATTTTTCATCTAGCAATAATGATTCTGGTATCGCTATCGTTAATACTAATAGTGCCTTTGCCAATTTTATAATACCAGCGGCACTTTCTCCGTCTAGCAAACAGACAAATAGTATGCCAGATATGCAAAATGACGATCCAGAAGTCCGCACAAAGAGAGAGCATAGCATGAATTTTGAATCTACAGGCACTCTTTGGTTTGAAAGCTTGAGTGATTTAGTAACTCGCTTTAACAAAAGGGGGGAATATCCCAATAACGCGTGGGTTAACGCGTTGGGTGATATTAATTTTTCCACTTCAGGTACTGCGCAACTCTATGGTGTTAATGCGGGTTATGATTATTTTATAACAAGTATTCATACGGCTATTGGTGGATATGCAGGTTATGGTTATGGAATCTTTAAGGGAGGGTATAATGGCTTTGTCTCTAATACTTCAAATAATATTTTTGCAGGATTGTATAGTAGGACTTTTATCCATAATCAAAAAATCGATATTACTGTAAATTCTGCTTTTGGTTTCGTGAATGAAGAGCTTAGTTCTGGTGTACCTAATATGGAGCTGCTCAATCTCTTTGGACAAAGATATGGGTATAACATTACTAATCTTGAAGCTAATGTAAGCTATGGTTATGCCTTTAGTTTGACTAAGGGATATATTTTGAAGCCCTTCTTAGGAGTTAACTATTATTCTTTAGAGTCTAGCAATCTTAATCACAATGGTGCAACTACAAGTGATTTTCTGGTTGATACTCACAATAATGCAAGGAAGGGCTTGGGTGTTATCGTCGGAGTGGAGGGCAGAAAGTATTGGGCTAATCAAAGCTATGTATTTTTGTTGGGGCAATTGAAACAAGATGTTGCAATATTACAAAGTAACCTTAATGAAACAGGGCATGCGACAACACAGGCTGGCGTTGTCAATGGAGGTAATGATTTGGGCAGTGTAGGCGCACAGAATATGCTGTATGTCAATTATGCGAAAGAGAATTTACAATCTTCACTTTTCATTGCTGGAGGTGGAGAGTATGCTCTAGGCAGATTCTATGTTAATGGGAGCATGAATTTCCAAAATGCGATGTTTGAGAAAAATTTCGGATTAGGGTTTAATCTTGGGGCTAGGGTAATTTTTTAACATATTCTACTTCTTCGCATTTTTAGTTTTGTTACAATTATGATTATTTTATTAGCAAGAAGTAATCATGCCCAATCCTATTGATAAATCATTATCTGATGTACCTCATTTAGAATCTTTAAACACGCAGCAATGTGGCTCTCCTTGTGAAGATAAAGAAAGGGGGATGTTTTTTCGTAAGCAGAGTTTGTATATTCTTAGTACTACTAGGGCAAAAGCTGAATTTTATTTGCATTATTCAAGAGTTGCCAATATTGATTTTACTCCGCTTTCTGTATCTAATACACAGGAATTATTAATTAACGATGAGTGGTTTTCTCTATTTGATTTTTCAAGAAAACCTGATATGCAAGATGGAATCTTGCCGTCTGCTATGACTCTTGGCGAGTTTTTTCAAAGAGTTGTTTATTCTTCGCGCGCTTTCATTCCAAAGAATATTCAAGGATTTTTTCTTTCTCAAGCTCTAAAGAGTGTCAAGAAAGCAAAGAAATTATCTTCACATCAATGTATGGGGTTTTTATGTCCAGAAGAAAGTTTTATTGCTTATTTAGAGAGTTCAACGCTTTTGTTGCAATTCTATGATGAATTACGCGAACATAAAATTCCTATTACTGCTGAAAAATTACGACAATTTAGTTCCATTGATACGTATGATGAATATGAATGGCAACTCGCACTGCTTGCGGAGATTTATGCGCAGTATCAAGATATTCTCGCTCTCAATAATCTTACAGATTCTATTTACAGCAATGATATTGCCCCTAACTATCAAGTGCTTCAATCCTATCTTGAAGAGTTTGAGAGTATCCATATAGAGCTTGAGGGGTTTATCTCCCCATTACAACACGAAGTTTTATTGCAAGTGGCAAAAATCATTCCTGTATTTGTGCATTTTCATACCGACGAATATAATGTTTCGCATTACATTGCCTCTTTTGGAGTAACGTTGGAATCTAAAAAAAAATATATTTATTGCCTTTCAAATGCTAAGATGATTTGCAGTAATGACCGAAAACTGCAACTAAGTAGCCTCATTCTTTATAAAACACAAAAAGTTATGAATCAAGCTAATCTTGCATTATATCTTGCATCGGTGTGGCAGCGGCAAATTTTACAGGGCGAAGCGATTGAGCGCGATTTCGCGATTATTGTCCCGAACGAATCTTTTATTAATTATCTTATGGTTTTAGATTCTTATACTCTCTTTAATTACGCTATGGGGATACCTATTCATTCTATCAATGAATATAGAATCTTACAGTCTATTTATGAGTTATTACAACAAGATACGTATAAAGGATTGCCACTAGAGCCGCTCTTTAATTTTCTTATTGCGCAACGAGATTCGATTCAATCTTGTAGCGATACCAATGAACAAACGCGCTTATTGCAACAAGCCTTGCAACGATTATTCCCAAGTGTGTTGAAAGATTATAGGCTTTTAGAATCCACTCACACAGAGAATCCCTGTCAAGATTCGCATTCTTTTTCGGAGTTTTTGTTGGTTCTTATCGAGAATCCTTCATGTCATTATGTACAAGAGCCAACCTTACAGAATTTGGAGGATGTGCTTTTCTTGCTTTTTTCTCAAAACAAATCACTTCTTGCAGAATCTGTCCGCATTCTTTCGTCATTGCATGCTCTTTATAATGCAGACTTTTTTGCTGTGCAGCCATTGGATTTCTATCAGCTTTTTACGCTCTTTATGCGAGATTTGAGTCGTTTGAATCTAAGCGATGTTGCAGGGGGGAAAATTCGCGTTATGGGGGCATTAGAGGCAAGAAGTCTTAGCTTCAAAGAAGTATTGATTGTAGATTTTACGGATGATTATATACCTAATGTCCAATCGCAAAATATGTTTTTAAATTCTAAGATTCGGAGATTCTATAATATTCCTACTAAGCTTGATAAAGAAAATCTCTTTAAACACCATTATTATAGTATTATGAAGAATACACAAAAAACGTATATAAGTTTTGTGAGTAACGCGCAAAAAGTTCCCTCCACGTTTCTCTTTGAATTACATTGCGATATAGATTCGGCGCATGATATTGATATGATGTATAGTTATTATGATGTAACTCGCAGTTTGAATCATGTATTCCAAGAAGATAGTTTCCCTCCTTTTGCCTATACGCAACCATTTAGCGCAACTGCACTTGACACATATCAAAAGTGTATTCGTAAGTTTTATTTTTACTATATTGAGAATCTACGCAATGAACCATTGATACAAGAGGACATCAACCGTAAAGACATAGGTCTTTGTATACATGGAGCTTTACAGGTTAGCTATGCGCCATTCATCAACGTTAGCATAGGGGAAAAGGAGATAGAATCTATTGCGAAAATATTTCAACAAGAGTGCGCGATGCGAATTGCAAGAGAGAATTACACTCTTGCAACGCGCTTAGAAATAGAGAGATTATGCTTTATTATGCGACATTTTTTTGAATATCAAAAGCAGAGGGCACGAGCAGATTCTCTGCAAATTCTTGCGCTTGAGCATACATTCCATGTGAGTTGCTGTGGCTATGAATTTCGCGGTACTATCGATCGTGTTGAAAAGTATGGCGATGCGATTTGGATATATGACTATAAAACAGGTACAAAACCAAAGCAAATAGAAAGTTTACAAATGCCATTGTATAGCCTGTGTCTTGAGAAGGCTAAGGAGAGTTTTGACTTCTTAACTCCTTATAGAGATTTGCCAATATACTATGCGTATTTTTATTTAGAGGATTTTGCATTGAACAATGCGCAATCGGCTGTTGTTTTACAAGATACGCTTTTGCAAGAACAACGTTTGCAGACGTTATTTAACATGTTGGAATCTTTTGGAAAAGAAAACTTACAAACACAGCAAAAGAGGAATTGTGAGGATTGCGAATATACATTGTTATGTCAAAGGACATAGGCAATTTGTGGATATAGCTTATAAGAATATGTTGCCCACTCAACTTATACTTCGCATTTATCATTGTCGTGAGCGAAATTGTTTTTTGAGCCATTCGCTTAATCTTGCCAAATAACTATAAAACAATGGGACAAAAAATACCGCTAAAAAGGTTGCTGCAAGCATCCCTCCGATAACTCCTGTCCCAATAGAATGCCTGCTAAGCGCACCTGCTCCACTAGAGATTGCTAAAGGCAACACACCTAAGCTAAAACAAAGGGAAGTCATTACAATGGGTCGAAAACGTAATTTTGCGGCTCTAATGGCAGATTCTGCAATGCTTTTCTTTTCTTTTTCTCGTAGATGCGTAGCAAACTCTACAATCAAAATAGCGTTTTTCGCTGCTAAAGCAATAAGCGTAATGAGTCCAACTTGAAAGTAAATATCATTTTCTAATCCACGTAAAAAAGTCGCAAGTATTGCTCCAAATATTGCAAAAGGCACAGATAGCATAACGGCTAGGGGCATTAGCCATTTTTCATATTGTGCAACAAGAATGAGAAATACAAAAATCAATCCAAAAATAAAGGCTAGATTCCCACTTCCTGCATTTGCTTGTTCTTGATAGCTCGATCCAGAGTAAGCTATATCATAGCCGTATGGTAGAACTTCTTTGGCGATTTCTTCTAAGGCTTTGATTAAATCGCCGCTTGAGTAGCCGAAATTTTGGTAGCCTATTATTTGTGCGGCAGGGAAAAGATTAAAACGATTAATAACTTCCGCGCCTATGATTCTATGAAAAGATAGAAGAGAGCTTAAAGGGACAAGATTGCCCGTCCTGCTTTTTACGAAAATTTTATTTAAGTCTTCAACATTCATGCGAAAATCAGAATCTGCTTGCATAATAACGCGAAAAGTTCGGTCATAAAGTTCAAAGTTATTGACATAATGGCTACCAAAAGTAAGTTGCATGGTTGTGAAAATATCATTGATATTTATATCAAGCGCGCTTGCTTCCTCTCTATTAAGAATGACTTCATATTGTGGTGTGTCAGCAGCAAAGCTAGTGAAGATTCTGCTAAATTCTGGTCTTTCTTTCGCTTTCGCTATTACAAGGTTTGTGTAGTATTGGAGTTCTTCTATGCTGCCACCTTCTTTGCTTTGTATAAAGGCATTCACTCCGCTTGCATCAAAGCCGATGATTGTAGGTGCTTGTGCGAGGATAAAATTTGCATGTGGGTATTGATTCAATTCCTTATCTAACTCTGCGATGATTTCCCTATCGCTTTGCCCCTTGTCTTTACGTTGATTCCAATCAATAAGCCTTTCAAATGCAACACCGCCGTTAGTCTTAAAGCTACCCACAAGAAAGCTGTATCCAGAAATAGTTGTTTGTTCGCTAATTAAGCTGTATTTTTTCAAAGTTTGAATCAAGAATTTTTGTGCTTCGATAGTTCTTGATAAAGAACTTCCCTCTGGCAATACGGTATGCACAATGATAAATCCCATATCTTCACTTGGTACGAGACTTTTGGACGTTCTTTGAAATAAGACAAAAGTTGCAAAGATGATAATGATAAAGAGTGCAACAAAGAGTAACCCTCGTTTTAGAATCCTTGCCACTTCTCTTGAGAATTTCATAGTGAGTTTGTCGAAAAAATAATGGAATTTTGCGATCATCCAGAAAGGTTTGGTTGTTGTTCTTGTAAGGATTAGCGCACAAAGAGCTGGAGTAAGAGTTAGCGCAACAAGTCCAGAGATAACCACTGAGATAACAATGGTTATTGCAAATTGTTTGTAGATTTCTCCACTAAAGCCCCCCATAAATACAACAGGAATAAATACCGCACTCAAGACTAACACAATAGCAATCACTGGCGCACTGATTTCTCGCATAGATTCTATGGTGGCTTCTTTTGGCTTCAAATGTTTCTCATGCATGATACGTTCGACGTTTTCAATCACAATAATCGCATCATCAACGACTATGCCAATGGCTAAGATAAGACCAAAAAGTGTGAGCAAGTTAATAGAGAATCCAAAAACATATAAGCCCGCGAAAGTACCAATGATTGAAACGGGAATAGCAATGACAGGAATAATGGTTGCGCGAAAACTTCCCAAGAAAATATAAATGACAAGTATCACTAAGACAATAGCTTCTATAAGGGTTTTTACTACTTCATGAATTGAGGCAGCGATAAATTCTGTAGGGCGGAAAGGAATAGAATATTTCATACCATCGGGAAATTTTTTGCTCAATCGTTCCATAGTGATTCTTACTTTATCTGCAACTTCTAACATATTTGCTCCCGGTTGAAGACTAATTCTAATGGGTACAGAGGGAATATCATTGTAGTAATTATCTGTTAGGTAATCTTGCCCTCCTAATTCCACTCTGGCTATATCTTTTAATCGCAATGTACTACCGTCTTGATTAGCAAGAATAATGATATTTTCAAATTCTTCTTTGCTTGAGAATAAGCCGTTGGCAATAATGCTATAAGTAAAATCCGTTTGTATGATTGGCTCTTGCCCAAATTTGCCCGGGGCGAATTGTGCATTTTGTTCTTGTACTTTTGTTAAAACCTCAATCGGAGAAAGATTATACTGATAGAGCTTATCAGGCTGAAGCCAGATTCTCATTGCATAATTTTGTAAGCTCCATAGTTGGACATCGCCTATGCCACTTATACGTTTGAGTTCATCAATTACATTAAGGATTGCGTAGTTCGCTATAAAGAGCTGTGAGTGGAGTGGATTATCTGAATAGAGGTGGTAAAGTCCTATGACTGCGGTAGAGGATTTTTGTACAGTAACGCCCAATCTTTGTACTTCACTTGGAAGTTGGTTGAGGATTGCTTGGACGCGATTATTAACGTTTACTAATGCTATATCTGGATTAACGTCGTTATTAAAAAAGACGTTAATATCAAGTCTACCTGCTGAACTTGCAGATGTCTGTATATAGATCATGCCTTCTGCACCATTAATACTATTTTCAATGATGCTAGCTACACTTGTAGAAAGTGTCTTGGCACTAGCACCCGGATAATTTGCTTGTACTGCAATTTGTGTCGGTACTACCTTTGGGTATTGTTCGATAGGGAGATTAAACATGCACAAGAGTCCAGCTATAATAATGATAATTGAGATAACCATACTAAAAGATGGACGAGTGATAAAAAATCTTGAGAACATAGTACTCCTTAGTCTTATTTGTAACTATTTAGAATGGGGTGATTATAAAGCATGACACTTAGTGTTTGTCAAGAGAATTGTTTGTTAATTATTACTGATAATCGATAGATAGTTATAAATGTTTACCTTGTGAGTTGATTATTAGGATACAATCTAACTTTAATTCATTTAGTTTAAGTTTACTTTTAGGAGTTTGTTATGAAAAAACTTTTTTATTTTACAAGAACAAAAACTTCAGGGATTTTGGCAGCAGCTTTATTTGTTGGATTCGCAGGCTCGAGTGCACAGGCGTTACCTTTGCTAGGACTTGAAGCTGGTGGTATTGTAGGGTTAAACGTTGGGGAACACATAAGAGATATTAATATTAATTTTAATAAATCCGATCTTGCTTATGCTTCTTATCTTAGTTACGGTGCTTATGCTAGATTATGGATTAAAACCCCGTTACGTATTGCTCCTTTTATAAAATGGGAAGATGTTGCTACTAAGGGAATTGCGGCAGAAGAAAGATTCAACAACGTTCAGTATGGCGGAGTGGTTGGTATCCCTTTGCTTGGAATTATAACGCCTTATATTGGGGGGAGCTATTCGACATTTACGAGACAATATGAGAATACTTGGGCATTTAATTATGGCGTACACATAACTTTCCCTATTGTTCCTATTGCTTTTGGTATTGATGGTTCTTTTCAACGACCAAAAACAGAAGGGCATAAGGTTGACCTTCATAGAATCGGTGTAACTCTAGCACTACAATTCTAGTTTGCCTAATAAATATGGTTCGTACTTGATTCTAACTTTCATAGACAATATTTTACAATCTCTAATAAATCGCTATAAATGTTATGAAGAAAAAAGACTTGCAATCGAAGTTTTCTCAAAAAAACGTTCTCACTTCAAAGAGAGTCAATGCTTCATTTGGCATTACTACGAAACGGAAAAAATCAAATAGTATTGCTCGTTTTCATCACTCAAACTACAATCAACCCATTGCAAACGATTCTTTAGAATCTGAACGTTCTACAGAATCTCTCGTTCCAATTGCCAATGTAAGCATTATGGGTAGACCCAATGTTGGTAAAAGTTCACTTTTTAATAGATTGTTACAGAAGCATATCGCCGTTACCTCTGATATTAGTGGTAGCACCAGAGATATTAATAAATGTAATTTGCAGCTAGATGCTTTTACTATCTGTTTAATCGATACAGGTGGTTTAGACGTTTTCACACCATTATTTAGTAAATCGTGTAAATCAAAGAGTACAGCAGGGCTATACGTGAGCAGCGATTATTCACATCGCCATAACAATAAAACTACGCAACCCCGCATGAGAGTTACTTCTATTGTAAGCAATCAACAACAAATTGCATCTGCGTTGCGACAAAATATTTCTTTGCATTCTTACCATTGCGTAAGACAAAGTGATATTGTTATTTATGTAGTTGATGGCAGTACATCTGCAGACGATGGCGATATAAGAATTTTTCGTGAATTGAGTAAGCAAAAACCTACAATTCTCGTTCTAAATAAAGTTGACAGCGATAAAGTTGCGCTTGATACCCATGATTTTATGTCTTTTGGTGTGGATTTCTTGATGATTTCCGTTCGCAATAATCGTGGAATAACCAAACTTCTTGCTCATTTAGAATCGATTGTGCAAAAATTGCTCGATTCAAATCAGTTGCAAAAACATAAAATATTTGCTAATGGTAAAAAAGTAGCGGCAGCAGATTACAATATATATTCGCGACACGAATCATACCCTGTAAATACAAAAGATATAAAATGCGCTGTTGCCATACCGCAAGATAATTTTTCTGAATTTCAAAAACAAAACGAAGTTCAACAGATTGCTATTGGCATTATAGGCAGACCCAATGTTGGTAAGAGTTCGTTATTGAATGCGCTTACACAAAGTAACCGATCTTTGGTTTCTGACATTGCAGGGACAACTATTGATCCCGTTAATGAAACTATCATATATAATGACGTACAAATCACGTTTGTTGATACTGCTGGAATTAGAAGACGTTCGAGGATTGACGGTATAGAAAAATTTGCCCTTGAGAGGACACAAAGGATTTTACAGCAATGTGATATTGTCTTGTTGGTGCTAGATAGCAGTACGGAATTTGTAGAGCTTGATGAAAAAATTAGCTCTCTCGCCAATAGCAATGCTTTAGGCATTATTGTTGTATTGAATAAATGGGATATGCGATGTAAAGATTACAGGGAATTAAAGCAAATATATCTACGAAAATTTAAGTTCCTAGAATATGCTCCGATGCTCACCGTGTCGGCTACAACATATAGACATATTGAGCAAATCAAACAGAAAATTATCGAGGTATATCATCATTTTTCTTATCGTATACCCACTGCGAAACTCAATGATTGCATTCAAAAAGCAATACAAAAACATCCTATTCCTAGTGACCATGGCAAATTTATTAAGATTTATTATGCAACACAGTTTGATGTAAAGCCACCGCGCATAGCACTTATAATGAACAAAGCAGAATTACATTTTAGCTATAAGAGGTATTTGATTAATGTGCTTAGGAGCGCATTCGGTTTGAGTGGCGTACCGATTGTCTTAGAATTACGAAATAAAACAAAAGATGTTTCCTAAAGCAGTTTTTGTTGTATTAAATTCTACTATTTGTAGTGGGATTCAGTAACGATTTTTGTCTCTGTGTTTATGTTGTTTGATATAATTTCTACCATTTTAGAATCTGATATGCCAATTTCTACTTCTACTGCCTGTATGGTGTTGTTTTCTTTTAATACCCAAACTACTCCTTGCGAATGATTTTGCTTGTTGGAATTTCCCGGTGCTCTTTCTCTTTTGGGTCTCTGTGGGGGTCCTGATGCTGCAAGAGGATTGGAGATTTTCTTTTCTGTCTTGGTTTTGTTTTGTTCAGGATTATAGAAAAGTGCAGCGACAGGGATTAATAGCGCGTTATCTGCGCTTGCTACTTTAATTGAAGCAGTAGCATTCATGCCCGGTTTAAGCAATAGATTCTCATTGTCTACATAAATCGTAGTTTCATAGCTAGTAATATTGTCCGTTGTTGTTGAGGCAAAATTTACCTTATCGACTTTAGCAGTAAATTCTTGATTAGGATAAGCATCGACGGTAAATGTTGCTTCTTGCCCAGCTTTTACCTTTCCAATATCAGATTCTGAAATATTAACAATAAGATTCATTTCTTTAAGATTTTCTGCGAGTTTAAAGAGAGTGGGTGCTTGAAAGCTTGCTGCTACGGTTTGTCCGAGGCTAATACTTCTCTCTAAGACAATACCATCAATAGGACTTTTGATAATTGAATTTTGTAAATCAATCTTTGAAGCACGAAGGTTGGTCTGAATCTGATTGATACTCGCTTGTTTGACCTTTATGTCTGCTTTCGCAGAGAGATATTCCATTTTAGCCGTTTGGAGTTCTAGCATGGATGGCGAACGTCCGTTGGTTGCCTCATAAAGCTTTTGTTGCTGCTGATAATTCCATTCTTTTTGTGCTAATGCAACCTTAGAGGATTCTAAATTTGCGTTAGCAGAGCTCAATTGCGCCTCATAGCCCTCACGCGCTTGATTGAGTTTATTGGGATTGATTTCAGCGAGGATTTGATTTTTCTTTACTGTGTCATTGACGTCTACATAAAGTTTATAAATTGTTCCTGATATTTCGCTTCCTACCTCAACTTCATTTGTGGGAGAAAGTGTACCTGTGGCAGAGACGGTTTGTGTAATATTTCTCTTGATAGGAGTGGTTGTGCTATATACGACTTCGTGATTGCTGCGGAAAAAAAAATAGACAGCTAATCCAATAAGAAGTAGGGAAATAAGAAATAACACAATAAAAGTATATTTTTTTGTATTGCTTGGAGTGATGGTTTTGTATATTTCGTCATTTGTTGGCATAAATATCCTTATATGTTGTTCAACATGTTATAAGTTACGAGCAGGGTCATTCCTGTTTTGTTGTTTTTCTTCATATTTTTTATAGTCTTGAAGTATTTCATCTTCCTGCAAGACACTATATGTAGAATTATCAGCGTTGAGATTTCCCCCAAATGCTTTATAAAATGCGATAGTAGCTTGATTTTGCATAAGATACGCGCTGATTAAATTGTTTTTTGACCGTAGATAAGTATTGGCATATTCTAATCGCGAAATATCATCGATAAGATTCTGTTTATAGCGAGATTCCATAATTTCAAATGTATTTTTGTTGATATTGTAGTGTTCTTGCATGTTATCTAGGAGGTTTCTTGTGATTTGTATATTTTTTGTTGCATTTTCAATTTCTGAGATTGCAGTATTCACTGTGTTTTGCAATGTGTAGAAAGCCTGTTTGGTATTTTCTTTAGCAAGGATATAGTCTTGCGTTATGCTTTGTCGATTCAAAAGCGGCATAGCTAAGGAGCTAGCAATTTGCCATACTAGATCTCCCAAGCCTTGTTGTGGAGAAAAGAGAATCTGCCCAAGATTCCCACTTATATTGATTGAAGGGAAAAGTGCTAATTTTTTATTAAGTCTCTGATATAAGGACGCATTGAGTGCAAATACACCAGAACGAACATCTGGTCGATTGAAAATAACTGCACTTGGCAGGGTTTCTACATTGGGAATCTTACTTGGCTGAAAGATATAGTTGCTTTGTTGCGCATCAAAATCTAACGTATTAGAGTTAAGCAAAACAAGCAAGGCATTTTTATTTTGTTCAAGCGTGTACATAAGGCTTAAAGTGGTGTTTTTTTGGGTGAGATAGCTGCTTTTTGTTGTAGCGACACTATCTATTCCTATTAGCCCTAATTTATATTTTTCTTCCGTTAGGAGATAGATTTGTTCTAAATTCTTGGTAATTTTTTCGTTAATAGAAATTGCCTGACTAGTTTGTCTAATGGTAAAATAGTAATTTGCTACGTCGCCTATTAGCACAACCTGTGCTTGGGCTAGATTCTGTATGGATTGTAAAATTTGCTGTTTGCTAGCCAAACGTAGGGCATTGAGTTTGCCTAAAATGTCTAGCTCCCAACTAAAAGATAAGGCAATATTGGTTGTATTCTGCGTGACGTTGGTTTGGATTCTCTGATAATTATTGTCGCTATAATTATAATTGAGATTGGCATTACCCTTAGGAAATAAACTTGCAGTATTGACCTTTGCTGTCGCTCGTGCTTGTCTTATTTGCGATTCAAGGGTGAGTAAGTTTGTATTGGCTTGCAAGGCTTGGAGAATAATTTTTTGTAAGATAGGGTCAGAAAATAGGGTGAAGAAAGTTTGCATATAATCTAAATTTTTTACTTCAACATGAGAATCACCTATACTTTTTAGTATTTTTTCATTGTGAAACTGCGTCCGTAGTTGTGTTTTGACGATAAGGTCTTCTTCTGAAGGTAGTTTTGCGCATGCAAGGCAATAAATGCCTAAAGCAAGACACAATACGCCATGATATATTGGAAAAACAGGAAGTAATTTCACATTGTTACGAATGATATTTGCCATAAAATGTTTATAAATCTTTTTTGATAAAGCAAGGAATAGAAAGCTATTGCGATGTTTTAGGTTATCAAATGATAACATTACTATTTCCTTAAATATAAATAAAAATTAATATTAAGATTAAATATTTTTTGAATTATAGTATCTTTTTAGTAAAACTTATATTAATAAATCCTATATTAAATATAAATATAACATTGACTATTGTTTTTTTAAAAAACAAGGTCGTATCAAATCCGTCATGGGCAATAATTTACGGCGTGCTATATCGCAAATAAATGTATGCACTTCATCGCTTGAGATGATAGAATTGGGATTCTTAGAATTGTTCGTTGGGTGTAAAAATCCTACGAAATTCCCACTTACATTAAACACTGGTAAGCCATAGCCCGCATTACGTTTTTGAATGGCATTGATACTAGAGCTTGTATAGTGTAAAGTGTTTTTTTCTGTGATAAAGGGGAATAGTACTTTATCAGAACGCGAAAGCACTGTCTTTTTTAGCATACCACGATAGATTGGTGTCCAATATTGTAAATTGACTCTTTGATGATAAAAGCTTTCTGGTCTAGTATTGCAATAAATATCCGTGTAATTTTCTGCGCGTAATAATGAAAGCTTAGTATTTGTTGCCCTTAATCTTAGCATGGCGAAGCACATCAATGATTGCGAAGAATCATCTTGTATTTTTGCCATTACGTTTTTAAGGTAGGTATTTTTCTCATTTAGTAGATTGGCTGCACCAAGCACATAGCCGTCCTTAAGCAATATTCCATACCCTTGTTTTTGTGTCCCATTATCAAAAAGTGCAGTTAAAAACACCACAGAATATAAAAATCCTCGTTTTTTACCCCCAAGTAAAGGCATTGAACCGCTAGAAATAAAATTCGTAGTTTGTTGCTTTTGTGATTGTGATGATGGGGTGCTTGGTTTGGGGGGAGGTTGCGTAAAGGGATTGTTGTTTGTAGGAATGCGATTTGCCGTTTGTTTTGTTGGTCCTGATTGAGTGGTGTTATTGGGATTGCATTCTCCATATAAATCATTGCAATCAATGTCTGCCGTGTCTGCATAGAGAGTGATAAAGCAGGTTATAAGGAATGCTAATGGGAATACGAATGAAGAGGATAATTGAAACATTGTATCTCCTTAAGATTCTAAAAATCAATTATGTATAAGCAAAAATTGTAACATTTTTTAGATTTATGACCACATTAAAAATAGTAGCTTGCAAAATATTGTTAAAGTTGTTAAAATCTTGCATTTATGTTATGTAGAATTTATTTTAAGGATTTATTTATGGAATCGCTCAAAGAATTTCATCCTTCCAAAGAGGAATTAGAACATTGGCAATATGCTGTTATTACGACTTCAAAAGGAGTTATCAATATTGAATTATTTCCTCAGGTTGCCCCTCAAACTGTAGCAAATTTTGCGAGTTTGGCTAATGCAGATTTCTATCAGAACAAAACTTTTCATCGAGTTATTGCTGGATTTATGGCGCAAGGCGGTTGCCCCATTGGCAATGGAACAGGGGGTCCTGGGTATAGAATCAAATGTGAATTAGAAAATAATCCCACAAAACATAATCGCGGCACACTTTCTATGGCACATGCGGGGAAAGATACGGGCGGCAGTCAATTTTTTATTTGCTTCGCACCGCAACCTCATCTTGATGGCGTGCATACTGCTTTTGGAAGGATTCCCGTACGTGATAGAGAGAGTTATAAGGTATTAGATTCTCTTAAGGAAAATGATTCTATTTTGGATATTAAAGTTGTTCAGGAATTGCCATCATAATGAAATATTCATTATGCAATTATTTTGTCGCTTTTGGAAGTTTAGTTCTGTGTTATTAGGTTAATTTTAATTGCTATTAAGCAACTCTTCAAACTCTCGTAAGAGATTGCATACCTCGCCCATTCCTATTTCCCAAAATTCTTTTTTATTCACATCAAAACCGAAACTTAGAATCAAATCTCTTGGACTTTTACTTCCTCCTGCACTTAAGAATGCGATATAAGTCTGAATAAAGTCTTCTTTTTTCTTGCTCCTTTTATATAATCCAAAAAGAGCTAACACTAAGAGTTGTCCATAAGAATAAGCATAACAATAAAATGGAGAATGAATAAAATGCGGAATATAACTCCACCAACGCGCATAATTCTTAGTAAGTGTAACGCTCTCGCCAAACATTTTTTGGTTTTCTTCAATCCATATCCTATCAAAGTCTTTCGTTTGTAGCTCTCCATCAATATCATGAATCGCACGTTCAAAGTTTGTCATAACAATTTGTCTAAAAAGCGTGGAGAAAATATCTTCTATTTTGCCTGCATACATATCTAATAGCTCTTTTTTGCCAAGTGTTTTTTTCAGCGAAGAGAAGAGGAGCATTTCTGCAAAGACAGATGCTGTTTCGGCTGTGGTAAGTGGCGTGTCGTGATTAAGAGCACCTTGTGTCTTGCTTAATTCTTGATGAATAGCATGCCCAAACTCATGAGCTATTGTAAAAGCATCTCGCCTATTGCCTGTAAAATTCAATAGAATGTATGGATGCGAACGAGATGTGCTACCATGGCTAAACGCTCCTCCTCGCTTCGCGGGTTGAGGATGAGAATCTACCCATCCTTCATTGATAGCGCGTTGTGCTATTTCATAGAATTGCGGACTGAATTTTTGAAAAGATTTTAATGTAGCACAGAGTGCTTCTTGGAAGCTTAAAGATGTGTCTTTTCGTGAGAATCCGAGTGGCGCATAACGATCATAGTCTTTAAGCTGCATTCCTAGAATCTGGGATTTTACACAATAATATCCGTGCACAAGATTCATATTGGCATTCACGCAAGCAATCATACTATCAACACTTTCTTGTGAAATCTGATTGGAGATATGTCGAAATGATTCTGGCTTTTCATAGCCTCGAAGTTTTTGCATAATTGCGATATTTTTTCGTACCATATTTAAGATGTAAGTTAGGAGATGTGCGTGTTGTTTAAGTCCTTTTGTAAAATTCTTTTGTGCTTTTTTACGCGTTTTTCTATCTTTGACATGTAAAAGGGCGAGAATCTGCTCTTCACCAAGCTTTTTGTTGCTATTAATGCCTTCAAATCGCATATTAGCAAAGCTCTCATCAAAGAGTCTTGAAAATGCATCAACTCCGACTGGAGATAAGCTAAGAATCACCTGCTCTTCAGGAAGAGTAAGCTTATATTTTTTGTTTTCTTTGAGATTTTGTAGAAAGAATTGATATTTGCCGCTTTTGTTAATAAATTCTTGCATTTTATTGGAATCTAAATTGGCAAATTCAAGCTCAAAAAACATAATTTTTGCATATAAATCATTACATTTCATTTCGTAATCTGCATAATCTGCGCCATACTTACTACTATTGGTGGCAAAACGTAGAAATACATAAGTCATTATCGTGCTTATATCTTCACAGAGATTCTCATAGGCGATTAAAGCTTTTTCAAATTCCTTTGCCTGTAATGATGCGAGTTTATTTTCATAACTTTTTTGGAATGCGTTGAATTTAGGGTCGAGTTTTTTGTAGAATTTTTCTAATTCTTTTTCATTGGTAAAAAGCGAATCTAAATTAAAATGTAATTCTTTGATTTCTTGTAATTCTTTAGATTTCGAGCTAGGTATTATTGAAGGCTGTGTTGATTTTTCTTTTGTAGATGTCTCAGGGTTGGACATATTATCTCCTCTGGATTTAAGTAGCAAGTATCAATTGTAATTTTGCAAAATATCTGATATTCCCAGATAGAAACGCTCATTTATTACTTGCATTTATTACAATAATAAATAACATTTTATCTTAAATAAGGCAATTTATGTGGTTAAACCTAATAAATAATAATCTATCCGATGATAACTTACATTTAACATTTCATACAAAATTTATAGCTTTGATTTTTTCTATCGGATTATTTCTTATTTTTCTTGTGGGATATATTGCATTAAATGGATTAAAAGCTGATTTCGATAATAATTTTCCTGATGTGATTAACGAAATGAACTTCATCAATGAATTTCAGAATCAATATATATTCGAAGCGTTAGATTCTTCGTATTCTTCTCAAATTGACCCTTATGACAAAAGCACATACTTATGGAATCTCTATAAGAATCTTTATGTGAATAATAACATGAAACGTGATAGTGGTGGGTTTAACTTCATACGCGAGCTATACAAGACTATTTTTTTTAAGGTAACATTTAAAAAATTGCGGGCATTAGAATCGCAGAAAGTCTCATTGATTGACGAATTAAATAGCATGATAGGGTTTGGAATGTCTAGTAAGTTTGACAAGAAGCTGGACGCCCTGCAATATGCTAAAACGGTTAGCCAATTAAGTACGAATATTATTAATGTAGAAACTTCCATACGTATTCTTGAAAAAAATATTACAGATAATTTTTTCATAGCTACACTTAATGTTCTTTGTGTAGTAGCCTTACTTGTGTTTGTGGTTGTTATAAGTCTTAGTGTTGTTATTCTTAGTTTTGTGCAAAAATTGAATATTTATCTTAAGCAACTTTTTGATAATGCCACAGAGGAACTTCGCAACCTCAATGCCAAACTACAACAAAAGGTTCAAGAGCAAATAGAAATTATACGAGAAAAAGATAGAATCATGTATGCGCAATCAAAATTTGTTTCAATGGGCGAAATGATGCAAAATATCGCACACCAGTGGCGACAACCCTTAAATTCCCTTATTCTTATCGTCCAGGCTATAAAGAGTAAATTCGACCAAGGCATGCTTACACAATTAGTGATTAATAAGCAGACCCAATTAGCACTTACTATTGCCGACAACATGAGTAACACAATAGATAATTTTAGAAGTTTTTTTCACATGGAAAACACGCAGCAAGATTTTAATTTAAAGGAGGCTATTATAAGCTCGATTAAATTAAATCAACCTATGCTACGTTCTTGTAATATTAATGTTTGTGTTGAGTGTCCGAGCGATATTGTTCTTTATGGCAATAGGCAGAGTTTTACTGAAGTTTTACTTGTGTTATTAAATAACTCTAAAGACGCATTTAAGGAGCAACAAACACAAAGAGGAGAGTGTTTTGTGAAAGTGATTCGGCAAGACAAGTATATTATCATTTCTTATTATGACAATTGCGGTGGTATCGAGGATGAGATTTTAGAAAAAATCTTTGAACCATATTTCACAACCAAGCATAAAAGTTTGGGAACAGGTATTGGCTTGTATATGGCTAAACAACTTCTTAATAATCACTTTAACGCGAATATAGTAGCTAGCAATTATGTATTTGATTATAAGCAGCAAGAGTACAGGGGTGCATTGTTTACAATAATTTTAGAATTAGCGGATGGTATAAATCATAAGGAAGGACATAATGATGTTGCAATTCAATAAAAAACAACTTGGGTATCTTAAGAATCTTACATTACTTTATGCCGAAGATGACGAATGCGCACAACAGACATTATCTATGATACTAGAGGATTATGTGGGGAATATTATAGTAGCAAAAAACGGCGCGGAAGCATTACAAATATTCCACACGCAAAAAATCGACTTGCTTATAGCGGATATTTTGATGCCAAAGATAAATGGCATTGAGCTAGCACGTACGATTAAAGAAAACACTTCAGGGACTAACTCTATCCCTATTATTTTTGCGACTGCTTTTACGGAGACGCAATATCTGCTTGAAAGTATTAAATTACGTTGTGATGGCTATATTGTAAAGCCAATTAATTTGGATTTACTTTTTGAAGCAATTCATAATGCGATGCTGCCTAGGATTCAGTTACAAGAAATTGTTTCTAAAGATATGCTGCTTGATTTTTTGAATATTTTTGTAGGTGGGAAGAAAATCGAGGTTATTAAATATATTTTGGAGCATTGTGATTCGCAAAATATCTTTCACGGTTCTCATGAGGACATTGCTGATTCTTGCAATATTACGCGTCCCACAGTGGCAAAAACTTTTCAACAGCTTATTGAACTTGGTTTGTTGATTAAGATTCGAAACAAAACTTATCATATTAATACGAATATAAGAAAATAACGACAGAATCATAAGCGTATTGGATTAAATGATATAAATAGTTTATATTAAGGAGAAGTTATGCGAGTATTGAATTTTGTAATGTGTGTAGGTTTATTGCCCCATGCCATTGTTTTAGCCAATCAGAATCATACAAATCATTCCACAAAGGATAATAATCAGGAAAAGGCACAAAGCGCATTGCCTAATACACATAAAAAGGTACAAATTCGAGGCAATACGCTTGTTATAACCGATTCTTCATGTCAAGCGGATGAAAAACATTCAACATTTTCTTCAGTTAAGATTTCTAAACCAGCCGCACAACATGAATGCGAATAGGATTTATTGCTCGTAATTACTTTCTATGTAACGTTTGGCATAGGGATATTGGCTTGCTTGTTTAAGTTTTTTCTTCAGAGAAAGAATCTTATAATATGTTTGTAACTGGTTGAATGTCCCTTGAGGAAGAAGATTAAAAAGATAATGCGATATTTGCGCGGTGTATTTATACTGTGCTGCGAAAAATTCTTTTTTACTTGCTGTATTGCTTAGTTTATGAAGTGGAGAAAGTATTTTCTTGGATTCCATATCTTTTATTAGAAGGCTTGTTAAAATGAAGTTCGCACCTACATTATATTCAAGCACAAGAATATTTTTAAAGTTCGGTAAAGATTGAATGAGTGAGAGAATATTTGGAGTTATCAAGATTTTACTACGTCTTTGGTGAGTAAAAGATTGTTCGATTCTATGTTGTAATGCAAGCACTGCTAAATAGTTGTTTTGCATAATGAAATCATGAGAAGATAAGAATAAGAAAGTATCAAGCAGAATCTTACTGCCGTAAGAAATTGTCGTGTTTTGTTTTAAGCCTTCTAAAAGAATATTTATAGCCCGCGTATGTATGCCTGCCAATGACAGGTGAATATACGCAAAGAGAAAATCTAGCGGGTCTCGCGATGTAAGTGCCTTGCACAAGAATGCTTCACCTCTAAATACATAGGAATGCAAAAAAGAGGAATCTGACGATGTTAGTCCTTCAGATTCTAAAATATCAATAAATGAAGCATGTCTTTTATAATAAAAGCCCATTTTACTCCATTCTTGAATCTTGTCGCATCGTTGGCATTTTTTGGAAAAATAGAGTTGCAATCCAAGTAAAAGTGCGGCAGGATTAGAATCTCTTGCATTTTCCATAAGTATATCTTGCGAGATTTTAGGCGTTTCATCGTAGTAGGGCGGGTTTTGTTGGTTATTTATATCGGCGTTGACAATTTGCGAAGTATTAAGCTCTCGAAGTATCGTTGCATAGGCATAAATTTCTTTTTTGTTGTAAGAACTATTGATTTTAGCTCGTTCTTGTGGGGATAAAAGGCATGATAATTGTGTGGGAGAAGAATGATTAAATGCTTTTTGGTTATAAATAGATTGAATACTTTGTGCTATTGCCATCTTTTTTTTGCTGTCTGTTGCTTGTGCTATCACTAAAGAGCATAAGAAAAAGAGTGTCAAGATTCTATTTTTCATGCTATTTCTTTGCGGTGTGATACATAGTGCGACATGCAACATAAAGTAGAAATGAGAAAGCTTTTACTCATAGAGTATGATAAAAATATTTTGTGGTCCATGTACGCCAAATACTGTTTGTAATTCAATGTCAGCCGTTCTGCTAGGTCCAGCCAAAAAGACGATATTGGTTGGTAATGTTTGTTGTTCCCCAGCGACACGTAGTTTTGTAAAAGCCTCAAAGAGATTAGCCACAATGTCCTCTTTTCGCAACAAGATAATACAGGTTGCTACAATGAGTGATGCTAGACGTGGATTATCTGCTCCTGTTGCAAGTCCTAAGATTCCGAGATTTGCTACGGCTACTTGCGCGTGAAGAATGCTTGTTTGTATTTCAAAGAGTTTATCTCTAGTATGGTCTATGCTATCCTGATAAATAAGAGCACGGGCTTCCATTGAATCAATGATTGTTCCCGAATCTGTTTTAACATCAAGGATATTTCTTGCACATAAAATTTCTTGTATGTTTTGTGTGTGAAGAATGTGATTTATAGTATCTATAAGTGTTTCTTTAGTGGAGAGAAAAATGTTTGCCATGTTTGCTTTTTGGTATTGCAAATAGACATTGACTAAGTCCTCTTTATCATAAATCATAGAATCAAAATATTGAGGGTTTGGCTGTGATATAGGGTTGTGGCTTTGTGCTTGGCGTAGTGCTTGTAGGATTTTTTCTCTACTCATAAATCACTCCTTTTAGTCGTTTAACTTTGGCATGTAAATTGCCATTAAGCTGCGGTAGTTCATGGTTTTGCATCCATTTGCCTAGCATACTTTTTTGGGCAATCTGTGTTTGCGCAAGGAATTTGAGCAATGGAGAAATGAAATGTAGGGCTTTGAATCCTATACGCCATAGCATTCCACTTGTTGCTACTCTGCTAAACTCCGTCATCATTTTTTGTTCGTTATCATCTCGTTTAATATTCGAATAACCAGCAACTTTCTTTCTGCCTTGCCCTATTTTTTCACTACGTAAATCTCGTATGAGCTCTGCTAAAGGTATTTTTACAGGGCATTTTTCAGTGCATCGTCCACAAAGACTGCAAAGATTTGTCATGTATCCACAATTATCAAGTCCAAAGATTTGCGGCGAAATTACTTCGCCAATGGGTCCCGGATAAGTAACTAGATAGGAGTGTCCACCAATTTTATCATATACGGGGCAGTGATTGAGGCATGTTCCGCAACGAATGCAGCTTAACGCTTTGTAAAAGTGGGGTTGGGATAGCATATTGGAACGATTATTGTCAAGCAGGATAATATGTACTTCTTTGGGTCCATCTAACTCATGTGTCTTTCTTGGGCTTGAAATAATGTTGTTATAACAAGTAATTGGGGCACCTGTTGCAGAAGGCACAAGCAACGTATCTAATATGCAGGCATCTTCAAAGCTTTCTACTATTTTTTCTATACCACAAATTGCTACGTGAATATCACATGCGGTTGAACTCATTCTCCCGTTTCCTTCATTTTCTAGTAACCAAATAGCACCTTCATTCGCGATTGCAAAATTCACGCCTGTTAAGCCCATCTTAAATCCCTTAAACTGCTCGCGTAAATAATTTCTTGCAATACCATTTAATTCTTCTGGTACATTTGTAAAACGTACTTTGAGATTTTTTTCAAAAATCTCTCCGATTTGGTTGCGATTCTTGTGAATAGCTGGGACCACAATATGTACGGGTGGTTCGTTAATAAGCTGAATTATGAGCTCGCCTAAATCTGTTTCAATGGCTTTTATACCTTTTTCTTTTAAGTAAGCATTAAGGTGAATTTCCTCGCTAGCCATAGATTTGCCTTTAAGGATTGTACTGACATTTTTTTCTTTTGCAAGGTTATAGATAATTTCATTTGCTTCTTGAGAGTTTTTTGCCCAATGTACTTTTATTCCACGTTCTGTAGCTCTAGCTTCAAATCGTTCTAAAAGTTCAGGGAGCTTGCTTAATGCTCTTTGCTTGATTTCTTTGCCAAGCTCGCGCAGCCCTTCCCAATTATAATACCTTGTGCGGATAAGTTTTTGTCGATTGTTTTTCAAAGTGTCCATAGAAGATTTAAGGTTGGTTCTTAGCTGTGAGTCGGCTAAATGCGTTGTAATAGATTGTTGATATTCATTGTCAGAATAGTAGATATTCGCGCTCATAGTTATTCCTTTGTTGAGAATTATAAATGATTTAATTATTAGTGGTAGAAACTATTTAATATATTTTGATTGAAATTTATGCTATGCCGACACGTTCTGCGAGAAAGTCATAAAGATGCTTTGATGGTATGTTGCAGCCGATTTTTGCCATAGCACCACTGATATTTAAGAGACATCCTGCATCTGCAGCGATAAGGCAATGTATATCTTTTGTTTGTATATCTTTAATCTTTTCCATGACCATTGCACGGCTAATTTCTGGTTCTTTCACACTAAATGTACCGCCAAAGCCACAACAATCCTCTTCTTTTTCTAGTTCGATAAGCTCTACATTCTGCAATCTACGTAAGAGATTCTTGGCACTTGGTATACATTTTGCTACACGTAACGCATGACAATTTGAATGCCATGTAATCTTAATGGGATTTCCTATGTCATGATAACGAACATTCAATACTTTATCTAAATATTCACTAAGTTCATAGATACGTTTGCTAAAAGCTATAAATTCTTCTTGATAAATACTACCTTCAAAAAGCTCTACATAATCAACTTTCATCATGCCTGCACATGAACCACTAGGAATAATAATAGGGTAATTTTCTTTCAATAAATTAAGATGATATAGAGCTATTTTCTTTGTTTCTTCATAATAGCCGCTGTTATAGCTAGGCTGTCCGCAGCATGTTTGATCTTTTTTAAAGATAACTTCAATGCCCTCTCTTTGCAATAGCTTTATAGCATGCAAGCAGGTATCAGCATAGGCAGCACTGCCTAGACAAGTTGCAAAAAAATACACCTTTGACATAATACTTCCCTTAAAACAAAATTATTTGGTTGCAAAATTAGTTGATTGTATCAAAAATATACTGTTATGATAAAATGAAACATTAATTGCGCAATTAAAATAAGACTATGTATAATAAAGTTACGGTACTTGACATGCGCCCTAGAATTTGACTAGAATCACCATTTCGAGTGAAATTACATACAATCAATGGTTCAATGGTTGATTCTAATGGTTTATAAGGAGGAATAATGAAGCATTACAAGATAACGGCAAAAGGTAGCGTGCAAGGTGTGGGGTACAGGAAATTTACAAAAATGCAAGCAGATAAAAGGCATTATTTAGGCACTGTAGAAAATCTTGCCAATGGCAATGTAGAAATATGGATTGCCTTACCCGATTATAGTCATTTAGGTGAATTTTTAGAGCTTTTATGGGCAGGCAATGGCAGAATGCAAACTCACGGATTTGAAGTAGAAATTATTCAAGAAGTCAATTTCAAACCAAAAGATTCTAAAGATTTTCGAATTATTACATAGTTATCTACAAGGTTAGCTTTTATGCAATCCTTTCATTACGGAGTTGATGTACTCTCTCGCTTTTTATTCATTATCGCTATTACTTATTATCTAGCGACTACTTTGCAATGGTATAACTATAGTTTTTATCGTATTATCGCAAAACATCATAAGTTTGCATGGCATGTTTATTATTTCTTTGTTCCAGTAGTGTGTTTTGTTGTTTTTTATCCATTCTATGATGGATTGCTTTTCTACTTATACTGCTTTTTTATTATGTTGCCCCTTTCTTTTTTGTGGTATCAGCAAAGAGATAAAAAGCTTGTTTGGACTAGAAGAGTAGTTAGACTTTTTCTCTGTATTATTGTGTTATTTATTGCTTGCGAAATCATAGTTACAAAAACTATTGATTATGGAGTGCCACAACATCTTTTTTTGTTTGTTCCGCTTGTTTTAGGAATGCTTTGTTCGATGTTTTACGAGGCTATGGCTTTTAGAATCTATGCGATGAGAGCGCGCCGCAAACTCCTTAATATGTCCAATCTAACCATTATCGCTATTACTGGTAGTTATGGTAAAACAAGCATTAAGAACCTGATTTATCAACTTATAAAAAACGATTTCCAAGCCTATGCTACTCCACGTAGTGTTAATACTTACAAAGGATTGGTGGCTGATATAAATACTTGCCTCCCTAAAGATACACAAGTCTATATTGCAGAAGCAGGGGCGAGAAACAGAGGCGATATAGAGCAAATTTCTCATCTTTTATGCCAGCATTACGGAGTAATTAGCAAAATAGGAAAGGCACATATTGAATATTTTAAGAATATTGAGACTACCGTTCAAACAAAGTTCGAGCTTTGTTATTCGCCCCGATTAAAAAAGATTTTTGTGCAAAAAGATAATCCCATTCCTGTATTAAAAAAGAAAACGTTTTCGTTAGTCCCTTTGCGATTTGGTAGAGAATCTACATCGCAATGTCATGTGGAAAATAGAATTTCTTACCCGTGTGAAATACGTAATCAAACATCAACTCTTGACGGAATAAGCTTTGAAATGCGAATAGATTCTGATTGGGTATTTTTTGAAACTTCCTTGCTGGGTAGATTCACTATTGATAATATAATCGTGGCGGTTTTATTGGCAAGAGAACTTGGTATTGCTATACCGAAGATTCAGCATTATGTGAAGAATCTAGTACCCGTTCCTCATAGACTTTGCAAAATTGTTACACCGCACAAGATTATTCTTGACGATAGCTTTAATGGGAATTTCGAGGGCATGAGTGAAGCAATTGCGCTAGCTTCTTTACATAAGGGGAGGAAGGTTATCGTAACTCCGGGACTGGTTGAATATGATGAAGCGAGCAATATCGCTTTATGCAAGCAAATAGATAATGTCTTTGATATAGCAATTATTACAGGCTCTTTAAATGCAGAATTGTTTGATTCTCATATTTGCAATACGGATAAGATATTTATTAAAGATAAATCTCTCTTAGAATCCGTCTTAGCACGAACAGGAGCAAATGGCGATTTAGTGCTATTTGCTAATGATGCCCCGAATTATATTTGATTGCAAACGGGTACTTTCATACGTCTATCATTGATTTGAATCATGCAATTGTGCGCAGCCTGTCTTTACGTAGCTTCATAACCATCAAATAGAAATGCGCATGTTTTATACCGTTATTCCATTCTATACTGTGTAGTGATAGCATTGAGCTTAGAATCCTTAGCCATAAGTTACATTCATTGTTCTTTGAGCTCTTAATGGTTGCTATGCCCGACTGGTTGCTCTGTATGATAGACTTGTGAAAATAAAGAGAATTGTTGCAACGAAGATTAGAGTAGGATTCCCATTCAACCATGATTATTGACACAATAAGAATCGCTAATAGTATCCATATTGCTAACATGTGGATTCTTCTTGTACTAAAGATTTGTTTTAGGGATATTAATGATAGATTCTATTATTGCTTATAGTGTGAAGAATAAATTTATTGTGTTGCTTCTTAGCGCGCTGCTTTTTGTTGTATCCATAGTCACCTTGCAGAAACTTCGATTTGACGCACTGCCAGATTTAAGTCCGCCGCAAGTAGTTATCGAGATTAACTTTCCTAGTCAAGGACCAAAAATCATTCAAGATCAAGTAACTTATCCCTTAGTAAGTGAGCTTATGTCAATTGCAGACGTTGAGACAGTACGCGGGATTTCAGGTTATGAAAGCGCGTTAATCTATGTGATTTTTAAGGATAAAACAGATATTTATTGGGCTAGAAGTAGAATCTTAGAGCAATTAAATCAAGTGCGAAATATCCCTGCTAATGCCAAAATCACGTTAGGGAGCGATTCTACAAGCGTGGGTTGGGCGTATCAATACATTCTCCATTCTACAAGTAAGAATCTTGCTGAATTAAGAACATTACAGGATTTTTATTATAAGTATGCTTTGCTTGGGGTTGATGGCGTAAGTGAAGTGGCTAGCATAGGAGGGTTTTTACAGAATTATGAAGTACGTATTGACAACGCAAAGCTTTTACGTTACGACTTAAGTTTGCAAGAAGTTATAGATTCTCTAGCGCGCGCGAATAACGACAGCGGGGGCGGTGTCATTATTGAGGGTGGATTTGAGAAAGTTATCCGTGCAAATGGCTACATAAAAAACGAAGAAGATTTAGAAAATACTTTTATCAAAATGCAGGGAAATGTTCCTCTAAGGATACGGGATATTGCAGAAGTTACCCTTGTGCCACAGACTAGGAGGGGAGTGGCTGATGTGAATGGAGAGCGCGAGGTTGTAGGCGGTATTGTGATGGTGAAATACAACGGCAATACTTATGAAACACTGAAGAGAATCAAAGAAAAAATTGCCGCTCTTAATGCGAGCAATGCGGAAGTACAAATTGAGTCAGTTTATGATAGAAGTGAATTAATACAAAAGGCTATTTTTAGTCTTATCACAACGCTTGTTGAAGAAAGCCTCATTGTTTTAATCGTGAGTGTGATATTTTTGTTGCATTTGCGAAGTGCTTTAGTGATTGTGATTACATTGCCTCTTTGTGTGCTTTTTAGTGCCTTGTTGATGTGGATTTTCAATATCGAATCTACTATTATGAGTTTAGGCGGTATCGCGATTGCAATTGGAGCAATGGTAGATGCTGCGATTGTTATGATTGAAAATGCGCATAAGAATCTTTCTCTTGCCCGTAACAAAGAAAAATCTTGTTTTTCTAATACGGGCAATATTCAAGCTGATAATGAGGATTCTGCATTAGACAATAGACAAAGGAATCATATTATTGTAGAGAGTGCCAAGCAAGTAGGTGCGCCTATATTTTTTGCATTGATGATAGTTATTGTTTCGTTTTTGCCTATTTTTGCTTTGAGCGGACAAGAGGAAAGGCTTTTTAGCCCCTTAGCTTACACAAAAACTTTTGCTATGTTGATTGGCGCGTTATTATCTATCACGGTTGTACCTTTGTTAATGGTGATTTTTATTAAGGGTAGAATCATTTGTGAGGAAGATAACCCAATTAATAGATTCTGTATTTGGTTTTATAGTAAAGCTTTATTGCTCGCTTTACGATTCAAGGTTTTTTTTCTTGCGATATGCGTTGCACTGCTTGTTTTGGGATATTTTATAGTAAGGGGCATGAATTGGGAATTTATGCCTCAAATTAATGAAGGCATTATTATGTATATGCCTGTAAGTAACGTCGCCCCTAGTATTGACACTAGTCTTGCGTATTTGCAAAAGGTGGATTCTGTTATTAAGGATTTTGATGAGGTAGAAATGGTATTTGGGAAAGCGGGCAGAGCAAATACCACAAGCGATCCTGCTCCGTTATCTATGCTTGAAGTTTATATGCATTTAAAGCCAGAGTTTCGTTTTGATAGTAAGCAGTGGGCAAATTTACGAGAAAAATTAGAATCTAAATTGCAAATAGCAGGAATTACAAATTCATGGACTTACCCTATTCGTGGACGCACAGACATGCTTTTAACAGGCATTCGTACACCGCTTGGAATTAAGCTGTATGGAAGCGATACTCAAGTCTTACAACAGTTAGCCGTTACTATGGAATCTAAACTAAAAACTATGCAAGAAAGTTTATCGGTTTTTGCAGAACGTGCGAATAGTGGTTATTATGTTGATATGCAAGTTGAAGATTCGAAGTTAGCGCGCTACGGGGTAAGTAAAGATTCTCTATTTAATGTGCTCACTTCTGCATTGGGCGGCATAGAGATTACTAAGCAAATTGCAGGCGTAGAAAATTATCCTATCTCTTTACGATTACAAGATATACAACGTAACGATATAGAATCTATCCGAGAAATCTATATTAAAACTTCGTTAGGGTTTAGACCGTTACGGGAATTGGCGCATATTTCTTATGCAAATGACCCTATGGAATTAAAGAGTGAGAAAGGGCTAAGTGTGAATTTTATCTATATCACACCAAAAGAAGGAGTTAGCGCGAAAGCTTATAAGCAAAAAGCCATGCAGATACTGCAAGATATACAATTGCCTGACGGTTATTATTATGAATTTAGCGGAGAAAGTGAATACATAGAGAAAGCTTTAGATACCTTGCAATATATTATTCCTTTAAGTCTCTTTGTAATTTTTATTTTGATATTTTTTGCATTAAAAAGCTGGAATTATACGTTGCTTTGTTTTTTGACATTGCCCTTTGCAATTTTAGGGGGATTAGGTGCGATTGAATATTTTGGATTCAATTTGAGTATTGCTGGTGTTGTGGGGCTTTTAGCCTTATTGGGAATTGCTAGTGAAACAAGCATTGTTATGCTATTGTATTTAGAACAGAGCTTTAAGGAAATGAAACAGAAATTTTTCTGTGTTAATGGCAATGAATCAACTTTGCTTCATTCGCAGGATTCTCAATTTGTAGTTCAACCCATCTTAGTAGTTAATTGGTTGGTACTCTTAAAGCAATGTGTGTTAAAAGGGGCTGCGCAAAGGGTGCGACCCAAACTTATGACTGTGTTAAGTATCATTGCTTCGCTTTTGCCTATTATGTTCTCTAGTGGCGTGGGAAGTGAGATTATACGTGCTATTGCTGTGCCTATGTTGGGCGGCATGATAACTAGCACGCTTCTTACGCTTTTTATTATCCCAATATGTTTTTATTTGCTTAAAAAAAGAGCATTGCAATTATTGGATAGAAGTAGAATCTAACGGTAAGCAAAGATTCTTTATTGGTTGGTATTGAGTGGGAATACTTTTGCAATTATCACCGTAAATTTGAAATTTTGAGGATTGCAGAAATATTTAAATATCAAGAATATTGAATAAATATTGAATACAATCAATAGAGAAAGGTCATTGAAAGGAGTCTGTTATGCTGTCGGTAATTGGTAGAGCATTGCATTGGTAAAATACTACTTAATGCGCATCGATATATTCTACATCATCTGGTGGTTGCAAGAGGAAAACTTGAGAATCTATCACAGGGTTTATCTCTACATCAGTGAAAGTAATAGAAATTTCATTGTCTAAATTATCTTTATAGGAAAGTAAATAAGGCTTAGAATCCTTTGCAATAAGTGTATATTTTGTATCAGCTATTGTTGCTTCATATTCACCTTTTGTATTTTTTTTGACCATTTTAAGGATATGGATGAAGTCTACGTTTTCTTTGAGTTTTCCTATTGTAACTTGCTTGAGGTTTGGTTCATAGACGAAAGCAGTGTCTTTTTCTAAATACACTTCTTTTTTCAACGGCATGATATATTCCCACTTTACTTTATTTTCTTTGGCATAGAATCTACCTTGATAAATAGCTGGGGTAGCCCCTCGTTCGCCTTTAATCTCCTGTCTAAAATTTGCTTTGAGACTTTCAATATTGAGCCAGCCCGTATCATTCCCTAAGGCAAAGCAGCATAAAAAGAGAGTGATCACAATGATTTTATGTAGAGGAAGTATTTCGCGCATATTAATCCCTTACGAAAGTAAAATGAATATGCTAGCATGATAAATTAAATCATAAATTTCGCCGTTGTACTTAAGGGTTGATCTAATATGGGAATTATAAGGTTATCAAAACACTCATGCCTATACGCAATCCGCTCACTTTTTCTACGGGATATGCTTCTATTTCAAATGACTTTGCATCATAGTTTTGTGTGCTAGCAGTGGCTTTCCACGTGGCGAAATCTCCCATAACGGAGATATAAGTAACGCGGAATCTTACTTCTTTTTGCAAGGCTGGAATAAACCCTACAAATTCACTTCCTTTCTGGAATCTTGAGAGATAATTCTCACTAACGCTCAAACGTAACCAAGAGTCTTCTAAATCCACAAGCATAACCACAGGGAATCCGCTTGGTGCTAATTCGCCGCTATGAATAAGAATATTGCTTACTTCTCCGTTAGCTGGTGCTAAGGCTTTTATGTCTTCTGTGTAGGCTTGCACTTCTTGAACCTGTCCTAAGGCAGCTTTTTCTTTTTGTGTCGTTGCCTCTTTTGTTTCGTCTCTCGCTCCGCTTAGGGCGAGTCTGTACTGTTGATAACTTGCATTTTCATTGTTTTTAGCACTTTGGTAGGCTGCATAAGCTTCGTCTCTTCTCTGTAAACTCATTACGCCGTCTTTGTAGAGCTCTTGTATTCGCTGATAGGTTTTATAAGCTAGTTGTGTTTGTGCTTTAGCGGCTTGCCAAATATCTTTTGCAGATTCTATATTCTCATTTCTTGAACCGTTGTGCGCCTCTTGATTAAGTGCCTTTGCCGCTTCGTATCCAGCCTCTGCTTGGGCAAGTTTGGCTTCTAATTCTGGGCTTTTAATGGTAAAAATAACATCACCTTTTTTTACAGTGTCCCCTTTGTGTACGAATATTGTATCAATTCTACCCGCAAGCTTTGAGCCTACGGTGTATTCACGTGCGCTTATTTGTCCCTGCAATACTTGTGCTTTGGGTTTATACGCTCGATAAAAAGTCGTGATAAGCCATACCACAATGGATAAAGCCACTGCGACTATAAAGAGAAGATTCCAAATTTTCTTTTTGTCGCGTAAGAAATTTTTATTGTTGTGTACAAACTCTGCCATTATTTTTCCTCTTGTTTGGATTTAGTGATGCACAATGGTAAAGAATTTTGTAATATCACCATGTAATGCCATAAGTTTGGCTAAATACAGAATCTCTTTATAGGCGATACTTTGTTGTTGCGTAAGGCTTGAGAGTAAGGCGTTTCTCGCGTCATTAACTTGTGTGCTTGTAGCGATGCCTTGTAAAAATGCTTTCTCTTGCAAGCGCAAATTTTCTTTTGCAAGTAAAATGCTGGAATTTAAGCTATTGTATTCTTGGTGCGTGAAGATAACTTGTTTGTAGCTTTTTGCAACAAGTAATTCTATATCTTTGATAGCTTGAGATTCTAAAGCAGTCGCGTGTAGCTGCTCTATTTTTGCAATTTGATATTTTTGTATTTTACCATCAGGAGAGAGGATAGACCAATTCGCACCAATCCCCATAAACCAATTTGGTGCAATTTGCTCTAATCTTGAGCGATTGTCTGTAGCTATAAAAGAACCAAATGCTATAAGTTTTGGCATAAAATTGCCAAATGCAATATGCTTTTTATACTCGGCTATCTGTTTGTTGTTGGCTGCAATACGTAATGCTGGATAACTTTGCAATGCCGAATCGATGTAGTATTGTTTGTTCTGCAATGTGTAATTTTCTAAGGATAAACTCGAGGTGGGTACAACATGTGTGCTATTAAGGATGCTATCAAGTGCCAATTGTGAAACCTCTAAAGTATTGCGTGCAGCCAACGTGACGTTTTTTGCTTTATCGTAGGCTACCTGCGCTGTGAGTAATTCTATTTGTGCGATTTGTCCCAATTTATAGAGTTTGTTGGCGTTTTGATAGTGAATAAGTGCGCCTTGTTCCATTTCTTCGGAAACTTTAAGAATCTCTTTATGCAGTACAACGGCATAGTAGATTCCAACTAATTCTTCAAAAGTGGCTAATTCTCTAAGACGTAATGCCTCACGGGAATCTTTTGCTAACACATTGGCTATCTTGCTTCCATACCATCGTTTTCCGCCCGTATAAATTGGATAAATAATATTGAGTGCTCCTAGTACTGCATCTTGCTGCATAAGCGTTATTGGTGTACTTATTGTCGTAAGAATATTAGAGAGTATAGGGTTAGTGTTGCCTATATTGGCTTGGATTTGTTGCAATGCCGCTCTATCGTGGATTACATCAAGTTCTAATTTTTTATCGAGGTGTAGATACAACGCGCTAAGACTTATTTCTGGGAGAAAGGAGAGTTTACTTGCTAATGCAAGCTTATCTGCTTTTTGTGTGTTAAGCATTTCGGAGCGAACGCCTTCATGCGTAGCTAATACTTGTTGCCACGCTTCTTGGATGCTAAAGGGATGCGTTGATTCTTCATTGCTTGCTATGCTGTGGGAATTTGTAGCAAAAGCTAACGGACAATGTAGGTAATTTAGCAAGAAATACACAAGAAAAATCTGACAAAGTGCTACAAGAATCCTTTGATAGTTGTAAAAAACTCTTTGCAATATTGCCATTTGTATCAAATAGCCTTTTGTTCAATATAAATGTCAATTATAGTCAATTTTTATTCAATATTATCAATAATTATGAGCAAGTCTATGATATAGCGTCAATAAGGCAATCAAGAGAGTTTTTTAATTGTTGTATATTATATTATGAAAAATGTAACTTTAATAATACAAAAAAAAAAAAAACGATAAAAAACTATAAAAATTAGTATAATAGATAAACATAAGCTGTTTCTAGCAAGCCAAATATCTCGTTGAGTGTTGGAACAAAGTTTATAGAATATTTTTACAAGGCTTCTTATGATTTTTTCTCGGTTGAATATTGGAGCAAAAGTCTCCTGTATCATTGCATTGCTTGTTGTCGTTTGTGTTTGTGCTCTTTCTATTTGTGTTATCTTGTTTTCTAAAGAAGCAATGGAAGGACAAAATGAGAAAATTCTCAATCAATCTACCTATAGGTATGCCAATTTGTTTAATGGTGTCGCGATGCAAACCCTTGATTTATTGCACGCACGTGCTGGGGTGATTGATATGCAAATCAACAATAATCCGAATATCAGTGATTTGGAGAATGCTGTTGCTTCTCTCCTTGAGAGTATTCGCAGCACTAATTATGTGTATTTGTATATTCCTAGATTGAATATTTCATTAAATGGAACGACTAATCAGCAGCAAGTTGTTATCCTCGCCGGGCAAGGAAGCATTGGGGAAAAGCCTCGTGTTATCGAGGATAACGGTTTGATAACACAATTCGAATCAATACATAAAGCAATGATAAATAATAGAGCAAGCCTTTCTGATCCTCAAAAGATTAATTTTCAGAATCGAGAGTTGTTTGTTCAAAGTTTTTCTGTTCCTATTCATGATGCAAATGGTAATGCAATAGGGGCACTTGGTTGTTTGGTGGATTTTAACATTATTGGAGCCCCTTTCCTTAGTCCAGAAGCACAAGTGTTTGTTAATGACCAAAGATTTGTGATAAACGAGAACGGTATTATTTCTGTGAATCAGAATCCCCAATATGTAGGAGCTAAGTTAGATCAGCTTGTTCCTACACAACAGGCAAAAGATATTGTAGTAGCGGCGAAACAAGGTAGAGGAGGGATATTTCCTTATCGTACTGCAGCTGGAATAGAAGGGGTAATAAGCATGTATGCCGTTGAGCCGATTCCTGAAAGTGGTGCTTATTGGAACATTATTTCTTATATCCCGAATAGTTCAATCATGCAACCGATTATTAAGCTTACTTGGATAATTATTGTACTTGGGGTTGCATCGATTGTTTTAGTTGTTTTAGTTACTATGTTATATCTTCGTGTATCGGTAACATCGCGCATACGGATTATTCGTAATATTCTTGCAGAATGTTTCAAATACCTCAATCATGAAACCAAACAACCGCCTGTCCTAGTTCCAGTCAACTCCCATGACGAACTAGGCAATATGGCAGAAGCCATTAATGCCAACATAGAAAAAACACAAAAGAGCCTAGAACAAGATTCTCATGCAGTTTC
>NZ_NXLW01000047.1 GCF_003364265.1 Helicobacter aurati
CTCTATACAAGATTAGAATCTTTAGCCAATCAATTCAGCAATGGTTTTATGCAAATCGCAAAAAAATACAATATTTCCCTACAAACGGCAGTTCGTGGTAGTATGGTTGGATTCTTTTTCGCAGAAAATCCGGTATATGATTGGGAAACTGCAGCAAAGTCAGATACCCATTTTTATAGTAGATTCCATGCAAAAATGTTAGATAAAGGTGTGAATTTCGCTCCTTCACAATTTGAAACAAGCTTTATTTGCGCGACATTTAATGAGGCTTTGATAGATTCTGTGTTAGCAAAAATCGATGAGGCACTACAAGAAATAACAGCATAAAGATCAGATACAGGACTCTATACAAGATTAGAATCTTTAGCCAATCAATTCAGCAATGGTTTTATGCAAATCGCAAAAAAATACAATATTTCCCTACAAACGGC
>NZ_NXLW01000048.1 GCF_003364265.1 Helicobacter aurati
GTCGTTACTCAAAGAAATCTTAAAGATTCTTTGGAAAAGTTAAGTTCAGGTTTGAGAATCAACAAGGCAGCTGATGATGCTTCAGGTATGATTATTGCAGATAACTTACGAAGTCAAGCAAGTGCATTAGGTCAAGCTATTAGCAACACAAATGATGCTATGGGGATTATTCAAATCGCAGACAAAGCAATGGATGAACAACTCAAAATTCTTGATACTGTAAAAGTGAAAGCTACACAAGCAGCACAAGATGGACAGACTACTGAATCAAGAAGGGCTATCCAATCAGATATTACAAGACTTATTCAAGGTCTTGATATGATTGGTAATACTACTTCTTTCAATGGTCAGAAGTTACTCTCTGGTTCTTTTACAAACAAAGAGTTTCAAGTTGGTGCATACTCTAA
>NZ_NXLW01000005.1 GCF_003364265.1 Helicobacter aurati
TGCTTGGCAAAAGTTTGTAGATTCTCTAACTCTAACAAGGAAATTATCACTAAGGGTTGAATAGATATGATATTGTGTTTATAGGGTTTTGATTTTGGTGACATTAAACTTTGATGAGAGTCTAAAATATGATATAGTTACCTATGATTAGAAATAAAGAATATACAGGAAAGTAAGCTAAAAAGAAAAAGTGGTGGTTGCGACTGGACTCGAACCAGCGACCCCTACCATGTCAAGGTAGTGCTCTACCAACTGAGCTACGCTACCAAAAAAAGAATGTCCCATTATAATATAAAATATATAATACTTGATAACTAAAATCAAATGTTCTATATTCTATGTAAAATTTTTGTATAAACAACGAATCTTTCATTATTGACAATGTAGCGTATAGAGTTTATCTCAATTACAGAAGGAAAATTATGAATACAATCGGCATTCTATTGCAATATAGTTCATTCGGAGAAAGCCATGGTGTTGGCATTGGTGGTATGTTAAGCGGCATACCCGCCGGATTGAATATAGACTATGATTTTCTTAAAACAGAAATAGCGAGACGCAAAGGCGGAAGTAAATTCGCTACACCTAGAAAAGAAGATGATGATTTTGAGATTCTAAGTGGTATTTTCCAAGGCAAAAGCACAGGAACTCCTATTGGTTTTTTTATCCCCAATAAAAACGTAAAAAGTAAGGATTATAGCGAAATTAAAAACATTTTTCGACCTTCACATGCAGACTTTTCCTATCATCATAAATATGGCATAAGAGACTATCGAGGGGGAGGGAGAAGCAGCGCAAGAGAAACTGTTGCAAAAGTGTTAGCGGGCGGTATTGCAAAGCTTTTATTAAGAGAATTTCATATTGTAATACAAAGCGGCATTATTAATGTTGGAAGTGTTATTTCAGAAAAAAAATCTTTTAATGATAACGACTTCACATCAGCAACATGCAGTGAAATATTCGCTCTCGACCAAACAATAGAGGAAGCACAAAAATTAGAAATTCTCAATGCTAAAAAACATGGTGATAGTGTGGGTGCTAGTGCGCTTTTGCGCATAAAAAATGTACCTATCGGATTGGGGGAACCTCTAGGATATAAATTAGATTCTATCCTTGCACGCGACCTAATGGGACTAAATGCAGTTAAAGCAATAGAAATTGGTAGTGGTAGAGAATCAGCGTATAAAAAAGGTTCACAAAACAATGATTTTATTAATAAACACGGTTTCATTACCAATAATTCCGGTGGAATTTTAGGAGGAATTTCAAATGGTGAGGATATTATCATTACCGTACACTTTAAACCAACGCCTAGTATTTTTCAACCACAACAAAGCATCGATATAGAAGGTAAGGAATCCGTGATTAAACTACAAGGCAGACATGATCCTTGTGTTGGTGTGCGAGGTAGTGTTGTATGTGAGAGCATTGTGGCACTAGTGCTAGCAGACATGCTTCTACTCAATGCAAGTTCTACGCTACAAAACCTTAAAGCAATATATAATAAATAGCATTTGATTATGTGCAATATCCAACTCACATCTTCATAATTGATTTATTTTGTCCTATTACCTAATTATTACATTATTACAGGCATAGCAAGAATGCAATAAAGTTTGTATTCTCAACCCCCTCCACGCGATATAGATTTAGATTATCAGAAATAACAGAATCGTATCTATAGATTCTGTCTATTAACACTTCAAAATGATTGCATAGAATTACCTTAAACGTACATTCTTCATATATATTAAGAAATCTTGACTTTTTTAATAAAAATATTTTATAATATATCAATCTTAAAAGCTTGAACAGGAGGAAATATCTATGCGATTAACGCCCAGAGAATTAGATAAACTTATGTTGCACTACGCAGGAGAACTAGCAAAAAAACGTAAAGAACGTGGAATAAAATTGAACTATGTGGAATCAATTGCTCTAATCAGCATGGAAATTATGGAACTTGCACGAGAAGGAACAAAAAGTGTTGCCGAACTCATGCAATTTGGGAGACAAATTCTAAAAGATTCAGATGTAATGGATGGTGTAGCAAACATGATTCATGAAGTACAAGTAGAAGTAACTTTTCCAGATGGAACAAAACTTGTCAGCATACATAATCCGATTGAAGACAATGGCAAACTCGCACCTGGTGAATATATACTCAAAAACGAAGACATAATTTTAAACGCAGACAAAAAAGCAATAGAAATACAAGTCATCAATAAAGCAGACAGACCTATACAAGTAGGTTCGCATTTTCACTTTTTTGAAGTCAATAAATTATTGCAATTTGACAGAAAAAAGGCATTGGGAAAACGTCTAGACATACCTTCAGGAACAGCCGTGAGATTCGAACCAGGCGAACGTAAAAATGTGCAACTTATTGACTTTGGTGGTAAAAAAAGAGTTTTTGGCTTTAATGATTTAGTAAATACACACATAAATCAAAGCAATGCTCAACAATGCTATGACACAGCAATGCAAAAACACTTTAGCAATTAAGGAGGGAATGATGATAAAAATTACAAGAAAACAATATGCTTCTATGTATGGACCTACCATTGGCGACAAAGTAAGGCTGGGGGACACCAATTTATTTGCAGAAATTGAAAAGGACTTTACATTATACGGAGAAGAAATTAAGTTTGGTGGAGGGAAAACTATTCGCGATGGCATGGCGCAATCTGTAAGTAGTCATAACGATTCACTTGACGTAGTAATTACTAATGCGATAATTATCGATTATTGCGGAATCTATAAAGCAGATATTGGTATTAAAGAAGGAAAAATTGTAGGTGTTGGTAAAGCGGGGAACCCAGACATACAAGATGGCATACATTCTACAATGGTAGTCGGAGCAAACACTGAAGCTATAGCTGGGGAAGGGCTTATCGTTACGGCAGGAGGAATCGATACTCATATCCACTTTATCTCTCCTACGCAGATTCCGACCGCATTGTATAGCGGTATCACAACTATGATAGGAGGCGGGACAGGACCTACAGCTGGAACAAACGCTACAACTTGTACGCCAGGAAAATACAACATTAAACAAATGCTACGTTCCATTGAAGGCTACGCAATGAATTTTGGGCTACTAGGAAAAGGGAACAGTTCAAATGAAAACGCTTTAGAATCACAAATTAAAGCCGGAGCATTAGGGTTAAAAATACACGAAGACTGGGGCTCAACTCCTGCTGTCATCAATCACGCTCTTAATGTTGCAGAAAAATATGATGTACAAGTGGCTATACACACGGATACCTTAAACGAAAGTGGCTGTGTGGAAGACACCCTAAATGCCATAGCAGGCAGAACTATACACACATTCCACACAGAGGGAGCTGGTGGTGGGCATGCTCCAGATATTATTAAAGCGGCAGGAGAAATGAACATTTTACCCGCTTCTACCAATCCTACTATCCCTTTCACAAAAAATACAGCCGATGAACACTTAGATATGCTTATGGTATGCCATCATTTAGATAAACATATTAAAGAAGATGTTTCATTCGCAGACAGTAGAATCCGCCCAGAAACAATCGCGGCAGAAGACGCCTTGCATGATATGGGGATTTTTTCGATTACTAGCTCTGATTCCCAAGCTATGGGCAGAGTCGGCGAAGTGATTATTAGAACTTGGCAAATGGCAGATAAATGTAAAAATGAATTTGGACCACTAAAAGAAGAAAAAGATGACAATGATAACTTCAGAATCAAAAGATATATTGCAAAATATACAATTAATCCGGCCGTAGCGCATGGCATTTCAGAATATGTAGGTTCTATTGAAGAAGGTAAATTCGCTGATTTAGTCCTTTGGAAACCAAGCATGTTTGGTGTAAAACCTGAAATGATTATTAAAAATGGAATGGTTGTGGCAGCCAAAATGGGGGATTCCAACGCATCTATTCCTACTCCAGAGCCAGTAACATATACAAAAATGTTTGGAAGCTATGGAAAAGCAAAATATGATTGTGGCATTACTTTTGTTTCAAAAATCGCCTATGATTCAAACATTAAGGAAAAGCTTGGTTTAGAGAGAGTGGTCGTACCAGTAAAAAATTGCCGCAACATTACAAAAAAGGATATGAAACACAACGACGTAACTGCACAAATTGAAGTTAATCCAGAAACCTACGAAGTAAAAGTGAACGGTGTGAAAATAACTTCTAAGCCTGTCAATAAGGTTTCTTTAGGACAGCTCTATCATTTATTTTAAGGGGTAAAGCATGTTGGGCATTGTATTAATGTATGTAGCAATTGTTTTAATTAATAACGGTATTTGTCGTATTGCAAATATTAATAGCAAAACATGTTCGGTAATGAATATCTTTGTGGGCTTACTCTCTGTCATTATAAATATCATCGTTATTGTGCATGGGGACATTGTTGGTGACAAAAATGATTTTTACGCGGCTGCCACTGGGTTACTTTTTGGATTCACTTATTTATTTGTAGCATGCAATAATCTCTTTAATCTTGATTTGAGAGCATACGGATGGTATAGCCTATTTGTTGCCATAAATTCTATACCTGCAGCCTATCTAAGCTACAATAATAATGGTCGCACACAAGAGAACATTGCCTTTGCTATTATCTGGCTTGCTTGGGGGATTCTATGGCTTACAGGTTGGATAGAAACCGTGCTGAAGATTGAAATTAAGTTCGTTCCTTATTTGGCAATTATCGAAGGGATTGTTACGGCTTGGATTCCTTCATGGTTAATCCTTGTGGGATATTGGAAATGATAGTAGAGAGAGTTCTTGGCAATATTCACACAGCAAATTACAAGCACTTGGAAGTTGATAGGGTGCAAATGGAATGGTATGATACAGGGAAAAGAATAGCACTTTTACAATCAGAAAACGGACAAACTCTAGCCATGCGGCTTGCAAACGTACCGAAACACGGATTGAAAGACGGTGATATACTTTTTCAAGATTCGCGCAGAATCATCATTATTACTATTCTGCCGACTCTAGCACTTTCTATACAGATACAAGATTGGGAAAGCATAGTAAGAGTATGCTATGAAATCGGTAATTTACATATTCCATTATTTTTTGGTAGAAATAATACAGAATTACAAGCACCCTTTGAAAAACCTCTTCAGAGAGCCCTTGAAAAGCTTTGTATCCCTTTTGAAAAAGAAATGTATATCCTAGATAACAAAAACAGAATCTATATGGCTAGCCCATTTATTGCTCAAGAGCCAAGATTGACGAGAAATTCAAATTTTACCGTTACAGTAACAAGAAAGGATTAAGATTTGGATTTTCTACTCTTACAAATCAATGATGCGCTTTTTCCGATAGGAAGTTATACGCATTCGTTTGGATTAGAAAGCTATGTGCAACTTGAAAGAATCACAACAAAACAAGAAGTACAAGATTATTTAAAGGCTTACCTTAATACACAAATCTTATACACGGATTTATTAGCAATAAAACTTATCCACGAGATAGATTCATTGCAGGAAATTCTTATTTTAGAAGAAACTATACATGCAGCTAGTGCAGCAAATGAATTACGAAATGCCAATCGGAAACTAGGAGCAAGGTTTGTCAAAACCATTAATGCCATGCAGCTGGAACGCAAGGAACTTTTTGAACAATATATACAAACGAGTCAACTACACATTTATGTGGTAGCTTACGGCGTATTCTGTAAGGCATATACTCTTAACTATCAACATTGTATACAGCAGTATCTCTATGCACAAGCTTCCAATACTCTTACAAATTGTGTTAAACTCATTCCGTTAGCGCAAAGTTGTGGGCAAGAAATACTCGCTTCTCTACATAATGAGTTTATTGCAATTTCTAAGAAATTAGAGAATCTACAGAGGCGAGATTTTTGCAATGTAGCAATTCATTATGAAATTAAAGCTATGCAGCATGAAAATCTCTATTCAAGACTTTACATGTCATAAAGGAAAAAAATGATAAAAATAGGCGTATGCGGACCTGTGGGAAGTGGAAAAACAGCACTCATAGAATGTCTTACACGTATTTTACACAAAGACTATTCACTCGCCGTAATTACAAACGACATCTACACGCAAGAAGATGCGAAATTTATGAGCGCGAATTCTGTCTTACCTATCGAAAGAATTATCGGAGTAGAAACTGGCGGTTGCCCACATACTGCCATCAGAGAAGATGCCTCTATGAATCTTGAAGCTGTGGAAGAAATGCAAAAACGGTTTCCAGATATTCAGATTCTATTCATAGAAAGTGGGGGAGATAACCTTTCTGCCACATTTAGTCCAGAGTTGGCAGATTTTACAATATTTGTTATTGATGTTTCTGGAGGAGATAAAATTCCAAGAAAGGGTGGACCGGGAATTACGCGTTCAGATTTATTACTAATCAATAAAATTGATTTAGCTCCTTATGTTGGTGCTAATTTAGAAATTATGCTAAGGGACGCCAAAATGATGAGGGGTAATAAGCCCTTTTTCTTCACAAACATTCAGACTAAAGAAGGAATAGCCGACGTAATAAAGTGGATAAAAAAATACGCACTCTTAGAAGATTATCAATGAATAGCTTTACGCAAGAAAGTACATTGCAACTTAAAACTAAAGTTAATGCAAATAATAAAAATATCATTGAAAAGATGTTTTTCACACCTCCACTTAAAATTCTTACACCGTTAGAAGAAGACAATATTACAACTATTATGCTCTTGTCTGTATCAGCTGGGTTAATGAAAGGAGACAATCATAAGATACAAATAGAAATAGGCAAACACAGTAAGATAAGGCTCACTTCTCAAAGTTATGAAAAAATACATGACACACAAAATGGGCATGCAAGCAAGCACATGTATATTACATTAGGAGAAAATGCCGTATTAGATTACACGCCACTGCCAATAATGCCTTTCAAAAACTCTAGTTTTAAGGGCCATACACAAATTTACCTTGAAAAAAACTCTAAACTCTACTTTAGCGAGATTTTTTGTGCTGGTAGAGTAGAAAATGGAGAATTATTTGATTTTCGAGAGTTTGATTCTAAATTATCTATTTATAAAAATAACCGTTTAGCATATTTTGAAAATATGCTTTTAAAGCCTACGCAAGTAAAAATGCAAAATTGCTGCTCATTTGATAATTATACACATAGTCTAAGTCTAATAATATTTGATGACAACATCGATTTTTCATTATTAAAACAAAAAGTCTCTAAGGCTAACGCAAATATCAATATTGGTATCAGCAAAAACAACGAAAGTATCATCATTAAAGCACTAGCACACACAAGCGAAACTCTACTGCAATTTAGAGAAAGCTTGGAACTAGTATAGAATCTAATCTTTCACCATTCAGCTTAGATACATAAATGACTAATTGACAAACCGATACACAAATTTCATCTTTGCTTTGCGGTTCTATTAATCAATTAAATAATTTCAATAGATTATCGTTTCAATCCATTGACAGTTTGCAACATAGAATCTGCCGTTTGGATACTCTTTGAATTTGCTTCATAAGCCCTCTGTCCAGTAATAAGATCGGTCATTTCAGAGACAAGCCTTACGTTACTCAATTCGAGAAAGCCTGCGCGAATATTCCCTAAACCATCTTGTCCTGCGATTCCTTCAATTGGCTCACCACTCGCATTGGTATTCATGTAGAGATTATCCCCTAGTCCATGCAAACCTGCAGGATTAACAAAATTCACTAATTGAATTTGCCCAAGAACTTCCGCTTGTCCATTATTTCCCAATGTAACACTCACAGTACCATCTGCTCCTATATTAATGCTTTGTGCCTCTGGCGGAACAGTGATTTGTGGTTGCACAAGATACCCTTCTGAAGTAACGATATTACCTTGATCATCAAGCTTAAAATTCCCGCTACGAGTATAGGCAATATTACCATCGGGAAGTTGTATAGGAAAGAATCCTTTTCCCATTATTGCTAAATCAAGTGGATTTTCAGTTTCTTTGGGACTACCTTGTGAGAAAATTCTGTTAATTGCGCCCGTGCGAACACCTACCCCCACTTCTATACCGGTTGGTGTAAGTGTAGTTTCACTAGTTTGCGTACCCGCAAATTGTAATGCCTGATAAAACAAATCATTAAATTCCGCCCGCTGCCTTTTGAATCCAACTGTGTTAACATTGGCAATATTGTTTGAAGTTGTATCTATTTGAAGTTGCTGCCCTAACATTCCTGTTGTAGCAGTATAAAGCGAACGCATCATATCACTGTCCTTAGTTGTCTTAATATAATAATAGACTACGCTAGCAAAATCTATACCATAATTAAAATTTAGCAATTAAAGATTCTCAATTCTTGAATTGCATATTCCACAAATTAAACACTCAATGCAATAAATTAATGGAATTGCATAGTTGCGCAATGCAAGCTGCCTTCCTGTGTTATTAACGCTTTACAATCCACAGTGGTAATAGTATAATCAGGCAATGCTCTTTGCAATATTTGTAACGCAAGTGAATCGGTAGGCTTCTGATAAATAGGCATAAGCAAATGCTTTTGATTAAGAAAGAGAAAATTAATATAACTTGCAGGCAAATATCTCATTTGCAAAGTTTCATCACTGCCAATAAGACTTTTATTAGAGTCTAAATGGCTAGATTCTTCTTTAAAAACACACAACGGTAAAGCAACAAGCTTCAAATTATGAATGCTTGCTAGATCTTCTAATTCTTTTTCCATAGCTTGAAGCTCACTAAAATGTAAATCATGAGAATCTTGACACTGCACATAAACAATCGTATCCTCGGAAATAAAACGTGCAAGAGTATCAATATGTCCGTCGGTTGTTCTATCGCCCTCTAAAAATCCTCTTGTAAGCCACAAAATCGTTGAAACACCTAAGTATTGCTTTAGTTTTTCTTCTATTTGCTCTTTTGTAAGATGAGGGTTACGATTGGATTCTAAAAGACATTGAGCAGTGGTTAGCAACATACCTGCTCCGTTGCTATCAATACTACCCCCTTCCAAAATCATATCTCGCAATTTCATGTTAGAAAAAAACCCTAATTTTTGTATCTGGTTATTGATTTGATTATCGAGGTTAGCAGGATATTTTAACCCCCAGCCATTAAAACCAAAATTTCCAAATTCATGCAAATATTCATCCTCTGCGTATTGTTTCTCCTGCTCTATAAGCCTGCCGAAGAACCCCAGATTCTCACTTTGCCAATTTCCTTTACCTAAAACCGCATTAGCAATATTTGTAATAGTTTGAGTATTTTTGCCTCGCTTCACAGAAATAGGTAAACAATCCCTAGCCCAAACATCATTGCTTTCTATTTCTATACAATGACATTTATAGGCTACTCCCTCTAAGGTTTGCAATACTTCTTGTATGTGTTTTTTTGTTTCTTCATCATGAGGGTGGAGAATGAGAAGAATATCCTCTACTTTAAGAATCTTAGCAATGATAGTATCATAGCAATCTTGGACTTCCTTAAGGTTTAATGCAAATCCGCAAAATTTATGCGGATAAATGAGTACTACACCTTTTTGTTTTTCCCATTCTGCAAACATAATAACCTTTCTAATTTAGATAATTTTTGTAAAATTATAACATTGATTCTTTGAAGCTCGTTAAGGAAAAGAAGTGAATATTCTTAGTATTGAATCCAGCTGTGATGATAGCTCTCTCGCCTTACAAAATCTCGATTGCAATCTCTTATGGCATAGAAAAATTTCTCAAGAAAACGCTCATACATATTTTGGTGGCGTTGTGCCAGAGCTTGCTTCAAGACTTTTTGCCAAAGATTTACCTTACTTACTTGGAGAATTTAAAGAAAAGCATAGTTTTAATAATTTATGCGCTATTGCAGTAACTTATGAGCCAGGTCTTGCCACTTCTCTATTAGAAGGAGTTATAATGGCAAAAGGACTATCCCTCTCTCTCAATGTTCCTTTGCTAGGGATAAACCACTTAAAAGGGCATATTTATTCATTATTTATTAATCAGCCGATGGTCAAAATGCCAATCAGTGTTTTGCTGGTTTCTGGTGGACATACTATGATTATTGAATGTTTCGATTATGACAATATGCAAATTATTTCTAGCACGCTCGACGACAGCTTTGGTGAATGTTATGATAAAGCTGCAAAAATGCTTTCGCTTGGTTATCCCGGCGGTATGGTCATAGATTCTCTAGCTAGAGAAGCACTTAACGATCATGTTACTCCTATAAAGCTTCCTGTTCCCCTTATGCACACGCATACCCTACACTTTAGCTTTTCTGGACTTAAAAATGCCTTTCGTTTAGCACTTCAAGAGCAAAAAGAGTTACAAAAACTTATAGAATCCCATTCCCATTATACTCATTCTCTACATAATACGGCAAAAAACCCCTTAGCCAACAAGCAAAAACATCATTCTTTGCTGTCTCATGACTTATCGTCTCAAACACAAGAGGCACAGAAAATAAAACAACAGATTCTTGCTCATCCCTCAACAAAAGCTTTATCATTAGGCTTACAGCAAAGTGCAGTAACACATCTCTTGCAAAAGTGTGAAAAATATCTCAAATCAACATCTAATATTCCATATTTCGCAGTGGTTGGTGGAGCAAGTGCTAACTCGCTATTACGCGATAAAATACAGGATTTGGTTGCAAAATATCAAAAAAAATTACTGCTCGCAGATATGCAATATTGCAGTGATAACGCTGCAATGATTGGTAGAGCCGCTTTAGCATATTTAGAATCTAATCCACAAGCATTAAACAAAAACAATGCAGCAAACTGCTTAAATCTTGACATCACAACACACAATACAGAAATTACTAACAACCACATAGAACGCACATAGGGCGATAGAATATTAATAACGCGCAAAAATCCTTGCAATATCTTTTGTGTTATTGGTTTGTGTAAGAGCAAGCATAAGCAATACACGCGCCTTTTGAGGATTCAAATCCCCACTCCCAATAAAGCCAAGTTCCGAATCAGATTCACTCGCAAAAACCATACCAGCATTTACCCTCGAACTTTGAACAACAATTAACCCCTCTTGCATGAGTTGCCGTAATGTTTCTTTGTGATTCTTATGTATGCTTCCAGCACCACTTCCGGCAACAACAAGCCCTTTTGTTCCATGATTAAATAAAGCTTGTGCCGCAATAGATGAGCCATCATTGGCATAAGAGTATAAAATATCTACTTGTGGCAATGTATCCAAATTGCTTACGTCAAATTCACTCGTAATTGTATGGGGTTTATTGGGTAGAGAATAAAAAAACGCTTCACCATCGACAATATAGCCCATATCTCCACTATTTGTTGAAGAAAAAGCATCAACGTTAAGAGTATGCGTTTTAGTTACATAACGTGCACTCTGAATCCTGTCATTCATAACCACCATAACGCCCTTACCTTTTGCGCGAGTGTCCGCTGCCAAGCTCACACCGTTATAGAGGTTTTTCGCTCCGTCTGCACTCATTGCTGTACTTGGTCGCATAGCACCCACAATGACTACAGGCTTATTACTTTTTAACACCAAATGTAAAAAAAGAGCGGTTTCTTCCATCGTGTCAGTGCCATGTGTAATAACAGCACCATCAACTGTAGAATCTTGCAATAATTCATTTAAACGTTTGGCAAGATTAAGCCAAATCTCATTGCTCATATCAGCACTATCAATATTAGCAATCTGCTCCCCTTTGATATTAGCAAGATTCTTTATTTCGGGCACAGCGTTTATTAATGTCTCAACCCCTACTACTCCCGCAGTATAATCTGTTGTATTAATATGGGAATCGGTAGTGCCAGCAATAGTTCCTCCTGTCGCAAGAATAACTATATTAGGCTTACTTCTGTCGCTAACATTTGAAACTTGTTTCTGTTCATTTGTTTTTGTTACTACGTCTACGTTGCTTATTGGATTCTCCTTTTGCTCGACTTGTGATTGATTTTCTGCAACTTCTGATTCACTTTTTGTATCAGAACAACCAAAAAACCCCAATAATAAGCACAAAGCTATATACAGTGATAATCTCATAAATCCACCTTTTCAAATAAGCAAAGATTGTAATAAATTTCTTTTGTCATGTCAAGCTTCCATGTACAATCCCAGACAAAAGCCATTCAAGTCTTTGTTAATGTTTCTCTTTTATTCTTTGAAATTACTTATAATAACAACGAACTTCTCCTTTGGATAACTTAATGATTTTCTTTACCGTTGAATTTGCTTGTTTTTTACTTGCATTCCTTGTTATCTATTGGATCGTGTTACGGTTCTTCGGCTTAAATGCACAAAATTTATTGCTATTGCTTTTTAATTATGTATTGATTGTTTGGATAAATCCCTATTTTGCATTAGTCGTTTTTATTTATACATTCACCATTTACCTTTTTGCATTGCTTATTTTTGAATTTGATTCAAAAACTTTGTTTGCTTGTTGTTTAAGCTGCATCATACTTAATCTGTGCTTTTTTAAATACTTTCCTGCAATAAAGGATAGTTTTGATATTCTACTTGGTTTTTTGGGTTTTTCCGCACAACAAGCTGATGTTATCTTTCCTCTAGGGCTTAGCTTTTACACTTTCGCCTCAATAACCTATTTGCATAGTGTACTGCAAGGTACTATGCCACAAAGCTTTCTTTCTCTAGCATGCTATCTTTCTTTTTTTCCAACTTTTATTTCTGGTCCCATTATGAGAAGTCAGTATTTCTTTGAACAACTTTATAGCATTCGTAAATTAGAAAACATTTCATTAATTGTAGTGCTTATTCTTTTTGGAATCACAAAAAAAGTTTTCTTAGCCAATTATTTACAAATTTATTCCGAATCAATTCTACATAACCCTAGCATTTATAATTCCCTAACTCTGTTGCTTGGAATTTACGCATATTGTGTGCAACTTTATTGCGATTTTAGTGGATACATTAACTTAGTAACTGCTTTTGCATTAATGATAGGCTTTACCCTTCCTCAAAACTTCAACATGCCATATATGGCACGCAATATCAAAGATTTTTGGGCAAGATGGCATATTAGTCTTTCACTATTTATTAGAGATTATATTTATATTCCTCTTGGTGGCAATCAAAAGGGATTCTTTCTTACGCAGATTTTTGTTCTTATTTCATTTGCCTTATCTGGAATCTGGCATGGTAATAGCTGGAATTTTCTTGTCTGGGGGCTTTTGCATGGTGTAGCAACGATTTGTCTTAACATTCTAAGATTCTATAACTTTCGTATTAACGTCCCTTATGTGAGTTCTATCATTACATTTCACTTTGTAGCTTTCACTTGGCTGTTTTTCGTTTACACAGATATACAAGATTCACTTTTCTATATCAAATCACTATTCCTCAATCTCACATTGCCCACAAATTCATTGCAATGGCAATATCTCATCTTATGCGCATTATGTTTTTTTATGTATCCATTTACATGTAATGCAATGCAATATGGCTGTAAGATTTTGGATTCTCTCCCACTCATCTTACAGCCACTCTTAATTGCCCTTGTAGCAATTCTAATTATCGGATTAAGTGCCAATGGGATTCCAAATTTTATTTATGCGGGATTCTAATGCAGCTTATTCGTTTGCTTTTTCTTGGAGTTATTAGTTTAGTATTGGTGTGTTTTGTCTTTCATCGTAGTCTTATAGATTATTTCATGCAAACCTATCATATCAATATCAAACCTTTAGAAACAAACTCACTCTTCCGACCAAGTTTAGAAACTGCATCCGCTGTTGCAAGCACACTTGATAAATGGCGCACACAAATCTTTGAGCAAGACTCGACACAACTACAATCACCCTATACAGAATCTGCACAAGGTAATTTATTGCATGAAAAACCCTCCGAATCTTTCGCGTCAAGAGAATCACAAACGCATACCGAAAAACCTAGCATAACCTTACCGCCAGCTATAGGCAATGATGATAGACAATTCACACAATCCAACAATCAACCACTAAAAAACATACAATTTATCGATGGAAAACTCCTTATTAACAAAGACACAGAGTTTCTTTTAATTGGAGATTCCCTTATGCAAGGCATTGGAATAATGCTTGTTCGAGCATTAAGAACAAAAGGCTTACGTGCGTATAATATTGCAAAACAAAACACTGGACTCACTTTTACTTCATTCTTCAATTGGGCACGGACAACACAAAAAGCATTAGAAAAGAATCCAAAAATCTCTGTTCTCGTAGTTTGCTTAGGTGCAAATGATCCATGGGACGTAAAAGGAATAAAATTTGGAAGTGAAAAATGGAATACCTTATACAATGCAAAGATAGAAGAGGTACTTTCCATTGCAAGAGAACATGCGGTATTTGTTGTGTGGTTTCAAGTACCAACCATAAAAAACGAACAGCTTAATAACAAAATCGCCTTACTTAATGCTATGTATGCAAAAAATCTAGAATCTCATGGGCTATTCATTAAGACGGAAATATTAACAAATGAAGGCAAATTCAGTAGTTACATTAAGAATACAGAGGGCAAAAGCGTGCTTGTTCGTGCACAAGATGGAATCCATCTAACCACCAAGGGTTCGGAAATCTTAAGTAATCTCCTACTTGAGAAAATCATCGTCCAAGAACACAGCCCACATAACATCACAAACATATCAGAGCAATATAATCAAAATACCATACAAACTAAAACATTAGAATCTCACAATCCAATCAAAGAGCATTTGCAGCCAAATAGTCATTTAGATTCTCATGCTAATTCTCCTGTCATCAATGATACAGCAAATAAAGAATCTAATAGAGAGTCTAAAACAGATAAAACCTCCCCTTTTACATCGCATCCATTCTTTTCCGCACAACAAGCCAAGACGCAATAAAGGAATAACGTGAAACAATTAGCAAGCTTTTTATTTTTACTTTTCACATTGCAAATTCTACATGCAGCTGGTTTTCTCGACAAGAACCAACAATTTAAAAAATATTTACAACAAGCCAAAATCTTGAATTTTAGTCAGAACACACAAGCAATAGAAAATTTCAGGAATAAATGGTTGGCAAAAAAGAATCTAAAAATTCGCGTTTTAGGGGATTCTCATATTGCGGCAGATTTTATCACTCATGAACTACGTACAATTCTAGGAAATGCCAACTCTATAGGATTCACCTATCCTATTATGCCAGACTATCATCAAAACCTCCTGCTCTCTTATCAAAGCACAAACTTTCGAATTTTAGATTCCAGAAAGAAATTTGCTGATTATGCTCTTGATTATCCATTAGGTGGGATTATCGCCGTTGTCGAGAAACTACCAGCTAGCATTACCCTTAATGTTAAAGAATCCTTACTCAATATTGCAAACAAAAATTTTACTACTCAAATCATTTTTCAAGGACCAGCAAATACTCATTCTTTCCGAATTGAAGATGCAAACCATAACACTGCGATACTTGCCGCAAAAACACAGCAGTGGGAAATTGCGCAACATGATTTCACTTTCCCGATTACTATTTATGCTCTTAATGAAAAAGCAAAACTAGGAGGGTATTTTATTTATAAAAAAAACAATCCATTGCTTATAGAACATTTAGGAGTAAACGGGGTACGTTCAGATATTTGGCTCAAATGGAATCTCAAAGCAGTCAAAAGACAATTGAGCTTACTTGAATACGATCTTATTATTCTGTGCTATGGCAGCAATGACGCAACACTCGATAATCTCAATAGAGAAAAATTTATACGCAATTATTCAGAGTTCATCAGGATTTTAAGACACTATAATCCGCATACATTAATTTTGCTTGTTTCACCACCGCCCGTTTTGCTACCTATACCTTCAAACAAAGCAGAAATAAAACAATATAGACTTGCAAAGAGCTTTCAAGCTGTTCAAGAAGCAATCCATATCATCGCACAAAAGGAACATACCCTACTCTTTGACACTAACGACTTTATTCAAAAAACAGGATCCAAAAAACAATGGACGCTCAACAATCTCTCTAAACCAGACGTACATCTAAGTCCTGCTGGATATAAGCTCATTGCAAACGCTCTCTATAAGGCATTGCAAGATATATTCTCGGCAAGATAATTTATTCAATCACAATCAAATGTTGTATTCCACCATTTCCTCAAATCCCTGTAATTCAAAGGCGATTCTTTCTTTAAGATGATAAAAATCTCGGCTATCTTTAATTGGTTTTTGCTGATTATCAAATTCGCGGACAATTTTCCCTTCATGAAGAATAATGATTCTATCACCAAGCAAAATAGCTTCATCAATATCATGTGTTACAAATACGATAGTCATATTTAAGCTTTTTGAAAGTCTCAATATGAGTTTTTGAAGGTTTTCTCGAATAAAATAATCAAGTGCCGAAAAGGGTTCATCAAGCAGTAAAATATCTGGCTTTAAACACATTGCCCTTGCAATAGCTACACGTTGCTTTTGCCCTCCGCTAAGCGCACTAGGAAATTTATCGCTATGTTCATGAAGACCCACAATTTCAAGATATTTCTTGGCAATTTTGTCTCCATCGGGAATCTTATTAGCTTTTAGCACAAAACGAATATTCTCAAAGGCACTCTTCCAAGGTAAAAGAGCATACTCTTGAAAGATTTTGATACATTTTTTATTGGGTTTAATCTGATAAATTGGTTTAGGGTAAGAAGATCTTGTAAAAAACCGCGATTTTTTTTGAGAATCTAGCGAAGATTCTAAATCTTTATGTTTGGCATTGCCGGCTGTTCTTTCTTGCACACGTACAAATCCAGAATGAAAGGGTTCAAATCCCCCGAGTATATTAAGCAGGGTGGTCTTCCCGCAGCCACTTCTACCTAGCAACATAATAAATTCACCTTTCTTGACATTTAAAGTAATAGAATCTAACACTTTATGATTGTGATAATATTTTGTCAGATTAGAAATTGCAATTTCATGATTCATATTTGGCATACATTCTCCTTATTTACCACCTAGTTTCTTTTGGATAAATCTTTCAAACGACTCAAAACCAAGATTAATACAATATCCGATACAACCAATACAAAGCATAGAGGCAATAATGCCCTCTGTTTGCAACAGATTCCTAGAATCAATAATCAAATATCCAAGTCCATTTTGTGCCCCTACCATCTCTCCTACAACAAGATTAATCCAAGCAAGGCTCGCGCCTAGCTTCAATGCAGAAGAGATTCCAATAAAGCTAGCAGGCAACGTGACATGCAAGAAAATATCCATATTTCCTGCACCTAGATTCTCCATTGCTTGATAATAAATAGAATCTATTTGTTTAATGCTTGTTAATGTGAGTAATAACATAGGAAAAAACACCGCATAAGCAATAATATAAATAGCAGGCTTATCACCAATGCCAAAAATAATAACAATTAGAGGAAACCATGCTATCGGAGAAATAGGACGTAATATCTGAATAAGAGGATCTATTGCATCGCGAACACGAGAAAAAAACGACAAAATAAACCCAGCAACAATTCCTAAAATAGCACCAATAGCAAAACCCAAGATGTAGCGATACAAGCTCGCTTGAATATGCAAAAACAATTTGTGATTTGCAACAACCTCCTGTAAGTACAACCAAACTTCAAAGGGGCTAGGAATAATATGATTTGTCTGAAAAAAAGATATATCAAAAAATTTACCTGTGCTAAAAAAATCCCATAATAGCAATACAATGCAAAGAACAAGAATATTATAAAGCCTTGCTTTGAAAAACTGCATAATAATCCTTAATAATAATTACTTAGTAGCAAAATATTATAATGATAATTTTTTAATAGTTTATAAACAAATTAACGTTGTCGTAAAAATATATAAATTATATATATAACAACTTTTAGATAAATATATAACTACACAATTTTGATTCAAATGGATTAAACAACAATGTCTTTAGGGGGCTTTAATGCAAAAACTAAAAGCGATGGAATCACAAAAACGCTAATAATAGTAGAGACTAAAATGCCCCCTCCAATTACAGCTCCCAATCCGCGATAAATTTCACTTCCAGCACCGCTCGAGAATACTAACGGAGACAAGGCTAACAGACTCGTAAGCATGCTCATATAAATTGGTCGGATACGTGAAATGGTTGCTTCGTACACACTATCATACACACACATTGCATATTTGCGTAGATTAATAAGGCTTTGATAAACAATCAAAATCGCGTTATTAACAACTGAACCCACAAGAATAATAAAGCCAAGCATTGTAAGTACATCAAGATTATGACTTGCAATATAGACATCTACAAACTTTAACCCAATAAATCCTCCAGCTAAAGCAAAAGGAACAGTGCAAATAATGATAATAGGATAAAGAAAATTACTATACAGGGCTACAAGTAGCAAATAAGTAATGATTAAGGCAAGAATAAAACCGCCACTCAAATGTTTTGCAAGCTTATGCAGCTTATTGGCGTTGCCGCTAAGAAGAATCTTATTATCTCCTAAAACGTCTTGTGATTGCATTTGTGGCTTGATTACATTTTCAATCACATGAATAACATCTTGCAATGGCATAGAAGATTGAGGATTAATATAAAAAAGAATATTTCTGTTTTGCTCAAAATGTCGAATTTGAGAGAATCCCCTGTCTTGACGAATATCAGCAAGACTACTAAGAGGTATGATTCGCCCTGAAGGTGCATAAATTTGTGAATATAAAATGTCTTCAGGACTTTGTGTCATATTATCAGATTGCAATATTAAATCTATAATGCGACCTTCTGTGTTACGAAAATCGCCTACTTTCTTACCGCCTACTACCACATCAACAATATTGCCAAAACTTTTTACATTAAGACCATTAACAGCCAAAGAACGCATATCGGGATATAAATTAATTTCTCTATTGCCTAAATCAAGAGAGGGAAAAACACGAATCCTTGCTCCAGGAAGGTATTGCTTGGCTAATTCCATAAACACGTTTGCGCTCTTCACCATAGAATCCATATCAAATCCGACAATATTTACCTCAACATTTTCGGAGATTCCACTACTACTAAAGATTCCTTGCTCCACTACAGTGCCGCTGATATTAGGGAGAGAATCTATACTTTCACGCATAAGCGGAATGAGTTCTTTGACACGTTGTGGTTCGTTAGAAATTGCATAAAAATAGATACTTGTTGTCCCAGCCGAAATATAAAAGTCCTTGATAGCCGGATACTTAGAATTTCCTACAAAACCATTAGCGAGCATATACGGAGCATGATACGTATAGATACCTTGCAATATGTCCAATCTCTCTTGATAACTCAAACCATTTGGTGCTTGCACATAAGCGATAAGGAAATTTTGGCTACCTTTTGGTAGATAATCTAATTTTGGGAAAAAAGCAACGCTAATGCTCACACTAAAGATAATAAAAAAAACAACACAAGCAATACGTGTCCATACATTCTCCAAACAAAATCTCACAAGATTAGCAATAATGCGAAAAATAAATTGTCCCATCATGAGTAAGAACAAATCAAAAGTATGTTTTGGTTGTATTATTCTAATAATAATTCGTGAAGAGAATATTCTTCTTGGGAATATTACAGCAAGAGAATCTCTTATCAATCGTGTTAATTTACTATGATTCTTGGAATCTATATTACATGTATTGGATTTATAGGTAGTATGCACGAACTTTGCAAGACTATAATATAAACTAGGAATAACTATCATACAAATAAAAAACGAGAGAATAAGCGCGCTACTCGATGCCAAAGCAATATCAGAAAAAAGTTGTCCGACATCATCTTTTAACCCAATAATAGGAATAAAGATTGCCACCGTAGTAATCGTGCTTGCAAAGAGTGCCCCTAAAACTTCCTTAGTACCGTCTATACAAGATTCAAACATACGTTTGCCCATACTATAATGTCTGTAAATATTCTCTACGACTACAATGCTAGAATCTATAATCATGCTTATAGCAAAACTCACTCCAGCAAGTAAAATCACATTAAGACTTCTGTCCATAAGATTCAACAAAATAAATGAGCTTAGAATAGAAATAGGGATAATGGCACTAACAACAAAAACGCTCGAAAAACTACGTAAAAACGCATAAAGCACTAAAGCAGCAAGGATAATACCCAAAAGAATATCGTGTTTTACAAGCGCAATAGCATCTTGGATAAATCCAGCACTATCCCTTCCCCAATCAATATGAAGATGATTCTCTTTCATTTGAGTGTTATTAAGCGTATTTGTTAATTCTTTGACACGCTCTATAAGCTCTAATACATTGGCAGTTGGAGTCGGGCGCACTTGCAGCGAAATGGTTTCATTGTTATTGTGTATATTTGGGACAGTAGATAATTCATAGGAATCAATCACAGAAGCAATATCACGTAAATAAACAACTTGTGTATCGCTCGTTTTAACCACTGTGTTATAAACATCTTGAGTAGTTTGGTATAAGCCGATTGTACGAACACGATAAGCCCTTTGCCCGTAATCAAGACTACCAGCTGAAACATCAATATTCTGATTCTGCAAAGCAGTAATGACATCCTCTATCGTAATATTATAGAAAGCAAGTTGTTTCGTGTTAAGTATCACTTGCACTTGTTTAGCCACTCCACCAACAATATCCACAGAGCCTACACCCTCTAATCTCTCATAAAGTTTGACTATATCTTCGTTGATATAGGTATAAAACTGCTTTACAGATTGCTGCGTATCGGACTTTACGAATAAATACACAACAGGGGCAATATTTTCACCCGTTGCTTTTACTACTGGATTATCAATGCCAGAAGGATACCCGCGAACTTCAGAGAGCTTGGAATTAATATCAAGCAGAGCCTTTTTCATATCAGTATCAATTTCAAATTCAAGACTCACTACTGCAACACCTTCGCGGCTTGTAGAAGTCATAGTAAGAAGATTGGGAAGATTCTTAAGGAATTTTTCTTGTCTTTGTACAATTTCTTTTTCTATTTCATAGGGTGTTGCCCCACTCCAAGTTGTTATGATACTCACAGTAGGTCTACTAATATTAGGAGTAAGAGAGTAAGGCATTTGTTTAATGGCTAAGTAACCAAAGAGTAGAAGAAAAATCACCCCCACACAAACAACGACTGGATTCTTAACGCTGTATGCAACAACTTTCATAGCAATTAATGCTTTAAAAATTGGTTATCGGGATTAGAAAGTATCGCATTCTTAGAGCTCGCTAACAATTCCTCTTCCTTTTCTTGTGTTTGTTCTTTATTTGGCGATTCAAGGTCCAATAAACTAATCGTATTAACAAACAAGCATAAATCACGAACAATACGATCTTGTGTTGGAACAATAATTTGTACGATAACAGAAAAAGGCACGGTTATAATACTCGCAAAATTCTCCTTACCAAAACCAGCTTCAAAAGAAATCTCATTTTCCCAAAGCTCAATGCTCTCAAACGTGTAGCCTGCAAGGACAAAATCAATTAAGGGTTGGAAAGTCGCAGTAATATCTGCGGGTAATATAGGATCAAAATGCACCTTTTCTACACAGCATTGCAAGTAAAAATGTATTTTATAATGTAATAAATGTTGTATGATTTCCTTAGCATGCTGTACTAAAATTTCTTCAAAGTACTCTTTATACATTTTTTCTCCTCATATTTCAAAAATCTTAGAATCCTTGATTACACTTCAAACATATCGCTCATGCTGTATAAACCATTGGATTGGTTAATCACCCAAAATGCAGCATTAAGTGCGCCTTTAGCAAAAGTTACTCTTGAAGTAGCCGTATGAGTAAGCTCTAAATATTCTCCATCGCCATAAAAACCAACCGTATGCTTGCCAACAACATCTCCTGCACGCACGCTCAATACACCAATCTCATCTTTCTCTCTAAGCGCAAATCCTTGTCTGCCAAATTTCAAATGTTGTTCATTTAAATTACGTGCTTGAAGAACGTTTTTTGCAAGAGATAATGCAGTGCCAGACGGAGCGTCCCTTTTGTACTTATGATGCGATTCTGTAATTTCTATTTCAGAATCCCGCCATTCACGACTTAATAATGCAACTATCTTCTCTAAAACCGCAATACCAAAACTCATATTGCTTGCATAAAGAACGCGCGCAATAGAGCTCGTCCTATCTAACAACTCTTGCTGCATGTTATTTAATCCTGTTGTGCCAATAACTAGAGCTGGAATATCTTTAGAATCTAAATTTGATTGAAGAATAGATTCTAAAAGCAATTGTGTAGCTTCTGGACTCGAAAAATCAATAATCACTTGATTGGCTGCAATAAAAGCAAACATATCATTTGTTACAAGTGTTTTCGAAGGAATATTGTATTGCAATTCATTGCGCACATAAACGCTTGATAATTGACATTTTTTTTCCGAAAGAATCTCATTAATTAAAAGTTTTCCTACTCGACCCGTTGCCCCAAAGATTCCTATTTGTAGCATTTCAACCTCCTTGAATCTCTGTATGATTTACAAAAATTATATATATTGTAACACAAAACTTACCATAGAAATCACATGCAAAATTCCATTTGAATCACTAAGAATAAGTTATAATTTTCATTTTATTAAGGAATTTTATGCAGCAACCTTTAGCACCTATTGTATTGTTTACCTACAATCGAATCTGGCATACACAGCAAACACTCCAAGCTTTAGCAAACAATCCATTTAGCCTGCAAAGCAAACTCATTATCTATGCAGATGCGCCAAAAAGGGAGGCAAGCAGTACGGCGATAGAGCAAGTTGCTGCAGTCAGAAATTATCTTCAAACTTTCTGTGAACAAAACAAAATATTACGTCGTTTTCAGGAAATTGAAATTATCGAAAGGGAACATAACTTTGGTTTAGCAGATTCTATTATCGATGGCGTAAGCACTACGATGCAAAAATACGGCAAGGCTATCATTTTGGAAGATGATATAGTCGTTAGTCCTATTTTTTTACAATACATGAATGAAGCACTCAATTTTTACGAAAATAATAATCGTGTTTGGAGCATTAGTGCATGGAGTGCACCTATACAAACAGATGGATTAGAATCCTGCTATTTTTTTAGAATCCCACATTGTTGGGGCTGGGCTAGCTGGGCAAATCGATGGCAATATTATAAACGTGATGTTGATTGGGCATTGCAAAATTTCACGCAAGAGGACATACGTTATATCAATTTGGATGATTATAGTAAGGGCTATTGGGAACAACTTCTACTCAATAAAAGCGGCAAAATAAAAACTTGGGCAATTTTCAACTATCTTATCGCCTATAAACATAAAGCTCTAACCTTGCTACCCTCGCATTCACTAATCAGACAAATAGGCTTTGATGGAAGCGGCACTCACTGCGGTGGAGACGATAATATATGCAATCCACAAGAAGTGTGCGTAACACTTCCTCTTACCTATCCGCAACAAGTTTGCGAATCCAAACTAGCACTCACTAGGATTCAACAATTTGAACTTGAAAGAAGGAAAAAGACATTTTCCAAAAGAATCACTAAATTACAAAGAACATTGCGAAATAGCGTACAAAAGAGATTCGCGGCATTGACTACTACGGGGGGGGGGGGGCAACCTCAATCACAACGAAAACCAATAGCCTAAATTGCCACACATCTTATTCTATTTATTTCTTCTCCACTTATAAATTCTTTCAAACAACCAGAATCCACTTTATTCACAACAATGTAGTTTATTCTTCTCACAAAAATTCAAAGGAAGTTGCATGAAAGCTGCTTCCCAAACATTCTATCAATGTAAATCACCCGTGCTTTTTCTTACCTTTAATCGACTCGATACAGTAGAGCAAACATTGCCGCAGATTCTTCAGGCAAAACCACCTAAAATCTACCTTGCAAGCGACGGTGCTAGAGAGAATAAAAAAGATTCTCAAGGCAAATTAGAGAGTGAAAAAGTTGCAAAGATTCGCAAGTATATGTTGGATACAATCAATCAACAATGTGAAATCAAAACTCGCTTTTTAGATTCTAACCTTGGATGTAAAATGGGCGTTAGTTCAGCCATATCGTGGTTTTTTAGTCAAGAAGAACAAGGGATTATCTTAGAGGATGACTGCCTGCCTAGTTTAAGTTTCTTTAGATTCTGCGATGAATTGCTGGAATATTATAAGGAAACTGAACAAATCTTTCTAATATCTGGTTGGAGTGGATTGGACTTACTGCCGCGTCTAAAACAGTATATGCAAGTAGATTATTTTTTCTCAAAATATGCGCATATTTGGGGCTGGGCTAGCTGGGCAAATCGATGGACAAAATACGAAAGAGAGATTGAAGACTTTGAGACGCATTTTGCAAAAATGTCTTTTTGTAATCACCGTGAAAAAAGATATTGGCATAAGATTTTCCTGTCCTACATTGCAGGCGAAATTGACACTTGGGATTACCCATTAACGTATAGCATGTGGAAGCATCAGGCAATAAGCATACAACCCAAACATGCTTTTATTAAAAATATTGGTTTTAATCGCGAAGATGCTACACATACCACATCTACATCACCAATTCAAGCATTAAAAAATTATGATATTGATTTCCCATTGCAAACGCCTAAAACTATGCAACCAACCCCCAAACTCGAACAAGCAATATTCGAAGGAGTCTTTGGAGGCAAACAGCAATATATGCTACGTTTAATCAACAAAGTCTCTCAAAAACTCTTAGGCAAAAAACTTTTTTGGCACTAATTTTCTTAAAATGATATACAATTACAGCCGACAAAATAAGTTAGAATGAGCTATCATGGAATCCGCATCATCTCCTGCATATAATTTATCATTTTCAATAAAACTTTTACATTACACGCCTTTAAACGTGTGTGTAGGTGGAGTTAGGACATGTTGGGATAGTTTCGATAAAGCTTCAAATAAGGCTGATTTAGAGTTAATCGATAGAGTTGGGAATAAGTTTAAGCATAAATCGGTTTTAGAGCATTTAAGCTATTCATTTGAGATTAAAGGCATAAGTAGAGCGTGTTTGATTGAATTAACACGGCATAGAATGGCAAGTTATTCTGTTAAGAGCACAAGATACACACTGAAAGAGTTAAGACAACAAGATAGCTTTTTACCGATTGATAGCGTTAATTTTGAGAGAGCTAGTAAGTGGGTAGTTTTTACACAAGACAACGAAACAAATAATGCAATTATTCATTCATTGGAGAAATTAAGGGAATTGCTAGTGAATGGTAAGGCTAACGATGTGGCTAAATATGCTTTACCTGAGGCTTATCGAACCAATCTTTATTTCACTATTAACGCACGTTCATTACAAAACTTTTTTGAATTACGCACCGATAAGAGAGCATTATTTGAGATTAGGAAGTTGGCATTAGCTATTTATTCCAATCTACCACATAGTCATAAGTATTTGTTTAAAGGTAGTGTGAAGTTTGATTAGTTTAGATTCTTTGCGAGCACAGGTTGAGCACAACCCTTATACACCAACACAAGAAAGCTTTCATGCTTTGAATCATCAACATCAAGAAGCGTTTAGAGACTTTCTTTGTGAGATGCTGCAAAAAAAGACTCTGATTTTTAGTAAATTTATCGACGCACATCCATACGTTGAAGAACACTTTTTGTCATGCTATCTCGTTTATTATCAACTCACCGTATTGCAAAACAATAGAGGACATATTTTTTCTATCATGCAAACCGAGCAGATTATATTGCCGCATATTATCTTTCCTTGTGCAGATTCTCAAAATTTATGTGTTATTCTTCAAGAACCTCTTGATGCACAGCATCAAAACCAACTTCGGGAAGAGCTACGTAAATATTATTCAGAGGCTCATGTTGTATTCTACCTCTGTAAGCAAAAGTTTTTACACCAAATTAATTTTTGCCTTACTATCAAGCATTATTTAGAGGAAAAAGAGCTACATGAAAATCTCATTATAAGTTTGATTTCATTAGCTGTACTCTATAACGTAAGCGATATTCATATCACCCTGCAAGAAAAGGTAGGTAAAATTGCCTTACGTATAGAGGGAAATTTACTACATTTTATGGATTTCAATGAACTGCTTTTCTATAAAATCGCACAAAAAATCAAATTACTTTGTCATCTTGATATTACAGAGAAAAGGTTACCGCAAGATGGGCATTTTAGTATTGATGGGCTTTTTGATACCCATTCCTTTAAAACTCTGTATCAATGTGTAAAAGATGATTTTGCAATTTCACTCTCGCAACAACATTGCGATATTCGTATTTCATGCTTTCCCGCGCTAGAAAATGAAAGCATTGTACTTAGAATCCCTCATTATTCTCAAAAGTTCCTTAGTTTAGATTCTCTGAATTTACAACCGCATATTAGAGAATCTCTCAAAAAACATTTACTTGCAAAAAGCGGGTTAATTCTAGTAAGTGGTCCGACAGGTAGCGGAAAAAGCACGCTTCTCTATAATTGTCTACGTTTTTTAAACGATAGCACAAAAAAAATCATCACAATAGAAGACCCTATTGAACAAAATATCGCGGGCATTACACAATGCCAAGTCAATGAAGAATTGAATTTTTCCTTAGCCCTTAAGCATATCCTACGACAAGATCCAGATATTATCATGATAGGCGAAATACGTGATAGTGCTACTATGGAAAGTGCCTTGCGAGCTACACTTACCGGGCACTTGGTGCTTGCAAGCATTCATTCCCATGATTGTCAATCAAGCATTGCGAGATTAAAAGACTTAGGCGCGAAACAATATTTATTAGAATCCACTCTAAGCTGCATTATTTCACAAAGGTTACTTAAGACATTTTGTCCGCAATGTAAAATACAGGATAAAGCCATAGCACTCGGATGTCCACATTGCTATTATCAAGGATTTGGCAAGAGGATTCTTATCCAAGAGATTCTCGACTCGAAAATGATACAGGATTTCCTACGATTAGAATCTCTTTCGCAAGAATCCCTTTCAAAGTTTCTTAGCCTAAAGCAACAAGCCAACAATCTCTTTGAACAAGGTATAATCCCTTATGAAGAAAGTCTTTTGTAGAAAGAATCCATAAATTATGAAAAGGGAAATATTACATAAGAAATCCATATATTTCTTTATCGTTCTATTGATACTATGTTGTTTGCAAGCAAACACTAACGAAATAACATTTCCTGATGAAGATGAGAATTCTTTAACAGCACCAAGCTTTACAGAAGAACAAATCAGATCCTTACAACCCGTACTTATCACTCCAAAAATCGCAAAAACACCTACGCAGAGTTTGTTACTTAGAGAAGCGAACATTAAACGTAATGGTTATTACCTTATGCTTTTATACAATATAACGTCCATTAATCGATTGGATACTCATGGGAATACGGTAAGGATTCTAAGCTCGGGATTTGGGCTACGAGGTGGTATGATAAGCTATCTTGATAGCTACATTGGAATTCGCGGATATTTTGGACTTGATTTCACACATGATTCCTTAGCCATAGCTATTTTGCAACAAAACACACTCAAACCAACCGATTTGAATATTCAATATTCTGGAACAATGATTATGGCTTCTCTTGGCATAGATATTTTGATTGATTTTTTTATCGGTAAAACCTATCAGCACACAATGGGATTCTTTCTAGGAGTAGGCGCAGGTGCTCTTATCTATTTTGATAATAATACGCCTATGATATTGGCAAACGGCAATCGTATAGACATTGCATGGAGTGCCAATGTCACTGTGCAAGGAGGCATAACAATGACGCTTGCGCACAAAAATAAATTTGAAATTGGAGTAAAATTACTTCCAACGCAAGCTCTAACAATAGACAAGAGCGGCGTGTTGCTTGATTTTAACCCCTATATAGCTTATAGCTATAAGTTTTAAGGATTGTAATGGACACAGTAATTTTTTGTAGATTGGGAAAACCTACGACATGAAATAAAGAAAATACAAAAAGATTCTCAATATCCAATGTTTAATGAAGATACGATGGACTACAATAATGCTTATCATGTCATTGCGCTAATTCATTCTTTTTTACTAAAAGAGGAAAAATTAAAAAAAATATTTTTTTACACCGCCAAACCTATAGAAGAAAAGTTTCTGGAAAAAGGCAAAGAAGAATATAATGAAAAAATCTCTTATGTCCTTAAATTTCTTGATGATATAGTGCGATTACCGTTTGTTGCAACGCGTCTTGGTGTTTCAAAATATCGAGGGTTAGATTCGAATGGGCATCCTATTATCATTCAAAAACAAGTGGACATGCTTATCGGGCTTGACATTGCACACATTGTCTATAACAAACTTGCAGAGAGAATCCTTATTTTCTCTAAGGATATTGACTTGATTCCAGCCCTTAAATGTGCGCGCACAAATGGTATGACAACCATTTTAGCCAACCTAAAAAACGGCTTTGAAATCAACCATAGTCTTGTAAAACATTCCGATTTGTTACGTTCTAGAAGCTGCGATGAAATTTTAGAATATGTAAGTAATGCACTTTTCTCACATAATGAAAGCAATCACGGAGATTGTTGATACAATACGCAAATTATCTCTAAATACACTCTATAAGACAACAAACATTTGTACTTAATAATGGAAATTTATCAATTAGAGAATCTACCCTTAACGTTTAAGGAATGTCATGCAGCTATCAAAATTCAGCGATTATTCGTTTCGTGCGCTTATGTATCTCGCAGAAAACAACAACGAATTAAACACAGTGGAACAAATGGCAAAAGAACTTCAAATTTCACAAAATCATCTTAAAAAGATAATTCATAAGCTTTCAAAAGGGCATTTCATAGAATCTTTTAAGGGTCGCGAAGGTGGCATAAGGCTTGCTCAAAAACCAGAACAAATCAATCTCTCATCGGTTTTGCTCTATACAGAAAACAACATTCATCTTGTAGAGTGCTTAAAGCAAGAAGCTGGAGAATTATGCCCTTATCATACAGATTGCAATCTCAAAATAGTTATTAATCGCGCGCGTAATTCCTTTATTGAAGAGTTTAAAAAATACCACTTATCGGATTTATTAGTAACGAACAAATAGGTCAACTTTTTAACCGTCATTATTGGTTGTATCGTTAATTTTTATGCGCAAAAAACTTAGAGGAGGTAAAGCCGTAGGTAAAACGATAGGATGTGTATTCCCACTATGCACAGATTCTAATTCACTGCCACTTGCAGTAAAGATTTTAAAAAGCTTAAGATAATATCTACCAGCTATAAAGACAATTTGTCCTATATCATTGCAAATTTCTTGTAAAACACAATCTTGATTCTTAGAGAGTACTACATCTTTTCTACTAGATTCTTTGCTGCTATAAGAATCTAGTAGAGAGATAGAAGGAAAATCAAGACCAAAATCGTACTTAGGATAATATTCCAAAGGTGCAATGATTTCCATCCATTGCTGCTTTATAATGGTATGTTTGCACAGAAAAAACTTCCCACTACAATCAACCTCTGCACACACTTGATAACTCCCATCACTAATTGCACTAAAAGTATTTTGCGTGTCAAGCTTTTGAAATGGTCTATGAATAATATATCCATCACTAAAGCCGCGATTTTTCAATGTATGCAATTCATATTGATAGAGATTCGAACGTGAAAGATTTTGGTAATAGTCTTCTATGGCAAGTCGATATGTGCGCGCTGTGATACCCGCATAGTAGCTGCTCTTTGTGCGCCCTTCAATCTTGAGCGCGTCTATTGCTTGAGATTCTAAAATCTCATGAATGTAGCTTGCGAGATTCAAATCTTTTGCATTAAAAATATGAGTTCCCATACTATCCTCTTCCAATCGCATAAAAACGTTGTTATCTGGATTTTTCACATAGAGCTCCTGTGGACAAAACTCTACAAGGTTACCACTTTGGATGTCTCTTACAAAATATTCATAGTCAAATCTACAATCATTTGCACAGCTTCCACGATTGGGAACCCTGCCATGCTGTAAAGCAGAAATCAAACAACGTCCCGAAAAAGCAAAGCACATACTGCCATGAACGAATATCTCGATTTCTAAATCTGGCAATACTTTTTTAATCTGCATACAGTCATTTAAGCTTACTTCTCTAGCGGCTACAATACGTTTTACACCCATATCAAAATACACACTAGCATCTAAAACATTGAGTACGTTTGCTTGAGTGGAGAGGTGAATTGGAATATTTGGTGCAATTTCTCGCGCTAATCTCACAACACCAGGTGCCGCAATAATAAAAGCATCGGGATTCAAATCGCGCATTCTAGCAATATGATTCTTTAAACTTTCAATCTGTGAATTAAACGGGAATCCGTTAATAGTTACAAATACTTTCTTGTTTAAGCTATGGGCGTATTCAACACCTGTTGCAAAATCCTCATAGCTAAAATCTTTCCCTGCCCGATTCCTCAATGAGAAGTGGCTTACTCCGCCATAAACAGCATCTGCCCCATAATGCAGAGCGATTTGCATTTTTCTAAGATTGCCCGCTGGAGAAAGCAATTGTACTTTCTTTAATGTTTCTTTGTGTGTAATAAAGCCCAAACTCATATCACTCCTTTGAATACCTAAGGTTGTTACAATTCTCTTTCAATGCTTAATTGATTGTCAATGCCATAGGATAATTGGCAATGTTTGCTTTTTAACACGTTCGAATTGTCCAACAATATGCAGTTTTATACGACATAACTTTGCAATATATCGCAATGCCAACAAATCTTTAGGAAAAAAACTAAAAAGTAATTCATATTCTTCACCACTTTGATAAACATGCTTTGGGCACGAATGCTTAAAGGATTTCCTAAGAGATAATCCCAAACCATTAATCTTTTGTAGTCTTTGTATTTCCATACCTAAGCCATCACTAATATCCATGCACGCATGAATATATCGCTGTGCTTTAAAAAGAAAATTGCCTCGCAATAGAGGATTGCCAAAACGTGCATAAATGTTTGCAGATTCTATAACTCCGCGTTGTGTGTTTGGAATCTTAGTTTTACAACGCAATAACGTCCGCAAAGCATGTAAACTACTACCTAAATCACCATTGCGAATGCTCGTATAAGCAAGCAAATCCCCGCATAAAACACGATCTCTGCTTAAATATTTTCCCTGCAATTCACCCATGATTGTAACATGAAAACACAAATTACTCCCCTTGATTGTATCGCCACCGATAAGCCTGATTTGGTATTCGCTGCAAACCTCTTCTATACCTGCAACTATCTCTCTGATGTTCAATTTAGTAAGATATTTTGGAAGTGTTATCGCCAACAACGCAAACTTGGGTTTAGCACCAGAACTAATAATATCTGAAATCGTAATAATGAAAGCCTTTCGCGCAAGACTCTTATAGCTTATCCATTGCGGATAGAATCCTGTGTGCAACAAGAAATGTGTTCCTTCTACAAAACTATCCATAGCAACAAGCAGCTTATTACTGCATTGTAACAAGGCGCAATCATCATTTAATTTCCCTATTACTGAACTTTCTTGCAATACATGTAAAAAAAAAGATTCTCTATCCATAGTCAATCCTTATGATAAAAATTCCAAAGAGTTATTTGTGTTATAATTACAAAAATGGGCATAAGGGATAAAATAATGTCAATCTCAACAGATGACACTTCCACACAATCACATACAACAAACGAAGTAGATGATTCTACAATCATAGATGCAAGGATAAAAAATACCACTTCAGAAATACAACCTGATACTTTAGAAGAAAAAGAAGAATCATTACAAACAACACCGTTAAACAAAGAACATAATCACTTACAGCTCGATAATACTGAACCACAAACACAAGATATCGAACAAAGCCAACTTCTGATAGTATCAAATACAGAATCTCATGATTCCACTAATCAAGACGACAAAGAACTAGATGCGCGGTATGCAATAGACAACGAATCTCCAAATAACCAAAATATAAACGACAAGCATACTGACAAAACATTGGCATTCAATGATAAAAAACAAGATTCTGAAGAAAACAAATTTCCTCAAGATTCTGCGACACATTATATAGCAGATGACGATGATTTAGAGGCGATCTCGCCGATTAAAGTAGGTTATCGAGAAAAATCTTGGGATTATATCTTGTATTCCAAGCGAATTTTTATTGCTGTGGCATTATTTGCGTGCTTTACGGGATTATATACGGGGTATTTGTTTTTTGGGACAACTTCATTGGGGGTATTATGGGCGTTACAGCAGGAACGTGAAAACATTATGCAAGAAGTTGAGAATCGACGTCTAGAAAATGCACAACTACAAAAACAAGTGCTAGAGCTGCAAATGCTAGAACCACAAGAGTTGTAATGACAAGGGACAATGAACACCCTAAAACAACAAGTACTTTTAGCATAATAGAAGTCCTTTTTGTTATTTTTATTGTAGGACTTATCAGTATCCCACTCCTAAAGACATTGCAATCTTTACAAGCACAAAACCACCGTATCCAAGCTTTTCTTGTCAAAAAAAGCTCACTATTTGAGACTCAACTTTTCATTAACAAACATATAAATCTAGCAAAAATAGATTCTATTGTCGTTACAAATAATACACTCAAATACGAAGCTTTTAACAATTTGTTTATACCTACACAAAGTGCTCATTTTATGGATATTTCTTTGCAGACAATACCGCAAACCTTGCAACTTACTAATGGTAATCTCTATTTCAATAATGCACTACTTTTAAAAGACGTACAAACTTTCATAGTGAATATACAACAAAACCAAACCGCAAAGAATGAAAGCATTCTTTATTACAAGCTTTGTTTAAAAAAAGCAAATGAATGTATCGAAGAGAGCCTCTTCTTAGATAACATAGAGATTCCCTACCAATGAAGGAGCAATGATGAAAGAAAAGATAAACATTTTGCACCCATTAGCACACAAACTATCTGGAGAAAAACTTGACAATAACCCCATACGTATCACAGAATCGAATATTGTGTGGCGCAGCAATAAAAGCCTTAGTGAAATAGAACAAATTATTAATGAAATACGAGATTCTTGCTCCGAAGTTTTCAAAGCACTTGATAAACAAAGTATGGTAGAAAGCACTATAGAATTTATTCCTAAGAAGTACAACCACACCTTTTACACAACAAGGCTGCATATTCCCAATCGAGTAAAAAATATAAGCAATGTAGATTTTAAAATCGCGTTGCGACTTCTCATCAAACACAATAATCCGTTTATGAACAAAAATTATCGTAAAAAAACTATTGCTAAAGTCAGCAATTTAATCATAAAAGCCAAAACAACGAAACCAATAACGCATTCCATTAAAGATATGAAATTCTATACCGTTTCACAAATCGAAGCCGTAAGAATACATCTTTTTAAAGTGCAAAATAAAGACTGGATAGAGGAATACAAAAAAAGCATACAACCCATTGTGTGTGGGAAATTTTATATTTCTCCAAGCTGGCATAAAGACAAAAAGCCATCAAAACATTCCGCTCAAGTCGCTAATACCACTCAAGAAATCAAGTCTAATGTACAACATACACAATCTGACGAACTTCATACAATTATTCTGGAGCCCTCTCTTAGCTTTGGTAGCGGACATCATGCAAGTACGAAGATGTGCATAATGTTCCTAAGCCAACTTGATTTAAAAGGGAAAAGCTTGCTTGATGTGGGCTGTGGAAGCGGTATCCTTTCTCTTGTTGGAGCAAAGCTAGGAGCACAAATCTACGCCTGCGACACAGACTATTACGCCTGCACACAAACAAAACAAAATTTTCATAACAACAATGTAAAGTATCAAATGATTTGGCAAGGAAGTTTAGAATCAATAGTCCATACAAATTCAAATGTAGCTTGTATAACTACATTGGACAACAATCAAAATACCGCAATACAGGATCTCACAATAGCGCAACACGCAATAACAGATTCTACAATCTCAGAATCTATTTCTATCAAACCGCCTTTAGAATATGATTATATTTGTGCCAATATTGTAAGCTCTGTGATTATTCTGCTAAGACGCAATTTAATAGCATGCTTAAAGAAGGGGGGGATTCTTATCCTCTCTGGAATCCTTGAAGATCATGAAAAACGTATTATGAAAGAATTTGATACGTTACAATTATTAGAAAAACAACAAATTGAGGAATGGATAGCCTTAAAGTTTATCAAAAAATAATATAATCTACCGAATTTATTGTAGATTGAGAGAGAATATATGGCAGTTAATAATACGAACAATAAAAAGCCAAACAATAAAAACTACATTCTTATTTTTATTGTTTTAGGAATTCTAACATTTGGGATTTTTAAGCTTTTTTCCCCCGATGACGCGAGCTTGTTTGGACGCTTAGGTGGCAATAGCGTTAGTCAAACAATTGAATACTCTGAATTTAAAGAGTTGATTAAAAATAGACAAATACAAAATGTATCGATCGGGCAAACGTTAATTAAAGCAGTGAGTGTAAATGCTCATCCAACTATCTATTACACAACCAAAAAAGTTCAGGATATGACTTTAATCCCCCTACTCGATGAGTATAAAGTGAAATATAGTGGATTCAGTGAGCAAAATTTCTTTACAGATATGTTGGGATGGCTTATGCCTATATTTATTATTATCGCAATATGGATGTTTATGACAAGTCGTATGCAAAAAAATATGAGTGGCGGCATGTTTGGATTGGGCAACGCAAGCAAACTTATTAATGCAGAAAGACCCAATGTTCGCTTTGATGATATGGCAGGCAATAAAGAGGCAAAAGAAGAAGTTGTAGAAGTTGTAGATTTTCTTAAGCATCCCGATAGGTATGCGGCTGTTGGAGCGAAGATTCCAAAAGGGGTCCTATTAGTCGGTCCGCCCGGTACAGGTAAAACATTACTTGCAAAAGCTGTCGCTGGAGAAGCCAATGTCCCCTTTTTCTCTATGAGTGGGAGTAGTTTTATCGAAATGTTCGTAGGGCTTGGCGCAAGCCGTGTGCGTGATTTATTTGAAAAAGCCAAAAAAGATGCCCCAAGCATTATTTTCATTGACGAAATTGATGCAATAGGAAAAAGTCGTGCTGCTGGTTCTATGGTTGGAGGCAACGATGAAAGAGAACAAACACTTAATCAACTTTTAGCAGAAATGGACGGATTTGGTAGTAGTGCCCCCGTGATTGTTTTAGCTGCAACCAATAGACCAGAGGTATTGGATCCTGCATTGCTTAGACCCGGAAGATTCGACAGACAGGTGCTTGTTGATGCTCCAGATTTCAAAGGACGCATTGACATTCTTAAAGTGCATATTAAAGGCGTTAAACTTGCCAAAGACGTGGATTTAACTGAAATTGCAAAATTTACTGCAGGATTAGCAGGAGCAGATTTAGCAAATATTATCAATGAAGCGGCACTTTTGGCAGGCAGAGAAAATCAAAAAGAAGTCTCACACAAACATTTTAAAGAAGCAATGGAAAGAACCATGATAGGTTTAGAGAAAAAATCACGTAGATTGTCTCTGAAAGAAAAACGTATTGTGGCTTACCACGAAAGCGGACATGCTCTCATGGGCGAAGTTACAAAAGGTGCTCATCGTGTGAATAAAGTCTCCATTATTCCACGTGGTATGGGTGCTTTGGGCTATACTCTACATACTCCAGAAGAAAACCGACATTTAGAACAAAAACATGAGATGTTAGCAACCATTAATGTTTTATTGGGCGGTAGAGGTGCTGAAGAAGTCTTTTTGGGTGAAATTTCTAATGGTGCTTCTGATGACTTACGGCGCGCAACAGGGATTCTTAAAAACATGATCGTCTATTACGGTATGACAGATGTCTCTGGATTAATGGTATTAGAAGATTTCACTGCAAGAAACAGATTCTTAGGTGGAGGAAGTAACACGCGCGAATACAGCAATGAAACAGCTCAAAAAATTGACAGCTACATTCAAAATCAACTACAAGAGCATTATGAACATGTCAAGCAAACATTAACGCTTTACAAAGGCGCGATTGAGACAATGGCAAACGAACTACTAGAAAAAGAAGTGATAGAAGGGGAAAGAGTGCGCGAAATCATTGCAAATTACGAAACAGACAATAACCTAGAGACTAAGTTGGTCCCCCTCGAAGAAGCGTAGTATTCACCACCCTGAATGATAACATCATAGAATCAAATAAAATAATAAGGCAGCCTATATTCAATTAATACAAATAGGCAGAATACTCACTACAAAAATTCCTTTATAGTAGCTTTGATTCCAGCAATGTAAATATAATGCGATTTGTAAATTGGAATTTATCCTTTATTCTTTAACAACAATAAGGAATAACATGCAAACAAAAATATTATTTGGAATAATATTTACTTTGTGCCTTTACGCTATAGGAGTACTATATTATGCGTATTTATTCGATATTGTTATTGCTCTTTTGTTGTGTATAAGCATTTTTTGGATTAAAAGTTATTTACGGCGATTTTTTCGATATGACATTCTTTCTTCATTATGCGTAATTCTTTTAATAATATTTTTTCTCTTTGTACCTTTAGGATTCATACTTTCCTATACGGTATTTACACTTAAAGATATAGATTGGAATAGCTTGCCCAATTTGTTTGATACGATTAAAGAACGAATTGCCATGACTTTTACTTTTTTACAAAAATACATGCCAATACAAGAATTTACTCATTATCTCAATGAGATTTCACTTAGCAATATTTCTACCCTCATATTAAAATATACTAGCACGCTCGGACAAAGTAGCCTAAATTTTCTTATTGACGGAAGTCTTATTATAGTTTTTTTGTTTATATTTCTACATTGGGGAGAACAAACTTATGATTATTTGACGAGACTTTTGCCTTTTCGTAAAGAACAAATCAGACAAGTTTCACATGAAGTAAGCGGAACGTTGCGAATTGTCTTTCTTTCTACTCTTTTTAATGTTGTGCTTCAAGGCAGTGCTTTCGGGGTTATTGCGTATATCTTTGGATTCCATGGCGTAGTACTTGGAATCATTTATGGAATTTGCTCTCTTATCCCTATCATTGGAGGAATTATTGTATGGCTACCGGTAAGTCTTATCTTGTACTTTGATGGCAACACGCAAAATGCGATTATCTTGTCGTTATATAGCGCGATATTCATTGGATTCATAATTGACAATCTTATTAAACCATGGATTATAGGAATTGTTAATTCTCGACTACTCAATCAACAGTTACAGATTAATGAATTTCTCATTTTCTTTGCAATTTTAGCAGGGATCGGTTCTTTTGGATTCTGGGGAATTATTATTGGTCCTGCAATCAATGCTTTATTTATCGCGTTACTACGTGTGTATGAAAAAGATTTTCTCACACAAAAATCAAGCAATGACCTTAACTTATAAATCTCACATGCACTACAATGATTTTACAAAACGTTTCAACATTCTTGTATAATTTATCAATTAGGTTCTAATGTATTCAGAATCAATAATCATACCGCTAACATAAATCTTCCATAAGGCATTATGTATGACTTGGAATAATATTTACTCATATTTTACTCCCGTAGCGTTTGAGCTATTTGGTTTCAGCGTACATTGGTATGGTCTGGCATATGTTCTCGCTCTTCTTATAGCTTTTATTCTTGCTAAATACTTCATTAAAACAAATGCAAGATTTCAATATATTGATTCTAACCTACTCGATAGTTATTTTATATGGGTTGAAGTCGGCATTATACTAGGCGCACGTTTTGGTTATCTTTTTATTTACACAGATGATTCTATATGGTTCTATATAACACAACCTTGGCAAGCTTTCAATCCTTATGCACATGGAGAATTTATCGGCATTGCAGGCATGAGTTTCCATGGTGCTGTTTTTGGTTTTTTACTCGCTTCATTTATATTTTGTAAAATTAAAAAATTATCAAAACCTCTTATTTGTAGCCTATTAGATTTAGCTGCAATCAGCATGCCTTTGGGATACGTTTTTGGTCGTTTGGGGAACTTCCTTAATAAAGAACTTTACGGCAGAGAAATAGAACAACAATGGCTTCAGTGGATGGGAATATATGTTGATGGAACGTTACGTTACCCGAGCCAGCTTATTGAAGCTTTCTTGGAAGGCATTGTGGTATTTTTTATCGTTCGCTTTTTCCTCTATCGCACACAAACAAAGGGAATATTAATGGTAATTTATGCCTTTAGTTATGCCGTTGCAAGATTCATAGCAGAATATTTTAGAGAACCAGATTCACAAATGGGTTATTATTTCTTGCATCTTAGTATGGGGCAAATTCTTAGCGTTATTATGATAATAGCGGGAATTCTTCTTTGGTGGTATATTCTTCCTACCAAAAATCACCAAAACAATCGCACATTACAATAATTAGCAAAGGAGCTGCATGCAAATTTTTACATCGATCTCTTTAATATATCCACACATCATTCTCAAATATCATGGCTTTGATATATTCGGCACAAAGGTTTTTGATCTTAGTGCTCCTTTTTCATATTTTGAAGCATTCACTACAATTATAGCTGTGCTTAGTATTTCTGTATGTATCTTTCTATATCTCTTTAACAAAGGAAAGTGAGTGAATATTGCTATTTTTGGAGGAAGTTTTGATCCACCACATGTTGGACATGTAAATATTATACGACAATGTCTCAAGACACTTGATATAACAAAATTCATTGTTGTTGTAGCCTATCAGAATCGACTTAAAAAAACTTGCAGATTCCAAGCAGAAAAAAGACTACTATGGATGCAAGCCCTGCTACAAAACATTGCGCAAGAAATAGCACTTACACAATCTCCCTCTATACTATGTAGCGACTACGAAGTGAAACGACAAAAACCTATTCCTACTATTGAAACTATCAAATACTTTAAAGAACTCTATCAACCACAAAAAATCTATTGTGTTATTGGCGAAGATAATCTAACCACGTTAGATAAATGGGTGCAATTCAATGAGCTTATTTCCCTTGTAGAATTTGTAGTAATACATAGAAATCACGTCGCGCAACCCCATTGTTTTAATGATATGCCACTAAAATTGCGTTATTTACCGCACACGTGCGACATATCATCGACTACAATTATGCAAAACTTTGTATTGCATCAAACAAACATTCCGCTTTGTATAAGAGAATACATACAATATGAGTATAATAGAATAAACTGACCAATAAGGATAGATATGCAGCAGACACAAAAGCAACAAATTTCTTTCTCAAATCAAGATGATCGTACGTTTTATCTTTTAACAAATCAAATTAAAGAAACTCTAGATTCTAAGAAAGCAAGCGACATAAGTATTATCAATCTACACAATAAAGAGTACTTTGCAGATTTTGTAATCATTGCAACAGCTAGCGTCGGCAAACATGCTTTGGCATTACTTCATTATTTAAGACAGGAACTAAAATCCAAAGGAATAAAAATTCACAATACAGACGAAGAAAATGAGGATTGGATTGTGGTTGATCTTGGTGAAATTATTGTACACATTTTCACAGAAAATCATCGTAAAAAATATAATTTAGAAGAATTTTTACAAAGTACGTTTATAAACAAAAACTGCGCGTAACGTTAATTTGCATTAATTTATCTGCAAACATTACTGCAAACAATGCTTATTTCATTAAATTATGCTATCATTTTTTGTCTCGGAGTATAGCGCAGCCTGATAGCGCGCACCCTTGGGGTGGGTGAGGTCGTGGGTTTGAATCCCGCTACTCCGACCATTATGCGAACTACCATAATCCTCCATTATCATTTATATAATATTCAGAATCTGTATTGATAAATTATCCTAAAGACAATCCCACATCAAAAATAATAAGAACATCTCCAACCATTACAACACAAGTAACAATTTAATAGGCTTACTCATTAAACAAGGAATATTTTCTTAGGAGAATATTAATATTTTCTATGATAAGCAATATTTAAGCTGCCATAGGAGAATAGAGAATAGGAGAAAGATTATCAACTCAATGAAGTTAAAAGGATATGATTCAAAGAATGGAACATTCAATACACGTAATGAAAGTGTAGTATATTATTTTGGACAAAACAAGCAGCGAATCACAAATTAAGAGCCTAATATTGTCCTTTCTCCTTTAGTATTAGGAGCGGATAGAAAACCTTCTGCCTGCAATGATTCAATAATCGTTGCCGCCTTATTATAACCTATACTTAAACGTCTTTGAAGATTACTAATTGATGCTTTATTGTCTCTTAAAATAATCATTTTAGCCTCTTCTAACAGCCCACCCTCTGCAACCCTATCGCTAGAGTTTAAAGTACTAGATTTTTGTTCGCTCAAGAAATTAGTGTCATATTGTACTGCCCTTTGCTTTTTAATAAAATCAACGATACTTTCAATTTCTTGTTCGCTCACCCATGGCGCATGAATCCTCTTAAGCGAATCGACAGATTTAAATAATCCATCTCCATTTCCTAGTAATCTTTCCGCACCAAATTCATCAAGAATAACTTTAGAATCCGTTTTATTCCCCACGCGATAGCTAATGCGCGAAGGTAAATTAGTTTTAATCAATCCCGTTACAACATCTACGCTACTCCTCTGCGTGGCTACAATCAAGTGCATACCAGCGGCACGTCCCATTTGTGCTATACGTGTAATAGAGGCTTCAGCATCCTTGCCGCCTGTCATGATTAAATCTGCTAATTCATCAATCACAATTACAAAGAATGGCATTTTAGAATCTATTTTCTCATTATAAGAATGAATATTTTTCATTTTTGCATCAGAGAGTATTTTATAACGTTTGTCCATTTCTATCGTTGCCGCATAAAGAGCCTGCACAGCCTTATCTGGAGCATTAATAAGAGGAGTAATAAGATGTGGCAAATCTTCATAGGGCGCAAATTCAACCTGCTTCGGATCTATCATCATTAATTTCAAATCATCTGGACTATTACGATAAAGCAACGAAAGGATAAGGGCATTCACTCCGACTGATTTACCGCTACCCGTCGTCCCTGCTACAAGTAAATGGGGGAGTTTAGCAAGATTTTCTATTACGATATTCCCCATAATATCCTTGCCCAATGTGATACTAAGAGGATTTGGCGAATGCAAAAACATACTAGATTCTAAAACATCGCGTAAATAAATTGTTTGTGTTTTGCCATTTGGAATCTCAATACCTATAACGTCTTTTCCTGGAATTGGTGCTTGGATTCTGATACTTTTTGCTTTAAGTGCCATCGCTAAATCATCTTGCAAGCTCTGAACTTTATTCACTTTAACATCTGGCTCTGGTCGGAACTCAAAGGTCGTTACTACTGGTCCAGTAAAAACGCGAACAATATCTCCTCTTATTTTAAAAACATGAAGCTTATTAAGTAGGTTAGCTATTTTACTATCAATTTCCGTATCCTGTACTTGCTCTTGATGCACGGGAAGTTGCAACAATGAAAGTGGGGGGAAATGGTAGTTGTTTGGTTGATTTTGAGAATCTTCAGTAGTCTTTATCTCTTCTAGTTGTACGGTATTGTTCGAAGAATCATGCGATTGTACGGACTGCGATTCTTGCGCCACTGGTTCAGTATTGCTTTGATTGCTATCTGAAAGATTCAGATGTGATATGGCATTTGCATAATCTTGTGCAACGGGTTGCGATACAGAGATAGATTGTGAGCTATCATGACTTACGGTATTATGTATAATCGATTTATGAGAAGTATCAGAATCTAATCCCATATTTATATCGATAGCTGCATTTTTATTAGATAATTCAGTGCTAGTTTGCGAAATAGCGAGTGCTGAATCAATAGAATGTTCTTCATCTTGAGTGTGATTTTTTTCTTTGATTTCAGATGTGGTATTGAATGCTATCTGATGTGCTTGCGACCCTCCATTATCGACATTTGGCATAGCTTGTGCAACCTGCTCCACATTGTTACACTTCGTATTGTCATCAGATTCTGTTAGAGTGCTTCGAATTTCTGATTCTGTAAAACCTTGCTGTGATGTATGTTGTATATCGATATTTGTATCAGTATGAGCAGTGAGAATCTCTTCAGGAGCCTTAGTTGATTCTCTATAAATCAAACAAGATGTACCGTTTGTTGCAGAATCTAAAATATTAATCATGCTATCAGATTCTCCAGACGGCATTTCTTTAGAAGACGTGTATGTTGTGTGTTTATAGGGCTTTCTTAAAGATTTTTTTGCTGGGTTAATTGTGTCCTCTTGGGGTATTGATATTGGTGTAATTGCAGAATCAAATCTAATAAAGGAAAAATCTTTTGTGTTTTCTTTATCTTTTATAGCTTGTGGAAAATACTTTATATCCGCTATGGTATTTTGTTCTTTCTGCAAATTTGTATGCGCACTTAAATGAGTTAAAGATTCAATTTGTAAGGGAGAAATATCACTAGATACTGGTGTAAAAGTATGCGTTTGCGTAGTCTTTGTCGATTTTTTGACAAATGAAATGTCAACATTGCTCTCTGAAATCTGAATGGTTTTTGGTTGAGCATGAAAATTGCTTTCATCTACTTTCATTATTATTGGTTTCACAAAGCTTTTAAGAATATTAGATGATTCCTCCTCTTGTGAGGAACTCTTTGTTTGCTCTATTCCATGTATTGCTATTTCAGATTTTACTTTAGGCAATTTATGAAATTTCTTTAAAGTATCATCATTTTGCATTTCAACTATTTGTGTACGTGGAATATAATTTTTCGTAAGGCTGTCCACTCTTTGTTCGATATTATCAAGATTATAATGCAGTGTTTTACTCACTATTTGAGAATCTTTTTTTGGATTAAAGAGAATTGAATTTGTTGTGCCATCAAAATGAGGGTTCACTTCCGTAGATTCTAAAGACTTTTGATTTTGATGCTGCGAATTTGCTAATGTGGATGGGAAGATATGCGTAGTTTCTTGCACTTTCGCTTTAACGGTATTCTGCACAAGCGGCACTCCATTGCCCTCTTGTATTTCATTTTGTGTAATAAAATTGTCTTTATGATTAGTATCTGATTGTGTTCTTTCATCCAATACTTTGTCAATAAGTGGCTCATTGAATGTGTCTGGATTCTTTGTAATCGTTTGTACTTCACTATATTCTGTATTGAGTATTTTTCTGTTGACTCTTTCAATGGGGCTAAGTTTAATATCCTTTAACATCATTTGCATTTTCTTAAATGAAGATTGCAAAGAAATAAATGCTGCATTCATTATTTCCCCAATACGATGCTGCATAAGAACAATGCCTTTCTTCCAAGCCATAAAAAGAGCAATACCGGCAAGTAATAATATTACAATAATAACTCCGGGGATTCCAATATAAGAAGCGATCGCATTACAAATTTCATTCCCCAAAACACCAACACCAAAAATAAGTGATTGCAAAATTAACAACGATAAAAAACACAATAACGTCGCAAAAGTAAGTTGAATTTTACGAAAAGAGTACTGCGTATTATCATATAATCGATAAAGTGGAAATAACAATAATGGAAGATATATATAGGCTAAGTATCCAAAAACTTGAATATTGAAATTTGCAAACTTACTGCCAAAGCTATCAATCTTGAAGAATTTATTTTCTACTTGAACACCCTGCAATGCAATATTCGGATCTGTGTAACCAAATATTATCGTAATCCATAAAAATAAAATTAGGCAGCTGATAAAAGCAAAGATATATATTCTTTTTATTGTGAAATCCTCGAAGTTTTTGGTTAAAATTATAGCATAATTAAAATCTTATCACAGAATTAAGGAGTTGATATGCACGGAAAAATTACACGTTACACAGCTACAACAGGTTCTGGAGTTATCATGAATGCGTCAAAAAAAATCTTTGAACTCAAAAAAGATAGCTGGCATGATGGAAGAAACAGACCTGCTGTAGGTATGTATGTGGAATTTAGAACAGGAGAAAACGGAATACAAGTAACCGATGCAAGAGCCTCTAAATATCAAGAATTCGCACCTGATTCACTAATCCGTGAAATAGACTTTTGGAAAAGCAATACGGATGAAGAATTAAAAAACAAAGAAGCAGAACTACGGGCTAAAGAGACACAAAAAATCTTTGCTCAAACAAACTATCTTAAATTACAAGAAATAGAGCTCAATAGAAGTATTCAAGACTGCATTAAGGAATACTTTGCTGTTGAATTGAAAAGTATCGAGTTTTTACAAGAAATTGATATTCCCTCTCTTGCTCCACTGATTAACTTTTCGATTTGCAAACGATTTTTAAATAAGGCACTAGACCATTTAATTTTTTCAGACAGAAAGCTCAATATCGATATGTTTGCTGAATTTCATGGCAGACTAGGCACACTAGAATATTCCAACGCGTTTTTTACTAAGAATGAAGTTAATCCTGAAAGAATTTTTGAGGAAGCATTCTTAGAATATCAATTTCATTATAAGGGTGCTGTACGTGCTACAACGGGCATAAAAGAACGTATTATGCAACTTCAAAATAAAATCAGAATTTCAAGTCATGAGCTTAAAGTTCTACGTAATAGACTCGATGCAAAAAGAGGCGATGAAAATGAGTTAAAAGAAAAGATTAACAGAGTAAGAATTAATGCGGATAAATCCCATGAAGAAAGCAAAACCCTCACAAAAGCAGCAGAGAATCTCGAAGCACTATGTAAAGGTTTTGCAGAAAAAAATCTTAAGATTTTCGAAGCCGTATTCCGCAAAACAATGAATATGTTACGTGAAAAAACACAAGAAGCTATTAATGTAACCGCCACACAATTAGACAATCAAATTTGGGAATTTGGCATGAAATCTGTGTCTATTCGCAATGTCTTCTTTAAGCATAATATTAATGAGCCCTATTGCATGATGACTTTCTTAGGACAAACAATCAAAAAGCTTGATAAGGGCAAAATCACTGCCGCAAATGAACAAGCTATGTATCGCTATTACAGCAACCATCAAGTAAGATATGTAAAAAAATTTCTCATTCTTACCAATCAGGCAAAAGTAGAAATTAACGTAAAAATTGACATTATGAGCCAAAGTAAAAACAATAACGTTGTCATAGCAAAGAAAGATTCTGAATTTTTCAGAGAAATAAATAAGGAAAAATTTCAGGGAATATTCATAGATCCGACCGGGCTTGATAAGGCTGCAATTAGTCGACTTCTTGCTGATACTAAAGAATCTAAGTTTAATCAAGAAGCTGGCATTACGCTCATCACAAAAGACCAAATCGCTGGCATGAAAGAGTAAAAAAGAGTAAATCATTATATTAGTTTCACATGCAGGTCTCTCACTTGCAACAATAAGCTACAAATAAATTCTTATTTGAACATGCAAGTTTTAGCACTTAATTCAAGGATTGAGAGATTCTATAACTTTTGCCACGATCTCTTTTGCCCCATCTTTTTGTGCACAATGTATAAGATCTCTTGAATATTTCTCAAGAGGAATAGAAAAAATCTCTGCCAATAATTTTTCCTTGCTAGCTGAAGTTTTGCAATATTCCTTAATCTCTTCTTCGGAATACATCTTAGCACAATCTTTATCGCTTAAGAATTTTGCATTAAAGTATTGGTGATTCTTGGCAGCATAAGGATAAGGAACAAACAATGTTGGGAGTCCATTGCTTGTCAACTCCCATAAACTCGATGCCCCCGCTCTGCTTATACAAAAATCGCTCATAGCCATAATGCTTGAGAGATTCTCACTGAAATCAAACAAAATAACTTCTTTTTGTAGTGCACCTTGTGTATCAAAAATTGAGGATTGAGGATTTGTTTGCAATACAGAATCAATATGATTCACAAAACTTGAGAGTGACTGCGTAACAAATCCCAACTCACGATAGGCTGTTTCAACCCTATTAAAGTCCGCTCTACCCGTTTGATGTATAATGCGTATACCTTTTTCATGCAGATTCTTGGCAATCGCTAAAGCAAAATCATTAATTGCTTTAGCCCCCTGCGAACCACCCAAAAAAAGCATGGAATCTAAATGCTTTCGTATTCTTTGTGTTTGAAAGAATATTGCGTTTGTTGGATAGGGCATAATTATTGAATTTGGAAATGTAAAGCTAGAGAAAAACATCTTACAAAAAGGCTTTAATAATTTATTAAGAGAACCCATAAAAGCATTTTGTTCATGAATAAAAAGAGGTATCCTCCCAAATAGCGAACCAAATCCGCCACTAGCCGCGCAAAAACCGCCCACACTAATACATGCTTTAACTCCTAGATTCTTCATAATCTTTTTTGCTTGTATCGCTTGCAATATATTTTTGTTAAAAGCATGGATTTTTTTTATTCCTTTTTGATTAACAACTGGCACGGAATCTAAAAAAAATACATTAGTAAAAATATCGCTTTTCTCAAACCATTCTCTATCTTGACCCTTCACTCCTCCTATATAAACCGTCTGTATATTTTGCTCTTTACAAGCAAGTCCCAATGCTTTAGCAATAGATAGATGCCCTCCTGTTCCACCTCCTGTAATTGCAATAACGATTCGCATATCTGTATCCTTAGGACTGGATTATTACAATATTGAATTGCAAAAATAAAGTGCTATCATGTAGCTCAAAAACCCTGCTATTTATTTTAGGAAAAATAAATGTGCAATAATAAACACAAATTGCAGACTTTTTATTCAATTTCAAAGAAAATTATACTAAAATATACAAATTTTAACCAGATTAAAGGCAACCGATGTTAGTGAGTCCAGAGAAAATCGACGAGATGTATCCAAATGAGGGAAAGGATTTTGCAGAAATACTTAGCCGTTCAGAAAAAAATAATGACTTCAATATGTTAAAAGAGGGAAAAATCATTAAAATAAGTAATAATTCAGTAATGATAGATGTCCAAGAAAAAAAAGAAGGCTATATGGACATTGATGAGATTAAAGATGCTGAAGGAAAACTATTATTTAAAGTTGGAGATGATATTTTAGTACATATTTCAAAAAAAAATGGTCTGCGAGTTTCCTATAAAAAAGCTTTGCAATTCAAACAAACTCTCGATGAAATAAAGTCGTTCGGTGATGATTATAAGGATAAAGTTGTAGAAGGAATTATCACCAAAAAAAATAGAGGCGGATTTGTTATAAAATCTAGCCACGGAACAGAATATTTTATGCCTAAGCATTCCGCTGCATTAAGGGACGATACTAAACATGAAGGAAAAAATATTAAAGCCTGTGTCATCGAAGTAGAAGCTGCGAGAGGTTCTATCGTAGTCTCTCGTAAAAGATATTTAAATATTCATTCCAATATTCAAAAAGAGAATGCCAAAAAGCTTCTAGAAAGCGGTTTAGCATATCAAGGTGTTGTAAAAAACATACAAAAGTTTGGAATATTTGTAGAAATTGGTTGTGTTGAAGGATTAGTGCATATTACAGAAATTAGCTACAAAGGACCAGTTAATCCATTCAAGCTTTATAAGATAGGAGACACCGTACAAGTTAAACCTTTATCTTTTGATGAAACAAAAAACAGGCTTTCTCTCTCTATTCGCGCTCTATCAGACGATCCTTGGAAAGAAATTGCAAACGAAATAAAAGTTGGATACGTGATTAGAGTTACTGTAAGCAACATAGAATCTTATGGTGCATTCGTAGATTTGGGTAATGATATTGAAGGGTTTTTACATATTTCAGAAATGTCTTGGGAGAAAAATATCAAAGAGCCTAGAGATTACCTAAAAGTCGGAGATGAGGTTGACGTCGAAGTAATCGAAATTAATCCTGCCAATCGAAAACTACGTGTAAGCCTCAAAAAACTACAAGATAAGCCTTTTGAATCTTTCGCAAAATTACATAAAGTAGGCGACATAATAAAAGGCAAGGTTGCGACACTCACTTCATTTGGTATGTTTGTTAATATCGGGCAAGTAGACGGCTTAGTACATAATGAAGATGCTTTTTGGAATAAATCCAAAAGATGTATGGATATATTTCATGAAGGTGAAGAGGTAGAAGTTAAGATTCAAAAAATAGACAAGTTAAATGAAAAAATATCACTTAATATGCGTGATTTGGAACAATCTCCTGTCGACAAATTCGCGCAAAAATATCATATTGATGATGACGTTTCGGGTACGGTTGTTACTATAAAGAATTTTGGAATATTCCTTAAGATTGAAGGAGAGGAAGTCGATGCAATTATACGCAATGAAGATTTAGGAGATGTTAGCAAAGAAAACATCAAAATAGGCGACACTTTAGAAGGTTCTCTAGCGCACATCGACAAAAAAGCAAACAAGATTCGTATTTCTATTCGCAGATTACAAAAGAAAAAAGAAAGACAAGAACTCAATGAATATAACTCGCATGAAAAAATTGTACTAGGCGATGTATTAGGTAACCTTAAGGAACAATTACAGAATAAAGATGATTAAATATTACAAAAGAGTTGTGAAGCTATATGATTATTAAAGGTGTGATTGCAGCTTTGGCTTTTATTGTTGTTGTCACTGGAGGATACAGTCTTTATGCTTTCTACCAAAAGCTGCAGAATAACGATATTGTAATTGAAGAATCTCCAGTAATCATACCACCTAAAGAAAGTTTTACTGCTATTCCTAAAGTCGATACTACAAAAAATACGCAATGGCTACAGAATACAGAACAAATCACAAAAGTGAGTAATTATCAATTTCCTGCTAATATCCTTGATATTGCTATTGAGGTAAAGAGAGAACGTGACTTAAAAATAGATCCAACTAAAGTCGCAGTGAAAAACCTTGACGATTATAAATTCTTCTGCCTAAACGAAATTTTAAGACAAAGGCATATAGACTTTTCCTATTTTAAGAATCAGGATTCTCTTAATTTATTACTTTTTGTTCCAGATGAAACAAAGCGAAAAACTCTACTCAAAGATTTTGAATATTATGAAATAGAATATGAAATAAATCTTAAAACCTAAAGACTTTCCGCTGCATTTACTTTCAATACCTTTCTTACATCCTAATAAAAAGCAACTTTAACCACTCGAATACAATAATAAATTTTGTTACATGAAGTTAAACTCACTCTACTATTTTTATTAATAGTAATCTTATGCAATACAATAAAAGCTACATACAACCTTATAAAATTACTTCACTATCTCTTTGGTTTGTGAATCTTCCACAGCTTAGTTATTCTTAGTAGCCATTAAAAAGAAAGAATATAAGCAAAACAACATGAAATGCTTGAGAATTAAATAAAAGAAAGAAACAACGTCCAAAAAAAATTGACAAAAAGGGAAATGATAGAAATAATAGAAAAGAAATTACTTTTGAATCCACGTATAACAATGATAAATCCTATTAACAAGAGAGTATTGCTATAATGAGACTAACTTTTTATTATCCAACTAGACAATAGAAATAAATTTAAAGAAAATATTTTTTATCAAGTAGATTCTCGATTCTATATAGACATTTGACGCGGAGATAAACTTTACTAAAGATAGTGCAATAAAGAGGTTTATGTGTAAGGATACGAGATAATAAATTGTTTAGTCAAAGTTTAGAAACCAGCACGCCATAGGGATAAATCAATATAATTATTAGCGATATTTATAAAAGGATATAAAAATACTCTAGGAATGCGTAAGGGGCTTTGAGCATTTCCCGTACTTTCTTAGATGTTAAAAACAGAAAAAGGTAAATGCAATGAATTGCAATCATAAATGAACAAGAATACTATAAATATTTCCTCAAACATATTCTGCACTATCTTTAAGTTTTTTAATCATCTCTTTATTTATCGTCTGATTTCTCCCACTAAAGCCAAAAAATTCCATAAGCACCAAAATAACTCTACATTAACAAGAATATTACAATTAAAGCCATCAACCTATATAATCTAAATTACATCGTATGTATTAACAACAATATGATAATAACATTGTAGATTATTTGTTTGTGTTCTGTGGGTAGCTTGAAGTAACTTTTTTAAGTCTTTATCACTAATACTTTGCGCATACTTTGATAATCTAAAATAAGATTTTCAAAAGCACTTTCTTGCTCTTTTAGATTGTCAAAATAGAATCGAGTAATAGGCATATCTTGTTGGGATTTGCGTTCTTTATAGTGTAGTCTAAGTTTATGAAATTCTATTTATTTTTATCGGCATAAATATTTAACGTATAGCTTTCTATATTAGTCTAAACATATTTTATTGATACTTTCAAAGCGTAATGTGTTAAAGGAAGCTATCAATGTAGATAGAATTAAACTGCAAGATTCCTAGTTATTTCTTTATTTAACAATGATCTAAGTAGTTGCTTTATTCGCCAAATTCCCAATAAGAATATCCTAGATTCTAATGTTTTACATGTTATATTTTTTGGAAATTATTGCATTCTATAATTTTTCTTTGCAACATAAGTAGATTGTAATATTCCTGTATCAACACAATCTAAAGAGAAACATAAATTAAGATTCACAGGAATCTATAATCTCATCAATACAATATTTAGGTCTAGCTTTTACCTCTTGATACATTTTCCCAATATATTCACCAATAATGCCTAAACTTAATAATTGCAATCCACTGAAAAAACACAACAGAATCAAAGTAGAAGCCCAACCATATACAGCATTATCTGTAAAAAACTTCACATATAACGCATACACACCAAACAATAATGATAGTAAAAAGATAACAGCACCTAATGCGCTTACTAAACGCAATGGTTTAATGGAAAAACTTGTAATGCCATCCCATGCAAATGCCAACATTTTCCATAACGGATATTTAGAATCTCCTGCAAAACGTGGTTTAACGTCAAAATATACAACATCCTGCTTAAACCCCATATCAATAACTAAAGCACGTAGAAAAAAATGAAATTCTGTATAATTTCCCAAATGCAATAATGCCTTATTGCTTAACAATCTAAAATCAGCATGATTCTTAACAATCTTTACCCCTAATAATTTCATTACTTCATAAAATGCAACGGCACTATATTTTTTAAAGATAGAATCAGTATTCCTATCTTTTCTGACGCCCAAGACAATGTCATTCCCAGATTGAAATTTTTGTATAAAAGCAGTAAGCTTTTCTTCATCTTGCTGCAAATCGCAATCAATGCTAATCGCACAATCACATTTATTAGTTGCATAATGTAACCCAGCCAAAAGAGCATTTTGATGTCCAAAATTACGAGAAAGTTTTAATGCAATAAAACGGGGGGGGGGGGGCAAGAAGTTTGGATTCTTTGATAATTATTGTCTTTCCAAGAATCTGAAAATAATTTAGCACTATTTTTAAGAATTTCCCAAGTTGCGTCATTGCTTCCATCATCAACAACGAGAAGCATACTTTGTTTTGTAATATATTTTTCTTCGATAAGATGTTGCAGTTTACTCAACAACACTTCTAAGGTTTTGGCTAACACCTTTTCCTCATTGAAAGCAGGGACAACCAAACAAAGAGTGGGCATAAGAATATCTCTCTCATCGTTTAAGGGTTCTAAACCAGAGTCCTCATGCAATAACTCATCGCGTTTCTTTATATTACTTGCATTCATTTACACTCTCTTATTACAAAATAATTAGATAATCTTACGCTTCAATAGTTTGCGTAATTTTTTCTATATCTACCCTTGCACCCAAAAACAAAACGACGTCGCCTCTTTGTAGAATAAAGTCAGATTCCACGTCAATATCCCACTTGTCGCCTCTGCGAATAGCAACTATTTTGACATTATCTTCTTCTCGAATTGTACCGATGCTTCTTTTTGCAAAATAACGCGTTACGACAGCCTTACAGGCTTTCATATTTGCACTCAATTCAATATCTTCGACATTAGATTCAGTGATTTCGCTTAATAATCTTTTTGCAGCTTGTTTTTCAGCATAAATAACCTCATCTACACCCAATTTTTCTAAAATTGCACCATGAGTACTAGAAATAGCCTTAGCAATAATTTTTTTATTATTGAGCTCACGCAACGCCATAACAGTTAAAATACTTGCTTCAATATGTTCGCCAATACTTACGATAACCATATCCAGTTCAGTTACTCCAGCCTCTTTTAAAGCTATTTTATCCGTGCAATCTAAAATATAAATTTGTTCTGCTTTATCGCGTAAATTTATAAAACTTGACTCTTTATTATCGCAAATAATAACATTCTCACCATTTTCTATAAGCCCTAAAGCAACATGATAACCAAACCTACCTAAACCTAACACAGCATAACTCTTTGCCATATTACACTCCTGACTGTTGTATGATTAAATGAAACTATCGAATTTCATATCAACACTCTCTCTTGGGGATATTGCACATGCTTAGACTTTGTGCCGCCTACAAATATAAGAGTGAAACTTAAAATTCCAATCTTACCCGAAAGCATAAGGATCATAATGATACATAAGCCAACAGTATCAAATTTAGAACAAAGACTCAACACTCCACCATCGCCCATCGACATTCCCACTGTAGCAAATGCCGAAGAAGTCTCAAAAAACAATGGTAGAAAGCGAATATCTGGCTCAAAAACTGAAAGCAAAAAAGTTGCTACCAAAAGATAAATAGCAGCAATCGCGAAAACGCTAAAAGCCTTTGAAACAATATCTTGTGCAATAGTTCTCTTAAAAAGAATCGTATCTTTACGATTCCTAATAATTGCAATGGACAACGCAATCAGCACTGCAAAAGTCGTTACTTTAATTCCTGATGCTGTGCCACCAGGACTACCACCAATTATCATAAAAAATACTGAAAAAAACATCGTTCTATCATCAAATCCACTCATATCAAAAATATTATAGCCAGCTGTGCGATAACAAACGGAAGTAAAAAAAGAATTAATAATTTTTTCCCAGAAAGGGATATTAGCAAGTGTTTTAATATTGTTCCATTCAAAAATGAGAATATTCAGCATACCAAATAACACAAGCAATGTGTTTACAACGACTACAATGCGCGCATTAAGACTTAACCTAGTTACGAAATCTTCCTTGCGAAAAATCTTATAACTCACTCGAGAATAACAAAAACGTGAAATTTCAAGTGTTGAAACATACCCTATTCCACCAATAATAACAAGTAAAGCAACAACAACGTTTACAAAAATATCAGCCTGATAATCAATGAGGCTATTATTAAAAATTGTAAAACCAGAATTATTGAAAGCCGCAATGGCGTGAAATACTCCTGCCCAAATACCCATTTTAGTATCATTTAACTTCCAACAAAAATAAGGCGATAAAATAAGCGCGCCAACACATTCTACGAAAAGCACAAAGATAAACGCATTACGAACGGCTTTCTCTACGCCGCTAAGAGATTTATGATTAAGATTTTCGACAATATTAATAACACTCTTCTCTGCGGTGCTTAATCTTTCCCAAATAGCAATATAAAGGATTCCAATCACAGTCATATAACCAAAACCGCCAATTTGAATCAATACAAGAATTACAACTTGACCATAAAAAGTAAAATCTAATGAAGTATCCCTAATAATTAAGCCTGTGCATGTAATAGCCGAAACACTTGTGAAAAAAGCCTCTAAAAACCCCATATTAGTAGAAAACATGGGCGGCAAAGTCAGCAAAAATGTACCTAACAATATCATTGCTAGATACCCAACAAATAACACTTTAATGCTGTGAAGCTGCATCTATTCCTCTAAGACTAAACACTAAATAGCACATTGAATAAATGGTGTTACTTCATGCAAACAACGAATAGGATATTTAATTATCTTGAAAATCCTGCAATGTCTCAAGGTTTAACCTCATTTCTTCAATCATATTCCGAATAGTTTCGGAATTTTTTGTGTTTTTGGATTCTAATTTCTCAAAATGACTTTCAAGTTCATCTAAATAATCTTGAATCTGCCCTATAATTGTAGAAATATCTTCTTTAACAATATCATCCATAATAACTCCTATATTTAAAAGTTAAATTAAGCCAACCAAGTTTTTAGCTCTATTGTAGGTATCACTTGCAATATCCTTAATATATTCTTCATGTTGTATCACAAGTTGCTGAATATAACCAATATCCTTAGTTAACTGATAATATTTCCGTTGAATTGGCTCTAACTCTCTAAAAATCTCTTCAGCCAATGCTATTTTTAAATCACCATAGCCTGTAAAACTTTTTTCAATTTCATCTCTTGGTTTCTTTGTCAAACATTCGTAGATAGATAAAAGATTATAGAGTCCTATACGACTAGTATCAAAAGCAACATGGTTTAAGCTATCAGTAACAGCGCGTTTGACTTTTTTAACAATAGCATCTTTAGAATCTAACATATAAATAATACCATTCTCCGATGTGTTAGATTTACTCATTTTTGCTTGAGGATTATCTAATGACATGATTCTAGCACCGACTTCAGCTATGATAGGCTCTGGAACTGTAAAACAAGTTCCATATCTTTCATTAAATCGTATAGCAACATCACGCGCAAGTTCTAAATGTTGCTTTTGATCATCCCCTATCTGTACAATATCACTTTGATAAAGCAAAATATCTGCCGCCATAAGAGCGGGATAATTAAATAAACCAACATTAATGTTTTTAGGACTCTTCTGTGATTTATCTTTAAATTGTGTCATACGATTCATATCACCAATCGCAATATTACAATCTAAAATCCATGCAAGGGCAGCATGATAATCAATGCGACTTTGTACAAACATTTTCGAATACTTAGAATCCAACCCGCAGGCAAGAAGTATCGCAAATAATTCAAATGTTCTTTGTTGCAATTCCTTAGGATCGTGATAAACAGTAATGGCATGGGAATTTACAACACAATAAATATTGTCATACTGCTCTTGACTATCTACCCAATTCTTAACCGCTCCCAAATAATTACCTAAATGCAGTTTTCCTGTAGGTTGTATGCCAGAAAACGATCTCTTTTTCATTAATAACAAGCCTCTTTTAGAAAATGTGAGCTTTTCTATATTCCAAGCTGCAAGGATTCTTGTCTTAACAAATGATTACAAGAATGCAGCAAAAAACAATAACCAAAACGTGAAAAAAAGCTTGACACAAAATTCGAATTAACAATTCTATCATTTTTTCCGCAAAAAATTATTAACGATTTTGCTTTTTGGGCAACTTCTTTTATCTCAATCCAATTGTAAGACAAAAGATTCACTAAATCTCCAATGTTAGGACGAATACAATACGTATTCATTAGCGAATCTTTATACCTATATTCAAAATAATTAGGCTCTTTTATCCCACTACAATCATAGCCATTAAACAATAATCCATAATCTTGATATACTTTTTGCATATATTTTGCACGTTGATTTTTGTAATAATTCACGCATCTTGCTACAAGGCTATAATATTCCCTTGTTGTATCTTGCCTAGAATCCTGTTTATATAGAAATCGCATATAAGATGCCAAGCGGGTATGCGTAAAAGGCACATCTGATTGCAATGGAAAACGAGACAATGACGTTGCTATATTATCATGGTTCACTAATACTTTATCGACTTCGCCCCAATTAAACCAAGAAAGATTCTGCCAATACACACATGGGGAAAGCAGCAAGACTTTCCCTACGCGTTGCCCATTAGTAATACATTTATACGCATACTCTAATGCTAATTGTGCTCCATAGTCAAATCCTACAATATCAAATTCAGTCAATGTAAAACCGAAATTATTTAATAATGGGGCAAAAAAACAATATTCATCTTGTAAACCAAAACCACTAAAATATCGCATAACTCTACTCTCTATGACAATAGCAATAAATATAAGCGAATAATGTTACAATACCATTTACTTTATTGCACACAATTGGTATGAGGTTATTATGCAATCTTTCGAATCAAATCCGCAAAAACCACAACATTATAGTTTAGAACAACAACTCCAAATCACTTATTACACAAACATGCAATTTTTCAGAGAATATAATGACAAACTATTCCAAGCCTTGCAAGAGAATCCAATACATTATAATCTCCAAGTGGATTCCTCTGGCTATAACATTATCCATTTACCTAGCCAAACCTTGCAATATCCATTAATGCCCAACATACAATCAACAAACCCAATGCAACCTAAAATGATTTCTACCATGTTAGATACCCATAAAGACCTTGCAAAGAATCCTCTGCAACATCCGAAATGGAATCTCTCTTATAATTTTTCTTTATCCATAGAATCCAACTTCGTTAATCAAGATAAATTACCAATCACAGGTAAATACTACAATCAAATGCTGCAATCCGTTTTACATACCTTACAAGATAGATCTATTGATTCATGTAATGATAATGCAGATTCTTCCAATAAAGCACAAGAAGAGTTAGCAACAATAGCCAATACGCAAGCATACAACAATCTATTAACTTGTTTTATGGATTCTAAATTTCTACCTCAAACAACTCTTTATGGACTTATGGGCGGCATTTTTTTACAAGATTTACTAGAACAAGGTTTTTCATTCCATTCTCTTATTATCTATGAAGAGCATATTGATCTGCTAAGAATCTCTTTATATTTCCTTGATTATCAGAGACTCTTCGAATCTGTCAAAGAACGAAGCTGCCTTATTATTATCAAAGACATTTATCCAACCATCATTAAAAGCTTCATTGCTACAAAACGACTAACCAATAATTTTTTAAGCCTTGAACTTAAACATTACACAAGTGTGCAAACACAAGCATTACAGAATCTCATTATGCAAGAAAAAAAAGCTGCTATGCGAGGTTGGGGAAGCTTTGAAGATGAGATGATAGGCTTTCATAATGCGCTTAATAACTTAGCAAACTGCTCTATTCTACAACGTCCTAAACGAGTCAATGCTCCAATTTGTGTTGTTGGAAATGGGGCAAGCCTTGATTTATGTATAGATTTTATTCGGGCATATCAAAATAAAATGATTATTTTTAGCTGCGGAACGGCTCTTAAGGTCCTACGTCATCATGGTATCAAACCAGACTTTCAAATCGAAATTGAACGCGTACCCTATCTCTCACAAATTTTACAGGAAGCAAATTTAGGAGATATTCCCCTTATATTCGCACAAACAACTAATTGTGATGCCGTAACACTCACAAAACAATCTTTCGCGTTTATGCGCGGAGGAAGTGCAAGTGCCTACCTAGATTCTAAACTATCTGTTTTAGAATTTAGTGCACCATTCGTTGGAAACGCAGGAGTAGCACTAGCTGCTTTGCTAGGAAGTGATGTGATTTTATGCGGCATTGATTGCGGCTATATTAAGGGTTATAGCAAACATGCAAAAAATAGCTTTTATGGACAAGAAACCAAAGAGATTCCAAAAGATTGTTTCCAAGTAGAATCCAATAAGAATTTAGAAGTGTATAGCAATGATTTGTTTTACCTAAGCGCAAAAAACATAGCCCATTGCATTGACTTATATAAACCAAATATGGTTATTAATTTAGGCTATGGGGCAAAAATTACAGGGGCTTTAAGCTATAACGATGATGAATTTTCCTTACGAGACATCAATAAACCAATAGCTATACAAAATTTAAAAAAAAATTTTTTACCTTTTGAGCTTACATTGAATAATCATGAGATTCTTCAGCCTACTCAAGAATTATCTATGCAAATTAGTGCATTGCTCGACACAGATGTCCGCAACATAAACGATTTATACGAAGTCATTGATAACGTAGAATCTCTTTTGCAAACATTGATTGCAAAACATTCTTTACGCAAAAGTATTATCCTCTTTGAGGGAAGTATATTGCATTTAAGCTTTTCTTTATTGCTTACAAATTCATTTGCAGGGAATATGAAATACTATGATATAATCACGTCTTATTTTAAGCAAGGGATTCTTGCTATGATTGCGCATTTGACACAACACATAAATAAAAAATGACTATTAGTTAGTTTAACACACCTCAATACCTAATTAATGCGCTGTATTAAGGATGGTAATGGATACATTATATTCTATTTCTCATGCAGTAAATATCGCTAAAATTTCAGTAATATTGCAATCTGCTCCTTTAATGTATGGTATTGTAGTTGCGATGTTTTGTTGCGTATGTCTCTTGGTATATGTTTTTTCAAAATACAGAATATTTAATTTACGCTTGTTAATCGCGTGGATCATTTCGTGTGTCATTACCTTGTTATTGCTCGCACAGAATCATATTGATGAAGAAACGTTCAATCTCTCTTTAAATTCTCAAGTTATTTTAAGCTTTGCTAGCTGTACCATTATACTCATCCTTTATATTCTTAGCATGGCATCCAATAAACCCAACAAACGCAAAAAAAAATACAATAAGAATACCCTATCAACTAGAATATTGAGTTCAGATTTATGGTGGATAAAAATATTAGGATTTGTTGCTTTACTTGCGTTTTGCTGCATCTTCAATATTGGATTATTTGTTTTTTGTGCACTTTTTTATTTATAGGTCAAATACAAAGTAAAATACTCAATATTTGCTATAATAATATTATATTTGATTAAAGATTTTACAAGGAGATAAGACTTGCATTTTTCTGTGCCAGCAACAAGTGCGAATTTAGGATCTGGATTTGATTGCTTAGGTTTGTCTCTTAATTTCAGAAATCACTTTAGTATTGTGGAATCAAAAGAACAATGTATTAAAGTCTGTGGTGAGGGTGAACAAAGCCCTAAATTCATAGAAAACAATATGTTTGTGCGAATTTTTACACAAATTTATACAAGTTTAGGCGGTAAATCTGCTTTTAACTTCACATTCCACAATAAAATACCAATTTCAAGAGGACTTGGCTCTTCAAGTGCAATTATTGTAGGAGCGATTTTCTCTGCATTCAAAATGGCAGAGAAAATACCCAATAAACAAGAAGTTCTTAATCTTGCCCTGCAATATGAGAAACATCCAGACAACATTACGTCGACTGTTATGGGTGGATTTAACGCAAGCCTCATATATAGTGGTATGAACAATGAGTACAATGTAATGTCTATTAGGCAAAGAATCCCCAACAACATAAAAGCTGTTATAGTAATCCCTAATCATTCCATGTCTACAAAAAAATCTCGTAATATTTTAGCTAAGCACTATAATATAAAAGACTGCGTATATAACCTTTCACGTTCCTCCGTGTTAAGTCTTGCATTTGCCCTACACAAGTGGGATATGCTTAAGGAAAGTTCGAAAGATAAACTGCACGAATCGCAACGTATGCAAACTTTCCCCATTCTCTTCAATGTGCAAAAATTTGCGCTAGATAATGGTGCGCTCATGAGTTCTTTATCAGGAAGTGGTTCATCGATTTTCAATCTCTGCTATACCGAAGAAGCACAAAAATTAACACAAAAATTGCAAATACAATTCCCTAAATTTCGTGTTATATGCGTAGATTTTGACAACGATGGAATAAAACTTGAGAAAGGATAGTATGTATTGAAAGCAAATCAAAGGGAATATAAAGCGAGATTCTATGCTATAAAAAGCATTCGAATGTGTATAGCATGTAAAAATCGACTATTACAGTGGAAACTCATACGATTTAAGGCAAAAGAATCTAAGCTTGTACCATATAATGGAAGTGGCAGAAGTTTTTATATATGTAATGAATGTCTTACTAAACCAAAAACAATTCATCATATAAAACGATACATTAACAATACTAATAATATCGAGGAACAACTTAAGGAGATAGCGCAAATATGCCAAGCATCAGAGAAATAGCACGAGAAGCAGCAACTACAAAAGAAAAAGAAGTGCTAGAGAAAGCAAAAGAAATAGGATTTAAAGTACGCAATGTTACAACAAACCTCACAGAAGAGGAAGCAAGTATACTCTACGAATATATTACTACGGGTAAACTGCCAAGCAACTTTAAAACACCAAGCAAGAACAAAACAAAAGTTCACAAGCAAAAGCAAGAACATATACAGCCTATGCTAGACGCATCACAAAGTAACGAAACAAACAAGGATTCCCAAGACTTTGCGCAAATGCAAGAAGAGATTACGTATAAATCATCTTCTACGCACGATTCTCAAGTCAATAATGAACACACTAAGGAAATAAACCCAACTGCTACAACAAAATCCGAAATAAACTCTATTGCTGTACCACAAGAAACAAAAGAAGTAAAAAAGATTCAAATTGTCAGTAAAGGCAGAAACACATCCGCAGGGCAAGAATTATCTAATGTCAGCACACAAAAAGCAATACTCGATTCCACAAAACATCAAACAAACAAACAAACAACATTGCAACATAGTTTAAAATCATCAGAATCATCCCAGAATATACAAAACGACAATAAGGATTCTGAAGCCAAACAACAAGAAAATGTTGCATCACTGACCTCTGACTATCCCACTGCTCATCCTCAAGATATTCATACCATACCACAAGGATTTGATCCTAAAGATATAAATAAGGGACCAAAAATTAGCTCTATTCGAGTAATTAGTAAAAATGATAAAACAGAAACAAATAATCCGAAAAAAGAAAGGGACTCGGCACAGATTCTTGACAGTTTAAAACACACGGAACACAAAGGTAAAATCAAAAAGAAAAAAGAGAAGCCAACCGCTAAACAACAGAAGCACACTTCTCATGTCATTAATATGGAAAGAGACATGGGCATTAGCGATTACGATGATGAACAAGATGAAATCATGCTGATTGATATGTATGAAGTGCCCCAAGAGAGTTTTGAAGAAAAAGAAAATAAAAAAAATCCAATAGATGACAAAATCAAAGTAAACCATTATAGTCCATGGATTAAAGAAGGATCTATAGCAAGATTATCAAAAGGAAGAAGCAAAAGAAATAGAGATCAAAAAGCAAAACGTAACAACAATATTATTACTTCACTTGTTTTGCCTGAAGAGATTCGAGTCTATGAGTTTGCAGAAAAAGCCAACCTTGAATTAGGAAATGTCTTAGGCAAACTCTTTTTACTTGGTATGAAAGTATTAAAAAATGACTTTTTAGATAAAGATACCATTGAGATTCTCGCTAGCGAATACAATATTGACGTAACAATACAACAAAACATACCATTATATAATGATCAGGAAGAAATTGTGGAATCTGATTTGGTTGAAAGACCCCCTGTTGTTACAATTATGGGGCATGTTGATCATGGGAAAACTTCATTGCTTGACTATATTCGTAATTCTCGCATAGCAAGTAGTGAAGCGGGGGGAATCACGCAGCACATTGGGGCATACATGGTACAAAAAAACAATAAATGGATTAGCTTTATTGATACTCCAGGGCACGAAGCGTTTGCGCAAATGCGGAGTCGTGGCGCACAAGTAACTGACATTGCCATTATAGTGATTGCTGCAGATGATGGTGTTAAACAACAAAGCATTGAAGCGTTAAATCATGCAAAATCAGCTGGAGTACAAATTATTATTGCCATGAACAAAATGGATAAAGAAGGGGCAAACCCAGATAAACTCAAATCTGAATGTGCCGAGCTCGGATTTACGCCAATGGATTGGGGTGGTGAATATGAATTCATTCCTATTAGTGCTAAAACCGGTGCAGGGATTGATGTGTTACTTGAGACCGTCCTTTTACAAGCAGAGATTCTTGAATTAAAAGCGAGCAAAAAAGCAAAGGCAAAAGCTATTGTCTTAGAAGGCAGTCAACAGATAGGAAAGGGATCGGTAGCAACTATTATCGTGCAACAAGGCGTCTTGGAAATCGGACAATGTATTGTTGCTGATACAGCTTATGGCAAAGTAAGAACATTAAGAGACGATACGGGACGGTCTATCACGCAACTTGAACCAAGCGGCGTTGCACAAATCACAGGACTCTCTGAAGTACCACTAGCTGGGGCTTTATTACAGGTTGTAGAAAATGATTCTATTGCGCGAGAAATGGCAAACAAACGTAATGCGTACTTACGTCAAAAACAGCTAAGCAAAAGCACAAAAGTTACTTTTGATGAATTAAGCTCTATGGTTGCAAAAGGACAAATTAAAAATGTTCCCATTGTTTTACGCGCAGATACACAAGGAAGTCTTGAAGCGATTAAAGCAAGTCTTGAGGGATTAAATAATCAAGAAGTTGAAATTAATATTATTAGCTTTGGAATTGGCGGAATCACACAAAGTGATATTAATCTAGCAAACACAAGCAATAATTGTATAGTTTTAGGCTTTAACGTCCGTCCTACAAGTGAAATAAAAAATCTTGCAAAAGATCTAGGAATCACTATCAAAAGTTACTCGATCATCTATGATTTGATAGACGACATGAAAGCCTTACTAAGTGGACTTATGTCCCCAATCACTGAAGAAGAAGTTGTTGGTATGCTTAGTATTCGTGAAACCTTTACTGTTACAAAACTTGGCACGATTGCTGGTTGTATAGTGCTTGATGGAAAAGTAGAAAAAAGCTCAAACGTACGCCTGTTGCGCAACGGTGTTGTAATATGGAATGGCAAAATCTCAAGCTTAAAACGATTCAAGGATGATGTCAAAGAAGTTACAAAAGGTTATGAATGCGGTATTATGTTAGATGGTTTTAATGACATCGTGGTACAAGATGAAATTGAAGTTTTCAAAGAAGTTCTCAAACAACGAACATTATAATCAATATTTGCAATGCAACATTTACACGAGAGTTTGCTATGTCTATTCAATCCAAAAAACAATTTAGTGATATAGAAATATTAGAGAAAATTTGCCAAACCAAACTAGCAAAAATGCGCTCTTTAGGTTGCAACCTAGGACACAATATCTCCAATGAACGCAATGTACCTCTTATACAACCTAGTTTATTGCATACTAGAAACATGCCATTATCCGCATGTAGCAATATATCATTTACCACACAAATCAATAATGAATCTATCCGCAATATACGTACAAACAATCCAGAATCTTTTATCATAGCAGAGATTAAACGCGCCAGCCCTACACAAGGTAGAATCGCTTCTATACCCAATCCCTTAAGCCTTGTCGGAGAATATCTCAAACAAGGTGCTAATGCCATCTCTGTACTTTGTGAAGAAGATTACTTTCAAGGCAGCCTTAAAGATCTGCAAAATATCAAGACTACGTTCCCATATAGTTGCATTTTACGCAAGGACTTTATTTTACAGAAAGAGGAAATTGCAAACAGTTATTTTGCTGGCGCAGATATGGTGTTGCTTATTGCAGGAATATTCTTAAATAACTTTAAAGACTTTGAAGAAATCTACAAAGAGACTCTGAAATTCAACCTCACTCCTCTGATTGAAGTCCATAATGACGAAGAGTGGGATTGTGTTGCGAAACTCAACTTAGAAAAGGCTATCATAGGAATTAATTCAAGAAATTTACGCAATTTTCAAATTAACCAAATGAATGCGTTAAGGTTGCGTGCAAAGATTCCGCAGCATATTCCTGTTATCTTTGAATCAGGTATTCATAGTCCAAGCGAATGCTTTATGATTGCCAATAGCGGTTTTGCGGGTATTCTTTGTGGAAGTTTCTTAGTCTCTTCACTTATGCCTCAAATAGATTCAAAACAAGTCCACAATACAAGCATTAGTGATTTCCATAAAGCACTGCAACAAGGTGCAATCAACGTCGGTATGCAATCCCATGAATTAAAAATGGCACAACCACAAACCTATCAACCTTTTTATCAAAAGCTACTCCTAAGATCCTATAATAAAAATCAGATATGGCAAAAGTTACAAAAATCTCCTACAAATCAAATCGCAAATTCTTTTAAGGACTCTAGGCGAAATAGTAATACGTTTTCTTTGCCCACACAAATTCCTTTAGTGAAAGTATGTGGTATTAACAATTTAGAATTTTTGGAAGCTGCCATACCCAAAGCAGACTTACTAGGATTCATTCTTACAGAGAAAAGTGTCAGATTTGTCGATAAAGATTTTGTGCAAAAAGCAAATGAAAAGCTGCATCAATACTATGATGGAGATATGCAAGACCCTAGTATCAGAATCATACCACCATTAAGAATTGGTGTAGTACTATCAAACTCTTTAGCAATTGGCTTAGAACTACTCGAACTAGGAATGTTAGATGCATTGCAGCTACATAATATCTCTCACATTACAAAAGAAGATTCTAGTCCGACTCATTATTTTCCTCATTATCCTGCATTAAAAATCGAATCTTTCCTTAACAATAACAGACATAATTCCTCTCACGCATATAACATTCATACATCACAAACATGGATACTATGGGATAGCAGTGAAGGACAAAATAACTTATTGGATAGAAAAAAGCTTTCGCAACTGACAGAATCTTTTCCGCATTTCCAAAACAATCTTTGGCTAGCTGGAGGAATCAACAAAACCAACCTTGCAGACATCTTAACGCTTAATCCCATGTTAATTGATATTTGCTCGGGCTTTGAGAATGAAAAAGGAATAAAAGATAATCAAAAATTAGAATCTTTCTTTGAAGAATTTAACAGATTATACAAGCTACCCACTAATTTCTGAAATATGAACTGACATTTATTTTATATTGAGCTAAAAACTCTAAATGTGTAAAATAACTACACATTTAGAGTTTTTAGCGAGTATAGTTAATCTAATTCTTCATCAAAGCACCTTAAATTTTGGTATATTTTCAACTTACTACATAATCACTTTATTTAAAAACAAAAACTTGGCAACATTTTTAACAATTGAGGAGTCCAATAATGCAAGGAAGAATATACTTAGACAATAACGCGACTACAATGATAGACCCAAAGGTAAAAGACATAATGCAGCCATATTTTTGTGAAAAGTTTGGCAATCCAAACAGTCTTCATAAATATGGCACAGAAACACATCCAGCAATACAAGATGCACTTGAAAAACTCTACAAGGGAATTAATGCAAGTGATAATGATGACATCATTATCACAAGTTGTGCCACAGAATCAAACAATTGGGTACTAAAAGGAGTATATTTTGATGCAATCCACAACAAAAATAAAAACCACATCATCACAACAGAAGTTGAACATCCAGCAATTAGCGCAACCTGCACTTTTTTAGAAAGCTTAGGGGTAGAAGTTACGCGATTGCCAATCAATCGCGATGGCATGATTACTGCGCAACAAGTCAATAAAGCAATCACCGATAAAACAGCTTTGGTAAGTATCATGTGGGCGAATAATGAAACAGGGCTTATTTTCCCCATTAAAGAAATAGGCGCAATTTGCAAAGAAAAAGGAGTGTTATTTCATAGCGATGCCGTCCAAGCTATCGGTAAGATTCCTGTATGTGTGCAAGAATCAAATGTTGACTTTTTAAGTTTTAGTGCCCATAAATTTCATGGACCAAAAGGTATTGGCGGACTATATATTCGCGAAGGAGTGGCACTTAGTCCTTTGTTGCATGGTGGTGAACATATGCGTGGTAGGCGCAGTGGAACTCTGAATGTCCCCTACATTATAGGCATGGGAGAAGCCATGAAACTTGCTGTTGACTTTTTAGATTTTGAAAATTCCATTGTAAAAAAACTTCGTGATTCTTTAGAAAATGCCCTTATGCAAATTCCAGATGTGTTTGTTATCGGCAATAGAATCCATCGTGTGCCCAATACCACGTTAATAAGTTTACGTGGTATTGAAGGAGAAGCAATGTTGTGGGATCTTAATAAGGCTGGAATTGCTGCCTCCACTGGAAGCGCATGCGCTAGTGAAGATCTAGAAGCTAATCCTGTAATGGTAGCTATTGGTGCAGATAAAGAATTGGCGCATACGGCGATTAGAATCTCACTTAGTCGTTTCACTACTCAAGCAGAAATTGACTATACAATAGAAGTCTTTAAAAAAGCCGTCTCACGCTTACGTAATATTTCTAGTTCATATATTGCGTAACTTCTCTATAACCCAACATAAAATTTAAGGAAAGATAATGGCAAAAAATGATTTAATTGGCGGTGCTCTTTGGGACGCCTACTCTAACAAAGTTAGTGAACGAATGGACAATCCTACACACTTGGGTGTACTTACCCAAAAAGATGCAGAAGCAAAAGATGCAAAGCTAGTTGTAGCCGATTATGGCGCAGAATCTTGCGGCGATGCAGTGCGTCTTTATTGGCTTGTAGACAAAGATGACAAAATTATTGATGCGAAATTTAAAAGTTTCGGTTGTGGAACAGCCATTGCAAGTTCAGATATGATGGTAGAACTGTGTCTTGGTAAAAAGGTTCAAGAGGCAGTAAAAATCACAAATCTTGACGTTGAATACGCTCTTCGCGATAATCCTGATACTCCTGCAGTTCCCGGTCAAAAAATGCATTGCTCTGTAATGGCTTATGATGTAATCAAAAAAGCAGCGGGAATTTATTTAGGAAAAAATGCTGAAGATTTTGAAGAAGAAATCATCGTATGTGAGTGTGCGAGAGTGAGCCTCTCAACTATCAAAGAAGTTATTAAGCTCAATAATCTAAAAACGATTGAAGAAATCACGCAATACACAAAAGCTGGTGGATTCTGTAAATCTTGTATTCGTGCAGGAGGACATGAACAAAGAGAGCACTATCTGGTAGATATTTTAGCCGATGTAAGAAACGAAATTGAAAGGGAACTGCTGAAAAATAGAGCAAATCTATCAGCAAACAATCAGCTTCTCTTCCAAGATATGACTATTGCGCAAAAAGTTAAAGCAGTAGACAAAACTATTGATGAACACATTCGTCCGATGCTTATGATGGATGGTGGTGATATGGAAATTCTCGACATTAAAGATTCAAGTGATAATTTCATTGATATATATATTCGTTACATGGGTGCATGTGATGGATGTGCAAGTGCCGCAACAGGTACTCTTTATGCAATAGAAGAAGTGCTAAAGCAACATCTAGCAGAAAATATACGCGTTATGCCCATATAAAACATGCAACAGGAACATCTTACATAGCAATCTTACTTACACAAGGTATTCAATGCGTCTGTATCTAGTTGCAGAGCAGTTATACGCTCGATTCTGTAAAATACTCTTTTTGGAGATTTAATCGGCTAAATAACATATCGTCTTGATATGTGGTGTTATTGCTTGTAGTAAGCAACTTTTCTCCATAAAATACAGAGTTTGCTCCAGCAAAAAAGCATAACGCTTGTAGAGAATCATTCATAGCATTCCTCCCTGCTGCAAGTCTAATATAAGAAGTCGGCATAAGGATTCTGGCAAGTGCAACAATTCGTACAAAATCAAAACAATCAATAGTATCAACAGAATCGTTATTTTTAGAATCTCCACTTTTATTAATAGACAATGGCGTACCTGGTATTTTAACTAAGTGATTAATAGGTATCGATTCTGGGGGAATAGGGAAATTTGCCAATACTACGAGCATATTAATTCTATCTTCATTGGTTTCTCCCATGCCCATAATGCCTCCCGCACATATTTTAAGCCCCGCATCACGTGCGACTTGAATTGTGTCTAGTCTATCCTGTAATGTACGTGTACTAATAATCTTGGGATAAAATTCTGGCGAAGTGTCTATATTATGGTTATAAAAGTCTAATCCGCTTTCTTTTAATTTCTGTGCTTGATATTCTGTCAATAAACCAAGTGTCGCGCAAGTCTCTAGTCCCATCGCTTTAATTTTTATAATAGCTTCACAAAGAGAATCTAATTCTTTGTCGCTAGGACTTCTACCTGATGCTCCCATGCAAAATCTATGACTCCCTTTTTGTTTGGCTACTTTGGCAAATTCTACTATCGTGTCTGTATCAAACAATTTGTGCTTTTGTATAGAAGTCTGATAATGTGCTGATTGTGCGCAATACGCACAATCTTCAATACATGCCCCTGTCTTTACACTCAATAAGGTGCTAATTTGGATTGTGTTTGCTCGAAAATGCTTAATATGCACATTATGTGCATCAGCCAACAACTCCATAAAAGGTCTTTCAAAGATTTTTTTTGCTTCTTCAAAACTTATTGTAGAATTCGTAGTCATATCTAATCCTTTTGCATTAAGATTATAAAACTTCATAAATTAAAAAGCGATAGGTATAAGGAAAGAAGTGAGTATTTAGAATCTTTGTAAATTCATACAAAGATTCTAAATGGGTATATGAAAATTATGCAGGGACCTTACTTAAACACTCAAGAGCATATCTTTTACCAAGCTCATAGGCTTTTTTGTTAACTTCAGCAACCTTTGCAGGGACCTTACTGAGCATAGTCTCTATAACAAGTTCTTCAGCAACACAATTTGTAAAAGCAACAGTTGCCGCCAATGCGACAACGCTTTGTGTTACAACATTCCCAACCTCTTCTTTGGCAATAGTAATTATTGGTATCTCATAAATTCTAAATACATCCCTATCTTCATCAGTTGGTTTCACAAGATTTGGTTCTAATACAACAATACCACCCTCTTTAATACCTGACTTATAAATATCATAACTCATTTGCGCAACGGACAACATAAAATCGATATTTCCGTCCATTGCATAGGGATAAAGAATCTCATCCTTATCAAGTAAAATATCAACCTTTGTTGGTCCTCCACGTACTTGGCTAGTATAAGTAGATGCCTTTACTCCATAACCACCGCCAAGTATTTTAGCTTCCGCAAGAATCTCACCAGCTAGCAAAACACCTTGTCCGCCAACGCCTGTGAAACGTAATTGATGTTCCATTAGTGCCCTCCTTTTTTTGCAGTTACTTTTACCTTATATTCGGCATACGCCTCGCAATATTCTTTTGCTTGTGTATCATGTTTTAATATTCCAGTAGGAAATTTATCTTTCTTTTCTTCGGGACTTAACTCATCATACTTACGTTTTGGTAAGATCCGAGAATCGAGCCACTTAAGCATATCTGTAGCCTCTATCATTTTGTTTTTTCTTCCAAGATTCACATGGCAATTAGAGTTAATATCAAATAAACTGAAACCTTTGTGCTTAAATCCTTCAATGAAAACTTTCTCAATTTTCTTAGGATCCAATACACTTTCTCTTGCAACAAAAGTTGCGCCAGCGGCTATACCTAGTTCACAAATATCAAACTGATTGTCAATGTTTCCACCCGGAGAAGTAACCGTCCAAAAACCCTTTGGGGTCGTAGGCGATGTTTGAGAATTTGTCAAGCCATAAATAAAATTATTAACGATAATATGATTAATATCAATGTTTCGCCTGCATGCGTGAATAGTATGATTTCCGCCAATAGCCAAACTATCTCCATCGCCACTTACAACAATAACATGTTTATCGGGATTAGCAAGCTTAATGCCAGTGGCATACGCAAGTGTTCTTCCATGTGTAGTATGTACAGTATTGCAATTTACATAAGAACTCATTCTACCGCTACAACCAATACCACTTACCAAACAAACATCATTCATATCCCAACCAACCGAATCGATAGCGCGGATAATACTTTTTAATATAACGCCATCACCACAACCCCAACACCAAAGTGTTGGCATTTTTTCAACACGTAAATATTCGTCATAATTAAAAGCCATTCTTCTTCCTTTATATAATTATTTCATAGAACGTAACTTTTCAATCACTTCATTAGGGGAAATGGTTCTTCCATTCGCACGTCCCATAAATTCTACCTTGCGACCCAATATTCTTTCAACCTCTTCACAATATTGCCCTTTATTTAGTTCAACCATGAGAATCTTCTTGAATCTCTTGCCTAAAGCTTTAATTTCTTTTTCTGGACTTGGCCATATTGTTATAGGTCGAAACAATCCCGCTTTAATTTCAGATGTTCTCCTTAACTCATGCAAAGCTTCTTTAATACCTAAAGTTGCACTTCCATAAGAAATAACAGCAATTTCTGCATCATCAAGATACAATTCCTCATTATTGCTCAAATAATCTGCACGACTCGTAACCTTGCTAAATAATCTGTCAATTAATGCTTGCCCTTCTACAGCATTTTCGGTAGGGAATCCTATTGCTCCATGATGCAAGCCAGTAATATGATAACGATACCCCTTAAAGAAAGGATTAAGCACGGCTGGCTCATTTGGACCTACGCCATAGGGTTTATAATCTTTAGGATCCCCATTAAACTGCTTTCTGATTTTATTATTTTGCTGTACTTCCTCTAAGTCTGGTAATTGTGTTTTTCCATACATGTGCCCTAAAGTCTCATCGAGCAATAAAAATACAGGTTGCATAAATTCTTCAGCAAGATTAAATGCCCTTACGCTTTGTGTATAAGCCTCGTCTAATGTACCTGGTGCCAAAGCGATAGACTTATAATCTCCGTGCGTTGGATGCTTCGCAAAGGCAACATCCCCTTGACCTACTCTTGTTGGCATCCCTGTTGACGGACCCAAGCGCATAACATTGACAATCACTAATGGAATTTCTGCCATGTAACCCAAACCAATTTGTTCAGCTTTTAATGAAATCCCTGGACCAGAACTTCCTGTCATTGCTTTCACACCGCTCATAGATGCTCCAAGTGCAACTGAAATACCGCTAATCTCATCTTCCATTTGGATAAAATTACCGCCATGATGTGGCAATAAATGCGCCATTTCATGCATCACATCTGAACTAGGTGTGATTGGGTAACCACCGTAAAATTTACAACCCGCATCAATCGCGCCCATCGCGACAAGTTCATTGCCACCCGTAATCACTTCACGCATTATTCACGCCCTCCTCAATAGCCATAAATCTATTTGCTTTAATCTTATCTGCTCTTTGTTGCGCAACCTTATCTGTTTTTGCAAATTTAAACTTCTTTCTGTCAGCAACAGTAATAGCAAAATCGGGGCAGTGGAGTTCACATTCCATACAACCAATACAGCTTTGTGGGTACATAACTCTTACAATTTTGCCCAATACTTTGTGCGCATCAAGCTGCATTGCCAATACGCCAGCTGGACATCGCGAAACACAAATATCACAAGCCTTACAACGTGCCTCATTCACCCATACAGGGGTATTTTCAGGCATTAAAATATCCGACATTATCTTCTCCTTCTTAATTTTGGGTTAAGGTTTCGATACATAGTTCAGCCTATTAGCTTCTTCATTGTTGAACCAATTTCTGCTGGACTCTCTGCAACAATAACACCTGCTTTTCGCAGTGCTTCTTGTTTTTCTGCTGCAGTGCCCTTTCCACCGCTTACAATCGCTCCTGCATGCCCCATTCTTTTTCCTTTGGGTGCGGTAGCACCAGAAATAAATGCAACAACAGGTTTCTTAATTTGCTCTTTAATTAAAGCGGCGGCATCAATTTCCAAACTTCCACCAATTTCACCTACCATAACAATAGCTTTCGTTTCAGAATCTGCTTCGAACATTGGGAGAATTTGCTTGTAACTTAATCCGATAATAGGATCCCCGCCTATTCCAACAGCAGTCGAAATGCCTAATCCTTGCTGAACAAGTTGATTTGCGCTCTCATAGGTTAAAGTTCCACTTTTAGAAATCAAACCAATATTTGTATTTGATTTCTTAAAAATAAAACCGGGCATAATACCAATTTTACACTCATCACTTGTAATGATTCCCGGACAGTTTGGCCCTATCATATCCATACCCTGCTTCTTTGCATAAATCTTTGCAAACATAATATCTTTTGTTGGCGCACCCTCTGTGATAACAACAGCGAGCTTAATGCCACTAGCTGCTGCCTCAATAATAGCATCAGCCACAAAAGCCGGTGGCACAAAAATCATACTTACACTTGCACCTGTTTTATTCACTGCTTCCTTTACTGTGTTGAATACAGGTTTATTGAGATGCTGTGTTCCGCCTTTATTTGGAGTTACTCCACCAACAATTTGTGTTCCATAAGCCAAACATTGCTCACTATGAAAACTACCTTCTTTACCGGTAAAACCCTGAACGATTATTTTTGTATTTTTATTTACTAGAATACTCATATCCTGTCCTTAACATATTATTTTTACACACTTATTTCGCTGCTTCTACAACTTTTTTCGCGCCATCTCTTAAATTCTCTGCTGCAATAAGATTCTTAATGCCTGCACCTTTGAGAATCTCTTTAGCTTTCTCTGCATTTGTACCGTCAAGTCTCACCACAACAGGAACATCAACGCTACTTATTTTTGTTGCCTCAATGATTCCGTTTGCAACTCTATCGCATTGCACGATACCACCAAAAATATTGACAAAAATAGCCTTAACATTTTTGTCTTTGAGGATAATTTCAAATCCTTTAGCAACCGTTTGCGGATTAGCACCACCGCCAACATCTAAGAAATTAGCAGGCTGTCCACCCTCATATTTAATGATGTCCATTGTAGCCATTGCAAGCCCTGCCCCATTTACCATACAGCCAACATTACCTTCAAGCTTCACGTAACTTAGATTGCTCTCACTTGCCTCAATCTCACTTGGCTCTTCTTCTGTAAAATCTCGCATAGCAACAATATCTGAATGCCTATACAATGCGTTATTGTCGAAACCAAGCTTAGCATCAAGTGCCAAGAAACTTCCATCTCCTGTGAGAATCATAGGATTAATCTCTACTTGCTCTGCATCTTCATTAATAAAAACATCATAAAGTGCCTTTGCAAACTTACTAAAAGGTTTTTGCTGTTCTTTTGTAAGACCAAGTCCAAGTGCTAATTCTAATGCGTGAAATGAACGGAATCCAATAGTGGGATCAATTGCAACTTTAATAATCTTATCAGGACTTTTTTCTGCGACTTCTTCTATTTCCATTCCACCTTCTGTCGAAGCTATGACAATAGGGCATTCTAACCCTCTATCAAGGACCACAGCGATATAAAATTCCTTTTTTATATCTAAGCCTTCTTCAATGTATACTTTTCCAACTTTCTTTCCTGTTGGACCTGTTTGATGGGTAACAAGCGTCATTCCAAGCATAGAATCTGTCAAGGTTGCTACTTCATCCAAACTCTTTGCAAGCTTTACGCCACCAGCCTTTCCTCTTCCGCCTGCATGTATTTGTGCTTTTACAACCCATACACTGCCACCAAGATCTCTTGCAATTGCTTTAGCCTCGTAACCATTATTTGCAATACGGCCTCTTGGCACAGCTACACCATATTTTTTTAAAACCTGCTTTCCCTGAAATTCATGTATGTTCATCTGATTCTCCTATTTTTCACAAAGGAATTGCAAAGTAAGTGATAAATCTATTAAAGCTTCAGATTTTGCGTTTCGCTTTGATTAGCAAAATTTTCTTACAAATTGACTTAAAGAAAATTTAAATGTTATAAAATTTCACATTTTTTATAATAAGTGTTAATTTTTTGCCTTGCTAATATTTCTAAGATGTTCTTGATAGTTGTGGGTAAAATCATGTACGCCATCTTTATTTCTCATGAAATATAAATAATTTGTGTTAGCTGGAAGTATAGCAGCCTTAATAGCCTCTATGCTTACGCTGCCGCTTGGTGTTTTTGGAATCCCAACATACTTATAAGTATTAAATTCACTTGTGTCATTGCGGATTCTCTCTGGAGTGATACGAATATGCGAATACTTTCCATAGTTAAGCGAGCCATCCATTTGAAGAGGCATGTTTTTTGCAATGCGATTATCAATCACGCTTGATACTAGTGGCATTTCCTTTATATTAGCAGCCTCCTTTTGAATAATCGATGCTTTCGCTATAATCTGAAACCAAGACTGCTCATCATAATATCCAAGCAATTCATTGGCTAAATCCTTGTGCTTTTTTAACGAATGTTCAATAAGATTCCGAATAACAAACTCCTCACTAACATGATAAGGCAAACTATAAGTGTCTGCTAAAATAACCCCATCGCTATAAGGCGCATAAAGCGCGTAAAAACTCTCTAATTTTTGAATATCCAACTGAAAGACTTTGGCAATATCTCGCAATAAAAAATAATTGGTTTCACCGGGTATAAGCGTTATGTTTTTTGTGGCTGCCTTTGCGGTTGTAAGGGCATAAAGAAAACTAGCTTTTGTAAGCAAAATATCAAAATTTACATCAACATTCTCTAACGTAGAATCTACAATAGGATGAGGAATTTTAGACTGTATATATTGTGCTGGAATCTCAATCCAACCACTTTGGGGCTTACCCATCAAACGAAGCAAGTAAACATCATAGCGATTAATGTCATAGCCTTTGTTTTGCAAATATGTTATAATATTTTTTGCTGAACCCATGGGAATAAATATCACTCTTTCAGATTTCATAGGAACAATAAGATAAAAACAGATGCCGAGTAATAAAACCAATACAGATCCGCAAACAATATTACAAATTCCTGCAAGCGAAAACGGCGAAAAGTTAAGCTTCAACCATACAAATGCCCTTGCAGCACCTTGCCAAAAAACAGAGCAACTTACTCTAGCGGAGCAAAATCGTAAAGCGCACCAATCACTATATCTAGTATTGACTAACAACGGACAACAGCAACCTTCTTCCTCAAAAGCACCTGATTTGGATTCTAAGTACAAAGAATCTGAATCTGCAGAAGATTCTAACATTACCTTAGCACTATTGCAACATATAACCCCCCTTATAACAATGCAACATAATACAAAGCAACAAATGCACAAAGCAACTATGAATAAAAAACTCATTTCAAGCCTTTCTACATCTGTTTTTCTCTTTAATAATACACAAAAAGAAACAAAATCGCAACACAGCAATACGGGAGGCTTGCCTAAAATCTTTACTAGCGAACCCCCTAGCAAACGTAAAAGACGTCCTGCTGTGCGTACACTGACTTTCATGCTACTTGTCTCCATTCTACTTATTGCAGGATACAAAATCTTACGAGAGGGAATTAGCATTTCACATATTGCACTTGGTCCCATCAAAATGCAAAATGTATTCTTCCAATTAAATGAAAAACTAACACTGCGGGCAGATAATGTGGATATAAGCAACTTTAACTCTACTGCAACAACATCAACCTCTAATACTGCGGAAATCCTACAAAAAACTACGACTTACATCCAACGTACTCTATATGTATTAAGTTATTTTGAAACCTTAGAGCTAAAAAATATTATGCTAGCAAATAATGAACATATCTCGATTTATTATAATAATGCAAACTATAAACTAGATACACCGCTATTTAATGCGAATCTAAGCATAACAAACAACCAAAATAATATTCATCTTAAAATCAACACTTTCACTTTTAAGAATCATCCTGCCGCAATGAACGGTAACATTATCTATGTCATTCCAAAAAAAGAGTTGCTCTTTAACTGCGGGATAGTTATCCAATCCCAAGAAATTGTAAAGGCAAGCGGCATAACAGATTTCCAAAAAATAAATCTTAGTGCCTCAAGTGCCATACTTAAGAATCTTCAGTCAATCAAACCATATATTGATGATTTGGAAAACCCATCGCTAAGAGAAACACTACAAAATTGGTTGTATAAAAAAGTAAAATATGATTCCATAGAGCTCACGCAATTTGATACAACAATACATATTAATGATATTGCACAAAGTCTTTTGCATAATACAAAAGCAAAAATGCGCATAAACAATGCAGCAGTAACGTTGAATCCTGAAGTAACACCCATTTATTCGCCAGAAGTATTACTGGAGTTTGCTGATGCGAATCTCAAAATTACTCCTTTGAATGCGACATTTGCCAATATGAATCTGCATGGTTCAGAAGTTTTAATTGCCAACATGCCAAATGCAAATATTTATATTTCTCTAAATGGAACAAATGTGCGATTAGATTCTCACCTAAACAAACTTCTCGAAAGTTACGGTATTTCACTGCCAGTAACACAACAATCCCTTGCAAAAAACCAAAAACAAAACATCTATATGCAACAAGAAAAAGAGGTGTTTAATTCTGCCACCATACAACAAACCATACACGATACAGAGAATACGGTAACTACAGCAATTAATACACATACTGCCTATAGCCAAGAATCCTCCGATAAAACACAACAAGATTCTAAAAAATCCAGAGTAACAGACTCCAAACACAATAATACGTCTTCACTGACTGCAAAAACTTCTTCTTTGTATGACAGAATCCTTGAACTAAATCCCGATACTACAATTACAAACGAATCTCTTCGTACTTTCTATGCAAAAAACAACAAAACCACGAATCTTCACCTCAAAATCTCAATCGAACACAACAAAAAGCGTGTAACAGAATATCTTTTCTCTGTGCAAGGATTGATACAAGCACAATCAACAAATATATCCGTCTTTAAAATTCCATTAAATGCCCATCAATTAAATGTAGTATTAGATATTACGCCTAAACAGAGTTTTATATATATTAATGGCACTAAAGTGCAATGGAAAGACATTGTAACTGCGGATATTAATGTATTGCTAGACTTGCAACAAAAAACACTACGTGCAAATACTTACATCTATGAAAGCCGACTGCATACAAATAATATTTATGTCTTTAACAATGAACAAACAAACAACAATCGCGAGCAATTAAACGATAAACAAACATTGCTTCATAAGACTAATGTTATGCAACATGATGGAATCTATTTAGATAAATATGCCAATAATTCTCTACAAAACAAAAATATACAAAATGCTCTTAAAAATTACGGATACACTATTTCACGGGTCAATGCACCTTTGTCTCAACACGATAAACAATCCTCTACTATTCACGATTCAATGCCAATAGATAAAAGCGAAATAGAATTACATAATAGTGCCTTACCGCCAAGCAACACTCCGCCACACCTTAGCATAAAAGAACAAGAAAATATAGCGAACATCTCTAAAGAAGAGAACAAAGCAAAAAATGATGAAAACGTCCTCAAAGAGCTTAAGAACAACCCTGTATGGGACGAACTAAAAATTAGAACAAAAAAAACAAGACCATTTAAAAAATTAAGTACCAAAGAACTAGAATCTCTAGCACTTCAACAAATCCAAAATGAACAACAAGGATTAAGTTTAGAACACGATTTCTTACGTATTAAAGACACAAGTCTCAATTTATCTTTATCTTTTGCAAACGATATAATATCCTTGAATATTCCTGCATTGAGTTTATATTTATCGCAATCTAACGGGAACCTTACTATCAAAATAGAAAATATTGAAAAAATACTTAAGTTTTCTCCATTGGCGCGTTATTACGGTCTGGCGCACGGAAATTTTAACATGCAAATTCCCTACAACAATAAAACCACTCAAACAAATCTACGTAATAATGACAATACGATAAACAAAAAAGAACTTATACATACAACACAAACCCATGTTCAAACAGAGACAAAAAGTACGCACATTATTCTTAACTCTGCAAATAGCTCGCCACATAAAACAACCAATCAACATATCAATAGCGGATTGCTTCAAGCGGAATTTGTGCTCAATCTTACACAATTAGAGCATCCACTTTACACAATCTCACATCAAAGAGTTACCTTTCTGACGCTTAAAGGAAAAATAAAAGATGGAGCATTAACAATCACGGCTAATTCCAATCTTGATTTTAAAAGTCAAGATTCTTTAAGCATGCTTCGTATAAAAGGCTATCGCATTGATTTAGACGAAGCATATTCCTCAAAGATTCCATTCCTAGTAGAATTATTCAAAGACAAAAAGAAAGAAGATTTGCCATATTCGGAAGCAGCAATCCGACAAGAAATGCAACTTATAGCTATAAAAAACAAATTGCGCAAGAAAATGAAAATCAATCCAATAGATTTCAATATTCTAGGCGAAAATTTACAATTTACTTTTTTGGGCTATACCATGCCTTTTGATTTCGTTACCGCACGTTTTATTGACGAGCGAATCATTATTGACGGGCAATATGGGAAAGGAATCTTTAATGCTAATATTATTAAAGATAATGTAAGCTTGCATGCAAAAAATTTCAGCGGAGATTTCCTGAATACCGTTCTAACTTCTACACGAGACGGAAAAAAAATCTTAGAAGATGGGATATTTAGCCTAGACTTACTCTATCGCGATGGAATCTTGAATGGTTCAACAGAATTCCAAAATACATCGTTGACAAATTTCAAAGCAATGCAAAATATTTTTTCGTTAATCGACACCGTTCCCTCTCTATTTATTTTTAAGAATCCACATATCACGACTAAAGGCTATCAAATTAACTACGGAAAAATCTTATTTGCTATGAATAATGATTATATAGGGCTACAAAATATTTTTTTACTTGGACCTTCAATGGACGTAAATGGTTGGGGCATTATCGACAAAGATTCTCAAGAAATGAATATGAATCTGACTATCTCTACAATAAAAAATCTAAGCAAATTTATTAATAAGATTCCAATTATCGGATATTTGATACTTGGGAGAGAAGGACAAATTAGCACTAATCTTATTTTACTAGGAAAATACAGCGATCCTAAAGTTCATATTACTTTAGCCGCAGACATTATAAAAGCACCATTCAATATCCTACGTAGAATCTTCACGCCAGTTGACTTGCTCACAGATACTATTGGGGACGAAGAAATATATTAAGTGCCTCTTCTAACAATAACAACCGATTTTTCACATTATGAATATTTATTTCTCTGCACAAGCCCATGTCTTAAGAACGGCAATTCTACTAATTTCTTCTTCACTAAAAAAAACGATAAAAGCATAATGATTCTCTTCTGGATTCTGCTTCACAAGAAAAAATAAGCGATTGTAATATGATAATGCCATAGGACTTAATGGCTCTACTTGATAAGTAGCAAAGGTATGTCTCTTGGTGTTAACTAACAATCTACTAATTTGCCTTAATGGTTTTTTATCGTAACTAACAAGTCGATAGTCGCGAAAATCCGAATAAAGCTTCACAACAGGTTCGTCCTCTGAATCCACAAAAGAAAAGTAAAGATACGAGGACATCTTTCTTAATTTATGTGCAATCATACGCGAATGCTCCAATCGAATGACTTCGAAAAAATCCCAATAAACATCAGACATACCATACCAACCCTCTTTGTCAATATAGCTCAAACTAAAATCGCCAAATGCTATACAGGGATTTTGAAATGTACGTAAATCCCTCAAATCACGGATTGAATTATCACAATGATTAGATAAAGACATTTTTGCAGACAAATCTTTAATATTGTCGAGAAATTGTTGTTGATAACGGAACTCGAACTGCACAACATAAGGAGTTAAGAACATATCATAATCATTAACGTATCCGTTAATAATGTCCCTACTAAGACCAAACTCATCATATCTATTAAGTAACTCATGTGAATGCAGTGCAGAAAAATTAATTATATCAACATAATAAGCATTGCCTGAAAGCAGCGGTTCTATTAATAATGTATCAACTGAATCTTTATAATTAATATCTTTATGCAACAAACCTTTTCCTCCAAAAATAGCAGGATTCAGAGATACCGACATTTTCACCATAATATTTTCCCAAATATAGAATTCTCTCAAGGTATTCTAGATATAACCTTCCAATTATGAAAGTTTATCATTTATTATAAGTCGAATATTAGCAATAGGTTCGATTAATATCAGTATGCACTGTTTTTTACGTAATTTTAACAACATAAAAACTATAATCTGAAAATTGTCCAACATTTTTGACATTTTTTGATTTCACTTGATACTTTACAAGACGAATCAGGTTTCTCAATGAGAGATTGGGTATATCAACATTATACGGAGAAGCATAAAGCAACTCATAGTTAGATGGTTTCGAGAGAAACTCCTGTATGCTTGCACTATAAGCATACGGCACAACAATAATATCGCCTGCATTATATTGTTTAGAGGGATCATACATATTAACTGAATCTAAATCGAAATGTTGTGCACCGTAAAATTTCAACCATCGATCAAAACTTACATAAATTTCCACTCCAGCTACAGGATTAATATCCTTAAGATATATCTTTGTATGTGGATGGCTCATTGTATACTCACTTAAAAAACGTACGCAGTTTTGAAAATTATTGGGAACAAGCTTATAATGACCAAACAGAAGCAGAGAATTAGGTAAGACTGCTACAATAAAATATACTCCAGAAGCAATTAATAACCACCTATATACCAATAAATTTCTTGCAAAAAGTATGCTCACACAAAAAAGCGGTAAAGCAAAAATATAACAAGGCAGCATATAGTGATTAGCAGGAAAAATTCCCAATACAACGTATCCAGCAATAAAAGCCATACTAGCAAGTGTCAATGCCACAAGAAGAGGATTAACATACCGTTTCTTTATCAATGTAACTAGCAAAAAACTACAACATAGAATCAAAGAAACCATGAGAAATGTCTCATTGAGAAATATTTTCCATAATGTATAAAATATCTTAGATACAATCTTAAATGATTCATGGATAAATTGTCCACCATATCTTTCCATTGTTTGCTTTTGACTAAAAACAATAAGATAATAGACTATCACCCAAACACAACTCGAAAGAACAAGTGCTATATCGAATAGAATCAATTTACCATTTTTGTTGCTTGAAAATAACAAGTAAGCAATCAAATGACAAAATCCAAAAGCACCTAAAAGGATAAACGTAGTCTCTTTGTAATAAAGCGCGATGTTAGCACAACAGATTCCAATAAATAGCACAATAAATGCTTGAATGCTTGTATTTGCATTATTATTCATGCGCAGAATATATGTATAGCAAGCCAGAAAAAAGCTTAAAAATACAAATTCCATACGTTCAGGAACAAACAATCTCAAGTAACTTTGTATAAAAGCAGGCGCAATAAGCAAAAGAATGATGCAAAAAGCAGCAACGCATTTCAGCATTTGCTGTGTAACTACAACATTCATAGAGTTTAAAATATGTTCTGTAATTCCACAAACAACATAGTGTAAGGCAATAATCACAATGACAATACACACCGCGTTAAAAGTATAAAATACAATGGGTTTAGCTGCAAATATAAAACTCAAAATATTCAAATCTTGCCCATTTAGGGGGAAAAACCTCCCAATATTTATCATAATATGATGCTGAATAGGAATACTCTTATCAATTAACAATGTATTTGTTAGTGTATGATCATCAATGACACCAAAATTTGCAAAGCAAATAACGCCCAATAAATACACTAGTACAAAAACGCAGAAGAAATATCGATTCCCACTTAACTCAATGAGCTTCTTCAGTTTATCTTGCAAATAATTGAACCTCTTCTCGCTATGTTTAATTTAATCTTAGTTATGCAGGATTATTAAATTCCATAACCCATAATGATTCCTATTCCAAGTAGAGAAAATAACTACTAGAAATTATATTGAGGCAATAACATTCGTTTATGAAATGTAATTCGAAAGTGATTTTATATAACAATAGATTATTGCAGAATTAAATAAAAATTATTGTTCTTTTACTTATGTGTTTTACGATAATCCAGAATCATGGCATACACTTGATCTTTTAAGTGTAACTTTTGTTTCTTGAGAATCTCAATTTCTTGATTCCCTATAGGAGTGATTCCATCCTCTGCATTTTTTATTTTCTGATCTAATTCATTATGTTCATTAAAAATTTTTTCAAAATGGGCATTATGCTGCTTTAATTGGCTAATTTCTTCTCGATACTCATGAAACATTAATCTCTCCTTGATGCAAATTGCACTATTTTATAATAAAAAAACTAATACTTGCCCGTTGATTGTTATTTCAAATCAACACGTCTAGATAAAGACAAAACAAGCCCTACCAGAACACAACAACAAATAAGACTGCTACCCCCATAGCTCAAAAAAGGTACAGCCATACCTTTAATTGGAATAATACCAGCCTCGCCAAATGAATTAATAAAGAAACTAAATCCCAACAAACATACAACGCCCACACAAAAAAGATGATAAAAAGAGCTTCTTAAGCGATAAGAAATTTTTAAGATTCTAAATAATATGAGAAAAAACAGCAGTACACAACAAAATAGCCCCACAATGCCAATTTCTTCTGTAATACCTGCCAATACCATATCTGTATGCACTTCTCCTAAGAATCCTAGTTTAACGATGCCTTGTCCTATACCAGAACCAAAGTGCCCGCCATAGTGAAAACCATAAGTAGCATTCTGAACTTGTCCTCCAATATCCATATTGTATTCACCCAATAAAGAAAAGTTTGGCGCATAGGAATGAATAATGTTTTCTATATTTATCCACCATTCGCGTACTCTTTTTATCCGATGAGGGCTAATAATAACAAGGATAGTCCCAACAGTAGTAATAACCCCTAATGTTAAAGTAAAAAGAGAAAATCGTCCTCCTGCACATATCAACATGGCAATAAAAACAATCGCTAAGAGAATGATTTGTCCTAAGTCATTTTGCAATGCAGAAATAATCATAGTAACAATAAGAAATACAAACAAGTGAGGAACAACAATAGTTAATTGCTGTAAAAAAGAAAGAGTATTTCCGCCTTGAAATTTTCTACTTAAACTCCACGCAATAAAAATAATGTAGCCTATCTTAAAAAATTCCAATGGAGAAAGAGAGAAGTTAGGCAATCTTAACCATCTTTTTGCTCCACCCGCACTTGTCGCATAACTATCAGGTAAAAATGGCAAAATAAGAATCACAACCAAAGAGGCGAACATGAGAATCAGCCCAAGCGTCAGAAGGTATCTATCTGGATTAAAATATGATAATCCCCACATAATAATTATGCCTAAACATCCCGCAAATAATTCTCGAAATAAAAAGTGAAATTGTCCATAGTTATAATAAATAACCGCATAAGAAGAAAGCGAATAACTCATAAATATAGCTACGCTCAATAATGCTGTGGACAAGAAAAATAGGCGTGTATCTGCCAAAGCTCTCTCCTCCAATCAAGTTATGTATTATTATAGCAAGCTATAAAAAATCTGATAATTACAAATCGGATAAAATAGTCTATAAATGGTAGATAATGTTATAGCTTTTGCTTATCAAAAACAATAAAATTCCCGAAAAGATAAAACTATTGTAGAATCCCAATGAACAAATTTTAACTGGGGACGCTAATGATTTACTCAATTTATGAAGATTTTATACAAAGCGCGAAAATTTCTCCAAAAAATGCAAAAATGATTCTAAGGCATTCCTTACGCGGCGATATTCGCAAGGGAGAAGTAGGAACTAACGTATTATTAACTAGAGAAGGAAAAGTGCTTGCAGAGCATTTTGGCAAACATTGTAAATTCTCAATCGAACGAATCTTTACAAGCCATATTCAGCGATGCGTTCAAACTGCAACATATTTTGCACAAGGCTATGCAAACACACATAATATACATCTTGATATTATTCCAACAAACGTATTAGCAGAATGCTACATTACCAATATTACGGAGGCAGAAAAACTTTTTAAACAACAATCAGCGCATGCTATTATGTCTGCTTTTTTACGAGGAGAAAAACTGCCCGGTATGCGAGATTTACACTCTAGTATGGAAATATTATTTGGGTACGTTTTCCAAAATGACTCTGAAAATATGGAGTTATTTATTACCCACGATACTTTTTTACTTGCCATTATTGGTTTTATATCTGGGTCGGATACATGCGACATGCTTTGGCCTTATATGCTAGAAGGAGCTTTCCTTTACTATGATTCTAATAAAAAAAATATTATGTGTATTTTCCGTGGGGTAGAAAGAAGCAAACATTTTGTTATTCAAAAAGGACTATAAATGCAAAAAAACGATATGGAATCAAAACCTCAAGATAGCAAGATACGTCAAGTTGTAAAAGGAGCAAATGACTTATCACTTGGAATATCCATGGTAATAGCCATACTTTTAGGACTAGGATTAGGCTATGGTCTCTATAAACTCACTGGACATTATTGGCTAATATGGGTGGGACTAGGCTACGGGGTAGCTGCTGCCGTATTAAATGTTATAAAAGCATATAAAAAGCTCCATAAAGAATTGGATTCATTAAAATATGAAGAGAAATATAATTTTACAAAGAATATCAATGAAAAAGAGGTGAAATAACATTGAAAATAACCATAGAGTAAGTAACAATCTGTAAAAGCTTTGCCTAGGGATTCCAATAAATAAACTATAAAATCTTATCGTTGTTACATTTTATATTCACATTCATTCTTCTAAACTTATCAAAGCACTCTGCTTCAATGCTTTATAATAAATACTAAGCTTATATTTGATTCCTTGATTTATCAATATCCATTCTCTTAAAAAGTCATCAATAAGCACCCATTCCTACCATGAAACAACTCTTTATGCAAAAACTCATTATTGAATGATATTCCCTTATACCTTTTTATATCTCTTTTATACTTGCAAGCTTTTACGCATATTCTCTTCGTATTGCTTAATTTTTGTTTCAAAAACTCGAATCATACTAGGCAAATTCTTTTGAATCTTGTGTAATCCAGCAACATGTAATTTCAATGGATTAGCCCAAATGGGGTTTGGTTTTGAAACATTTTGCATTTGCTTATCACAAGATTCGATAATCTTGTTTAAAGTTACAACAAGAGAACGTAATTGTGTGGCATAACCTTTTGCTTTTTTTAGTCGTATATTAACATCGCTCTTAAGGCTAGCTAACCTTGCATTCACCCTTGTTCTAACCTCTTGCACATCTGCTTCTTTCACTTGCAATTCCTGAATTTTAGATTCTAAAATCTCCTTAGTATGACGTAATTTATCTTCCAAAACATTCCTAGCCTCTTGCAGCTGCCCCTCTAAATTCAAGCGTACTTCTTTATATTGATTCTCTTTTGCTCTGACTTCTGCTATTTGCAATTCATAACCTTCCTTTTGTCCAGCTATCTTAGAATCCTTACATTTATTTTCAAGTGCTTCTCTTTGCTCGCGTAACTCTGTCTCTTTAGCTATTACGATTTTTAGTCTCTCGTCTAAGCCATCTTTCACCGTTTTAAAAGCCGAACGTTTTAATTGCACTTGCGCCAATTGTGCTTCTTTTAATTCGATTTCCTCTAATTGCGCTCGTTTAAAAATATCTTCCTTGGATTCTAATTCTCGAAAATCCTCATCTAAATCATGATGATGGTCCGTTTGTGAAATATCCTGAAAGTATTTATGAAAATCTTGAATTATTAGAAATATTTCGTGAGGAGATTGATTAGGAGATGAAGAATAGGGTACATACACCATAAATTCACCATAAGGAAATTCACTGACATTCTGCTCATATCCTGTAAGAAACTGCTTTTTAAGCTCATTTTCACATTCCGCATTATGAAATACAAAAGTAGGTATAGACGCATTTGATAACGAAAGACAAATTGTTTCTTCAAGGTACTTTAATGCGTCAGCCCAATCACGCAAACAATAATAAAACATACCAAAATCCATCGGGCTGAGAATCTTTCTATTGCTAATAATAAGATTGATTGCTAAAAGATGCAGAAAATCTTTAAAATGTTTATCGGAAATATTTGTTATCAAAATTTTAGCCTTATCAGCAGAGCTTCCTGCATCTTGATTGCACAAACGCGCGACATGGGCAACAAGAGATTCTATAAAATTAATGGCTATATTTTTATTTTCGTCATTCCAGAATTTTGAAAAATCATATTCTTGAAAATATTTCTTAAGTTTTTGTGCTTCCGCCCGAAATTGTCCAAGCCTTTCCACAACATTACTACAATTAGCAGAAAAAAAATACTTATAAAGAAAGTTACTATCAGTATGATTCCCTAAAAAACAATAAGCGGTATATTTATTGATATTATATTTTTCCTTAAGCACATTAGAATAACAAACTTTGGCTTTAATAAAAGTTTCCCCAAAAAGTGCATCAAAACGGGTTTTGATTTCAGTAACATCATCATGTCCATACAAAAACAAAGGTTTATTTGCCAATACGCACAAGAGAGCCAAACGGACTTCATCATCACGTCCATACAATCCTTGATTTAAAATAATTTCTAATTTTTGGATAATATCCATCATGACTACTCCTTTTATACTACACGTTTAGTATGCACAATAGAAGATTCTACAACTATATTTAAAACGCGCTTATAATATACTTAAAAATGTCAAATTAAGAAGGAGAGCGACGGCAATAACTAAAGCAAGAAATAACTACACGTTATTTCAAGCTCCAATCTACAATAAAGAAGATCCCCGAATGTATAATAAATAATATGCCTAATTGTAAATGATATAACCCCTCAATAGTAAGAATTAGAAAAACCCTAATTTGTTGATAGAATAGCTCACCAAAATATTTTTGGTTTGTTGATAGTGCTCAAGCATCATTTTATGTGTTTCTCTACCAATACCTGATTGTTTGTAGCCTCCAAATGCAGCGTGTGCCGGATACGCATGATAGCAATTTGTCCATACTCTGCCTGCCTTAATGCCTCTACCAAAACGATAAGCTCGATTAATATCCCTTGTCCAGACACCACTACCTAAACCGTAGATAGTGTCATTGGCAATTTCCATTGCTTCATTTTCGTCTTTAAAAGTTGTTAAAGCTAACACTGGTCCAAAAATTTCTTCTTGGAAGATTCTCATTTTATTATGCCCTTTAAAGATAGTGGGCTTGATATAACAACCATTTGCTAAATCTCCTCCGAGATTGTTTCTTTCGCCTCCAATCAAGCATTCTGCGCCTTCTTCCTTGCCAATCTTAATATAATTCAAAATTGTATTCACTTGATTTTCATCGACTTGAGCACCCATCATAGTAGTAGGATCCAATGGGCAACCTACCTTTATTGCCTCAACTCTTTTAAGGACTTTTTCTATGAATTTATCATAAATTTTTTCATGGATTAAAGCTCTACTTGGGCAAGTGCAAACTTCTCCTTGATTGAAAGCGAAAAGTACAAGCCCCTCGATAGCCTTATCAAGAAACGCATCTTCATAGTCATAAATATCCTCAAAGAAAATATTAGGAGATTTACCGCCAAGCTCTAAAGTGCAAGGAATAATATTTTCCGTAGCGAATTGCATAATCTGTCGCCCGACACTTGTAGAGCCAGTAAAGGCTACTTTTGCGATTCTTGGGCTTGTCGCTAAATGCTTGCCTATTTTGCCCCCACTGCCATTGACAATATTAACCACACCTTTAGGTAACAAATCACCAATAATATCAAACAAGACAAGAATACTAGCTGGCGTAGCAGAAGCCGGTTTAAGAACTACGCAATTCCCCGCTGCTAATGCAGGAGCAAGTTTCCAAGCTGCCATAAGAATAGGAAAATTCCAGGGAATAATTTGTCCAACTACCCCTAGCGGTTCATGAAAATGATAGGCTACAGTGTCATGGTCTAAATCAGATATAGCACCCTCTTGCGCACGCAAACATCCCGCAAAATAACGAAAATGATCAGCCGCTAAAGGAATGTCTGCATTTAAAGTTTCTCGAATGGGTTTTCCATTATCCCAAGTTTCCGCATGAGCTATTTTTTCTAAATTCTCTTCGATTCTATCAGCAATCTTTAAAAGTATTTTTGAACGTTCGGCAACACTTGTTTTTGCCCAACAGCACTTTGCCCCATGTGCAGCATCAAGAGCGTTTTCAATATCCTTTTCGCTTGATAATGGCACTTCACACAGCACCTTACCATTAATAGGACTTTTATTTTGCGTATAGTTTCCTTCCACCGGCGGCAACCATCTCCCGCCAACATAATTTTCATATCGAGACTTAAAAACATTGCCACTATCAATATATTTGCTCATTATTTCCTCCCAAATTACTAAGTTAGTAGAATGCGACAATTACTTGTCTTCAAGTATTAGTGTAACAATTTTCATACATAGTAAATTACAAATTTCATAAATCATTTATAACTTTATAGTCATTTTTACTTTATGTAACAAATGCCCTAAAGATCTTAATCGCTCTATGAAACTAAAATTTATATACTCAAGAATAACTAACGTATAAAAGCATAACCCGTTTGTGGATTGAGAAGAATGTAAAAATTTGCTACCTGAATGGTTTGTATGCCTTTTGGCTTATGTATTGGATTCCCGCATAGAATCCCTGAAATATCACTGAAATAAAACCGAAAAGTATCTCTTTCCTGACAAGAAGAGAGGGAAGCTAACCGTAAAGTTTGTAATTTATTACTCTCACCTAAGCGAAAATCAAAGAGAGCATTATTCTTGCAACGTTGAGCGATATTGGTATTATTATAACCGCTCAAACACTGGGAATTAGCAACACTTAACGCAACAATATCACCAGCCAAAGGTCGTCTATCAAAATCTGTTGTTTCCGCAAACCTAGGAGTGTCTCTGTAAATCGAAAGGCTATTTTTCGTATAAATACCTGTTGTATGAAATTGTAACTGCCAATAAAAAGGTTCGTATTGCCTTAGCAGTCTTTGTCTATCCACCCTCTTAAAAGAATAATGATCTTTTAAATCAATATGTCCAAAATATGAACTATCCACAAGTGCCAACATACGAGTACGTTTAAGGGCATACAAAGTTGTAAGTGCAGATCGATTATCATTTGCCTTTATAAGACTAAGTGGTATCCACACTCCCAGTGATAGAAGCGAGCAAATATATAAAACAAAAACTAGCTCTAGTAATTTCACACTTCCATGCCTGCAATTACAAAATTTGTAACCCCATCACGAACTTTTGCATTGCTCCCAAATACAATTAGACATCGCAAACTTAACGATAAATATGATTCGAAATATAGCCATCTTGGGCAAACTTCTGGAATCTTTGTTTCAATGTTGCAATACTTGACATCTCTTTACTGCTTACTAACATAAGCTCTATACCATTACGTAAAGATTTTAAATCTTGTTTCACTCTTTCTACACTAAATTCAAAAAACGGAATCATATCTGCTTTTGTTATTAAAACTATATCTGCGCATAAAAACATGGAAGGATACTTTAATACCTTATCATCTCCCTCTGGGACACTTAATAATACGACATTGACATTTGCACCTAAATCATAACTAGCAGGACAAACAAGATTTCCTACATTCTCAATAAATATAAAATCGCTAGCTTGAAACCTCACATCAGCGATAATAGAGGGTAAGATAGTTTGTATCATCTTAGCTTCAAGATGACAGGCTTCTCCCGTAGTGATTTGTTTTGCCAAAATGCCTTTCGTCTCGAGTCTATCAGCATCACGATTAGTTTCTAAATCACCTTCAATTACACAAAATTTTAAATCAGTATCACTCAAAGATTCTAAAAGGCTAGTTTTCCCACTCCCTGGACTGCTCATTAAATTAATAACATATTTATTGTGCTCACGATAAATATCTCGTAATATATTTGCTATCTTATCGTTAGCACTAAGAACACGTTGTAGCACAGTAACATCTTTTTTCATAAAATTCTTTCACCCACAATACTTTTGAATCTATACTGCCCGAATTATTTTATAACTTTCATAAAATTACGATAGGCATCAATAATCTAAAAATCATTTAAATCGAAAATCTCCATTAAATATCGCTATTTTGGATAAGTGATATTTGCTGAAGCTCTCATTTTTTTTACTTTTTCTGCCACAATTTCCTGCATTTTTTGTTGTTTTAGCAATTGTATAATTTGCGTTTTAACTTTGCTAAAAGGCTCTGTAACGGGCTGGTCAATTTTTTGTAAATAAATAACATGGTAACCATATCTTGTTTTAACTGGTGTTCTTGTGTAAGAATTGGCACTCATTTTTTTTGCTTCTTGTACAAACTCTGGAGCAATATTCTGATCATTAAGATTCATATTTTCAATTAACCCTCCTTTTTCTTTTGAGCTAGGATCTATAGAATACTTTTTAGCAAGTTCAGAAAATTTTTCTCTCGTTTTATTCTTTGGCACTTTACCAATTTCCGCAATAATATTTTTCGCCTCATCTTCCTTTGCCACAAGAATATGTCTTAGTGTTGCATTAAGTGTAATGAAGAAAGTAATGTTATTGTTGTAGAATCTTTGTGCTTCTTCATCTGTAACGCTTACCGTCTTATCAAGATTCTCAGCTTGTTTATTTAACCACAATTGATAGAGTAATTGTAAATTTGCCATTTTATACTCTTCGCTCTTATCCATTCCTTCTTTCTTTGCAGTATTGGCAACAACAACTGCATTAATAATCTCATCTAAAAATTGCTGCTTTTGAGCTTCGGGCAACGCCTCATAATTAAAATTGGGATTTTGTTGCTTAAGAGCAGCAAAAACAGAATCGGAAATAGTTATCCCATCAACGGTTACAATCGTTTTAGCATATAAATTTACCCCTAGCAAGGCTGGGAACATAATACAACTTGCTAACGTTGCTTTTTGTAACGAATTTCTTAAAAAACTCATAGACATTACAACTCCTCATTCTACATTTTAAAGTTTTGTTAAGGTTTGCTAATTTTTCCTATCGTTAAGGGAAATTTAGGCATTTATTTGAGGTATAATGATACAATTTAATTGTAATTATTGCAAATTTATTTTGCCACTGAGCATCAGGACACCAAGAGAAGTAATGATATATTTCACAAGCAACAGTATAAATTCACGGAATTTCTTCGCCTTTTTACAAACACCTTTTGCTATGACGTTTAAAAGTCTTAAACATCCCAAAATATTAGCTCTAAGTATTGTTCCAGTGTTTTTTATTGCCTGCCTGTATGTCGCATTATTCATTACTAGCCTGTATCATTTCAATTGGTTTTTGCAAAAATTCCCCGCCATGTGGTTAAACTATGCCGTGCAGGACGGACTACTTAACACGTGCGTTTATGTTGTTCTTTGTCTATTTGCTTTCATCGGTATAACTATTCTTATTGTGTTTGTTGTGGGTGTCATCTCTCTTATTATTACTTGTTTCTTTGCCCCAATAATCGTACAATTTACTCAAAGAGAATTTTACCCCTCCACATTGCTCAACCCTCCTTCTTTCTTAGAATCACTTAAACTCTCGGCTGTAATGTTTAGTAAAACTCTATTGAAATTTTTGATTCTATCAATGTTTTGTTCGCTTTTGGATCTCATTGGACTGGGGCTTATCGGCATGATATTAAGTATATTCTTCTATTTTCGTTTCTTTTGTGTAAATTTGAATTACGAAATAGCCCTAAACATCATGTCTGATAGCGAATATAAAATCTTTTTACAACATAATGCTATGCCAATCACGGTGCTCAATGGTGTGCTATTTATCCCTTTATATCTTCCAATCATAAATTTTTTTGTGTTGCCTTGGCAAATATTGGTTCTTAGTCATTTTATGTTAAATTGGTATACGAAGTTTTCCCTTTCCAAAGACGAAGAAGTTATAGAAATTCTGCAATAGTTCTTTTCAATGATAGCCAATTGCATCAATTAATGGAATCCAAAATTAAGCATGCGTTTAGATCAATATATAGCCACTACTTATAAATGTTCAAGGCATAAAGCACACGATATGATTACAGAATCTTTTGTCTATGTGAATAATCAAAAAACCACTAAACCAGCTTATTGCGTTACAAAAACTGACGTTGTTACCCTTACGCAAGAGGCATTCATTGCAGGAGAATTATACTATTCAAGAGCTGCGTTAAAATTACAAAGATTCCTTGACACTATCTCTAATAGCAGTGGAAAAATAATCAAGTACAACAACAAACAATCTCATATCACAGCTAATATTCACTATCAACTTCAACCATATACAATAAGCGAGTGCCACACCATTCATCAGAATCATTCAAAAGAAATCGCTAACATAAAACAATACATTACAGACAATCTTATTGCCAATCAAATAGTGCTTGATGTGGGCGCGAGTAGTGGAGGATTTACTCAAGTGCTACTGGCAAAAGGAGCGCATTCTGTAATAGCGCAAGATGTTGGATCAATGCAGCTCAACAAAAATCTTAAAGAGAATATGCGTGTGTTTTCACTAGAAAATCTCGATATTCGTGATTTAAGCAGTCATAAAAGATTCTGGTTAGAATCTTTGCTGACAATATCTTTACTGCGAGATTCTAGAGATTGCGACATAAAATTACCAAGATTCCAATCGTTGCAAAATCTCTGTGCGATCCATAATGCAAGGCATATTACATCTAATTCGCAACAACCATACACAACCAAACCTTTTATTATGCTTACCTGTGATGTGAGTTTCATTTCCTTACGTAATATTTTAGATTCTCTATATTCTTTAAGCAATCATTTGCTTCTACTCTTTAAGCCACAATTTGAAGTCGGGAGGCTCGCACAACGTGATAAAAAAGGAGTTGTTACTGACAAAATAGCCATTAAAGAGTCTCTTTTGTCAATATTATCTCTTTTAGAAAACTATGGCGCAACCTTGTTATATGTTGAACAATCACAAGTGAAAGGAAAGGCTGGAAATGAAGAGTTTTTTATCTTTTGCCAATTCTAAACTACCCTATAACTCAATCGCCATTGGTAAGTTCGATGCTATGCACAAAGCCCATATCAAACTCCTTAGTTTAGTCGGCGATAATGGATTGGCTCTTAGTATCGCTCAAGTCAAACCACCATTTATCACACCCCCACAAGAACGCGAAAAATATACACAAGTGCCGTGTTATCGTCTAAGGTTTGATGTAATTAAGTCATACAGCCCACTGCAATTTCTTGAATTACTCTTTCATGTTTTGCCAAACTTACAGAGAATAATTGTAGGTTATGATTTTTGTTTTGGAGAGAATCGAATAAGCAGCACTTCCGATATTAAACCACTGCTTACAAGTATGGGGAAATCGCAGGTAGAGGTTATTATCTTAGAATCTCAAAAATGTAACGACATGCCCATTCACACGAGTATCATCAAAGAACTTATAAAATATGGAGATATAACCAATGCAAATACCCTGCTTTGCAGATTCTATACAATCAAAGGACTAGTAATAACAGGTCAAGGTATCGGGCGAGAAAAACTCTATCCCACCATCAACGTTGCAACGACACTCTATTTGTTGCCAAAATATGGCGTTTATGCGGGTCTGTGTTTTTTTAACAAAAAAACCTATAAAACCGTAATATTTGTTGGCAATCGATTAAGTACGGATAAGCAATTCTGTATTGAGTGTCATGTTATAGAAAATGCTACAATACAAATCGCAAAACGAGAAATTATCGAGATAAGCTTTGTTGAAAGAATACGTAATAATCAAAAATTTGAAAAACTAGAGGACTTAAAGGCGCAAATTACACAAGACATCAATAAAGCAAAATTGCTACTTCAGCATATAAAAGACGCATAGCTTAACGTATGGAATATTTCATTGAAATCCTTAGCTCTGTGGAATATGCCAAGATCATCTATTATCTTAAAAGTGGCTAACAACAAATTCAATAATTGTTACTTAAGAATATTAACTTTGTTATGCGATTAAAGATTACTTACTTTTAAGAATCATATAAATCATACTAGGATTAAACTTACAATCATCTATTAGCAAAATTATTTCTGTAAAATTTCAGCTAACATAAAGCTCAATTCTAAAGCCTGTGTAGCATTTAAACGTGGGTCGCATTGTGTATGATAATTTTTGTGAAGGCTAGATTCATTAATATCTTGGACACCACCTAAACACTCTGTAACGTCTGTTCCAGTCATTTCGAGATGAATACCACTAGCAATGCTGCCCTGCGCTTTATGTATAGCAAAAAAGCTCCTAATTTCGCTAACAATATCCGTGAAAGAACGTGTTTTGTATCCGCTGCTTGCTACTTTTGTATTACCGTGCATAGGATCACAACTCCAGACAATATTTCGCCCTTCTTCACAAACCGCACGTAATAATGCAGGAAACCTCTGCTCTATCTTATCTGCCCCCATACGTACAATAAAAGTAAGCCTACCACATTCATTCAAAGGATTAAGAATATCGCAAATCTTAAGAAGATCGTCTTTTGTTGCATTAGGACCAATCTTCACGCCCAAAGGATTTTTTACTCCACGTAAAAACTCCATGTGTGCATGATCAATATCGCGTGTACGCTCACCAATCCAAAGAAAATGCGCGGAGCAATCATACCAATCCTTACTCAAAGAATCTTGCCTAGTAAGTGCCTCTTCATAATTAAGCACTAAGGCTTCATGTGAGGTATAGAATGACACCTCTTTAAGCTGCCTAGTGGTTTGAGTATCAATACCGCAAGCATTCATGAATCGCAGTGATTTCTCAATTTGGCTTGCCAATTCTTCATAACGTTTCCCAAAGTTATTGTTTGCAACAAAGCCCAGATTCCAATTATGGACCTGCTCTAAATTAGCAAAACCGCCTTGAGAAAATGCACGCAACAGATTCAACGTGCTGGCACTTTGATGATAACCCTTTAGTAATCTTAAAGGATCTGGTTCTCTTTTATCTAACTCTTGAGAGTTAATCAAATCTCCGCGATAACTTGGATAACTCACACCATCAATTACTTCAACATCGTTACTTCGTGGTTTGGCGAATTGTCCTGCTAATCGACCAACTTTAATAACAGGACGACTCGAAGCAAAAGTAAGAATCACGCTCATCTGCAAAATAATCTTAAACATGTCGCGAATAGCATTCGTGCTAAATTGCGAAAAACTTTCTGCGCAATCACCACCTTGCAATAAAAAGCTTTCACCACGGCTAGCTTTTGCAAGCTTGTCTTTAAGACTATCTGCCTCTTTCGCAAAAACCAATGGAGGGAAATTACTTAACTCTCTTTCAACAGATTCTATACTCTCCTTATTCACATAGCAAGGATGCTGCTTAATGGGGAAATCTCTCCAACTTGCTTTATGCCAAGCAGATGTAGCTATCTTATCTGCGCTCATACTATCTACCTTAAACTAAAATTTAGTAACAGATTTTATACTAATTTCCATTAAGGTAATATTAACAGAATCTAAATTTAGATCTGCAATTCGTTTAACTTTTGTTAATTTAACTTACCACCAATACAAAATTCAATACTAAATCATCTTGCAACTCAATCCCTACCATATATGAAATCTCAATTTCTTTAGTAAAATATTACTTCCCATTTACAAAGGAGTGCTTCGTGATTAAATTTGACTTGCATTTTACAACAACATCTAATACCCAAGAAAAAGAACAAGTCTTTGAAAGAATCAAAGATGAAAGACAAACACAAAAAAGTGGCTACTACAATCTCCCTTATGAACGTAAGGCACTGCAAGATTCTACCAAGTATATACAGGCAAACGCTGAAATACTCAAAGATATAAGTCATATCATTATTATTGGAATAGGCGGTAGCTCGTTGGGGCTGAAAGCCATTGAAACCATGCTCTACCATTTGCCACACAGAAACAATATCTCACTGAAATTCCTTGAACACACGGACCCACTAAAAATCCAAAAATCACTTAAGAAGATTTGCATTCACACAAGTCTCTTTATTGTTATTTCTAAGTCTGGAATGACAATAGAGACTATTTCTCTTATGAAATACTGCGTGTGGCGATACAACCTCTTGGAATCTTCACTAAAAAAACGTCTACTGATTATCACAGATAAAGATTCTCCATTACTACAATGGGCAAAACAAAACCATATTTACACCATTGTTATCAATAAAAATATTGGAGGAAGATTCAGTGTATTGAGTGCAATAGGTATTGTGCCTTTAAAATTACTCGGCTATAAAGTTGAGGAAATATTGGAAGGTGCTAAAATCTTGCAAGATTCTTTTTTTGCAAGACAAGAAGAACATATTTTAGAAAAAGCAATATTCATGGCGAAACATCATGATTCATTGCCTATGAATATTCTTTTTTCATACTCAAGTTCATTTTGTAATTTTAATCTATGGTATATGCAGCTATGGGGAGAAAGTTTAGGTAAAACCAATATCTACAATACCAATATAGGATTAACACCCATTAGCCTCATAGGCAGCATAGACCAACATTCATTTTTGCAATTAATCCTAGAGGGGAAAAGAGACAAAACTATTACCTTTCTTGGTATCAATCAAGACTATTATAATGAGCTGGTTATCCCTGACATAAAAATACAAGAATTAGAAGCAACAAATTTTGTAAACGCTACATCATTTGCAAAATTACTCGCCACACAAAGACTTGCTACCATGCAGGTTTTACAAGAAGATAACTTACCAATAGATTCAATACAACTTGATTCGTTATATGAAAAAAATATCGGCGCATTAATAATGTACTATGAATTGCTCACTTCTGCCGTAGGCTGCATTTTTGAAATAAACACTTACAATCAACCGGCAGTCGAACGAGGAAAGAAATTATTGCATAAAATATATAAGCAAATATGAAATATTAAGAATCTTGTTGTTTTCTTAGCAAAAAGTATGCTATATATAAATAGATTTCAAGTAGTTATAATCACTTCATATTTTTCTAAAATACTCTCTGGATTATAAGACATCTTTGCTTTACGTAGCCCCTCAATACCCAAATCTTCTTCACGATTAACATACGTAACATGTGCAAAGCAATGTTGCAAAAGTTGCTGATTAATAGCCTGATAAGCACCGCGGTAATTAATGTCTGCTTTTTCTATATGAATAACGCAAAACGTATCAGAAATAATTTCACCAAAGCTAAAGGCGATAATTGTCGAATCAAAACGTAATAATCCTCCTTTAAAATCAAGCTGCCCATAATTTTGTAGCGCACTACGAATGCCTTCCGCCTCATTGATTAAGCCCTCATCGGTGTAGTTTTGCGACCACAGATTCCATGTTGTTTGTAACTCTAAGAGATTATTAGAATCTATTTCTTCAAAACTAAACCCCTTATATTCTTCAAAAAACCGATTAAGATGATTCTTCTTCTTGTGGTATTTTCTACCCGATAAGCTAATAAGATTTTTTGTAAGATAGATATAATCACTTCTGTCCCTATTAAATACGGGTTGTATATCCCCAAAAACATCACGTAATATGGCAATATTTTTTTGCTCTATCGAATGAAACTCTAAAGGAATTGCCAAAAAATCACAATAATGTTTTAAAGCTTGCAAGCACAAATGCTTATCGCCTGCTCCTATTGGAAAAAAAACAAAAGGATTTTTGTCAGGATAAGTCGTTTTAATAACTAAGCATTCATGGATAATTGCAAATTCAATCTTACGAGCAAGCCTCCAAAGAAATAAATTTCCAAAACTCACATCGGAAATCATAAACGGATCTTGTCGCAAATATGTAGAAATTATCTCTTTATCACAAAGTGTAATTTCCTTAAAAGATATTTCGCTAGGCTGCATAAGATTTGCAATCATAGATAACCCTTTAATTATATTTTGCGAAATTTTATCGTATTTGAGTAAAATTATAGAAGTTGCGAATAGCCTAAATGAGTGTTTATTGTTGTGCAACTTTAATGGACACCCTAATAACAAATAAAGACAAGGAATACTAATGATTAAATTACTTGACACAACGAATCCTACTTTTGCACAAGATTTTAACACTATCCTTTTAAGAGCCAAAAGCGATATAGATCATCTCATTCCTGAAGTTCTCGCGACATTGCAAGACATACGACAAAGAGGCGAAACTGCTCTTACAGAATCAGTAAAAAAATATGATAAATGGAATCCAACATGCCTGAAAGACTTGCGAGTAGATAGGAATCTTGCAGAAGATGCCTATAAAAAGCTTGATTCTCATTTGCGAAAAAGCTTGCAAACTGCTTTTGAAAGAATCTATGAATTTCACATTCTGACTAAACCAAAAGGCTTCATTCATCACGATAAATTTGGGAATCTTTTAGGCATGCAAGTTTTACCCGTATCGCGAGCAGGAATTTATGTCCCGGGAGGCAAAGCATTTTATCCAAGCTCCCTACTCATGAATGCCATTCCCGCGAAAGTTGCAGGAGTGCCAGAAATTATTATGACAACTCCTACTCCAAACAATCAAATCAGCGAGACACTTCTAGCAAGCATACATCTTTGTGGAATTACAGAATGTTATAAGATTGGTGGAGTAGGAGCTATTGGTTTGCTTGCTTATGGTCTCCAAGACAATGATGGGACTACTATCTTCTCAAAAGTTGATTGCATTAGTGGACCTGGAAATATCTTCGTTGCAACTGCTAAAAAGCTAGTTTTTGGTGAAGTTAACATTGATATGATAGCTGGTCCAAGTGAGATTGGTATTATTGCGGATTCTAGTGCAAATCCAGATTTTATCGCCATCGATATGCTCTCTCAAGCCGAACATGACGAAATGGCGAGCTCATTACTCATTACTAATGATGCAAGGCTTGCTCGGGAAGTAGCGAGAAAAATCGAAGAGAAGCTTGTCAATCTTTGCCGCAAACAAATCGCCACTACAAGCATTACCCATAGAGGTGCAATTATTGTTGCTCAAGATTTAGAAGAAGCGGCTTCCTTAATGAATCAGATAGCACCTGAACATTTAGAAATCATTACGCAAAACCCTTATACTCTTTTACCATTAATCAAAGCTGCAGGTGCGATATTCTTAGGACATTATACGCCAGAAGCTATTGGAGATTATTTGGCTGGACCAAATCACACGTTGCCAACAGGAGGAAGTGCTAGATTCTTTTCCCCATTAGGAGTACAACATTTCTGCACGAATAGCTCTCTTATTTCCTTTTCTAAAAGCGGGTTAGAGAATCTCGCTGCAGATTGCGCTGCATTAGCGCAGCAAGAAGGTTTAGAAGCGCACAAACTATCAGTACTCGCAAGGCTAAATAATGCATCATGTTAATTATGATATGAACGTGTGTATGTAATTAAAGTAATTTTGCATAGAACGTGCCACCTTGCACTTCGGTAATGACAACATCCACAATTTCCCCTATATCAACGAATTCATTTTGGATTCTAACAAGCCTATTTGTATCGCTTTTCCCTTCACTAAAAGTATCCGCTAATGAACTTTTATTAGAATCAATAAGTATAGTATGCCTTTTGCCTAATTCATTTTGACTATTTTCTCGCAAAATTTCCCTATGTCTGTTTTGCAATCTTGTTAATCTTTGTTTGGCTATATCCTTTGGGACGTTGTCTTTATCACCCCACGAATGAGACAAAGTATTAGGTCTAGCAGAATAAATAAAGCTATATAACGTATCAAAACGTACAGATTCTAAAACTTTCATAGTTTCCTCAAAATCTTCATCACATTCACCAGGAAAGCCCACAATAATATCCGTACTAATACTGACATTTGGCACTCTTTCTTTAAGGTAGGCTATACGATTAAGATACCATTCTTGCGTATAACCGCGTTTCATCTGCTTAAGCACCTTATTAGAACCACTTTGCAACGGAATATGAATGCTCTTGCAAATCTTAGGGTTATTCGCAAATTCATCTAAAAATACATCATTCATATGCAATGGATGTGGACTTGTAAAACGTATTCTTTGTAAGCCATCAATCTTGCTTAACTCTTGCAAAAGCATAGTGAAGTTAATTTTTGGTTGCGCTGTGCTAAAACGAACGCCATAATTATTAACATTCTGCCCTAAAAGTAAAATCTCTTTTACTCCTCTTGCAACGAGCTTTTGTGCCTCTTCGTAGATTAACGTAAAAGGTATAGAAATCTCTTTACCGCGTGTAAAAGGCACGATACAATAGGCACATTGCTTGTCGCAACCAATGGAAATATTTAATGATGCCCTATAACCATTTGGTTTAGAATCCGAAAAGACATACATACTATCATCGTGACTTGTATCTACTTCAACTGCTTTTGGTGTATGAATGATACTTGTAATCTTAGAAATATTTCTTGCGCCCAATACAAAATCTACATGCGGAGATTTTTTAAGAATCTCATGCCCTAAAGCACTTGCCGTGCATCCGCATACGCCAATTTTTGCACCTTCTTTTTTATGTTTTGCAAACTGCCCTATTTCACTAAAAAGCTTTTGCTCTGGTTTTTCGCGCACAGAGCAAGTATTAATGAGTATCAAATCCGCTTCATTCAAATTTGGAGTTAAAGTATAACCTTCTTTTTCCTGTAACTCTGCAATAATATGTTCGCTGTCACGCACATTCATAGCGCAACCAAGTGTCTCAATGTAAAGCTTCATAATGTCCCAACTCTGTTGAAATAACCACTATCTTCTCACTTCTCGAAATGCAATAAATCTTCTTATAACATGTTGTAAATCATATTAGTTTGTATAAACTCTATCGTTCATTACGAAATGCCGCGTATATCTGGAGTTTTGCCTGATAATCTGACAAATATGAAACATTGATTCAGTTATGAATCTATATGATTCTAAATCAAACAATAAATCACTTCAAAAATTCTTGAGATTTCATTTTTTACTTAGCAATTCGCAAAGTCCAACAACATTACAAAATATGCATCTCGTAAATATAATCCTTTTCATCCATGCTGATTTTCAACTCTCGAATAATCGTTGAACGTTCTTTGTTTTTAAAGAAACTCTCAATTTTCTTTAAATTCTTTTCTGGATTCTCTCTATCTAAATAAAATATTGCGCCACGTTTGTCATTATTGTTCACAATTTCTGCCATTCTCTCTAATGTTATGCTCTCTTGAATAGAATCTGATTTTAATGACTGCTTGGCAAGTTTAATTTCCATAGTATTCCTCCTCACTATTCAATCAAAACAAAATTGTAGCACACAATCCAATGCTTAAAAGATATTTTCCGTTCTTACATGCTATCTAGTGAATATTAACGTTTGTTTATTATCAAATAATTAGTCTAATTTAGATAGAATTCGATTTTTTAATTCTTTCAGAGATAGGAATATCTATGCAAAACATACGAAATATCGCTGTTATCGCTCATGTAGATCATGGTAAAACAACACTAGTCGACGGACTTTTGACTCAATCTGGCACTTTCAGTCAAAGAGAACAAATTGATGAACGTGTCATGGATTCTAATGATTTAGAGAAAGAACGTGGAATTACCATTCTCTCCAAAAACACGGCTATTAAATACAAAGGCACAAAAATCAACATTATTGATACTCCCGGGCATGCTGATTTTGGTGGAGAGGTTGAACGTGTTCTGAAAATGGTTGATGGCGTTTTGTTGCTTGTTGATGCGCAAGAAGGTGTGATGCCGCAAACAAAATTTGTTGTCAAAAAAGCTTTAAGTTTCGGAATCCGTCCTATTGTTGTTATTAACAAAATTGACAAACCTGCCGCGGAACCAGACAGGGTTGTTGACGAGGTTTTTGACTTATTTGTAGCTATGGATGCAAATGATTTTCAGCTTGATTTTCCTGTAATTTATGCCGCTGCACGTGATGGCTATGCAATAAAGGAGCTAGAAGACGAAAAAAAGAATCTTGAGCCGCTTTTTGAGGCAATTTTAGAACATATCCCAGCTCCAAGTGGCAGCAGCGATAATCCGTTGCAAATGCAAATTTTTACTTTGGATTATGATAATTATGTAGGGAAAATTGGTATTGCAAGAGTGTTTAACGGACGTGTGAAAAAAAATGAAAACGTTATGCTTGCAAAAAGCGATGGTGAAAAAGAGAGCGGACGTATCACTAAGCTTATTGGATTCTTAGGACTTGCACGAACAGAAATAGAATCCGCAGAAGCAGGTGATATTGTTGCTGTTGCAGGATTTAACGTTATTGATGTGGGAGATTCTATCGTAGATCCAAATAATCCCATGCCGCTTGACCCAATGCACTTAGAAGAGCCAACAATGAGTGTGTATTTTGCCGTGAATGATAGCCCACTAGCAGGCTTAGAAGGCAAACATGTAACCGCCAATAAACTCAAAGACCGTTTATTAAAGGAAATGCAAACAAATATCGCGATGAGATGCGAGGAAATGGGGGAAGGGAAATTTCGCGTTTCTGGACGAGGAGAATTGCAAATTACGATTCTAGCAGAGAATCTTAGGCGAGAAGGTTTTGAATTTAGCATTTCTCGCCCTGAAGTAATTATCAAAGAAATTGACGGTATAAAATGCGAACCTTTCGAACATTTAGTGATTGATACGCCTCAAGATTTTAGCGGAAATATCATTGAACGACTAGGACGAAGGAAAGCTGAAATGAAAGCAATGAATCCTATGAATGATGGCTATACAAGGTTAGAATTTGAGATTCCAGCACGAGGATTGATTGGTTATCGAAGTGAATTCTTAACCGACACTAAAGGTGAAGGCGTGATGAATCACAGCTTTTTAGAATTTCGTGCATTCAACGGCAATGTAGAATCACGTAAAAATGGCGCATTGGTAAGTATGGAAAATGGTGAAGCAACCGGATTTTCACTCTTTAATATCCAAGAACGAGGCGTGCTCTTTATTACTCCACAAACAAAAGTCTATATAGGTATGGTTATTGGCGAACACAGCAGAGATAATGATCTTGATGTCAATCCTATTAAGGCAAAGCATTTAACAAATATGCGTAGTAGCGGAGCCGATGAAGCAATCAAGCTTGTACCGCCAAGAGATATAACGTTAGAGCGAGCATTAGAATGGATTGAAGACGATGAAATTCTGGAAGTTACACCGCAAAATATTAGAATAAGAAAAAAAATATTAGAGCCAAATATGCGCAAAAGAGCAAAAGGAAAGTAGGCAATAGTATTAATAAGGAAATTTCCAATTATTGCTACAATAGTTTCTCATCGATTAGTATGGCATCTTCAAGAATCAACCATTTAAAGAGTCTCCGTCTATTCAAAAATCAATTAACCTTTTTGCATTATTATTTCGGCTTTATAAATCAATAAGGATTGGTATGCAATACAAAAATGCCGTTATTCTGCTTAATATGGGAGGACCAAATAGTCTACAAGAAGTTTCTAGTTTTCTTAAAAATATGTTTGCTGACCCTTGTATTCTTAACGTTCAAAATACATTATTTCGCTCGTTATTGGGGAATATTATTGTTAATAGTCGTATTGAAAAAAGTAAAAAAATCTATGAGGCTTTAGGTGGCGGTAGTCCCATTGCAAAAATCACTTTTTCGCTTACACAAAAGCTGCAAGCAAGGAATCCATCTACCTTGTATACTTACGCTATGCGCTATTCTCCACCGTTTTGCTATGATGTATTAAGGGAAATCCAAGATAAAGGTATCTCTGATATTATATTGTTTAGCATGTATCCACAATACAGCACTACAACGACGCTTTCCTCTTTTAATGACGCACTGAACTCACTAAGGAAACTTGCCTTTCAACCCTGTATAACAATTGTTGAGAGATATCACAACCACAAACTCTATATAGACGCCATTGCTAATACCTTACAAACTAATCTAAGTAATGCAAACCCGCAAGATTTTGTACTCATTCTTTCTGCGCACTCTATCCCTATTAGCCGAATCAAAAAAGGCGATCCTTATCAATATGAATGCGAACAAAGCAAAGATTCCCTAAAGCAAGCACTTGAAAAGAGAGGAATAAGATTCCAAAACATTGCTTTAAGTTATCAGTCTAAAGTCGGACCTGTAAAATGGTTAGAACCAAATACACAAGATATTATTCAACAACACGCCCCTAAAAATATTATAGTTTATCCGTTAAGCTTTAGCATTGACAATTCCGAAACACTTTATGAGCTTTGCATGCAATATCGCGAGCTCGCTAGTTCAGTAGGAATTAAAGATTATCGTGTATGTCAATGCCTCAATGACAGCGAGGACTTTACGCAGCTTATCCTAGCATTAACACAATAATTTTTCATTCAAAAGAGATTCGGTAGCTTTTGCGATGAAAATCACAATAACCAAATTTTAAGATTCTCTGCTTATGTGTTTTTGTTAAATATCCTTTGTTGTTCTTAAAGTCATATTGTGGAACAATCTCATGTAATGTAAGCATTTCTTTATCTTTAGAAAACTTTGCAAGAATAGAAGCCGCACCAATCAAAATATTAAGACTATCTCCCTTAATTAAAGTGCTCACATTCGTTATGCCAAAATTTGTATTGCCATCAAAGATAATAGAGTGCGAATCCTTTTGTATTGCAAAATGATAGAGCTCTTGCAGACTTTCTTTTAAACAATGCTTTAATCCCAAACTATCAATTTGCTTGGCATCATATTGAATAATTTTATAGAATCCCCGATGTAAATTAAGATATGTCATTATTTTCTGTGCGATTTCATTGCGCATTGCAAAGCTTAACTTCTTGCTGTCCTTTATCCCCAATAACGCAAAATCAGCTATACAATCACTAGGAAGAATCACTGCTGCCATAAACAAACTACCCGCAACACATCCTCGACCTGCCTCATCTATCCCACATAACATTGTAACTTTATTTGTTTTAGTTGTCATTCTATGAACCACGAAGTAATCTCATGCCCGATAAATGCAAATACATAAGCAACTAATGTCGTAAACAATAAAAGATACAGGAGATAAATTTTCTTGCCACTTTCATAGGCAAATGTTGCGCTAGCTGCAACACAAGGAATATAAAGCATAATAAACAAAATAAAAGCAACCGCCCCCGGTAAAGCAATATGCGAACGTAATATCTCCTGTAATGCCTTACTTTCTGCCTCATTTTTCTCAACAGAATCTCCCAAAGCATAGAGAACGCCTAAGGTTGTAACAACCATTTCTTTTGCTGCAAAACCCGTAATAAGAGAAACAGACAACCGCCAATCAAACCCTAATGGCGCGAAAAAAGGATAAACAGCTTGCCCCAAACGTCCAGCAAAACTATATTCTAGCTGTCTTTCTTGTCTTTCTTTTTCTAATCGTGCAATTAGGTTTTGTGCTTCTTCGCTCTGTAAGGATTGTTTATCCGTAAGCATTGGTTGAGAATCTGTCTGAAAATCCACTAAAAAAGATTCGCTTGTATCCAAATGTTTATCAAGATTCTCTATGTTTGCAATTTTTTCGTCATATTCTTGCTCTATTTCCTCACTCTGCGGAAAAGTAGCCAAAACCCAAACAAGAATAGCACCAGCTAAAATAACTGTGCCGGCTTTCTTCAAAAACATATAGCTTCTACTCCATACGCTAAACCATATCACTTTGAGAGTGGGCATTCTATATCGTGGCATATCCATAACAAAAGGTTCGCTCTCTCCACGAAAAACAAGCTTTTTAAGTACCCATGCTAAAAGCAAAGCAATAAGTACGCCGCCCATATAAATACTAAACATGACAATCGCCGCGTATTGAGGGGCAAAAAAAGCACCAACAAAAAGTAAATAAATAGGAAGACGAGCACTACAACTCATAAAACCTATAATAAAAAGTGTAAGGAGTTTATCTCTCCTATTCTGCAATGTTCTTGTCGCCATATATGCAGGTACAGAACAGCCAAACCCCATAACAAGCGGTATAAAACTCCTACCGTGCAAGCCAAAACGAAAAAACAATCCATCAAGCATAAAAGCTACTCTGGACATATAGCCGCTCCCCTCAAGGAGAGTTAATCCTAAAAATAATGTCGCAATAAGAGGCAAGAAGCTCACCACTGTGCCAACACCATTAATGATACCATCGCCAACAAGAGAGGCTATAAAGGCATTGGGTATCTGTTCTTTGCTCCATACGACTATAACGCTTACAGCATCTTCTATCAACCCTTGAAAAAAACTTCCCACTACAAAGCTAATTTGAAAAACAAGAAACATTGCACAAAGAAAAATAGGGATACTCCAAAGCTTATGCAATAAAACAGAATCTATTTTTGCTGTACTACGTGCCCGCAGCTCTGATAGCTTTTGTACGGAACTTGCAAGCTCTCTTGCATAACTTGCAATCTGATTAGTAATAGCAATAGGTTTAAGAGCACCTTGAGAATTGGTTGTGGAATCCACAACACCCCAACGCACAGAATGCGGTAAATAGTTACGACTCGTATGTGCTGGGGCATTCTCTTGCTCTTCATAGAGGGCAATTAATGATTCTAAAAGCGTATTGAGATTTTGTTCTCTAGTAGAAGAAACCGCACAAACCCCCAATCCCAATCTCTGGCTAAGAGCTTGTAAATTGATTTCTAATCCATCCGCCTCTGCCTCATCAATCATATTTAATGCAATAAAGAGCGGTTTTTTGAGCTGCTTTTGAAATTCTTGGAGCTGCAGAGTTAGAATGAGATTACGTTCTAAATTTGTAGAATCTATAACATTGAGTATAATGTCATAAGTATCATTTGATAAAAATTCCTTACAAACCTTTTCCTCCATAGTATAACCATTAAGAGAAAATGTGCCCGGTAAATCAATAATATTGATTTGATAATCCTTATAGGTAAGTTTGGCTTCTGCTTTTTGAATAGTTACTCCACTAAAATTACCCACGCGCATTTTTGCACCGCTCAAGGCATTAATTAATGAACTCTTCCCAACATTTGGTTGTCCTACTAGCACAATACTAAAGGTTTTCATAAGATTCCTAATTACTAATTTTTAGATTATAATAATAGGAATTTTATTGAGTTTTTGTTAATTCTTCGTGATCTTAAATCTAACCATTTAAAAAGATTCTATAACCATATCTATACCGGAATATCTTTGACAAAACTTCGAAAGTTCGTAATTTTTATCTTGTGTACTCTTCTCTTTTGTTGCATTGGAATAGGCGATATGGCTAAAAAGCAAATAGGTATTTGGCAAAAGCGAGATAAAGTTTGGAGGAGTAATAACACAATCAATAGGGTGCTTTAAACTTAATAGTAGTTTCAAGTCTTCTTGAGTATGAATCTTCACAATAGGTACTAAACCCAGATTCATAGCGGTTACCACAAGTTCGTTAAAGTTTTTCTCAAGAATTTTCTTATGTTCTTTATAGTGTTCAGGCAGAATCGTGTGAGTAGTAAGCAAATTAGATAAAATAGATTCTTTGCTATGTATAGAATCATAAGAATCTTGCAAGTCAGATAAATGTGGCTTTGCAAGACACACAAAGAGAGCATAAGCACGTAAAAACACCGAATCTAAAACAACCATATCAGCACCAGCAATAGCAGATTCTAAAACTTGATAAGTTTCTATAATCACTCCACTCTGTGCAACAAATAATGGTGTAAGTCGACGCAATATTCCAATAGAATCAATCATTGTGTAGTCATTTGTTTCATGATAATTGATTGGTGTATTCTCCAAAAAAACACAGAGCATCTGCTCATGATTTGCAGAATCAAATATTGTTTGTTGTATCACCGAATCTTGCAACAATAATGATAGGGCTTGCAAAGAAATAGATAGGGCTTTATGTGGTAACCGATTCTCTTGCGTATAACGGAAGTTTTGATAAAGATATGCCGTATCTGATAGTCGAGGTAAAAAGCAACTATAAGCCAAAGTTCTACCCAACATGTCTTGCGGTATTTCTTGCTTTTTGAATTGTGTTATTTTTAGCTGTGGAATAATTGCTTGTTGTATAACATAGTTATAATCCATATTCTAACCTTATTGGAATGTAATATATAAACTTGCAGAACAGAACTTAGAAGTAAAAATTGTAATTTAAATTGGAGGAATCTAGTATGAATTGCGGCTATTATAAAGAAACTTATGACTCAACTATTATCATTCTAATAAATTAAGACAATACTCAAATCATAAGTTTATAATTTCAATATGGATTATTTAAGTGTAGGAATGTACTTCGCTAAAGCTTCAATATCCTCTTCGCTTAATTTCGCCATTTGTGCTTTCATCGTACTACCCATTTTGTATCGATTAAGTGTGCCTGCTTTATATTCAAGCATATCTTTTTTAATCTCTTCACTACTCAAAGTGTTAACAACCGCTGTTTTATTAAGATAAGATTTTTCCATTTTTGCCCCATGACAAGTTTTACATTGCTTAGCAATAATGGCAGCGGGATCACTAGCAGCTAACGATAAACTGCCTAAACCAAGTGCAAAAAGTCCTGAAAATACACAATAAGAAACCACTTTCGACATATTCTATCCTTAATTTTGAGATTACCTCATTATAACATTTTCTTGGTTACTTAAGATAAAGAATTAACTAGATTTTTACGTTTTTAAGAAAAATCTAAATCTTTACGAATCAGTCAAATTCTTTTAAGCTAAAATGTATTACAATCTCGCTCTATTTTTATAAAATAAAAGGAGTTATTTATGCAACATCATTCTACATCTTATACAGAACAACATGACAAATTTTCACAAGCTATGCGATTTCGCTTTGCCTGTAAGAAGTTTGATGAAAATAAAAAAATTCCTTCTAATGTATTCCATTCTCTCTTGGAATCTGCTAGGCTAAGTCCTAGCTCATTTGGTTTAGAGCCTACACGTATGCTTATTGTACAGACAAAGAACATGAGAAAGAGTATTAAAGAAACCTGCTGGAATCAAGACCAAATCACGCAAGCATCAGAAGTCATTGTTTTTACTTCCCTAAAAGTAGATATGTTGCCACAAACTAACTATATCCTAGAAAAATTTGCTAGAAGAGTGAAAAGCAATGAAGAAATTAAACATTATGCTGAAGAGAGATATGGCAAAAGAAAGTTGGAAAAATTGGGATATATCAGCGATATTGAGAAACTCGGACTCTGGAGTGCGCATCAAGCCTATATTATGGCAACAACAGTAATGAATCACGCAGCATTTTTGGGTATCGATTCGTGCATGATAGAAGGATTTGACAAAGCGCAGATAGAATCTCTATTGAAAATAGATACCTTTAAAGAACAAGTGAGTCTTGTATTATGCTTGGGATATAGAGCCATGCAACAAAGCAAGAGATTGCGTATGCCTTTAGACGAAATTGTAAAGTTTATTTGAAGGGTGTGCTGTGAAAGTAAAAACGGTTACTAAGCGAAATGGACGCATAGAAGAGCTAGATATTAGCAAGATTCAAAAACACACTTCAAGCGCAGTAGAAAATTTATCAGGAACAAGTCAAAGCGAATTGGAAGTTGATGCAAAGATACATTTTCAAGATGGCATTACTACAGTGGGAATCCAACAAACATTAATCAAAACGGCTGTGGACAAGATTGATGTTGAATGTCCAAATTGGACTTTTGTCGCCGCAAGATTATTCCTTTATGATTTATATCACAAAGTAAGTCATTTCACAGGCTACAATCATCTAAGAGAATACTTCGAAATAGCAGAGAAAGAGGGAAAGATTCTCAAAGGATTAAAAGATCTCTATGATCTAGATTTGCTTAACTCTACAATAGTTCCAGACAGAGATTTGCAATTTAGTTATTTAGGAATCAAAACTCTTTACGATAGATATTTGCTCAAAGATTCTAACAATGAACCAATCGAGCTGCCGCAGCAAATGTTTATGGCTATTGCAATGTTTTTAGCGCAAAATGAAACAAATCGCAATGAATGGGCTATTAAATTCTACGATATGATTTCTAAGTTTGAAGTTATGTGTGCAACTCCCACACTTGCGAATGCTAGAACTACAAGACATCAATTAAGCTCATGCTACATTGGTAGTACTCCAGATAATATCGAAGGTATCTTTGATGCTTATAAAGAAATGGCATTACTTAGTAAATACGGTGGGGGGATTGGCTGGGACTTCTCTCAAATTCGAGGGCTTGGCAGCTTTATCGATGGACACAAGAATGCAGCGGGCGGCATTATTCCTTTTTTAAAGATTACCAATGATGTTGCCATAGCAGTTGATCAGCTAGGCACAAGAAAAGGTGCTATTGCGACCTACATAGAAATATGGCACAGAGATGTCAATGACTTTATTGATTTACGAAAAAATAGCGGCGAAGAAAGGAGGAGGACTCACGACTTATTTCCAGCTCTATGGATATGTGATGTTTTTATGGAAAGAGTAGAAAATAACGGTATGTGGTCTCTCTTTGACCCCTATGAGTGCAGAGAACTTACTAATCTTTATGGTGATGAATTTAAGAAGAAGTATCTTGAATTTGAACAAAATAGAGATTTAGTCGTTGATAGAATGCCAGCAAAAGAACTATGGAAGAAGATTCTGACAAACTGCTTTGAAAACGGTATGCCTTTTTTATGCTACAAAGACAATGCAAATAAGGCAAATCCCAATAGCCACAACGGTATTATCAGGAGCTCAAACTTATGTACGGAAATTTTCCAAAATACAGAACCTAGCCACTATATTGTCGAAATAGAATTTGAAGACGGTAGCAAGCAGCACTACGAAGAATTTGATGAAGTACAACTTGACAATGGAATCACTAAAAAAGCAAATAAACTAACAAGTATTGACTTTATACAAGGCAAAAAGATTTTTAGCACACAACGGGTGCAAAAAGAAGGAGAAACAGCAGTTTGCAATCTAGCAAGTATTAATCTTAGTCGCATCCATACAAAAGAGGATATACAAAGGGTAGTCCCTATCGCTATTCGACTCTTAGATAATATCATCGATTTGAACTTCTATCCTAATCGCAAAGTAAAAGCAACTAACATTAAAAATCGCTCTATTGGTTTGGGTGTCATGGGCGAAGCTGAAATGCTCGCCACCCAGAAAATCCATTGGGGAAGCAAGGCGCATATAGAAAAAATTGATGAAATAATGGAATGTATTAGCTATCACGTCATTAATGCAAGTAGCGACTTAGCAGTACAAAGGGGCGTCTATCCGTCCTATCATGGTTCAAATTGGAGCAAAGGAATCTTTCCTATTGACAAAGCAAACTCCCAAACGTTAGCCATATCTAACAGAAAGCCTAGTTTTGATTGGAATGGCTTACGAAATAAAGTTAGGAAAAATGGAATACGAAACGGGTATCTCATGGCAATAGCCCCTACGAGCTCTATTAGCATTCTTGTAGGAACAACGCAAACTATCGAGCCTATTTATAAAATCAAATGGTTTGAAGAAAATCTTAGCGGTATGATTAAAGTCGTAGCACCTAACCTTAATCTTGAAACAATGCAATACTATAAATCTGCCTACAATATCAACCAACAAGACTTGGTGCGAGTGGCGGCTGTGCGTCAAAAATGGATTGATCAAGGACAAAGCCTCAATATTTTTGTAAAAATAGATGAGGTAAATGGCAGAATGCTTCATGATATTTATATGCTTGCTTGGAAACTCGGCTTGAAATCAACTTATTATTTACGAAGTGAAAGTCCTGAGCTCAAAAATGATATTATAGACAGAAGTATAGAATGTCATAACTGCCAATGATTCTCTTACAAATTCTATTCCTAATGCTCCATTATTTCAAATATTTGTCAAATAAATATTTGTATAGCACAATTCATAATACTTATCAGAATAAAACAACACTTCAATAAACATAGAAATTAATTCTCAACACTCTCCATTACAGTACAAACAGCAAACATAGAACCACAACTTTACACCGTATCAATCCTTATCGTGGTGATTCCAATAAACTACATTGAATCTAACGCTTATTCCTAACATTCCGCAAAAGACAGAACAAATACAAAAGCACCTTAAAAGGCATTAGAATATAACAAATGATTCTACATAGAACACATAAATTCGACTTACCCTATTCATCTATCTATTATGATTCTCTTGTAAATCCTTACAAAACGCGACTTAATAACAATGTGAAAGTAATAATTACATGTGGGACACAATAAAATAAACACTTTCGAGATAACTACGAGAATCTACAACGGATTTTCTCCGATACGCAATATCAAAGCCTGTACCATGATCTGGACTCACGCGCAAAATGGGCAAATTTAAACTAATATTAATGCTCTTATAAAAATACAACGCTTTAAGCGCGCTCAATCCACTATCATGATACATAGCTACAAAGATTCTATATTTTTGTCTATTATGTGGAATAAAAGCAGAATCTGGAGCAATCGGTCCTACAAAGATTTCTTTTTGCAATACTTGATTAATTTCTTGAATACATTCACCAATAAGAAAGTCCTCATTGCCTAACACACCTCCATCTCCTGCATGGGGGTTCAGCCCTAAAACGGCTATCTTATCAATATTCCCATAGTTAGGTAACATATCTTTGACGTAATCTTGGTGTAAATGATGTTTAGAATCTAACATAGCAGAATCTCTATACGGTCGCAAAAGCCTTGCTATCAATTTAGAATGTAAAATCTGTGACTTTAGGATATTTTTTACCCCATACAATTTACCCTTATCAAATGTTTGTTGAGAATATTCGCTAGATTGCCTAGTAAAAATTTGCTGTGAAACAAGAGCACCATAGAAATCATGAAAAAATTGCTTAAGAGAATCTTTAGTAATCCTAGCTGGAACATCTTTTAATGGAATATGATCTGTAAATAACGCAACAAAAAGCTCCTTGCAGCCTAACATCATAATCGCACCTTTTTGGAATCTCTCTCGCAAATATTCCGTATGTCCAGCATAAGAAATACCAGCAAGATTCCAAGAGCGTTTATTGATTGGAAGAGTGATTAATCCAACCTTATGTTTCACACTCAACTCTAATGCACATGTAAAAGATTGAAAACTATACATGCCGCTTTCTTTGGTGATTTGGCTAGGCATGATTGTTATGTCTGAAGAATCCAATGTATGCACCTGCATGGAAGTAGGCAAAGAAATATTAAGTAATTTACTTGCTTGTTGCAAAATCTCAAAACTTACACAATAGATAGGATTGCAATATTGCACTATAAAACTATGATTGCGCAGGATGAGTTCAAGACCTATCCCATTAATATCCCCTACTGAAATATATATATCCCTCTTTTGCGTGCCATACGTCTTGGTTGCTTGCAAAACCTGTTTTTCTCGGGATTGTATCAAGGAATATTGCATCATAATGCCCCTCTATATGCCGAATCTATGATTCCAATTTGAGATTGTTATAAGGTAATTCTGACCCACATGTAAACACAGAATACCAAACCAACCAACAAATCATACAATAAATCAAATTAATGTATTATTGCTATAAACTTACCCTAGAGAGTATCAAGAAAATCAAATAAAAAACAGATTAAAGCATCTGCGTAAAAGATTAGCCCAACTTATATTCAGTCTCGAGATATTTTGTATAAATCTTAGAATCCTTGAAATCTTCATTATCCATCATTTTAATATGAAAGGGAATTGTTGTTTTAATACCCTGTATAGAGAATTCTTTTAGAGCTCGCTTCATTCTCGCAATGGCTTGTTTTCTTGTTTCACCCCATACAACAAGCTTACCAATCATAGAATCATAGAACATAGGCACAGTGTACCCCGCATACGCATGCGTATCTAAACGCACATTGGCTCCACCAGGTGCAATCCATTCAGTAATTTTCCCCGGACAAGGATAAAACTTCTCAGGATCCTCTGCCGTGATTCGGCACTCAATGCTATGCCCTTTAAATGTAAGAGATTCTTGACTAGGCAACTTTTCTCCTTCGGCAATACGTATCATCCATTCAACGATGTCGAGTCCGCTGACCATTTCACTTACAGTGTGCTCAACTTGCAATCGCGTATTCATCTCCATAAAATAAAAATCTTTATTATTGGAATCTAAGAGAAATTCAAACGTACCAGCACCCACATAATTAATATGTTTTGCTGCTTTAATGGCTGTCTCTAAAAGTCTTTGCCGCACCTCATCATTTAAAATTACAGCAGGGGTTTCTTCAATAAGCTTTTGTTGTCTTCTCTGCATAGAGCAATCTCTCTCGCCAATGTGTAGAACATTGCCATGCTTATCAGCAAGAATCTGCACCTCAATATGCTTTGGTTTATTGATAAATTTTTCCATATAGATTGTACCGTCCCCAAAAGCACTTAATGCTTCGCTCTCCGCGGCAAGATATAGATTCTTTAATAATCCTTTATCGGAAACAACTCGCATACCTCTGCCACCACCACCAGCAGCAGCCTTAAGAATCACAGGATATCCAATCTTATCGGCAACGCTCAAGGCTTCCTTATAGCTTCTTAACGGACCATCGCTCCCTATAATAACTGGCACGCCTGCTTCTTTCATGCAATCTTTTGCTTTGGATTTATCGCTCATTATCATCATAACTTCTTTGCTTGGACCAATAAATTCGATTCCATGATGTTCGCAAATTTCAACAAAATTTTGATTCTCACTTAAGAATCCATACCCGGGGAAAATAGCATCGGCTTCAAACAGATCCGCCGCACTCATAATAGCTGGAATATTGAGATAACTTTCCCCGCTTTTTTCACCACCAATGCAAACTTTCGCATCAGCAACTTCAAGATAATGCACATCTTTATCAGCGATAGAGTGAATAGCAATAGCTTGCTTGCCCATCTCTTGTATTGTTCGAATAGCACGTAAAGCAATTTCGCCGCGATTGGCAATAAGAATTCGTTGTATTTTTTTCTTTTGGACTTCTTGTATTTTCTTTGTCATTAGCGCACCTCTATACCCGTTCAATCATTACAAGTTTCGTGCCAAACTCCACTGGTTGCGCATCATTAACCTCAATTTCTATGATTTTACAATCAAATTCCGCCTCAATTTCATTCATAATCTTCATTGCTTCTATGATTCCAATAGTTTGCCCTTTCTTGACTGTATCGCCTATACTAACATAAGGAGCAGCACCTGGGCTAGGCGAGCGATAGAAAGTGCCTACCATAGGCGAAGTAATAAACTCCGCATTGTAATTTGCAGGAGATGGAAGAGATTCTTGATTGCTTTTTGATTCTTGTGTTGGAGGTTTTGTAGATTGAATGGGAATTGCTTGGACTTCTTGTACTTGTGTCGCTTGAACTTGAATATGCTCTTTTGATTTCTGGCTCTTGTCAAGTTTCAAAGAAAAATTATCTTGCTCTAACTTTAATGAATGGATTTGGGAAGTATTAAAAAGTTCAATAATCTCTTTTATTTCGGATACATTCATCGCTCAATCCTTATTTAAAAATGTGTTGAATCGTTATCATAGCATAAAGTTGATGAAATAGAGTATTACGATTGGTAAAATGACTGCTTAGGGCAATGAAGAATCTTAGTTTGCTGACCCTGCTTTATAAGTAAACTCAATTGGATTCTAGGGGAATATTGTGTTGCTGGTTGTAAATCGGTTACAACATAATAAACGGCACAATAAACTATAAACGGCTTACCATAAAGAGAAATTTATAGCTAAAATATAGTAGAATCGCTCTTTTTATAAGGTTTATCTTGCAAGTAATCGACTAAATTTACACAAGGATTCAACATGAATGATACACAAAGCTACAATCCTAAAACAATAGAATCTAAATGGCAAAAGATTTGGACGGATACAAAAGCCTTTGAACCAAGCAATGATTTCTCTAAACCAAAAAAATATATCCTCTCAATGTTTCCTTATCCAAGCGGAGCTATTCACATGGGACATGTACGTAATTATTGCATAGGCGATGCGATTGCGCGTTACTATCGCATGTATGGCTATAATGTTTTACACCCAATCGGCTTTGATGCCTTTGGTATGCCCGCCGAAAATGCCGCAATTAAAAACCATATCCATCCAAAAGATTGGACATATTCTAATATGAAAACCATGCTACAAGAAATGTTCTCACTTGGATTAAGCTTCTCTAACAAACGTGTTATAGAGACTTGCGACCCTTTATATAGTAAATATGAGCAAGAATTTTTTATTAAAATGTGGAAAAGAAATTTAGTCTATCGCAAAAAAGCCCTATTAAATTGGTGTCCTAAAGATTTAACTGTACTCGCTAACGAACAGGTTATTGATGGAAAGTGCTGGAGATGTGAGAGTGAAGTGATACAAAAAGAAATGTATCAATACTATCTTAAAATTACAGATTACGCAGAAGAGTTATTGCAAGATTTAGATTCTCTTGAGGGGGAATGGCCATCACAAGTATTAAGTATGCAAAGAAATTGGATCGGTAAATCACAAGGATTGGAATTTGACTTTCTCCTCGATAAACAATCCCAGGAGATGCTAGAGCATAAGGTTGCCTCTATTAATGTTTATACCACGCGATGTGATACTATTTATGGTGTGTCTTGCTGCATTATCGCGCCAGAACATCAAATCATAGATATTTTATTAGATAAAAAGCTCTTAGATTCTACAAGCATACAAATTATCACAAAGATTCGGAATCAAAGCGAAAGAGAAAGGGCACAAGCACAGAAAGAAGGAGTAGCTCTGCCTCTTCATGTTATTCATCCATTAAGCGGGAAAAAGTTACCAATATGGGTGAGCAATTTTATACTAATGAGCTATGGCTCTGGGGCAATAATGAGTGTCCCAAGCCATGATGAAAGGGACTTTGAATTTGCAAAAAAATATCATCTGAACTTTCTGCCCGTTGTTGCCCCTGATGATAAAGAAAGCGGCAATGATGGAATCAACGCGCCTTATACAGCCGATGGAATCCTCTGCAATAGCGAAGAGTATTCCGGCTTAACAAGTGCGCAAGCGCGAGAACAAATCAGCTTATTTTTTGAACGAAACAATAAAGGCAAAAGAATCACTCATTATAAATTACGCGATTGGGGAATCTCGCGTCAACGTTATTGGGGAACGCCCATTCCTCTTATTCATTGTCCAAATTGCGGTGTATTAGAAGAAATCGCTCTCCCCGTTACTCTACCAGAGGACATACAAATCACAGGAGAGGGCAATCCGTTAGACAAACATCCGACATGGAAATATACTAAATGTCATCAATGCAAGGCGAATGCTGTACGCGAAACTGATACAATGGATACTTTTGTGGAATCGAGTTGGTATTTCCTACACTATACAACACCGCAAGAATTACGAGACAAAAACGCATTTGATACACAATCCCTGCAATACTTCATGCCTGTTAATCAATATATCGGTGGTATCGAGCATGCTATCTTGCATTTACTCTATGCGCGATTTTTTACTAAAGTCCTACGTGATTTACAATACCATTCATTTGATGAGCCATTTAGTGCGCTGCTTACACAGGGAATGGTATTAAAACAAGGGGCAAAAATGTCTAAAAGTCTAGGCAATGTTGTTGAACCAAAACACATTATAGAATCCTATGGGGCAGACACTGCGAGACTTTTTACGCTTTTTGCTGCCCCTCCAACCTATGCTCTTGAATGGAATGATGAGGGTGTGCGGGGCTGCTATAAATTCATTAACCGCTTGATTGATAGAAAAACCCGTGTAAAAAAGAGCAAAGAGATTCCTCAAATTGATATTGAAGCCTTGAATAAAGATTCTAAAATAGCGCGCTATAAAATATATGACGCTCTACAAAAATACCACAATATATTCGATAAAAAGCTCGATGGTTATCCGTTCAATGTTGTGATTGCGGCTTGCATGGAAGCGCATAATGCAATTTCCGCGCAAGATAATGACATGGTTTTCACTGAAGGCTATTATATTTTGCTGCATATCTTAGAGGGATTTATCCCGCATATCGCTAGCGAACTAAGTCAAGAATTGTTTGCTTTAACAAACTTTCGTCCGCTAAAAGTGGATTCTCAAGCGTTTATTCAAGATGAGATTACTTATGTAGTAAGCATAAACGGGAAAAAACGGGCGCAAATCTCTCTCCCTGCAGAGACGAGCAAAGAAGAAGTTATCGCCCATGCAAAAACAAACGTGCAAAAATGGCTTACCCACGAGATTAAAAAAGAGGTCTTTGTACCAAAAAAGCTTGTTAACTTTGTTCTATGAACATAGTAAAGAGGCTGTATTAAGCCATTTATACGTCCTAACCTCTATGGATAAACATCTCTTTAGAATCTTTATCCGTTGTCATGCTAAACGTTTGTAGCATCTCTGTCATTCTAAAATTTCGTAGAAACTGAAGAATCCCTATAAGAATCCATTAAATGAGATTCTTCAGTCGCATTTGCTCCTTCAGAATGACAATTTTTAACCTTGTCATACTGAACGAATGTGAAGTATCTCTATTGATTAAATGAGATTCTTTACCTTGAAAACAAAACTTCAGACAAGACAAAAGAGAGCCTCACAATGACAAAACCAACTTAAAAATTAGTTTTCAAATTTTCTTAATCAATTTATTAGTCCTTATGAGAAACTCATCAGCAAGGAATCCCTTAGCATCAATCCAAGTTTATGGAGTTATAATAACTATAAGATAAAATGCTACTTTAAAAACATTCATCTCAACACAAGGAAAGAAGGGTGCAAAATGATTTAATAGCACAAAATGAAGATTCTACAATTATCGCTCAATACTCTTACAAACCTAAAAAATCCGAACCCTACCAAAGCGAAGAAGAATTAGAGAGATTCTTACTCCAAGAGCTACAAGCACAAGGCTATGAATATCTAAATTTAAAAGACATAAAAGAGCTTGAATCAAATCTAAAAACCCAACTAGAGAAGCTTAATCAAATACAATTTAGTGAGCTAGAATGGAATAGATTCTATAAAGAGCAAATTGCCAATGACACATTAAAGATAAAAGATAAAACAAAAATCTTACAAACCGATAATGAAAGTCTGCCTTTTTACAACGATAAAGGAGAGTATAAAAATATCCTTTTAATCCACAAAAAAGAACCACTCAAGAATCATTTGCAAGTCATCTCTCAACTTAGGAATGATTTGGGCGAGACAAAAAATCGCTATGATGTAACCATACTTGTAAATGGCTTGCCTTTGGTGCATATAGAACTCAAAAAAAGAGGCATAGACTTAAAAGAAGCCTTTAATCAAATCCGTCGCTACCAAGAAGAGAGCTTTAATGCCTCTGCCCTCTTTGAATTTGTGCAGATTTTTATTATCAGTAATGGAACTTATAGTAAATATTACAGCAACTCCAAGCGCGATTTTAAGAGCCTTAATGACAATTATGCCTTTTGTATGAGCTTTAGCGATAGTAAAAATAACAAAATTGACGATTTAGAGGATTTTACTAAAACCTTTTTAGCCAAAAGGACGCTTTTAAATATCCTCACTAAATATTGCGTTTTTAATACCAGTGATGAACTTTTGATTATGCGCCCCTATCAAATCTGTGCGACTGAAAAAATCATTAACAAAATTAAAATAGCCCATTCTCATAAGCTCTATGGTAGCACACAAGGTGGCGGCTATATCTGGCATAGCACTGGGAGTGGCAAAACTCTGACTTCTTTTAAAACCGCTATTTTAGCCACAAAATTTGATTTTATCTATAAAGTGCTTTTTGTCGTAGATAGGAAAGACCTAGACTATCAAACGCAAAATGAATATAACACATTTGAAGCAGGTGCTGCAAACTCTACCAAAGACACCAAAGAGCTTAGAAGGCAACTTGAAAACCAAGAGAGCAAAATCCTTATCACTACGATTCAAAAGCTTTCAAATTTCATCAAAAATTATGAAAATTCTAAGGTCTTTAATGAAGAAATTGTTTTTATCTTTGATGAATGCCATCGAAGCCAATTTGGAGCAATGCACGAAGCTATTATTAAGAAGTTTAAAAAATATTATATTTTTGGATTTACAGGCACGCCTATTTTTAAAGAAAATGCAGGAGAAAACTATACCATAGACCCAAAAAACAATAAACTCATGCTAAAAACCACACAAAGCACCTTTGGGGATTGTCTGCATTCTTACACAATTTTACATGCAATTAAAGATAAAAATGTCTTGCCCTTTAAAGTAAGCTACCATTCCACAATGAAGCAAGAACATAGTAAGCACAAAGAAGAAAAAGTGCCAAAAATCGACACAGAAGAAGCCCTTATGTATAAGCAAAGAATCTCTTCCATCGTCGCTTATATCTTAGAATCCTTTGATCGCCACACCAAGAGGCAAAACGCTCACACAATCCAAAACCAAAGAACGCAAGGCTTTAATGCCATTTTTGCTACTGCAAGTGTGGATTTTGCAAAGAAATATTATGCGGAGTTTCAAAAGCAAATCAACGCCCAAAAAACTCAAAACCCTCAAAAAGAACCTTTAAGAGTAGGAATTATCTACTCCTATGAGCAAAATGAGGATTTAGATGAGCCTTGCAAAGATGAAATCAGTGCCAAAGAGTTTTTAAGAAAAGCCATAGAAGACTATAATCACTACTTTAAAAGCAACTTTAGCCTAGAGCGATTTGAGGAATATTACAAAGACATCTCACAAAAGACCAAAGAAAAAAAGCTTGATTTACTTATTGTCGTAAATATGTTTTTAACCGGTTTTGATTCTAAAACTATCAATACGCTTTATGTAGATAAAAATCTCAAATATCATTCCTTACTTCAAGCCTTCTCGCGCACAAATAGAATCTTAAACGAGCAAAAAGTCTATGGCAATATTATTTGCTTTAGGGATTTAGAAAAAGATACCAATGAAAGCCTTGCAATGTTTGGCGATGAAAATGCCTCCAACATTGTTTTGCTTAAAAGCTTTGAATTTTATTTCAAAGATTATTGCAAAAAATGCGAAGATCTTCAAAAGGACTTTAAATTTGAGAGTATCGCGCATTTAACCAAAGAAGAGCAAAAGGACTTTGTCAAGCTCTTTAGCGAGATTTTAAAGCTAGAAAATATTTTAAGCATTTTTGATGAATTTACAGAGGAGAAAAGCCCGCTACCACAAAGGACAAAGCAAGACTATCAAAGTCATTATTTAGAACTTTATAGAAATTTTAAACAAACACAAGAAAAAGAAAGCATAATCGAAAATTTAACCTTTGAAATCGAGCTTATCAAGCAAAATGATGTTAATGCAGATTACATACTCTTTTTGCTAGAAACCTACCACAAAAACACAGAATCCAAAATCAAAGAAGATATTTTAAAAACCATACAAAGCAGCCCAAGCCTAATGGATAAAAAAGAGCTAATAGAGGAATTTTTAAACACTATAGATCATAATAAAAATACAGATTTTAAAACCTCTTTTAGAACCTATATGCAAGAGCAATCACAAAAAGAACTAGATTCTATTATTAAGCAAGAAAATCTTCATATAGAGAAAACTAAAGAATATTTGCAAGAAGCCTTTGAGATTAATTTCTTTCAAGACAAAGGAATGAAGATTCAAAGCCTTTTGCCAAAAATAAATATTTTTGAGCAAGATAGCCATTCTAAAAGACAACTATCCATTGCAAAGCTCAAAGCCTTTTTTGAGAAATTCCAAGTATTTTTAAAAAAGGAAGGATAGGCTTGCCACTCCTTGTCATTGTGAATCCTCCCCTTGTCATTCTACCCTCATTTGTCATGTCTTAGGCTAAAGCCTAAGAATCCCAAAATACAGATTCTAAGAGATGTTTCGCTAACGCCCAACATGACAAGGTTAATGTTTGTCATTCTGAAGGAGTGCAAAGCACGACTGAAGAATCTCACAATATAGTCTCTTAAAGATTCTAATAAAGATACTTCACATTCGTTCAGTATGACAGGGATAAAGAATCTAAAGAGATGTTTCATTTGTTTCACAAATTCAACACGATAAAGACAACACACCATATAACAATGAGGAGAATCAACATGATAAAATATGTGCAGCATAACAATGAATCAATGTAACAATCAAATTAACACAAAAAGAATCACAGCAAAAAGGATCGGCCATGAAAAGCGTAGAGCAAAGAGAAGAACTTCATAAAATGATATGGAAAATCGCCAATGACTTGAGAGGAAGTGTCGATGGCTGGGACTTCAAAAGTTATGTTTTAGGGTTTTTGTTTTATTACTTTATCAGCGAGAAACTCAAGAATAGTATTGATGAGTTATACAAAATAGACTATGAAGCCTTAAATGATGAGGAAGCAGAAAATGGCAGGGAAACTATCCTAAATACCTATGGATTTTTTATCAAGCCTAGTGCTTTGTTTTCTAATGTACTTAAAAATGCTGATTTAGAGAAGCTCAATGAGACTTTAAGCGGACATTTTAAAGAAATCCAAGCAAGTAGCAAAAATTATGAAAGCTCTAGGCAGTTTGATGGGCTTTTTGCAGATATGGATTTATACTCCAATAAGCTTGGCAACTCTAATAGCGAACGCAATAAAAAAATCCTAAACATAATGCAGGCTATTAAAAGCTTGGATTTGCATTATAACGCTAATGAGATTGATGTCTTTGGCGATGCGTATGAATACTTAATGAAAATGTATGCAAGCAGTGCAGGGAAAAGTGGTGGGGAGTTTTTCACTCCTCAAGAAGTTAGCAAACTTTTAGTAGAAATCACACTTTGCAATAATGACAAGCCTAATAAAGTCTATGATCCCGCTTGTGGAAGTGGTTCATTGCTACTGCAATACAAAAAGATTCTAAAAAAAGACCCAAAACAAGGCTACTTTGGACAAGAAATCAATATCACGACTTACAACCTTGCAAGAATGAATATGCTTTTGCATAATGTAGAATATACGCTTTTTGATATAGCCCACGGCGATACTTTGATAAAACCTAATGAAAAACACAAAGACTCCGAACCTTTTGACGCTATCGTTAGCAATCCTCCTTATAGTATCAAATGGGAAGGCAAAAGTAATGCGCTTTTAATCAATGATGAACGCTTTTCTAAAGCTGGAGTTTTAGCCCCTCAATCAAAAGCAGATTTGGCTTTTGTAATGCACTCTCTTGCGTGGCTTAGTGAGAAAGGCAGTGCGGCGATTGTTTGCTTCCCGGGCGTGATGTATAGAGCTGGGGCGGAACGAGATATAAGGAAGTATTTGATAGAGGAAAATTTCGTGGATTGCGTGATAGCCCTTGCGCCCAATCTTTTCTTTGGCACAGGGATTGCGGTGTGTATCTTGGTGTTGCGCAAAAACAAAAGAGATGATAAGGTTTTATTTATCAATGCAGAAGAGGAATTTATCAAAGTAACCAATAAAAATATGCTTTCGCCACAGAATCTAGAAAAGATTTTAAAACTCTATGAGACAAGAGACAATCAAGAGTTTCTAAGCGCGCTCGTGCCAAAAGAGCAAATTGTAGGGAATGATTATAATCTAAGCGTTTCTAACTATGTAGAAGCAAAAGATACGCGAGAAGTGGTTGATATAGTTACTTTAAATACCCAAATTGAGGAAATGGTGAAGAATCAAAATACTTTAAGAAAGCAAATTGATACAATCATTGTCAATATTCAAAGAGTTAGCTAAGGAAATAAGCTAAACTTTTGGATTATTCTTAGGTTTGGTAGGCACAAAATCCAAAGATATAGCAAAAAAGGTTATGCCATATTAAGCTTCCCTTTTGTCATGTTGAGGCGAAGCCGAAATATCTCTTACTTTAGAATCTCTTTTGTTTGTCATACTGAACGAATGTGAAGTATCTCTCTATTAGAATCTTTAAGAGATTCTACATTTTGAGATTCTTCAGTCGCATTCGCTCCTTCAGAATGACAAGGAGAGGATTCAGAATGACAAAAAAGATTTCAGTTTGACAAGCATTATTTTCCCCCCCCCCCCCCTCCATGTGCGGAGGGGGTTAGGGGGTGGGGTAAATCCCAAATCAAAAGAGATATTTCTCATTTTTCAAATCAACATGATAAACAAACTTGTCATTCTGAGCGTAGCGAAGAATCTCATTCATTTTGTCATGTCTGAAGTCTTGCAAAGCACGACTGAAGAATCTCAAAAAGATTCAAAAAGAGATACTTCACATTCGTTCAGTATGACAAATAAAAAAAACAACGGTAACAAAAACTTGTCATGTCTTCGGGCTTTATGCCCGAAGAATCCCATGAAATGTTTATCCCTTTGGGAATGTGCAAGTCAAGACTTCGTTCGTGCTACTTGCTACCGCTCACGCATCGAGCAAGCCCTCGCACAATCCGCAAGGATTTTGCCCACACTTGCAAACATGACAAAAAAGAATGCCTAACACGACAGTAAAAACTCCACAACCCACTAGAATCCCGAATTGATTCTTTAGCGTATTAATCCTATAATCTTGCCCATAAAGAATAAAACCCTAAAAAAGGAGGCAAAATGAAGATAAAGAGCAACAAACGGCGCAAATTTCTTAAAACCTCGATTGCACTTGTTGGGCTTGGAATGAGCTTTGGTTATGCCAAAAATAACATAATACCCACAAAGGAGAAAACGATGAAACTCACACCAAAAGCAGAGCAAAATTTTAAAATGCTCTTTGGCAATGGCGATGTAGAGCTTGCCAAAACAGACCCTGAGTTTTTTAGCAATTATGTGAATTTTGCGTTTGATGAAGTGATTGCAAATTCAGAGCTAGAATTGCAAGAGCGGCTGATGATAATCCTAGCCTCACTTGTCGCAATCCCCGCACTTAGCGAATACAAAACAATGGCACAAGCTGCACTAAACAATAAGGTTTCGCCTGTGGCGATTAAGGAGATTGTTTATCAAGCAACTCCCTATATTGGAATGGGCAAGGTGATTGATTTTATCAACGCAACCAATGCGATTTTTAAGCATAACAACATCGCATTGCCACTATCTCCCCAAGCTACAACCACGCGTGAGACGCGCTTTGAAGAAGGCTTACAAACCCAAAGGAAGCTTTTTGGTGAAGCCATAGACAAAGGTAATGCGGCAGCCCCAGCGGATGTGAAGCATATCCGCAACTTTTTATCAGCGAATTGTTTTGGGGATTACTATACAAGAGATGGGCTAGATTTGAAGTTTAGGGAATTACTCACCTTTGTCTATATCCTCTCTATGGGTGGCGCAGATGCGCAAGTTAGGGCGCATGTTGCGGGCAACTTAAGAATCGGCAACGATAGGGCGAAACTAATCGCTGTTGTAACCGCCCTTATTCCATATATCGGCTATCCGCGAAGCCTCAATGCCCTAAGTGCGATTGATGAGTTTTCGCCATATAAATAACATTATTAAGCTTGCAAGTTAGGAGGATAAATGATAAAGCATAAAGATTCTAAAAATCTTCGGCTTATTTTTCCACAATGGCAGGGTGGAGATATTACCTCTTGGTTTGCTGATCTTGATAAAAAAGAAGCGGCGCAGGGCTATATTCTTGGTGCGCAGATTCTAAGTTTGCTTGTAGATTCTATAAGCCAAAGCACAAATACTGCGGTTGTAGAGATTGATACAAAATTTATGCTTGATGATATGGGAGGGCGCATAGTCGAAGATGGAATTATTGATAAATCCATTCTTTTGCAACAAACCAAAGCCGCATTTGATATTCTAAACGAGCGCAAGCCCGCACGCATTCTCACACTCGGTGGCGAATGCGCTGTGAGTGTGCCGAGCTTTTGCTATCTTGCAAATCTCTATGCGGGCGATGTTGCGATGTTGTGGCTTGATGCGCATCCTGATATTGGACTGCCAGATGATGAATTTTATAAGGGTTATCATGCGATGGCTGTGAGTGCGATTATTGGGCGGGGTGAGTTAAAAGAAACTTTTGCTTTGCCTGCTAGCCTTGATTCTAAAAAAGTTTTGCTTGTTGGGCTTCATTCCAAAGAAGCGGAGCATTATGCGAAACGTCAAAAGGAGTTTGGATTAGCTAGCCTTGATTCTAGTGAGGCAGAAGCCCCAAAAAATCCTAGAATGGCTTAAGTTGCTTGGGTGTAAAAGAGTGATGATTCATTTAGATTTAGATGTATTAGACCCAAAAGAACTCTATATTGCTGTAGGCAATACTGGGAAAATGAGCCTTGCGCAAATATCGCATATTATTCAAGATGTGGCAAAAGAATATGATGTAGTAGGGCTAACGATTGCCGAGCATTTCCCTAAAACACAGATAATACTTAGGCAATTGTTGCAGGATTTGCCATTAATCAAAGACTAGAATGTGATGAACGAGGCATTAACAGATGAATGAAATAGGGCAATTGAAGAGGTGGATTTACTTATCCTGATTTGATATTTTGACAAAGAGCAATTTGGAGTTTGTCAAAGGAGCTAAAGAAAACACTATAAGGACAGATAATGGATTCAATGCGCCTAAAAGGGCATTTACTCGCTATTTTTACAATCATAATATGGGGGGAGTTACATTTAGTTCCACAAAACTTTTGTTGCCCGATTTTGCTCCTGCTGAAATCCTATTTATCCGCTTGTTTATCGCCTATATATTTTTGTGTTTTTTATGCCGCAAAAGCATTGGATTTACAAAATTTAGCAATGAATTACTCTTTGTCATAGCGGGACTAAGCGGAGGATGCTTGTATTTTCTTACAGAAAATATCGCACTCCAATACACCACCGCATCAAACGCCTCGCTACTTGTATCTATTAATCCATTTTTTACAGGATTATTATTTGCTATTATCTATCGCAAAAAATTAAGCAGAAATTTTATCTTAGGATTCTTGGTATCATTTGTTGGTATTTTTTTGATGATATTTCAAGGCAAATTTAGCCTAGAGATTTATCCAATCGGCGATTTTCTCTGTTTGTTGGCTGGTATTATTTGGTCTGTTTATACGCTTTTTTTAGAGATGATTTTCGCACGATTTAGAGGATATTCCCATCTTGCATTTTTAAAGAAAATCTTTTTTTATGGACTGCTTTTTGCCCTGCCATTTGCGCTCTATCAATCAGGTATTTTAAGCGGAGATTTCCGCGCATTGCAAGATAGTGCGCGATATATCAATGCTATGAATCTTGCTAACTTGCTATTTTTAGGACTTATCGCTTCTGGTTTGTGCTATCTGTCATGGAATACAGCCCTCAAGCTGCTTGGCTCTCTAAAGGCAAGCGCATATATCTATGGTGTACCTGTGATTGGCGTAATAGCCGCTTGTGTGAGCCTAAAAGAATCCCTTAGCTACTGCATCATCATTGGCGGATTGCTTACATTGTTTGGATTATTTTTAAGTCAAAGAAAGTAAATGTAGTAAATATTAAGGCTTATAGAAGCTAGCGCATAGTATCACATTGCGATAGATGATGTCGCCACCTAGAAATGCAACGCTTAAAAACGCACCATAACGGCTTTGTAAGCGGTTATATCGGGTCTTTGGAGCTTTATGTTTTTGTTTTTGGATATAATATGTGCAGAAATTTAAGGTTAAGGATAGTGATATGGCAGCCGAAATGAATACTGAAAGTAAAAGCGTATTAAAGTATCTATCTGAAAGCAAATTTTTAATTCCTATGTATCAAAGACCTTACACTTGGGAAGAAGAACAATGCGAGCAACTTTGGAATGATATAGTGGAGTTTTTCGATAATGAAGAAAGACAACAAAATGATGAATACTTTTTAGGTTCTGTGGTAATGTATAAGCAAGATGGCAAACAAAATATCATTGACGGGCAACAAAGAACAACCACCTTAAGTTTATTGTTGAAAGCTTTGTATGATAAGGCTTATAAAGATAAAAGTGAGGAAATCAAACAACTTATTATCAATCTTGAATCTTGCTTATGGGATACTGATGATATTAGTGGTAAGGTTGATTATAACAGCCCACATCTTCAAAGTGATGTTGCTGGAGACGAAGATAAGGTAATGTTGGAAAGTATTTTGTGTAATACTTATGAAATACCAGATAATGAAAATGATATAAAAAATAAAATGAAAAAGTCAAAATCAAACTATGAAAAAAACTACTTATATTTTATTTGTCAATCAAACAATTATGCACAAGGAACACCAATGAAGTGGCGTAAATTATGTGTAACATTGCTTAAATCTTGCATTTTGCTTCCAATAGAATGTAAAGGAGATGATGAAAACAAAAGAATGGAAAATGCGTTACGAATATTCAATACGCTAAATAATAGGGGTATTCCTTTATCTGATTCTGATATTTTTAAAGGAATTATTTTTAAAAATAAAAAAACCCAAAAAGAAAGAAAGTCTTTTGCAGCAGAATGGAAAGAACTAGAAAACAATAATAAAGGTAATATGGATTTTATCTTTAGAAACTATATGCACATTATTCGAGCAAGAAATAACATAAAAACTAGTGAGATTGGTTTGCGTCCATTTTTTACCAAAGAATACAAAGAGGATTTGCAAAATAGTATGGGAGAAATTACAGAGCTAAGCAAATTTTGGAATGGCGAATATAATGAAAATTATAGCCCTAAATCATTGCAGTTTTACGAAGTTTTGTATCTTTTGCCAAATGAATATTGGAAATATTTAGATAGTGCTTATTATATGTATTTCAAGGACAAAAAGGATTATTTTGAATCCCATACACACGAGAAGTTTTTATCTCGGGTTATTACACATTGTATAGTTAAGTTTATTGATAAGCCTACTATTTCAGTTATTAAGCCTATTATATTTAATGCTTATACTTCTTTATATAAAAGAGGTAAAATAGATTTTCAAACAGATACTCAGCAAGTTTTAGAAAATGAATCACACTTTAAAGAGCAGTTTTTTAAAGCTTATAAATTAATTCCCTCACTTTTAATGCTTAATTTATATTTAAAATACCCGAAACAAGAGACAGATATCCTTGGCGAGATTGAACACATTTTTCCAAAAACTACAAATTGGAGAAAAAATTATACAGGCTGGGATAAAGAGGAAGCAGAGCCACTTGTTGAATCTATTGGTAATAAAATGTGGCTTGAGAAAAAACTTAATATTAAAGCAAGTAATGGGTATTTTGATGATAAAAAAGCAGAGTATAACAAATCAAAATTCTTAGAGGCTCAAAATTTGGCAAAATATCCTAAAACAGATTGGCTCAAAGAAGATATAGAATCAAGAAATGAGGAAATTTATAAAAGATTGAAAGAATTTTTTGAGAAAAATTTATAATCAAGAATTCCCCATGCCCCACCTCGCCCAAGCCAAAAAGCCTTTGAGATTATCAAATAATACAAATCAAGCCTAGCAGAGTATTAGCACGCAAATTAACCTTATTGGTTCGCTCAAATAATAAAAAGATTCCATAATCCAAAATGTGAATATTATGAGACTCTTCGCTTTTTTGCAAGCACTAAAACATGACAAGAAAGAATCGTTTGCCCTATTTAGCTTTTCCTCTTGTTAGCTTGAGAGCGAGAAAGAATACTAAAATATTAGCTGTGTTGGTATGCTAAAGTCTTTAGACAAAGTCTCATTCTCTGATAGATTCTAGCTTCTGGGTGTAATAAGCTAGGATTTTTTGTAGGTGTTTTTGTTCTAGCTCTTTCATAAAGGATTCCATAAAGGCATAGTTGGGCTGCCCTTTGGAATCTAGGGGAAGTAAAATTTTTAGAGAATCTGCATTTGCACAACAATTTTTACCATATGAAAACTTAACCGATTGCTTATTGATGCATAAACAAATAAAAAGTAAAATGAAATAATTTACTTGTGTAAATTTTGCTTCTAAAGCCTTAACTCTTGTTCCTATATAAAAATCTATTTTTTGTGTAGCTGCAAAGAAATTGCCTCTATCTGCTAAACTAATAGTAGTTTTGTGGTTAAATTTTTTTCTATTAGGTATGGTTTGAGTATAAACACTCACTCCATTATCTATTGCACTATGGCTTACAATAGGAATCTCTCCTTCAATAATATTTGTTAGAATTAAGTCTCCGCCCGTATAAACCTCAAACAAATCACTAATTTTAAACTCGCCCCATTGAAGTTTGTAATCTTTACAAATATACGTAAGACTCATATAAGGAAAAGCTAAATCTTTATCATCATCAGCTTTTGTAGAGATTGAGTTATTTTGAGATATTTTGCTTAAAGGTTTAGTCTGGCAAGGGGTTAAAGTCTCTATAAACTCTAAATATTCTTGGTAATTAAAGGATATTGCCCCCCCCGATAGTTCTAGCTTATGGGTGTAGTAGGCTAGGATTTTTTGTAGGTGTTTTTGTTCTAGTTCTTTCATAAAGGATTCCATAAATTTATAATTTGGCTCTCCTTTGGAATCTATGGGGAGCATAACTTTTGATTTTCGCATTCTTTTTGGTCTCCATTTTTTCGCATATTCAAAAGATTTTCCGCTTTGTTGGAGCAAGGGGATAATAAATAATGCTATGTAGATATTGAGAGTATGGGCTTTTAAATAAATAGGAGTTACATCATGACTACATACAAAATCACTTTTTTGATAATAAGCGTTTCCTACAGAACCATTATTTGTAATTGCGATACAATTACCTTTAAAAATCCTTTTTTCTACATCTTTTTGCGTTATACCACCGACTTTGTCATAATTTAAAATGGTTTCTTTATTATAAAACGTAGTGATTCCATTGTCATATTGTGTCGCTCCTAGAAATGGTATCGTGCCATTTTTATCTTGCGGGGGTTTTTTATTATAATATCCATCAATAACCTCAAACAAATCACTAATCCTAAACTCGCCCCATTTTATGGATTCTAAGCCTAGTTCATTTTTTGCAATCTCCATTAGGCTACCCTCAAGGAAGGTTGCGAAATCGTCGCTTTGAGGTTGATTGGGTAGGGATTCTTCGTGATGGGATTCTTCAGTCGTGCTTCGCAAGACTTCAGAATGACAAAGGTTATTTTTGTCATGTTGAGCGTAGCGAAACATCTCATGGGATTCTTCGGTCGCACTTCGTGCTTCCTCAGAATGACAAGGGGAGCAAGATTCTTCGCAACGCTCAGAATGACAAGAGGATTTAAAATAATAAGAGCTAGCTTGAGAGCGACAAAGAGGAAGTCTGCCCCCCCCCCGATAGATTCTAGCTTATGGGTGTAGTAGGCTAGGATTTTTTGTAGGTGTTTTTGTTCTAGCTTTCGCATAAAGGATTCCATAAATTTATAATTTGGCTCTCCTTTGGAATCTATGGGGAGCATAATAATTTGTTTCATTAATCTTTCAGAAAATGCTTTATATCCAAAAGCGTATTTTGAAGCATTGCTTTTTACAATTCTTGCTATAAAAAGTCCATTGTGTTTATTAAGCTTGTCATTACCAAAAATCGTAATTTCATCACTTGCTGTAAATTCTCCCTCTACATAATAACAATCGCAAAATGTGCTTATAATGAGTTTATTTTTTGCTATAAAAAGCGGATTGGCTATCATATCAGTTAAACCGTTACTCTCCTTACTTGCGGAATAATAGGGGATATTTCCTTTAACTCTATCTCTCTCAATGAGTCTTTTGCCACGCATTGCAAAATCAAAAATCTCCCCCACAACAAACTCACCCCACCGCATAGATTCTAAATTTTTATTCATTATCAAGCCTTTCATCAGTTTGCATCTGCGTCTTTTCCTCTTCTAAGCCAAAGAGATAGCCCCTGCCGTGCGTTATCATATTAAACTCAAAAGTGAGATAATCTGCCATTGTTTTATCAAAGTCTGCATATTGTGGAATCTCATCATTAAAATAATAAAAACTATGCAGCCACTCATCCTCGGCTTCTATGGTGGTTTTTACACAAAATTTAGATTCTGCTTCCATTTCATCACGCCAGACTTTCAGCAAATGTGCCTTTTTATCCTTTGCGTGGATTGTCTCTACCAAGCCCTTATGCTTTTGGACCTCAAAGCCATCGTTTTCGTAATTGATAAATTTACAAACCTTATCTTTAGGGTGGGGAATCCAAGCGGTAAAAATCGCTATGCAAGGATTTGTCCCTACGCCATAAAAGGTATTTTTATTTAAAGTAATGACGCCTTCCAAGGTGTGCTTTTTTAAGATATTTGCTTTGATTGCCTTTTCTTCTTTGCTCTTTCCTGTCATCGCTGATTGTGGGACGATGACTATTACCTTGCCACCTTTTAAGATAGAATCACATAAATGCTCGCTAAAGGCAATTTCGGTTAGATTTTTATCAATCTTGCCTTGAGAATAAGGCGGATTCATAAAGCCTATATCTGCTTTAAACTCCTCTTGTAATTTATGGGGGTTTTGCTTTAAGAAATCCTCATCATTTAAATTACTCTTGCCATCGCCTCGTAAAACCATATTCGCAGTAGCTACTGCAAACATAAAGGATTGAAGCTCAAAGCCAAAGAGCTGGTGTTGCTTAATGCTATCCTTTTGCGTTTCATTCTTTGCCATTTTTAGCATATAATCCATAGCACAAATCAAAAATCCAGCCGTCCCGCAACAAGGGTCAAAAACTCTATTTTCGGGCTTTAAATCTGCCAAATCGCAAAAAAGCTCGGTGATATGATTAGGCGTTAGCACGATGCCTAGATTCTGTCCATCGGCGTTTCCAAATCGCACAAATTCGCTATAAAACATACCCAAATAATCATAAGAATTTTTGATATTTTCCATAGTATCAAAGATTTCTTGTTTAATATAAGTCGCATAATGCTTGAGTGGAGTGCATTTTAAATGTGGGTGGATTTCATTAATCTTTGTCGAGGTTTTAATCACCGCAAATTCTGCTAAGACTTTATCAAGCTTGACTTGCGGGGAGAGCTGAGAGACTTTAAGCTGCTTTTCTATGAGGTCATAAATTTTCGCCCCATCGGTTTCTACATCCTTTGGCTCACCTGTGAGTGAGGAGAGGTCGATATTATTGCGTTTCATTCGCTCTAGGGCAAGGAGGATCCCAGCGACTATTAAAGGCTTGGTTTTGTTGTCTAACGCCCCATAGTTACGCAAGTCTTCGTGCAAAGTGGCGGCTATTTTTTCTATCTGTTCTTTGGTTTTTTCTTGGGGTGGTTGCTGCTTTAAAATCTCTCTTTTGTAAAAATTTTCGATATTTTTTTCGCTTAGTAGCAAAAAGCTCTCGATATCCTCTAGCGGCTCTTTGATAAATGCTCCATCATCGACAAATAATGGCGTTATTCTGTGTCTTTTCTCATTGCCACTTACTGCGATGGCAAAAACTTTTTTATAGCGGTTTTGGTTTTTAATAATATGCTTTGCATACCATAAAGCCCCATTGAGTGCATAGTTTTTGATATGCTCTTGCTCCTGTGAGATGAGATTGTTAGAATCTAGCTTGCAATGATTACTCACATCTGCTTTATTCTCAACTACAATCACAAAATCTTTTACTACACCTATGAAATCGGGGACGCCGTGATTACCCGTGCCTCCTTTAGAAGCACTTTTTAGAGCATCAGTTAATACCTTATTTTGCCCCCCCCCCGCACACTTGCGCCTTGTGGTTCTAGGTCTAGCCCCGCATCTTTTGCTAGTTTATTCACCCAAAAATCTGTTTTAATCTCTTTTCCCATTGCTTCCCTTTAACACTACAATATAAAACGCAAAATTATAGCAAAGTTCCCGAAAATGGCTAGACATTAGCGGTATTTATCGAATATCAAGCCTAGAATCTCTTGGGTTTCAATGTGCTAAATTCTTTGATTTTTCTAAAAGTATTTTGTATCGGTTTGTCTGTGTGATATTGCCTTGCAAAAGCATATATTTCATAATCACAGATTTGGCATATTGATTACTTGCAAATACCTTATCCTTTTCATATTCTTAACTATAAACTTCAAGCGGATTATGTTCTTTGGATTTTGGACAAAGTGGAAACTCACTTGCCGTTATCCAATTTCTTTGCCTTGCATTTTCTGGATAAATAGCTTGCGTATCATAAGAATTATCCTGTACAGATTCCATAGATTTTGTATTTATGGGATAAAGTGGCTTATAAATCCATTCGCCTATGCCGTTATTTTGGTAAGAATCTTCTTTGTTTGTCTGTTTTTCTGTGTAAAAATAAATACTCTAAATTTTTAAGGCAATTTCGTGCCTCTTCCATACTAACTTGTCGCATCCATTGGAGTTTTTGCGATTCATTTGCTAGGGCTTTCTCTCTGGAGGGTTTGCTAGTAATATCATACACCACGCGATTAATGCCTTTATTTTATTTCTATCCATCTTTGATAACCTTTAAAATTTCTAACACATCATAATTGTGATTTTTACTTAAAATTCCAAAAACCTTAAAGCACTCAAGCACAAATGCCTTGTGGCTAGCATTTAATGATAAAAGCCCGCATTCTTTAGTTCTAGCAACTCTTCCAAGAAAAGTTATATCATTTTTAGATTCTAATTCTGTGATAGGAAAGCACACATAAAGCATAGGTTGTGCTCCTATGGCTCTTTGCTTTTCTTTGATTATGATTTCGACCAACACATCAAAATTGCCAAATTTATGAACCAAGAGCGGATATTTTACTTCGCTTACATAAAATTCCATATCTAAAATTTGCTTTTGCTTTGGATAGCTTCTAAAAATTTGTAAATCCTCTCTGCTATCTATGAAATCATCGTTTTTAAGTTTTTGTAAAAATGTGCAAAGATTTTCAATCTCTGCCTTGTTGCAGTTAGAATTCCATATTCATAAAAGCTATTTCTTATCTTTACTCTAATCTTGCCGCTTTGTGTTGTAAGCGGAATCTCTACACAAATTTTATTATCTCTCACACTTTCAATCCTCATAATGCTCCCCTAGCAAATCTTTAAAATACTGCATTATATCCTCACTTAGAATCTTGTTTTCACTTGCTTTGATAAATGCAGATTCTAAGGTTTGAAATTTCTTAAAATCTATCAAAACATCACAATTTCCTAGATAATAAGGAATATGCTTAATAATTTGTTTAAACACATCAACATAGCAATACAAGCTATATTTATCTTGTGTAATATAAATGGTATTGATATTTTCTTTTGTCATAAAGGTTTTTGAACGTTTTAAGGCATTAATATCGCGCAGAGTATAAAACATTGCTACCTTTTGAGATTCGCATACCCGCTTTTTATTGGGATATTTATCAATAAATTTTGCGATAAAATCAAAATCATTGAGCCTAAAAGATTTGCCTTCATAAGTTTTAAAAGAAAAATTACAAATAAAGTTATAATCCATTCCTTGATTGTCTCTTTTATATAATGCGATGACAATCGGAAAAAATCCTAAAGATTTGGGACAAAAAATTTGCGAACTAATGATGATAGAATCTTTTAAATGATAATGTTTGATAAAGTCTTTTAGTGATTTAAAGTTTGATTGCTTAATCAAATACGAAAGCGGATGAAGCACACAAATATAATCAGCTTTTAATATATCAAATGAGCGCAAGAAGCTAATGCCTATATCTCGTGCTTTAAGATGAGAATCCACAGGGTTAGAATCTGTGCTTTTAAGGTGATTTTGCACAATAGAAGTTGTGTCATTATAAGGCGGATTACCAATGATGATGAGTTTATCAGATTCTAAAATATTAAATTTTTCTCTTGAGACATTTTGCAAGGAGTTTGTATGGATAAATAAGGGATTCATATAAGAATCTTTAAAATATGCTTTTGCTTTTGATAAGGCAATACTATCAATATCTACACCAATATTTTGTTTAAACCCCTCTAGTTGCAAAAAGCTTCCATAGCCACAAGAGCTATCAAGTAAAATATAATCTTTTATATCAATTTTAGAATCTAAGAGCATTTGATAGACAAGTCGCACAATAGAATCTGGTGTATAAAAACTCCCTTGATTAATCATTTGGATTTTATTCAAATGTGCTTGTATCGTCATTCTCCCACTCAATCGTTCCTGGGGGTTTGCTAGTAATATCATACACCACGCGGTTAATGCCCTCAACCTCATTAATAATGCGGTTAGAGACAGATTCTAAAAAGCTATGGGGCAAATGTGCAAAAGTCGCCAAGCCATACAGAATCTTGCCATCGATTGCCTCAACCGCTCGGATGCAAATAGTATTATCATAAGTGCGATTATCGCCCATTACCCCCACACTTCGGACATTGAGCAACACGCAAAACGCCTGCCACACTTGATTACTCATTTCTGTTAAATCTCTCAAAATACTCATCAATTTCTTCTCGCATTTCTTGCCCAACCTCTTCAAAAGCTGACAAAATTAGTTCATAGCTTCCTGCTCCACCCAAAAAATCCCAGAATTCTTCTGCCACCTTTAATTCGGATTCTAAATCAAGCATTCCCGCCATTGTCCATCGTTCATAAGGTTTTGGCATATAGGGATTATAAGGTATAGCAATGAGTGAATTAATCTTTGCGTTTGGATTATTAAGCCCAAAGCAACCTACCCAAGTCAAAAGCGTACGTTTAAATTCTTTAAATCCTCCCTTATTTGGTTTAGCGGTTTTAATGTCAATTAAATACACATTATCATTCTTTTGCAAAAATAAATCCACCTTTGTAGGCTTAACCTTGCTTAACTCCCCACTCTGTGAGTTTAATATTCTAGCAATTTCCATAGTTTTATTAGGCTTAGAATTTCCACCTTCCAAAGAATCCATAATGTCTTGTATTACCCTCTGTGCTTCTTTAGTAATCGTATTTGGAACTTCCATTTGACGTTTGATACTATCAAAATGGCTTGAAGCCAATTCTTCAGCCACAGGCTCGAAAATACTTGTACCAAAGTTGGTATTGAGACTTTGGATAAAGCTATAAAGTGCCATTCTATCTTTACCTAAAAGTCTTGTATGAAAGGGCATTGAAGAAGTTTCGGGCTTATAATTTTCAAATTTATTGCGTAATGCTTGAAAGAGGCGATTTTTAATATTGCTTTTAAGATTTTGCATTTTCTTCACTCCTCCCTTAAATGAAAGATACTCTCACTATATCTATTCTTATCTTTCTCACTACGATTAAGCACGGGTCTATCATATTTTTTTACAATACTCATATTTGCAAGTTCTGCAATTTTTGGATAGAGATTAAATTTATCATTTGCTACCAAAAATATATTGTAATCCTCTTTTAAGAATCTTTTAGCATTATTCAGAGCAGTTGCGATGCCTTGAATGTATTTTTCTTGTGCGTTTTTGCTTTGTCCATTACTTAGTTTGCCAATTTCTAAATTATCTTTGCGAGGTAATCCAAAAATATCGTAAGCATAAGCGTGTTGTTCGTGATAATCAATCAGCCCCACATAAGGAGGAGAGCTAAAGATTCCAGCGATTTTTTGGGATTTGATAAGTTGCGCAAAAGCCTTATCTTGTTTTTGCACGAAGTTGATAATATCCACATTTGTAGAATCTGCATTGAGACATATTTGTGTGGTATCGCTTCGCAAAGATTCAAACTCTCTTAATCGCTTCAAGGTATCTTTTGCGTAACTTTTCCACCATTTTGCAATACTAAAAAGGGGTTTGCAGATTCTGCCGTGCTTTTTGCAATAATAAGTTGTTGTAATGGGTTCTAAAAGTGTAGCCAAATCTGAATGTGTCGTAGCACGGCAACTCCTTACTGTGCGACTTAGAATAATACATAAAACATCTTGTAAGCATTTAGGTGCTTTTAAAATCTCATTTTTAAGCAATAAAATTTCTTGTTTTATGGAATTCATATACCATTTTTCAAAAAAATTCCCCTGTATGTTCGTGCTAATATTTATGTGATAAAGCTTCACTAAATCATTATAAATCTTTAAAAACTCTTTCTCTTTTGTCTCTCCATAAGCTTTTTCGTCAATTTGTTTTAAAGCAACTTGACGCTTAAAGGTTTTATTGGGAAAATATATTTGATTAAATTCACTCAAAACATTATTTAAAGCTGATTCAAAAGAGCTAATTTGTAGATTTTTTGAATATTTTTCTAGGAGATTTGTAAGTTTTATAAGCTCTATTTCAAGAGTATTTAAATCATATTTTGCAATTTTAGCATTACAAAGCATCGTATTAAAATATGAAATATCAATCCCAATGGCGTTCATTCCTAGTTCATTTGCTACACACAAAGTCGTGCCACTACCTGCAAAAATATCTAGCACAATATCATTTGGTTTAAAGTAAGTTTCTAGCTTGATAGAATCTGTGTGAGAATCTAAAAAATATTCGACAAGTTGGGGGATAAACTTGCCTTTATAAGGGTGGATTCTATGAATATGCTTAGTTGTCTCTGCTTCTTTATATTGCGCAAAAGAAAGGGGCGATTCTAAATGTTTTTGTGATTTAACAGTGCTATCATAGTAATCTTTTAATTCATTTTTATCAATCAAATTTTCTTTTGGATTCTTGCTATGATTTGCAATTTTGCCATAGTTTAAAAGATACATTACATTATTACTTGTTACTCTTTTTCCTAAATATTCGCTCGCCCAAATGCTAGCCTGTTTGGGTGTGAGTAATAGTGAAGATTGTTTATCGGTAAAATCAAATAGGCTTTGCGTCATTCCCTACTCCCACTTTAATCTACCTGGGGGTTTGCTAGTAATATCATACACCACACGATTAATGCCCTCAACCTCATTAATAATGCGATTAGAGACAGATTCTAAAAAGCTATGGGGCAAATGTGCAAAAGTCGCCAAGCCATACAGAATCTTGCCATCGATTGCCTCAACCGCTCGGATGCAAATAGTATTATCATAAGTGCGATTATCGCCCATTACCCCCACACTTCGGACATTGAGCAACACGCAAAACGCCTGCCACACTT
>NZ_NXLW01000006.1 GCF_003364265.1 Helicobacter aurati
AACTCTCCCTTAGTTTCTTTCATTTCTTCAGAATCTAACAGGGCTACTTTGCTTGTTTCAATATTGTTAAATAAGAAATTGGCATCAGCTTGTGAGATTGTTGCTACTTTATTGGTAACAACAAGAGATTCAAGATTCTGATTTATTGCTTTTGCCTGCATAAAACTTAAACTTAATATTACACTTGAAATTATATTTTTTATAATGTATCCTTATTAAGGTTAAATTAAAATCGAATCTCGAATATCCTCAAGATTCCTGATATTATCATAATACACAACATAGCTTTTGTTATAATTAAGTTTGCATATTTTGTAAAAAATAACGAAAAATTATTATTAAAAATAATGCGCAATACTGATAAATTAACGCAAATGATTATAGCAAATTACTTACAAAACTATTTGTTAGCAATTCTATGCAATTTTTTATACTGATAAATTCTTATAGATATAAAAACCAAGAAAAACGTATAAATACACCAAATAATAAGGAAAATCCCCTTAGAAAAAGTAACAAAGCAGAGAAAAAGCCCGATTGGCAAGAGCATATACGCAAAGCTAATGAACATGAGCTTGATTGGTGTTTGAGAATATATTTTTCGTAATGTTGCAAAACAAGAAAGAGTAAAGTTTATTAAAATAAAATTCAATAATACCGTTATAATAATAAGTGTCGTTAATAGGAACTGCATTATTTTATCCAATTTTCATAAGCTTGTATAATTTCATCTGTTGCGAAGCTGCCAAGATGCTGTATAAGCGTTCCATTATAAATAGAATCATTTAACCCAGGGGCATTAGCAAAGAGGCTACTACCAACAAGTCTCAATAAAACGGGCAAGAACTCTCCCTTAGTTTCTTTCATTTCTTCAGAATCTAACAGGGCTACTTTGCTTGTTTCAATATTGTTAAATAAGAAATTGGCATCAGCTTGTGAGATTGTTGCTACTTTATTGGTAACAACAAGAGATTCAAGATTCTGATTTATTGCTTTTGCCTGCATAAAACTTAAACTTAATATTACACTTGAAATTATATTTTTTATAATGTATCCTTATTAAGGTTAAATTAAAATCGAATCTCGAATATCCTCAAGATTCCTGATATTATCATAATACACAACATAGCTTTTGTTATAATTAAGTTTGCATATTTTGCAATAATTATGTTATGAAAATTTTGGATAGACTTTTCATTGATTGTCATAACAAGTAGTTTCATTACAAACAACCTAGCCGTTTAGCCGTTACAATAAATTTCACCGAATCAGCACGTTGCAATGCGCAATGATTCAGTAGAAACAAAGAGTCTTTAGGCGATATGGCTATCTTTGCGTGAATGTGCTTGAGAAAGTGCTTCGTTTTGTTCCTGCGTGTCTCTATTTTCTAATGTTACTTGTGAATCTTGCAAGGAATTTTTTTGTGCTATTTTAGACATATAGTTATTGAGGTTATTGATGTAGCTAGAGAGGGACCCTCTGCCGTTTAGTTGCGTTCCTGCTCTACCGTATGCAGACAGAGCATTTTGGAGTCCGACTTCAATTTTTTCCATACTGTCTTTAAAGCCATTGAATTTCTTAATGAGTTTTTCGCATTCACCAAGTATTTTTTCTGTATTTTTATCTCTCGCTTCATTTTTCCAGAGATAATTAATCAGACGCAATATCACCATAAGCGTAGTGGGAGCAGAGATGATAATACCCTTTTGATAGGCGTCCATAAATATTTTCATATCTTCTCTTAGAATCTCATTATATGCCCCTTCACTTGGCAGGAACATAATCATAAAGTCTAGCTTTTGCCCGTCAATGTAATCTTGATAAGTTTTCGCTGTTAGGTTTTTAATATGTAGCTTAATACTTTCTAGGTGAGATTTCAGATATTGTTCTTTTTGTTTGGAATCTTCAGAATTGCTATATTCGAGATAGGCGTTAAGGCTCACTTTGGAATCTATAATGACAAAACGATTGTTTGGTAACTGCACAATAGCATCTGGTCTAAGATTCTGCTGCTGCTCGTTTTTCAAAGTAACTTGGAGATGGTATTCTCTATCTTTTTCCAAGCCACTATTTTCCAAAATACGTTCTAGCACCACTTCGCCCCATTGTCCCTGTTGTTTTGCCCCTCCTTTCATGACTGTTGCAAGATTATTGGCTTCTTTTGAAATCAGCATGTTGGCATCTTTTAAAAGCTTAATTTCAGTAATGAGGCTAGTTTGTTTCTCTTGATTTTCTTTGGTGTTTTGTGCTATTTCATGCTTGAAACGTATGATTTCTTCAGTTAGAGGCTTGAGGCTTAACTCTTGTTTTTCTTGAAATTGCTGCCCTTTTTGTTCCAAGAGTGAATTGCTAATCTCGTAGAATCTTTGTGTCATAAGTGCCTCTTGTTTTTCGCGCTCAATAGTTAATGTCTTAGCGATTTCTTCTTGTTTTGCATGGTATTGTGTATTTAATTTTTCTTCTTGTTCCAAGAGGGCTTCTCTGATTTTTTCTTGTAATTCTGTTTTGTGTGCATCTTGAATTTCTTGTATTTTCGCTATGTAATGGGTATATGATTCTCGTAATGTATTCTCTTTTGCTTGCAGCTTATTTTCATATTCTTGCTTGAGAGATTCTAAAATTTGCAAGGATTCTGAACGGAGCCTTTCATTGTCTTCTTGGGCGCATTGTAGCCTGTCTGCAATATGTCTTTCTTTGAGTTGTAGTTCTTGAGTAATTAGATTTTTTGCTAAGAGATATTCTTCCTTTTGTTTGAGAATCTCTCGAAATGAGTTTATTTTTTTTCTTTGTAAATAACAGAGAATGCCCATGATGAAGCTTAGTGAAACAAAGAATGTAAGGGAAGGTAGAATAAATTGTTGCATGATACTCCTTTAAATGACTGAAAAATTATACATCAAGTCAAGACGTATATATAATGGTGTCGATTTATATTTGGTCTCAATTTGAGATAAATATTTAATGTTAAGGATATACGCAAATGAAAAGCATAACGTATCAAAAAACTTTAAAACAAACTTTTATTGCAGGCAGTGTGGCTTTGACAGTTTTAGCAAATTCTGCTAATGCTCTGGAAATGAACCCTTTTGGTACATTGGGCGTAACGGGCAATTTTGCTTTTGGCGATAATACTATTCATGCAGGCGATAATATAAGCGGCTATTTGGGTGTAACTGGGCATCTTGGCGTTGAATTTGATTTCAGTGGATTTAAACTAGGCGTTGGTGCTATGGCGGGTTTTGCTCCCTTGACGCTTGGAACTACGGGTGGTTATGGAAGCAATATTTTTGTTCATAATAGAGGTTTGTATCGAAGCCCGTTTGTTGATGCTTCAGATTTATATATAGGCTACACTAGTTCTGAATTACGTTTCCTTATGGGTCGCTACAATGGAAGCAAGGTGCTTTCTACCGCAGATTGGATTGGTGGATATAATCAAGGTGTAGCCTTTTCTTACCAAAGCGAGTTTTTTGGAGTTTGGGCTACTTGGGTAAATGACTTTCTACGTAATGGATACAATGCGCATGCGAATCTTGCGATAGATGGTCGTTATGGCATGGATTTAGCTGGATTTGCTGGTTATGGGTCAAGCTGGCATAACTTCAATTTGAATAATGAACTGTTTGCTGCGGGAGTAGATTTTAGACTTGGTGAAATCTTAAGTATTAGCCCATTTGCACAGTATTGGTTGAGAAATGGTGCTGATTACTTACAGGCTGGAGCCAGATTGGCACTTACTTTTGATTTGGGTGCTATAAAAACCACAACAACATTTAGAGGATTATGGACTAATAATATAGATACAGGTGGCAACGGTGTTTTGTGGCAAGCTGATGAAGAATTGTTGCTGTTTGACATGATTAAATTAGGGGGCGGTTATCTTAGTGTTGGCGGCATAGGGCTTAATGGATTAACGCTTGTTGATAGAACAAGATTCTATGGGCAGTATCTTTTCCCTTATGGGTATAACGGGACAGGACTTAGGAATCGCGGATATTTGAATGCTACCGCAGAAACATGGTATGTGTTTACAGGATTAAAGCTTGGGGAATCAGCAAACCTTGATGTTCTTTATGCCAACGGTAATTACAAAGAATTTTCTGCCATTATCAATTATGATATTATAGGCGGAGATGCTGGAGAAGAAGGTGAGAGCGGTGGTGGTCTTGTGTGGTCTGTCGGTGGTGGTTATGTAACCGATGATTTTAAATCTCATACAGCCCTAGCTTATACAAAAATTAAATTTTAATCACAATTATTTACATAACCTTTAAGATTCAGAGGTTTTATTTCATTGGTTTTTAGCATTTCTTCAAGGGTAGCAACTATTTGTTCTATTGCTTGATGTTCTTGTTGTGCGCTTATTAGAGAAAGGGGGGTTTCCAAGAAAACATACCGTTTATTATGCGTAGCCCATCTTCTTGTGTCATATTCAGGATAAACGGCAATTGTTGGGATTCTTTGATTGCAAGCAACATGGATTACTCCTGTGCTAGGGCTTATTACAAGACTTACTTGTGAGATAAGAGAGACTAGATTGAGCAAATCATCGTTATTTTCAAAAATAATAATATTTGATATATCTATTTGAGATTCTCTAACGGAAGACATAAATTCGTTATGTACTTGCGGGTAAGTTGCGATAATAGGAATCAAGGGAGAGGTTGCTTCGCTAATTTTTTTAGCGAGTGTTAACCATGAATTAAGTTGCAAGCTGTACGGGCAAGCTCGATTGAATGGATTAATAAGAATAAAATATACATGCCCATTGCTCCCCTCTCCCATTTTTTCCATAAATGTTTTGATTTTTGGCTGCATTTGAGATATAACAAATTGCCTGTGTGTATTCGCGCTAGCTATTTTAGCGTTGTTGAAGTCTAGGGTATCGATTTGTGAATCATAGGTTTTAGAATCTATTCTACGCACATAGCTCAAAAGGATTTCTCTTTCATTGAGGTTGCGATATTTTTTGCAGAAATAGATAGGTACAGTTTTACATCGGAGCGAAAATAAACTTGGTATCTTGCTTGCGCAAATAATATACTTAACGTTTGTTTGTTTTGCAAAATTGATAAACCAGCTTTTAGAGTTACTTAAGATGAGATAATCACATTGTTGTTCGTTGATTGCTTCTAACTTCGTAGGCAACCACAAATCCACAAAGCTACAATGTTGCAGGAGATTTTGCATGCCTTTTTGTCCGAAGACAATGAGTTTGCAACGATAAATCTGCTTTAAGGCGTAAAAAGCTTCAAAGCCTATTGTCATTTCGCCTAATGCTAATGCAGGGAAATAGAATCCAATGACCATGATATTCAATTAAGGTTACGTAAGTAAGTGCTTTGCGTAATGGACATCCCCAGACTGAAGTCAATGTTTCCTTTAGTGTTTTTCTTGAGAGATAATGGTAAATCAAGTATTGCACTGATGTGTTTTGATTGTAGTCTTGGAATAATGTCTAATACATAGGAAAGGTTGCTTGCTGCTACTTCGCCGCTAATGCTATATTGTATTTTTTTTAGCTGGTCTTGAGGGATATTTTTTTCTCCAAGTTTACGCACATTGATTTTTAAGAATCCGGGCTGAATAATTTTACGTATGGTTGCTTCGTTTAAAGAACCAGAAAACACCTTTAGTTCTTGGCTGTTGGTATCGGCAAGAGAGTTCACTTTCTTTTGTGCTTGTTCGTTAATGGTTCGTGTTTGCTCAAGCGTGCTTTGTGTTACCTGGTTGAATCGCAGTTGCTCTTTGTAATGACGAGTTTCTGGCATGATGTACGTGTTAGTGTAATACGCTGTCCCAGAGATAAAAAGAATACTCCAAATAAAATGTCGAAATATATTGTCTGGTTCTACTTCTTTAAACAATCCCATAAATATCCTTATCTATTGTATGCGTTGCAATAGCCCATCATCATCGCTTGTTTGACTGACAGATTCAAAGTTATACCATCCACTTGGCAATTCATAAAAGCTTGCTTCACTCTTTGAATAGACTGCACGGAGCTGTGATTGCAAGGAGGTTTCGAATAACTCTTTGCTTGCTGTTATGCCGCGAATGAAAAGTCGATTATTTTCAAATTTGATTTCAGAAATTGCCACTTGATTCGGAATCATATTGAGAATGTTTTGGATTTGCGTGCGCAATTTTTCGTCATGATTCTTTATCTGGGAAACAACATCTAATTCATAATACAATCTTTCCCCTTCTTTAGTTAATGTGTCGTTGGCTTTTTTAATATATTCCTGTTCGATTTTCATTAGCTCTTGCTCTTCTTTTAGATCTTCGATTTGCAATAATAAAAATACTCTAAAGTATATTAAGATTCCAAGTGCTACACCAATGTAAAATACCCATATTTTTGTGGCAAGCTTAAAAATATGCTTTGTGGTGGGTTTTGTAAAGCTGTAAGTCATATCAATCCTTAACTATTTAGCTCAATTTGTGAGAGATTGATGATTTCTTTGGGTAAATCTGTGGGTATCAGCGATAATTCTATCATGAGATTAGAACGGATATTGTGAATAGATTGCGATGAGATTCCATAGCAGTCAAAAATTACAATTTCCTCTACAAAGTCGCTTTCATAAAGCGTGTTTTGATAGAAGTCCCGCAAGCTAGATTGTATGAGTTGAATAATGCTTGTGGAACGACTTAAATCTTGCAAATTATCACTTGATGACGTGCTTTCAGAATCAGAGTCAGAATCTGTGCTGGCGCGAATATCTTGAGATTCTAATTCGCTAAAATCAAAAGAGTCAAAGTCCTGCAAATCTTGCTCCAAATCCCCTAGTTCCGTATCGAGATTATCAAGCTGTTCTTCTGCTCCTTTTCCGTTAGACATCTTGTTTTCTTCGCTTGGTTTGCTAACACTTGCTGCAATTGTGGTGATGGGTTGTTCTGAACTAATTAACCAAAACGAACCATAAAGTGTCTCTTTGCGGGTAGCAATTAACGTGGCGAGATTCTCTTTTTCTTGTAAAACAAACATTTTTGGTCTATCGCCTACCAGCGTTTTGGATTTAAGAAATAAAAGCACAAAAGGCGAAAAAACAAAATCGAGCCCCTTTGCTTTTTTGAAAGTATTGAGATAATGCGTAACACTATCTTTATGGATAAAGATAAAGGCGTTAGGCAGCTTGATGCTTTTATATTCTTTTTCGTTAACTCCAAAGTTAGCAAAGATATTTTTTTTGGTACCTGGCACCAAAACTTGCTCTGTGCTTTTACTAAGCATTGCGAGATAACTATACGCATAACGACTTTTGAGCTTGTAAATATATTTGATTGTTTCTGCAGATGGCTCTCCATTGACAATTTTAAATTCTTTTTTTGTTTCCTCTACAATAGAACCCCCCCGTTTTTTTGCTACTTGCACAATGCAAGTATCTTCATCGTAGCTGACGCTAATGAGCACTGTTGCAAAAAGAGGGCGAAAAATGGTTCCAATAATGCTCACGATAAACCTCGTCTTTTAGAAAGCTATTCCGAATTATAGCATAGTTTGAAACCATGCTCGCTTTGAGTATAATAGCATTTCGTAAAGGTATTGTTGTAAAAATACTCAAAAGATTATAGGAAAGATGATGTATAGCCTTTTAGAATCTTTGAATGCACAGCAACAACAGGCGGTGCAACATGTCGATGGCGCATTGCTAGTGCTGGCTGGGGCAGGTAGCGGCAAAACGAAGACTATTACCACTCGTTTAGCATATCTGCTTGGTGTAATAGGCATTCCTCCACAAAATACTCTTACTTTGACATTTACCAACAAGGCAGCTAAAGAAATGCAGCAAAGAGCTCTATGCCTTATTGCAGATGCCAATTTGGCTATAAGCACGTCGCCACTTTTATGCACGTTTCATAAATTTGGTTTGTTGTTTTTGCAAAAATACATACATTTTTTAGGCAGATCACAATCTTTTCAAGTGATAGACGAAGAAGACAAAAAAAAGATTCTAAAAAACATAAGAAAAGGATATTCTCGTTATGAAATTATTCCTAGTGTATTTGAATTATTGAACTTTATTTCGGATTCTAAGAACAACAACCTTACGCCCGAAGAGAGAATCGCTAAAGACATTTTTACAGATTCTCTAACAGAGATAAAGATAGAAATCTATAAGCAATACCAAGATTTTTTGCGTGTTTACAACTTGGTTGATTTTGATGATTTGTTATTGCTCCCTTACAAAATTCTTGCTCAAAATACGGATTTAAAGCAAAGTCTTAGTGAAAAGTACCAATATATTATGGTTGATGAATATCAAGACGTTAATAATTTACAAGCAAGCTTTTTGCAGCAACTGTGTACAACGCATCAGAATCTCTGTGTAGTGGGGGATGATGATCAGAGTATTTATGGTTGGCGCGGAGCAAATATTGACAATATTCTCGAGTTTCATAAGCGATTCGAGAATACAAAGATTATTACACTAGAACAGAATTATCGTAGCACAAAGCAAATATTGCACACAGCAAACCAGCTTATTGCCCATAATGCACAAAGACACGATAAGACACTTAAAACCGACAAAACAGGCGAGAATGTAAGAGTGCTTGCAAGCGTAGATGGTAAAGAGGAAATGCAAAAGATTATTTCACGTATCAAGGAAATAAAAGAGGCAGGGGAGGAATACAGCACTATTGCCATTTTATTCCGCCTCAATCCTCTTTCTCGCAATGTTGAACACTGTTTTTCACAGGCAAAGATTCCCTATCAGATTATAGGCGGTACAAGATTCTATGAGAGACAAGAAATTAAAGATGTTCTTGCTTATTTGCGCTTAGGATTGAATCAAGATGATAATTTTTCACTCGCACGCATTATCAATAAACCTAGAAGAGGCATAGGGGAAAAGAGCCTACAAGACATTATAGATAAGGCAAGTAACTATAAAAGTATTCATGATGCCTTTAGACACGATGTATATAACCACACTAGATATTATAACAAGTTACAAGACGTTTTTGACATTATAGATTTGCTGCATGATTGCATGCAAGATAATCTTGGCTTTCTTAATCAGATTTTTGAAACAAGAATCAAACTTTATCACGAAAAGGATATTTCCGATTCTGGTGGAATTAGCAATGAGGAAAGGAGACAAAACATTAGGCAGCTTTTTGAATGGTTTGATGAATATTGTCAGAAAGCAGACGACTTAACGTTTCCAAGACAAGAAGATATTGTACGGGATTTCTTAAACAATGCGGCGTTGTCTACAGATACTGATAAAATGGGTGAGCAAGGGGTGCTGTGCATGAGCATTCACAATAGTAAAGGATTGGAGTTTCAGCATGTTTTTGTTATTGGTATGGAAAGGGGATTGTTTCCTTTGCGCGATGGAGAGGAGATAGATTATTATGATGACAGCCAAACAACAAAGAGGGCAGATATTACTGAGGAGAGGCGACTAGCTTATGTTGCTTTCACTCGCGCAAAAAGCAGCCTTACGTTTAGCTATGTTAAAAACAGATTTTATCGTGGCAAGATAGGTATGCGAGATCCTTCACAATTTCTTATGGAATCAGGTGTCGTTAGTCTGAAAGATTTTGAGGAATTAATAAAAGAGGGGAAAAATACGGAAAGCGATACGATTCTTGCAAGAGATTCTGAAGATTCTAAAACAAAAAACCAAACACAGCTCTGTAAAGGTGATTGTGTGCAACACAAGATTTGGGGATTTGGCAGAGTTGAAAAGATACAAGGATCGGGACTACAAGCTAGCGCAACGGTTAATTTTGGTGGATTAAAGAAAAATATTCTACTTTCATTTCTTACAAAGATGTAGGGTAATAGTATTGTCATACATGGGCATTTGGGGATTCTGTTTGCGGTTGCAGCTGATTTAGCCTTTGGCGCGTGGGATTGTAGTATTTTGGTAGATTGCAAAAACTCTCTACAATGCAATTTTGAATAATAAACATATTATATCCTTCTTCATATTGATAGCATAGATTGAGATTTTGCGCATCTAATGCGCTTTTAACAATATACATTCCCAATCCAAACCCTTGTGATAGCGGATTTTTTACGTCTTTGAAATAAGGTTTGAAATATTCATTGATGTCCAAAGCTAGTGGTTTGCTTTTGTTTTTGATAATTAAATCCTGTTTTGTTACATCGATTTCTACTTGAGAATCTATGCTGTATTTTAATCCGTTATCAATAAGATTTTTGACGATTAATGCAAATAAATCAAAATCGGCTTTGATTAAATCATTATTGTGATGCAAGACGATACGTTCTTGCATATTCTTATCTACCAAAAGCATGGCTTTTGCTTCATTGATTACATCAATTAACAGAAATTCCTTTTTACAAACATTGTAGTTTTTGCTTGCTAGTTCTTCGATTTTTGCAAACTCATCAATGAGATTATTTAATCTCTCGAAGACATTGCATAGTCTTGCTTGTTGTTTAGCATCTTGCAAAGTTTCAACTACTATTCTGCCTTTTGTAATGGGTGTCTTGAGCTCGTGCATGATAGAACGTAGAAAAAGCATACGTGATTTTTCAATGGACTGTAGTTTATCAACAATATAATTAAATTCTCGCACCAAGTCACCAATTTCGTCTTGATGATTTGCGGCACAGGTAATTTTTTGTAGATTCTGGTTTTGCGTCATATTCATTAGTTCGTGCTTAATATTGCTAATTGGCATAAGATGACTGATAAGCGCGATATATACTAATACCAGCACAATAGAACCTAGCACGATTACAGTGTGATATTGTGTCCAAACAAAATCAACGCTATCTTGATACACAATAAAACGTTTTGTTGTTTGTAACGTGATAAATATATTGCTGCCTTCCTGCGTAATATTGACATTGAGACTGCCCAACATTGGCTCTTGATTAGATTCCATAATTTTCTTTTTAAAGCTTTCATTGGGCGTAATTTCATGGAATCCCTGCTCCTCTAAATACCATTTAATTTCATTCATACTTGCATTGAATTGCTTCATTTTGCCAATAGCATTGACAATGTTGTTGTATTGCGTAATGCTCTCCAAATCAAGTTGTATTTTGACGTAGAATAATGAGATTGTTAAAAAGCTTGCGAAAGCAAATGCGAAAAGAATGCTAACTTGAAAGAGTATCGATGAGGTTCTCCACATAGTGCCACCTTAATGATAGTTTCTGTAGAATTGCCATTTTAGTCTATTCAAGATTATGCGATGCATCGTTGTATCATGAAAGTGAGGTTATCGTTACATAGATAACGCAAGTGGTTATTTTATCTCCGTGTAAAACGCGTTACCTTGTATTTCTTTTATTTTTTGTATATTGCTATTGGCTTCAACCCTAGAGGAATATGGACCTATAAGGTACTTTACGATAGTTTTACCATCTCTTGATTCTGTCTTGATTCGATACGGGTATTTTGAAATTCTATTAAGAAAATTTTTATCAACACTACCAGCAAAAGAACCAACTTGAATATAATGCCCTTTGGTAGCAGCTTTGCCGTTATCCTCAGTTTGTCGAGTTTTCTTTTCAATAATATTGCTAGATTTCGGTTTGTCAGATGTATTGGTGGGTACAACTGGCGGAGGAGGTGGAGTTTGTGCGGTTTTAGCCTCTTTAACCTGCTCGGCTTTATTTTCATTTTTCGGCGGACGCTCTTTAGTCAGCGATTCGTTTGTTGGTTGTTTGGTTTGTGTTTGTTGGTTTTTAGAATCGGCGGCTTTTAGTGGAGTTTCTTTTGGTGTAGGTGTTGGGGTTACTTTTTCATTTATGCTGATTGGTTTGTCAGAATCCTTAGCTTGAGGTTGAGTATTTTTGTTTTTTTCCATGTGTTTTTGTTGCAGTTCTTGCATTTTTGCCAATATTTTTGGGTCATTGTCTATATCATTTGTTTTTTGCGTAGCGGCAGGAGGATTAAGTGAGGGGATACTTGCTGGCGGTGTATCTGACATTTTTGCTACATCTATATCAAACGGGTCTAAATTGCTTGTAAGGGTATTATTACTAGCAGTGCTATTCTCTACATTGTGGGCGTAAGGGGGTTGATTGAGAACGCGTATATTTTGGTTATCCTCCGTTAGCTGTATAGATTCTATCGTATTATCTCTTGCCATTACCCATGCAATAATAAGGAATGTTACAATCAGAATAATTGCGACAATAGTCAGTAGTAAAATGGTTTTTGTTTTATTGCTTTTGCCACTTTCATTTTGAAAAATATCATTAATGCCAGATTGATTTTTCATTTTTTACTCCTTAAGATTATGTGACGTTACATGTGCTTTGACCATGCTGCCCCACGTTCTTTTGCATAGACTTCATACGGTAGCACTAGAATATTAAATTGTTGTGGCATGTCATCGTTAGGGAACATACGCCATTCAATTGCGCATTTGGTTGCAAGTTTTAAAGAAAGATTTTTGGCCAATCTTTTTCCCTCCTCCAAATCAGTGTGCCCCTTATGGATATAAAGATGCAAATGCCCGGGTGTTTTTGTTGTATAAGCTGTGAAATTAATAAATCCCTCGTCTCGCAACATGAGCTGCGCCCTGTGATAGAATCTCTGTGAATCTCTACCATTATAATCAAAAACAATATTCTCCACTTTATTGCCGCGTAAAATAAGTGAATGCGCAACAGTAATTTCTTTACGAAGATGACTTTGTATAATTTGTGAGCTTAAGAGAGAATTTACTCTCTCAAATTTATCGTAAAAAATTCTTCCGACATGTGCCATTTTCTTTCCTAACCCCTTGGATTTCAAATAGTAATGACTAGTATCCATTTTAATTAATTTTAGATCCATTTCGGTCATTGCGATTCCTCACGTATTTATAGTTATTTTGTTGTTAATTTTAGCATATATTCTATCACATGTTGTTTGTGTCCGACTGAAATAGAATAGCACTAAAATATTGCTTTTTCGTAGATTATAAATTGCTTATTTAATTCTTTTATTTCTTGTTTGATTTTGGCTTGCAAGGAAGTATTTTCTATATCTAATAGAATCTCTGCGATTTTTTCACCAATCCATGTAAATTCTTTTTCTTTCATGCCTCTAGCTGTAAGAGCAGGAGAACCTATGCGAATGCCGCTTGTTACAAAAGGGGAGCGGGTTTCGCCAGGAACAGTGTTTTTATTGACTGTAATGCCCGCATTGCCAAGAGCAATATCGGCTTGTTTGCCACTAAAGTTATTTTTTAAGAAGCTCATAAGAATAAGATGATTGTCTGTTCCGCCACTTACCAAGTCAAAGCCTTTGTTAGCCAACACTTGCGCTAGAGTTTTGATATTGCTTTTCACTTGTTTGGCATAATCTTTCCATTGCGGCTTGAGATTTTCTTTAAAGCCTACTGCTTTACCAGCGATGACATGCATGAGAGGTCCGCCTTGCATACCAGGAAAAACCATTCTATTAACTTTTTGTGCTATTTCTTCATTATTGCTAAGAATCATACCACCACGTGGTCCCCGCAATGTTTTATGCGTGGTAGTTGTTACGACATCACAATGGGGGAAAGGATTAGGATATTCTCCCGCTACAACAAGTCCTGCTACATGCGCTATGTCTGCAAGTAAAATAGCATCAACACTGTTCGCAATTTCTCTAAATTTTGCGAAATCTAATTCTCTTGTGTAGGCAGAGAATCCGCACACAATGATGTTTGGTTTGATTGTTTTGGCAGATTCCATGAGTTTATCATAATTGATTCTTCCATCTAGCTCTACACCATAGAAAAAACTTTGATACATTTTGCCTGTAATGCTGACTTTTGAGCCGTGGCTTAAATGCCCGCCATGTGTTAAATCCATTCCGAGAATCTTATCATAAGGATTCAGCAATGCACCATATACCGCCGCATTAGCTTGACATCCAGAGTGTGGTTGCACATTGACGTATTGACAATTAAATAGTTTTTTTGCACGTTCTATTGCTAACGATTCTATACCATCTACAAATTCACATCCTCCGTAATAACGTTTATTGGGGTATCCCTCTGCATATTTGTTAGTCAGAATACTTCCCATTGCTTCCATTACACTAGGAAAAGTGTAATTTTCGCTTGCAATCATTTCTAAATGCGCATTTTGTCTTTCTAACTCTTGCTGTATTAAGTTAAACACTTCAGTGTCTTCTGTTTGCAAATAATAAGCCATAGTTACTCCTTATCTATTACATTGTAGTTTTCGGCGGTTGGTTTCATAGCGGGAAACAAAATCACATCCTTAATACTTCGACTATTGGTTAAAAGCATAACCAATCTATCGATTCCTATGCCTTGTCCTGCTGTTGGCGGCATACCATGCCCAAGAGCCCAGACGAAATCTTCATCCATATACTGCGCTTCCATATCACCTTTTTCTTTCTCTGCAACTTGAGTTTTGAATCTTTCTAACTGATCTATTGGATCATTAAGCTCTGAAAAACCGTTAGCAATTTCTCTGCCACCGATAAACAATTCAAATCTATCTGCAATAGCAGAATCTTTATCGTTACGTTTTGCAAGCGGGCTAATGTCAATCGGATAGTCTGTAATAAAAGTCGGATTAATCAGTTTGGATTCCACGAAATGATCAAAAGCCGCATTGAGTAGTTTTGCATAGCTAAGATCTGGTTCTATTTTAATGTGATGTTGTAGTAAGAATGCTTTCAGTTTCTTTTTATCTTGCACAATTGTTTCGTCAATGCCGCCGAGAGCATGTAGTGATTCTTTATAGCTTAATTTACTAAAGCAATCAAAGTCTATTTGCACATCACCAAAAGGCAAGATTTTGGGTAAATGCAATGATTCTAGCAGGGAAACCAAAAGCTCCTGTGTAAGAGTGATAAGATCGTTGTAATCATGATATGCCCAGTAAAATTCAATCATACTAAATTCTGGGTTGTGGCTATGGTCTATGCCCTCGTTGCGAAAGTTACGGTTGATTTCAAAAACTGCTTCGAATCCGCCCACAATTAAACGTTTCAAATACAGTTCAGGAGCGATTCTTAAATATCTTTCGACATTTAAAGCATTATGATGCGTAATGAAAGGGCGCGCATTTGCTCCACCCGGAATAGGATGTAACATGGGTGTTTCTACCTCTAAGAATCCTTTTGATTCAAAGAATCTGCGCAAACAAGAAATAACTTGACTGCGGACAATAAAAGTGTCCCTCACTTCTTTATTGACGATTAAATCCACATATCTTTGTCGGTAGCGCAATTCGACATCATTTAAGCCGTGAAACTTTTCTGGCAATGGAACAATGGCTTTTGTTAGCAGTTTAAATTCGATAGCGTGAATGCTTAATTCTCCTGTTTTTGTGATAAAGGGAAACCCCAAGATATTGACAATATCACCAACGTCAAGATTCTTTTTGAGAATTTTAAAAAAGTCGCCAAGCTCATTTTGTGAAAAATACACCTGCAATAACGCAGTAGAATCTTCCACTTTGATAAAGCTAGCCTTACCCATAAGACGTAGGAATTTAACTCTCCCCTTTATCCACACTCGAGAATCTGCTTCCTGCTTTTCGCTAGATTCTGATTGTCTAAGATACGCAAATGTGTCTAAAAATTCTTGATTGCTCATTGTAACTTTAGAATCATTGCGATAGGGATTGATACCTAGTTCTCGCAGGGTATTTGCTTTTTGTATTCTGTGTTGTATATAGGTATTTTCAAACAACTATTATCCTTTTACTTTAGGTAGAGATTCTGTAATATGTTTTTTCGCTTTCTCAATCGCTTTATCGGTTTCTTTCTGTTCTTCGTATTGTTTTTGAATGTTTTGGATAGTTTCCATATTAATAATTTTTTCAGCAATTTCATACATGATAGGATAGCTCACGGTTTGTTTTGTAAAGTCTTTAATGGGCGATTTGAGAAACTCTATTTGAGAGAAAGCATAAACCAATAAGGACAATATTACAGCATATTTTAATACCGCAAAAATATATCCCCCAGAGTAATTGATAATGGCAAGTTGTGGTGTTGTAGTCATAAATGTCGCAATTGTTGCTCCAACTACTAAAAATCCAATCCACATTAACGCAAATATAATAACAAAGGTGAGGCTCCAAAGAACTGTTTCATTCTGAAATTCTAGTCCCGCATACTTCAAATATTTGCTTAGATCTACACAATATTGTGATGCCAAGTAAATGCCAAGCACTATGCCAAGCATACTTGCAACTTCGTGTACTAGACCATTTTTTAAGCCTCGTAGTCCAAGCAATAAAACAATAATTGTTACTCCAATGTCTATATAGTGTACAGATTCCATAATGTGTCGTTCCAATACTCTCTTTTAGTTTATTTTTACATGTATTTTGATTTTCGCAATAGAATATTTTAGCTTATTTTGAATAATTTCTACAAGAATATCATGTCACGTCTCTTGAGCAACTTCTTGCAAAAGAAATTCTATGCCTTGTTGTTTTAGTTCATTTACCATATCTTGCAGGGTATATTGAACGTCATTTTTATGACATATTTTTTTATCTCTCAAGATTTTACTTGCTTCAAGATTTCCTGCTATGCACTCTATTTGTATTGTCTGCGAACTTAGAGTTTGTGCGTGGATTCCAATAGGGGATTGACAGCTTCCGCCTAAAAGCCTAATAAATGAACGTTCAATAAGGCAACACACCGCACTCTCTTCATCGTGCAGAGATGAGAGAATATGATAGATAGCTTGGTCTCTGGATTCAGGAAAATGTTTTATATCGCGGCACTCGATTCCTAAGGCACCTTGTCCCATGGCGGGTATCATCTCTGAAGTATGAAATGGGACGATATAATATGGCGAATGCGTGTGACCGTTTTCAGTGCCATTGCTAGATATTTCCAAACGTTTTAATCCTGCCATAGCCAATATAATGGCGTGAAAATCGCCGTTTATTAAACGTTGGATTCTTGTTTGAACATTGCCTCGAAGATTTTGTGTATCTAAATCAGGACGCATAGTTTTTATTTGCATACTTCTTCTTAGGGAAGTTGTCCCTACTTTCGCATGTGCTGGTAAATCTTGCAATGATGGGTACTTTTTGCTTACAAAACAATCTCTACTATCTTCGCGCGCTGTAATTGCCGCAAGGCATAGTTTGGGCTCTATGTTCACAGGTACATCTTTGAGAGAATGCACTGCTAAGTCGATTTCACCATCCAAGAGTTTGTGTTCTAATTCTTTGGTGAATAGTCCTTTCCCGCCAATCTTTGCTAGCGGCGCATCAAGGAGCTTATCGCCCTTTGTTTTGACAATCTGAATCTCTACCTTAATTCCACTAGATTCCAATCTTTCTTTAATGTGGTTTGCTTGCCAGAGAGCTAGCATAGAGCCTCTTGAGCCTAGTTTCAAGGTAGAAGAGCAAAGTTTTTGGAGATATTGGTGTGGAATTGTCGATTGTGTGGAATTATTTATAGAATCTGTCATTAATGTTTAACCTTTCTTGAATAATGTAATCATTCTACTATATTTTGATTATTAATGCAATTTAGGACACATTAAGTGGTTAAGAGATTTTTTATATAAGATAATCTATAATCATATTATTTCACGATAAGGGACTATGCAAATGTTAGAAATTCTTATGATAGAAGACGATGTTGAATTAGCAGAAGTTTTAAGCGATTATCTTAGACAACATGATATAAATGTAACAAATTATGATGAACCCTACACTGGTATGTCGGCGTTGGCAACAAAGCATTTTGATTTGTTGCTATTGGACTTGACATTGCCGAATCTTGACGGATTGGAGGTATGCAAGAAAGTTGCAAAGCAAAAAAATATTCCTATTATTATTTCATCGGCAAGAAGCGACATAAATGATAAGATAGAAGCCCTTGATAGTGGAGCAGATGACTATATTCCAAAGCCCTACGATCCTAAGGAATTAGTCGCCAGGATACAATCTTTATTGCGACGTTATTCACAAAAGCTTGCAGAAGAAAAAACCGCAAGCAAGACAGCCACTTTTCGTATTGATAAAGATACCCGAGAAGTGTATTTCAAAGAAAAGAAGCTTGAACTAACAAGAGCGGAATACGAAATACTTACACTACTCATTAGCAAGAAAGGACATGTTTTTAGTCGGGAAGCAATCGCCATAGAGTCGGAGTCTATTAATCCAGAAAGCTCAAATAAAAGTATCGATGTTATCATTGGTAGATTACGTTCTAAAATCGAAGAAAATCCCAAGTCTCCGCAATATATTATTTCTGTACGTGGTGTGGGGTACAAGCTTGAATCATAATTTTTAAGAACTCTCAATTTGGATATTTTATAGATTAGATAAATGTAAAACCAAGCAATATTCTGCCAATATTCTGCTAAAATAGGCTTTATTTACTCGAACACAGGGAAAACAGATGCAATATTCAGAGCGAAAACTATCCCCTATTACAACAACAGATGATCGTGCAACAAGCGGCGGTGTTGTCATAGCCATTACGTCGGGTAAAGGAGGGGTAGGTAAATCCACTGCAACAGCAAATCTTAGCATAGGATTATCGCAACAAGATAAAAAAGTGGTTGCTGTTGATTTTGACATCGGACTTCGGAATCTGGATATGATTTTAGGGCTTGAGCGACGTATTGTTTATGATATTGTAGATGTTATGGAGGGTAAATGCAATCTTTCTCAGGCTATTGTTAATCATAAAAAAGCAAAAAACCTGTATTTTCTGCCAGCTAGTCAAAGTAAAGACAAAACAATTTTAGATAAAAATAAAGTGCAAAATTTGCTTGAAAAACTTAAGCTTGACTTTGACTATATTCTTTTAGATAGTCCAGCCGGAATTGAAAGCGGTTTTGAACATACGATTTTCTGGGCTGACCGAGCTCTGATTATTGTAACACCAGAGATAAGCTCTGTACGTGATAGCGACAGGGTAATTGGCATTTTAGATTCTAAAAGTGATAAGGCGAGACAAGGTAAAGAAATAGAAAAACATATTATCGTCAATCGTTTAAAGCCTGATTTGGTAGCAAAGCAAGAAATGATGAGTTGTGACGATGTGCAAGAGATTTTAGCCTTACCAATTATAGGTGTTGTCCCAGAAGACGAAAAAGTAGTATGTGCCACCAATAACGGAGAACCTACGATATTTGCTAAAACTATTAGTGGTTTATGCTACCAAAGAATCGCTATGCGTGTTTTAGGGGAAAATGTTCCTATTCCAGCATTCGATTCAAATTCTGGGTTTGTGGAGTCTTTGAAAAGGTTTTTTAGTATTAAAAAGGGTTAACATGTTTTTTCGTAGTAAAGACAATGATGTTTATGCTGTATCCAATTCCGCGTACAACGCAAAGCAGCGGTTACAGGTTACCCTTGGCAACGAGAGGGTTATTGCCAAGGGTAACTTTGATGATTTGAGAAAAGAGATTGTTTTAGTAGTTGAAAAATACACATGCTCGCCGTGTCATATTAATATGAAAGCAGATAGAAATAACGGTCTCAATATTATGATAACAGATGTGAATGTAAATTTAGATTAACTTTAGGATTAAATTACAAACAGCATTTTAGACATAGTTTCATTGTATTTTGCACGTGCGAATTGAAGCTAGCTTTATAATAAATGCTAGCATGTGGAAAGTATTACAACTACAAGGCAAACAACTCACTAATTTTAACGAAAGGTGTATTGTAGGCTTTTTCAGAATCTGCGAAGATAGCTTTTATTTGTTCGCATTTTTTAGGGCTTAACCTTGTGGCTAAAGCATTGTGGAATTTATTGATTAAAAGGGGAATACCTTCTGTTCTTCTTCTTTTGTGTCCAACGGGGTAATCAATTTCGATTTTTTCGCTTTTTGTGCCATCTTTATAAAAGATTTGCACTGCATTTGCTATGGAACGTTTGTCGGATTCTAGGTATTCTCTTGTATATCTATCGTCTACTTCGACCACCATTTTCGCGCGAAGTTCGTCAATTAGAGGATTTGCTGCGATGTCATCCTCATAATGTTTTGCTTGTAACTCTCCATAAATGAGAGGAATAGCTACCATATATTGAATGCAGTGATCTCTATCGGCCGGATTAGCTAATTCCCCAACTTTATTAATAATCCTGTGCCCAGATTCTTGTGTAGTAATAATAATTTTCTCAATCTCATGGAGCCTGTGTTTCGCTTCCCCATGTAGTTTAAGAGCACATTCTACCGCTGTTTGTGCATGAAATTCTGCCGGGAAGCTGATTTTAAACAAAACATTTTCCATCACATAACTACCAAACTTTTGTTTGACTATGACTTTTTTGCCTTTCATATTGACGTCTTCAAATCCCCAAAATTTTGCTGATAATGCAGTGGGATAACCCATTTCACCTTTGAGTGCTTTAAGTGCTAGATTTACTCCTCGCGCACTTGCATCTCCTGCTGCCCAGCTTTTCCTTGAGCCTGTATTAGGAGCGTGTCGATAGGTTCTTAAGGAACATCCATCAACAAAAGCTAGAGAAATGGCGTTGCGCACTTCTTCCAAGTTACCACCAAGCATTGCGCATGATACGGCTGTGCTTGCAATGCGCACTAACAATACATGATCTAAACCAACTGAGTTAAAAGAATTTTCTAACGCTAAAACGCCTTGAATCTCGTGTGCTTTTATCATACATTCTAAAACCTCTTTAAGCAGTAAACCGTCTTTCCTCTCCTTTATGTTTTTACGGCTCAAATAATCGGCTATCGCGTAAATCGCTCCCAAGTTGTCGCTAGGATGCCCCCATTCTGCCGCAAGCCATGTATCATTGAAGTCTAACCATCTCACCATCGCGCCAATGTTGAATGCACCTCGTTCTGGTTCTAATTTATAACTTGTACCCGGTACCCTTACTCCTTCATTAAACTCTGCTCCATCGACTACAGGACCCAGTAACTTTGTACATTGTGGAAATGCTAAGGCTAAAAGTCCGCATCCTAAAGTGTCCATAAAGCAATATTTTGCCGTTTCGTAGGCTAAATCTGAGGTAATCTTTTCTTGTGTTACATAATGAGCAATTTCTGTAAGCAGAGAATCAAATTCTGCTCGCTTTGCTTCTAAAATACCCATATTTTCCATTATAGTCCTTATCTATTGTATTCGTGAGATTTTAAACATAAAATTATGAATATTTCTCGTTTAATAGGGCAGATTCATAATGTTTATAAAAATCTATATTTGATTCTAACCCAAAAATGTTTTAGTTAAAGCGAACAAAAAGTAGAAAAATAGCACAAAATCTACACATTTTGTAAAAAATGTATAAAAAACATTCATTATTATGTTTCTTATTGAAACATAATATAATTAAATTTTGTGTATTGGAATTGATATATTACAATTACTTACCCTATTAAACATCGAATTATTGAGTTTGAAGCGATGCACTCAATAATTTATGCCATATGGAAAGGAATGTGATGATCGTTTGTGCTGGCAATGGAGAGTCTTTTGGCTTCGCTAAGGATATTGGTGTAGGAATTGTTGAAAGCACAATAGGACTTACGCAGATTTGTTTGCGTTATGCGCCAAAGTATTTGCTGTTTGTCGGTAGTGCTGGAAGTTATGATTCTACGGTAGCAATAGGCACGTTGTTTGTTAGCAGGCATGCAACACAGATTGAACTATCATTTTTACAAAATCAGTCTTATACACCAATTGATAATAGCATTCTTGTAGAATCTTCTCGATTTGTTTCATGTGAAACACTAATGAAAGCAAATATTCTAGAGGCTGTTGTTAATTCAAGCAATTATATTACTAACACGTCCCAATATAATCAGATGATGCTTTCCGCAAATATTTTGCTTGAAAATATGGAAACATTTAGCGTCTTTAAGGTAGCACAATATTTTCAGATTCCATGCTTTGCAATTTTGTGCGTAAGTAATAAGGTGGGGGAAAATTCTCATCAAGAATGGCTGCAAAATAAAAAGTTAGTGGAAGAGAAGTTGTATTGGGCTGTACGTACATTCTTGTAACATGAATATGATTGTTGGTTAATGAAAGGTTGTTGTGTTGGCAATACTCATCGCAACCAAGTTATTAATTCTTGCTGCTAAATAACGTTTTTAAATATGAAGAGGCTAAAAGATTCTTAATGACAACTTTTAAAAACCAAATATTCAATGGATATGATTTACTGACCGTCCTTAAAAGACACTATAAGATAGGGGATAGCCATTCGTGGTGGTGGCCAAGTTTCCGTTCTGTAAAAATAGATAGGGGAATGGAAATTTGTGGAGCATTAGATTCTGAAATTCCCGATATTTCAATGTGCTTTGCTGGCATTTTGGGGCAAAACACTAAGTATGAGAATGCTTGGTCTGCACTTGTCGCGTTATATGAATATTTGTTTATTCAGATGGATTGCATTTTTCAATTTGATTCATGTTATATTGAATCATTTAAACATTATGAATATCCTAATCTCGCTTTTATTTCACAAACACAATGGCAGGATTCTTTGCTTGCAATACTTTATAAAACAAGTCACGACACAATAGCAAAACTTATTCGCAAGGCGGGATTTCACAATCAAAAGGCGCGTTATATCGCCTTAATAACAAAAAATATTGTACAAGATTTTGGTAGTTTTGATAATTTTGCGAAAAAAGTCAATAAAGAATGGCTACTTCTCCAAAAAGGCATTGGCAATGAAAGTGCCTCAAGTATCCTGAATTACGCGCTTAAAAGAGAAGAGATGGTTGTTGACCGATATACGCAGAAACTACTCATATCTTTAGGCTATGAACATAAAAGTTATGAGGATATGCAGGATTTTTTGCTCACGAATCTAACTGCAGCAATAACTCTTTACGATTTCGATATTTCATTGGCGCAAGTTATGGCAAGACTACATGGTAAAATTGTCGAGCATTGTAAGCGCACAAAGATAGGCAAAAATAAAGAAAAAGAAGAATTGATAATTTATTAATACGTTTAATAATATTCCTTACACAAGGCAAACGCGCAAGAGCATAACGGTTTATTGTTTCACTATCTTACAAAAATTATTCATACCAAATTGGAAATATTGATGTTTTACTATTGTAAGTCCTTGTACCATCGATATTAATTTGTATATATCTGTCTTATTATAATATTGTTTATGATCTCTAATTTCTGCTTCACTCACTATATGCAGCTTATAAGCGAGGAATTCTAATAGTGGTTTTGCAAGACGACTGGGGACAGTTAAGAGTAGGATACCTTTTGGTTTGAGAATCCTATGAATTTCTTTGAGCATTTCTAGTGGGTGATGCAAATGCTCTAAAACCGCTAGCAATGTTGCTATCTCAAAAGATTCATTATCAAAAGGCAAATCGCATTTTTTATTATTGCATGAAGAGGCTTTGCTTGCGTTAAATGAATCTATCCCTTCTTTTGATTCAAAGAAATGACTAAAAACATGAAGTTTATCAGTATGTATCGTGGGTGCTTTTAAGTCGATGCCCACACCATGAGTAATAAACGGCTCTATCTCTTGCAGTAATCTTGCTTCCCAGCCACAACCAATATCAAGTACTTTAGGATTGGCAAATTCTCTAACACTAGGAAGAATTTTCTTTAAACGCATGGTTCGCAGCATGGGTTCTAAAATAGCTTCTTTCATGGCTGCACCTTGTTAATATAATACATATCTCTTTTCATGAACTGTCCTTTTTGTAAGTTGGGTTTAAAGTAGTTGGCGCATGGCAAAGGAGCATTTCCACAATATTCAAAGTGAAGTGTTAATCCAGATTCGGTTTGTTTGGTAGAGTATTGCTTTTGTTCCATAATTTTCTGTGTATCGGTGAGTTTAAAAAACTTAAAGCCATTCAATATGGGCTTGTCGCTACGCATGTGCCCATATATATGACAAAACAATAAAATACCGAGCAGAATATTAAAATTAGTTATAGGTTTGGAATGCAAAAATGCGATGGTTTTTATTGCGATATAGTTATCCTTGCATATAGAGATGTTGTAGGCGAGAATAATCCCATAGATTGGAAGAATATATGAATAGCCAAATCGCGGGTCTGGAGCACTCAAGAACCAAAATGTTACTCCTGATATTAATCCCACAGATAATCCTATGGAAAAAGGATTGATATTCGCGCGAATAGTTTGATATGTGGATTTTTTACAACACAAAAGGGCAAGGAATGCTAATATAATTATTATTCCCGCGATAAAGAGTGGTCTTTGCCAAGGATCTTTGATGAGGAAAGTATAAAACCATGTTTTTAGCCATTTGCCTTGTTCAATAAGAATATCCCCATTTTCGGTATCTTTGACTCTTGCCCAATTGTGAATAGCGCGTATGTCGCCTATCCGTATTGATTCTTCTATTGTCCATGGGAGATTGGGAAAGTGAAGCACTTTCGCAGGATAGGCGGGCATGCCAGAGAGACAAATACCCTTTAATGCCCAAGCTAGCCCCAATACTGCGCACGCGGCACAACTAAAAACACATAGTCTAGCAGTATACATTATAGAAATAGTTTTAGGAAGTATGCTATCTTTATTGTTGGATTTCAGTTTTATTATGAGGCCACAGTAGGACGTTAAAGCACAAAATAAAAGAAATATGGAAGATATTTTAATGTACACCGCAAAAAAGCATAAAAATATTATGACTATAAAGGAGAAATGTACGCGTTGTATTTCGTCTATGTTAGAGAAGTGTTTGTTTCTTGCTTGAAGATTTACGTTGCAAGATTCATAGCAATAGAGCATAAACCCAACAATGCTGAATCCTAAACATCCCAACAAAGATTCAACATATAAACCAAAGAAATGCCAAAATACCAAAGGTATCCACAATAATATGAGGGACATAAAAATAGATGAAAAATTTTGGATTTTTAACGTAAAAAGTGCGAGGAAACCAGCAAAGCAAAAATAAAATAGACACACTTCATTTAAAATGAAACTTCGGATTGAAGGGAACAAGTTAGACACTTCGCTCAAGGCTGCAAAATTGTAAAGAATATTATTGAATCCAAAGCGTGTGTGGATGTTCGCAATACCAAAGACAATAGGGTATTCTTGTACCCATTGTGTTGCTCCACTATGATAGCCAAGTGTGTCGGCGTGATTTTCGTTAACAAAAGAAAAAAATGTGGCAACAAGTAAAGCCAACACAAATGAAAAAATCGCAAATAGGTAATTGCTTGTAGATGGATTACATTGAGTGGTTTCTGCATGTTTTTGTTCTTGACTAAATATATTTTTTATGGAGCATAAGGCGATTACGATTCCCACTATACAGAATAGAACAGAAACTTTTTGGCTAATAGGAATGAAAAAATTGACAATCCCCACAAGAACAGCTAAGAAAAAGACGCCTAACAGCCCTTTGAATAGGACATTAAACTTTGTATCAACACACATTAAGAAAGAAGATTTGATGCCTATGGAGCCAGAGAATCTTTCTATGATCTTTACAAATATTGTTCCGAAACCAAACGTAGCGACAATCCACAATAACACTGCAATGGCTATTTTTGCATTTACCAATAAATACTCCATCGGAAATGCCTTAACTTTTGAATCTATATTTCACAATTGCCCATAGCGCGCGTAGCCCGTCTTTTACTCCGATTTTCTTGCCTTCTTCATAAGTGCGACCATAGTAACTAATACCTACTTCGTAGATTCTTACGCCTTTAATCTTGGCAATTTTAGCGGTGATTTCAGGTTCGAATCCAAAGCGATTTTCTTCTATAGTAATACGGGAAATAATTTCACGTTTAAAAACTTTATAGCACGTTTCCATATCCGTAAGGTTAAGGTTGGTCATCATGTTTGAGAACAGTGTGAGTAGTCCATTGCCCATTCTATGCCAGAAGTACAGCACACGATGAGAATCCCCACTTGCAAATCTTGAGCCAAACACTACATCGGCGACACCTTTTTCTATTGGAGCTAGAAGCTTAGGATATTCACTAGGATCGTATTCTAAATCTGCATCTTGGACGAGCACTATGTTGCCATTTGCGCGCGCAATACCGGTCCGAATAGCTGCTCCCTTGCCTTGATTGGTGCTATGATAAATAACTGCAGTAACAGTGGAATATTGTGTTTGATGTGTTAAATCAACGGGGGGGGGGGGGGTAGATTTTGTTTGTGAAAAATCATGGGCGTCAATTTTTATCCCACAAGATTCTATGTTTTTAAGAATCTCCTTTGTTCCATCACAACTACAATCATCAACGATAATAATTTCTTTGTGATAAGGAATTGCAACACTGCATACAGATTTGAGTAAGGGCTCTATGGTGGCTCTTTCGTTATAACAAGGTATGATAATAGAGAGTGTTGGAGTGCAACTAGACATAATTATCCTTAGTTCTGAGGATTACTAAGCTTGGTATTATAGCAAGTATTTATAATTTTAGAGTTTGCCGAGCGTGACTTACTTCTACTAGATATGAGCCTAATCTTATGTCTATAATACTTGGTCCCTAAACATCATTACAAACCTAAAACTTGCAAACGTAAATGTTCATTTCTTAATATTGTGTTGCAATGGCGATTATTTGAATGGAAGAACCACGTGGAATTGTAATTGTAATTTTAGAATATGGCACGTTTTTTGCTTCGGCTATAAAATATGATATGCAAGGTTTGCATAATATTTAAATAAGGATGTTTAACATGAAAACAAAACTTTTGGTTGCTTCAGCTCTTTCGGTAATATTTTTAACTGGTTGCTTTGATTCGGGTTCACATGCGGATAATTCTGCATTGGTTCCACCAACAGCAGGGGGACCATCTTTAGCACCTTTGTCTGTGCCTACCTATCCGCCCGTTGGCTATAATGCTAATCCCAATCTTATGGCTTCAACCCCTGTTGGTCCTAGTGGTGTGATAGCTCAACCTACAACACCGCCAGTACCATCTATGCCTGTTTCACAGCAATATGCACCAAGTAGTATGCCAATGGCTGCAGGTCCTATGGTTCCAGCTTCGCAGTATGATTATAATCCTGTTCCAAGATATGATAGAGGCGATTATTCTCGTAATACAAGAAATGGAAATGGTGGATATGAGCAAGGATTTGAACGAACACGTGATAACTTTGATGATATGAGAAGGGTAAGCGATAATGATGCATCTGTGGGGATTCAAAATTCTCCTTTGCTTACCCCTAATAACGTTATTGAAATTCAAGCAGTAGGTATGGGCGTTGCACCAGAATCCACTGTATCTCCTGCGCAGGCTTTAGCATTAGCAAAGCGAGCCGCAATTGTTGACGCATATAGACAGATTGGTGAAAAAATGTATGGTATCCGTATTAATGCGAATGATACAATACGCGATATGATCGCGCAAAACTCTACTATAAAAGGCAGAGTTCAAGCTTTAATTAAGAATGCCGAAATTACAGAAACTGCATATAAAGATGGACTTTGTCAGGTTAATATGGAAGTGAAGCTTGATGGAAGAATTTGGCATCGTGTTTTAAATAACGGTTGATAATACGGCTCTCGCAAGTTAAACAAACTTACAATTTATGTAGATCTAGTATAATATACGGCTTTTATATGGTGTTAAAAGTTTCGTATGGCAGAATGCTTTATGCTACAATTATTAAAATACTTACTTAAAGGTCATGAATGTATCGATGTGTTTTACGGATTGCTGTTTTGTGTATATTAGGATTCATTGTTAGTGCATGTGCAAGCAATGATCCAGAACTGCGAACACAAGGTAATCTCGACGGCATTCATTATAAACAACCTAATTTATCGTCTAATAGCAGTAAATCGGATCCGGTTTTCACTCCTCAAGAACAAGAGCCACAAAATATCATTACAAGCGAAGTTAAATTATTATATATCAATACAGCCCCTTTCAAATTCTACGATTACGCAAGATTAAATACCTATCAAAGCGGGTTAGTAAAGCTAGAGTTATTCAAGTACGCTCAAACTATTGGCAGTATAAGAGTGAAGTCTGGCAAAATGTGTGTGTTAACTGAATGTAGCTTTAAGTGGGCTATTTCTAAGAAGTTTTTTGGTGCAGTAAGCTATGGGGACTTATTTGAAGATATTATTTTTGGACGCGATATTTTTGGAGGCAAAGGAAAACAAGTTGCTGCTAACGGTGTTTCTGTGCAAAGATTCCAGCAATCAGGTGAAATGATTTATTACGAGAGGCAACCAGGTCATACTCTTTTTAAGAATATGACGACAGGTGTTACAATTGGCATTGATAATTATGAACCACTTGCTATTGATAACGGGGTACGTAATTCATTATCAATACCTAAATAACATCTTCATTTTACTGCAATTTATTCTACATTCTTATTTGATTAAAATTTACTATAATATAGCTTTGTTATCCGATCTTAGAGAGTTATATTGTTGATGCCAAGATTTTTTATCCTGCTTATTCTTTGTTTTTTGTCAAATTGTGTTAGTGCTACTCTACATTCTAATAATGAACAATCACAATTGCCTTATAGAAATATTGCCTATAGTATTCAAGTGGGTAGTTTTAAGAAACTTGAAAATGCAGGGAAGCTGGTTGATTCGCTCAATAAAAAGGGGCTTGATGCTTTTTTCTTTAAGTATAATGGAGTGTATAAAGTCAGATTCGGAAATTATGCAAATGCCAATCTTGCAAAACTGCAAGCTGCAAAATACAAGAAACAGGGACTAATTAGTGATTTTTTTCTAGTGCATCCAGAGACTTATGCCATTAATAGCGTTTCTGCCAGAAAGCAAAGCAAAGCACATAGTATTCGTGCGAATATTGTTGTCGATGCGCATAATTATATCGGTACACCATATAAATGGGGAGGCACATCCTCGAGTGGTTTTGATTGTAGTGGTTTGGTACGCGCCGTCTATCGATTGAACGGGTTGGATTTGCCAAGAATTTCGCAAGAGCAGTTTCGTGCGGGCAAGTTTGTATTAAAGGCAAAATTGCAACAAGGTGATTTGGTGTTTTTTGTTACGAATAATGGTACAGCAATTAATCACGTTGGAATTTATATTGGCAACGGAGAATTTATTCATGCTCCAGGATCAGGCAAAAGCGTAACAAAAGCCAAGCTTGATAATAGTTATTGGAAAAGGGCTTACAAAGGAGCAAGAACTTATTTTTAGCTTTATGATAACCAATTATTATTGGATTCAATGGGGTAGTAATGATTAAACGTATTTTGATTAATAAGTCGCCGACTTTTTCCTATATTGAAATATACACCGAAGCGGGCTTCAATGTTATTAGCGGCATAAGCGGTAGTGGTAAATCGTTGTTTCTTAACGCTATGTTGAGTGCTTTTGGCTTGAAAGAACCGATTGCAGAACTAATCGAAATTACTCTTACTATGGATTTTAATGCACTTGGAATAGATTTGGAAGAATGGGGCATTTCCAATGAAATCCTTGATAGTGATGGGGAAACTATTGTCTCTGTGCTTAAAAAACAGAAAACACGATATTTTTTTAACCGACAGTCTATTTCAAAAAAGAAATTAGGTGAAATTGCTAAAAAATTTATTCACCATATTGGTGTAAAAGACGCTAATGAACTCGAAAGCAAGCATATGTTAGATGCCTTAGATGCTCTTATTGTTGCACAAGATTCTAAGTATCAAGAAATACTATCAGAATATCAGGAAACCTTTCTCGCATTTAAGCGATGTAAGCAAGATTTAGGGGAATTAGAATCTAAAGAGCAAAATATCGAAAGCTTGAAAGACTTTGCGAAGTTTGAGATTGAGAGGATCGCAAGCGTAAATCCACAGATTGGGGAATATGACAAGCTTTTACATGATAAAAAATTGATAAGCAAAAGAGAAAAAATCATGCAACATTGCAAGGTGGCATTGCAGACTCTAGAGGATTTAGATTCTGTTTATAAGACTTTTGAGCTTTTGGAAGTGGATATAGATAGTCTTGAGTCTGCGGTTCTTGAGGCGAGAGATAAACTCGAGGAAAGTATGGCGATGTTTCAGCAAATAGATTTGAATCCAGAGGCATTATTGGATAGACTTTCGCAATTGGCTGATATTAATCGTAAATATGGCAGCATAGAAAACGCTCTTACACATTTAGAATTACAACAAGAAAAGCTCAAAGAGTACGAAAACGTTGCTTTTGACAAGACACAATTAGAAAAAAAATATCACGAGCTAGCCACAAAAACACATCATCTAGCGTGTATTATACATGAAACAAGATTGCATTCTTTGCCTTTGTTTGAAGAGCGACTAAATAGATTCGGTAAAGATTTAAAACTGCAAACAATTACCTTACAACTACAGGGCACAATGGAAGAATCCGCATATCTACAAGATTGTTATTGTAAAGATGAATCGCCACATCTTAGTGAGAGTGGATATGACCGCTTAGAGATTTTTTTAGATTCTATTCCCAAAGATTTTGTTTCTTCTGGTGAATACAATCGACTACGTTTGAGTATGTTATGTGCGCTTGCACAAAGCAATGAATATGCAGGATTACAATATAGAGGAATTCTTATTTTTGATGAAATCGATGCAAATCTTAGCGGAGAAGAGAGTGAAGGCGTAGCCAAACTACTTAGTTTTCTTTCGCGAAGCTATCAAATTTTTGCCATTTCCCATCAACCATTTATGCCATTACTTAGCGACCATCATTATCTTATCAACAAAGATTCTTGCAATAAAGCGCAAATTACCTTGCTTGATAATAATGGTAGGATTGCGGAGATTGCGCGTATGATTAGTGGCTCTGATTTAGATGTAAACGCGTTAAATTATGCAAAAACTTTGTTGGAACAAAAAAGAAATAAATTTCAATGAAATAGGGAAAATATGGATATTTTGAGTAATGCTGTTGTTGCGTCTGTATTGGTTATGGTAACGCTGTGTCTTTTACGTTGTAATGTGCTTTTAGCTATTCTTACGGCTGCATTATGTGCGGGTATGCTTTCACCTAATTTATTGAATAGTCAGCAATCATCACATGCCCCTTTGGAATCTCATGCGGAATCCGCCGACTATTATGCAGATACAATTTTGCAAGATTTCCAAAATATCTCTTCTAAAAAAGATACTCTGCAAGTTCTGTTGCAAACGCTCGTTGCAACTGTAGATATTTTGATTAAAGGTATGGCGGGGAATTTGAATGTAGCCCTTAGCTATATTCTCTTGGGGGCTATTGCTACGGCTATCGCACATACTAATCTTATGTCTATTGTTATTCATGCTATTGCTAAGAGTATTAGCGATAAGAAGTTTTTGTTAATATTAGGCATCGCTTTTTTTGCGTGTTTTTCGCAGAATCTCATTCCTGTGCACATCGCCTTTATTCCTATTCTTATCCCACCAATTCTTCATCTTATGAATAAATTGCGAATTGATAGGAGAGCAGTTGCCTGTGCGCTTACCTTTGGGTTGCAAGCACCGTATATAACTTTTGGTTTTGGGTTTGGACTTATTTTCCATACGGTGATTAAAGATCAAATGATAGCTAACGGAATGGAAGTGAGCTTAGATCAGATTGCAAGTATTATGTGGATTGGTGGGTTAGCGATGTTTGCGGGATTGCTTGTGGCTGTTTTTGTGCTTTATAGAAAGCCTAGAATCTATCAAGATTCTGTAGGCAAGGAATTTACTAAGTCTCGTATGGGGTGGAGAGAATACGTCATGTTGCTTGGTATTGCTATAACATTTATTGGGCAACTATTTACAGATTCTTTGCCTGTGGGGGCATTTCTAGGACTATTGAGTATGGTTGTTTTAGGCGGCATTCGTTGGAAAGAAATTGATTTGGTGATGGATGGTGGCTTGAAAATGATGGCTTTTATCGCTTTTGTTATGCTTATTGCTGCTGGATATGGTGAAGTTTTACGTGCGAGTGGCGAAGTTCAGAATCTAGTTGGCATGGTCTCAAGCCTAGCCCATACTCAATTTGTGGGGATTGCTCTTATGTTGTTGGTTGGACTTTTGATAACTATGGGTATTGGAACATCTTTTGGCACCGTGCCTATTATTGCGGCGGTTTATATTCCCTTAGGTGTGAATTTAGGACTTAGCGTAGAGGCTCTAATATTGCTTGTGGGGATTGCAGGAGCATTGGGGGATGCTGGATCTCCAGCGAGTGATAGCACTTTAGGTCCAACTTCAGGGCTCAATGCAGATTTACAACACAATCATATTCGTGACACTTGTATTCCTACGTTTTTGGTTTATAATTTGTCTTTGTTGTTATTCGGGATTGCAGGAGCAATGTTGTTGTAGGATATGTTGCTTAGAGCCTGTTAATTTGGTATGACTTTTGCATGGTAATCCTGATTGCAGATAGAGCACAAGGTAGTGTAAGTAATCAAATTAAGGATATTTGCAGGAGGCAGTTTTATGAATGATACCATGCTAAATGCTGTTAGCGGAATCAAAACACATCAGTTTGGACTTGATAGTATTTCTAACAATATTGCAAACGTAAATACTGCGGGATATAAAGCCAATGATCCTGAATTTAAAACACTTTTTTCCCGTAGCATGGAATCTCTAAACACTTCTACCGTAACAAACAATGATTTTAGTTATGGCGTTACTGGCGGCAGTAACAATATCATTACAAAAATGGGTAATCTGAAAAAATCCGATAGCGACACAGCCGTTGCATATACTGGTAAAGGATGGTTTGTTGTGGGTAAAAATAAAGAAGGTCAATTTGAAATTGATAAAGATAATTTCAATGTAAGTGATGAGAATTATTTTACAAAAAATGGAGATTTTACTGTGGATTCTGAAGGGTATCTTGTTAATTCCGAAGGATATTATCTTTATGGCGTAAATTTGGGTAAGATACAAGGCAATAATAGCTTTAAAGCTTCTCAAGATCCTGAAAAGGATTACAAAGAACTTGCCAAGGGCGTGATGAAACCCATTGCCATTCCCCCACAAATTAGCTATCAGCCTGTTGAAACCACAAAAGTAGATTTAAGTGTGAATCTCAATCGCACAGGCGAACTAAAGAATATTGTTCAGGCTTATACAACAAACGGCGTATTTAATGAAATTGGTTTTTTTAACCATGATTTTAACGCTTTGGCGAATCGAGATGGGGATATGATTCGACCCAATAATTTCTCAAAGGCTGATATTGAAGTAACTATGCCCGATGGCACTGTGCAAATTGCACGCTACGAATATGGCGATGGGACATCTTCGCAGGGCAAGTTTCATACATTGGGACAATTGCAATATCTTATTAAAAGAGATACTGGGCTTGATTTGGAGCTTAATAGGGGGCAAGATGGTACAATAGATCCAAAAGGTATTCTGGTGTTGAAAAACAACACTAGTACTCCTGTAAAAGTGAAAGTGAGCGGGAATTTTTTTGAGAGATTGCATATTACAGGTGAGATGGATCCTATGGCAAAGAACGACTACATTGCCGGGACAAATTTAAGTGTACCTAGCTTTACTAACACCACGGAAGTTTTTGATGAAAGTGGCAAGAAATATGCTCTAAGAAATGAATATTTTTTGATTAATGCAGGAGATGGCGAGGGCATACAGCAGTCGCCAGAGACTTGGAATGTACGAAGCTATGTGCATGAATTGTCTGGGGATAGGATGCTTATAAGTTCGGAAGTCAAAGAAGGTAAAATATTCTTTGACCCACAGGGCAAAGCAGATGTTGATGATATGGATATTCCATTTTTGGGACAAAAGAATATTAGACTCACACTCAATCGCAGCACAAATCATGTGTATCAAGATTCTGGAACAAACAATACCGAACAAGATGGTAAAAATCGTGGTGAAATGTCAAACATTAGAATCAATAATGAAGGTATTATTTCGGTTGCTTTTACCAACGGACAAACTGAAGCTATTGGTAGAGTGGGGCTTGCAATGTTTGCTAATGACCAAGGACTAAAGAAAGTAGGTGGCAATCTTTTTGCATTGAATCCAACAACTGTTAACGGTGAGGTTGTACAACAAAGCGGGAATCCCAAACTTGTATGGGGCGAGGATTCTAATTTGAAACAAGGCAAGATATTACAAGGATATGTTGAAACAAGCAATGTTGATGTAGCAGATGCGTTAACAGGGCTTATTCTTATGCAAAGAGGCTACTCTATGAACGCTAAGGCTTTTACGACTTCTGATGATTTAATCAAAGAGGCTATTGCGCTTAAAAGAGCTTAATGCTTGCTGTATTGTGCTGAAGTACTATGCAGTTTTTTGTGCTGATAAATTTTTATAGATATGAGGAGTAGGAAAAACGTATAGATATACCAAATGATAAAGAAAATCCCCTTAGAAAAAGTAACAAAGCAGAGAAAAAGCCCGATTGGCAAGAGTATAGAAGCAAAGCTAATGCACATAAGTTTCACTGGCGTTTGAGAATACATCTTTCTTAATATTGCAAAATTGCACATTGCGAACCAATATAAAATGGCGATTAATGTCGTTGTTATGAAAGGATGTATATCAAAGAGAGATAATACTACATCTATAATTAGCAATATAGTTGTTAATAGCCATACTAATATAATATACATATTTTATTGCCGCCAGTTATAAGTTATAATAGGCTTCTATCATGTCATCTTTTAGACTGCTGCCAAGGTTTTGCAGGATTGTTCCTTCATAAATAGTATCCCCTGGGGCTGGTGCGTTGGCAAAATAGCCATAGTTAATAAAAAAACTAAATGCTAGCCACAGAGGATGTACTTCACCTTTGGTTTCTTTCATCTCTTTGGAATCTAACAGGGCTACTTTGCTTGTTTCAATCTCGCTAAACAAGAAATTAGCATCAGCTTGCGAGATTGTTGCTGCTTTATTGGTAGCAATCATTGATTCAAGATTTTGGCTTGTTGCTTTTGCCTGCATAAAACTTAAACTTAATACTAAGCTTAAAATCACACTTGTAATTACATATTTCATATCTTATCCTTATCAATATTAATATAATGATAGAATATTTGAAAGCTTACGAGAATCATAACATAAACAATATGCTCTGATTGTAATGTGTTTTATATTATACGTAATAATTATGTAATCAAATAACTAAATACTAATATTAGCGTTTTAGTAGTTAACTTCAAAACAAAAAAATCACAATGAAACGTATAATAAGAACGTTAAAATTAGTAAGTTTGTGTATTGTCACTTTATATAAATTCAAATAATTATCGTGTATTAGTTGCGATGAACATTGAGTTTGTTTACCGTTTCCATAATGTTAAATGTTGATTTATTTTATAAAATTCTTTTACTATAAAAGGTTATATATAGAGGAGATACTTACTTTCTTTATTAAAAGTGAAATAGCTAGCCAATTGCATAGCTACATTGGTGTATTCAAATATTTGGCAAAAAATGCTATCTTCCCAATTCTTCTTGATGGATTTCTCTCCATGCTTCTAATAGTCCTCTTGCGACATTCATAACAATGTCAATTTTTTCTACATTGTTTTCCATGTTTGCTTGAGTCAAGAGCTTTATTTGATGCGTATAAAGCCCGGTAAGATATACTGCGACTTCCCCGCCCCTATCATAGTCAAGAACATTCAATAGCTCAGTAAAAATATCGGTAGTTCGATTAATGTAGTAGATTTTTTTTTCTATATCTATATCTTCGTCTTCCATATATCTTCGTGCTTGTCCTAAAAATCTCAAAATACCTTCATACAGCATCTCTATTAATTTTGCGGGGCTTTCCACACTAACAGAAGCTTGCTGATACATATTATGGGCATTAAAGGCTCTCATAACTTGCTCCTTATTTCTTTTTGTCGTTACCGGCGGCTTGGTCAATCATCATTTGAACGGCATTGAAAGAGTTATTCGCTTTGGCTATTTGCTCATCAAAAGAAGCAAATCGTTGAGCCATAGTATCGTATCTAGCATCAAGCATTTTTTTTGCTTTATCTTTTTCAGAGTTATAGTTTTTTAGCTCTCTATCAAGTGTTTGTTCAAAGGTTTTTAACTTAGCGTTTCCACCTTCTACTAAATCGGCTAAAACTGCGTTTACTTTTGTAAAAATTCCATCATATCGATTGAATTTTCCCGAATTATCTTTTGTTTCCCCACCGTAGAACACTTGTTTGGCTTTTTCTGGGTCGGCATTAATGGTGCTTGAAAGTTTACCTGCGTCTAAAGACATGACGCTTTTATCGTTGAGTGAGATTCCATAATCCATGAGGCTTTTTACGTCCAGTCCGTTAGTGATACGTTGTGTAATAGCTTGATTAATGTCTGGACGTATGCTTCTTATAAGTGATTCTGTGTTAAAAACACCACCTCTTTTTGTGTCAGGATCAAACTTTGTAACTGCATCAAGTTTCGGCACCGTTTCGTTGTATGCTTTTACAAATTCCTGTACTTCTTTTACAATATCTTCTGTATTAGATGTAATGCTAATGGTGTCGGGTTTTCCTTCCTCGGATACTTTTTGTAGAGTGATAGTTAAGCCGCCTACAATATCATCTATTGTATTGCTGGGTCTTTTGATTATTGCACCGTTATAGCTAATTTCAGAATCTGTTGCGGTTTGTACGTTTTTTGCCTTAAGGATATTCTTTTGCAACACAGAAAAATCAGTATATTTTCCTGCTTGTAAGCCAGCACTTTTTAATGCCTCATTTGAACCCCCGAGATTGATTGTTGTGCTATGGGAGTTAAGCGTGATTTTATTATCTGCGGTTGACGCGAGTACCCCTTCGATTTTATTTAAAGCCTCTACAATAGCCGCAGCATTTTGTTGAGAATCATTTTCTTTTTTTGTTATTTGCGATAAGTCAATCTCTGTGCCATTAACTTGAATCTTGCCTGTTAACAGCCCTTCTTTTACTTCAACATTTCCTGCGTATAAATCTTTAGTTTGTGATTGTGTTTGCGTGAAGCCTAAGACTCCTGTTTTTTCTCCGCCTACATTGATTTTATATCCTCTTCTATCATTGATAATCAGAGACCGACCACCGTCCGCTAGCCCTATGTTTATCTCGCCATCTTCTAGTAGGCTTTTTGTGGATTCATTAGACTGCAATGCTTCTTGTAGTTTTGTGCGAAGAAATTCGGATTTATCTGCAATAGATTCGTTCATGTCAAGCTCAACAGATATTTTGTGTAGTTGTCCATCGCTGCCTGTTACTTCAACATAAAAGTCCTTTTCGCCTTCAAGCTTAAATGGGTGATCGCTTATACGTTCTGAACGTAATATAGTGCCAAAGTAGATTCTATTATCTTCGCCCGTTTCTTTGCCATTAATCATAAGCTGATAAGGCTTTTGACCACCTGTTTTCATAATAACGCCCATGATTTTACCGTCTGTGGCATCTGTGATAGCCTGACTTACTTCTCCCAATGTCATGCCAGCTTTGATGTCGATGTTGTAATTTCTTCCATTGGAATATAAGTTTAATGTTGTGTCATCTTTACTAAATGTATCATCTCTTGAAGAAAATTTTGTACCTATTTCGTTAATATCACCTTTGGCAAGTTTTTTTACTTCAATGTTTATATCTTGGATAGGAATACCTGCAGTAGCAGTGGCTTTGAGGGCATTGCCTGAAACGTTGACATTTCTATTCAAAAATGTAGAATAATCTGAAAGCTTTTTTGTATGTGATTTTAATCCAGATAGTGCGCTAAATATTTCTACAAGTTGCTTTTGCTTTTCTACATTAAGCTCCATTTTTTTTTCAACAGGTTTTACTAGGTTATCCTCGTCTGCTTTTTTGAGCTTATCAATAACATCAGCATTCAGTACGGAACTTCCAAGTCCTAAAGAAGTTATTTTCCCTGCCATGGTGAATTTCTCCTTTATGTTAAGATGAAATTATTTGCTTTCTCTTGTTAAGAAATTTACATTCCACTATCATATATCGGCAATGTTTTTATTCTTTAAAGTTTTTCCCACTCTGTAATTCCACCAGCTTTATCCATTAGCAATATTTCTTCTTTTTCTAGTTGTTTACGAATAGAATCTGCAAGGGCAAAGTTTTTTTCTTTTTTTGCCTGAGTGCGTTTTGCGATAAGATTTTCAATATGCTCTCTTTGTTGTGAGCCAACTCCCAGTTGGAAATACGATAGAAAATCTAAACTGCCTAAGCCTAATACACTATCAATAAGCTCCAAATTTGCACAAGCCTTTGCTTTGTATGCCTTGTCTTTAGGATGAGAATCTAAATAGTCGTTGGCTTCTTTTAAGAACTCTTCAATAACGCTTAATGCCAGCGAGATATTTAAATCATCGCTTAAAGCGACTATAAAATTTTCTTTGAATGTTGTATCGCAGCGATTGAGCAATTGTTCCAAGCCATCTTGTGGTTGTTGTTCGTGCGCGATAGTGGGAGCAAAAAGAAGACGCTTCTTTAATCGATAGATTCTATCAAGACGCTTTTTGGAAACCAACAAATCAACTTCATTAAAATTTAATGGCAGCCTGTAATGCGTGCTTAGGAGATAATTGCGTATTATCTCGCCATGGTATGCCTGTAATGCATCTCCAATAAAGAAACTGTTTCCTAGACTTTTGCTCATCTTTTCGCCATTGATTGTAACAAAGCCGTTGTGCATCCAGTACTTTGCAATTTCTTTATTGGCGTAAGAGCGTGTTTGGCTTGCTTCATTTTCATGATGAGGAAAAAATAAATCAGCTCCTCCCGCATGAATATCAATACAATATTCCTTGTCCTTATACGCTAAAACCGAATCTACCATAGCCGAACATTCAATATGCCATCCTGGTCTGCCTTTGCCAAGTTTACTATCGTAACCTATATCGGTTTCCCCCTTATATGCTTTCCAAAGCACAAAATCCCTTGAATCTTTTTTGCCTTCTTCAATGGCTATTCTGTGGATAGAGTGCGTATTGTCGACATGTTTGCTTAGGCTGCCGTATTGCGGATCTTTTGCAACTTCTAAGCAAATATCACCATTAGGCAACGTATAGGCAACTTGCTTGTCAAGTAGAATTTGTATAAATTCTGAAATAGATTCTAGAAATTCTGTGGCTTTTGGTTCAAAGTTGGCACGGCGAACATTGAGTGACTGCATATCTGCAAGATAGCTTTGAATATAAGTTTGAGCTAACTTTTCTATGGGAATATTTGTTTGCAGTGATTTGCTAATGAGCTTGTCATCAATATCAGTGAAGTTTTTTGCCATAATGACTTTATAGCCTAGTGTTTCTAAAAATCTTGCCAATATATCAAAATTGATGGCACTTCTAGCATGTCCCAAATGCGCATTGTCATACACAGTAGGTCCACAGACATAGATTCTGATTTCATTGGATTGTAGTGGAACAAGATCAACTTTTTCTTTAAGTCGAGAATCATAAATTTTCATTGTTATTCCTTAGCATTCAATAGATACAAAATGGGTGAAAATCTTCAGTATTATAAAGGTAGCACACAGCAGGATAAAAAATAATAGGCTATATTTTTTGTGCCTAATTATAGCCAAAAAATTAGAGATACCGAATTCCTTGAGAGTGAGAAAAAGCAAAACAAATCCTCCTATACTTCCTGCCAATGCAATAAAAAAATAACGTAACTCCCAAAATATTCCACTTGTTATCTCCGCGTAGCGCATAATAAGTATGAATCCGCCTGCTAAAACGGTTCCTATAAGCAGTGAAATTACTGAAAATTTTGCAGCTAGTGCCTGTTGTTTGTTGGCATACAACCAAAGAGAAAATATCTTTGCAAGACCGAAAGGCAGTAATCCTAGCATATATCCCACAAAGGCATAACCAACTAGAATAGTATCGGCTCTTGTGAAATTACCCCTTTCAAAAAGAAGCCAAATAATCTCGTTGCGCAGCATAAAACCGCCTAATAGACACATTGTAAGTGTTATAAATAAAAACCAAAAAGTTGTTCTAAGATTTTGTAACGCTTCTTTAGAATTTCCTTTTTGTATGGCTTGTGCAACCATAGGGAAGAGGGCACTAGAGATTGCTATTGCAAACAATGCTAATGGCAATTGGAAGACTCGATTGGCAAAATTCAAAATGCTTACTCCACCATCGGAATCGGGCAGTAGAGTTACAAGACTAGAATCGATAATCGCAATAATTTGCGCGCTAGAAGCACCAAGCATGGCGGGTAAAAATGCTTTAAAGAAGAGTTTTATATCGCATAATAGCTGCAAAATATTTCTTTTTGCTTTGGCGGTAATACATTGGTTTGGGAAACTGACTTTATTGTCAGAATCTCTTTTGGTAGGGTTGTTTGTAAAGAAGATTCCAAAAGACGTTTTATGTATTCTCAATACGAGACGACTTTGTTTTTTCCATTGTTTTAACCGCATCAAGCCTATGTATTGCAGTTGCCAGATTTTAGAAGTGTAAAGTGGATAAAAGTGAATGATGATTTGACAGATGCCGCCAATAAGGACGCTATAACTTAAAATATACACGGATTCCAACAAGTCTTTTTGTGCAATTTGTATAAAGAGCATAGCAAAAATCATGGCAAGATTGAGCAGCACTGTATTATAGGCATTTACCCAGAAAATCTGCTTATATTGTAGTAATGTACTAAAATAGGTAACGATAAAGATTAAGAAGAGATACCAAAAGTGTATTTTCACAAGAGGAATCGCAAGTGAAATTCTAGCGGAATCATATCCTAATGCCAAAAGCCTTGTAATGAATGGAGCGCAACATATTACTAGCATTGTTAGAATGAAAAGCAGAAAGAGAAAAATGCTTGCTATGCTAACGCTAAAAGCTCCTTTATTGCGAGCACTAAGAAAAAAAGGAAGGAAACTCTGGACAAAAGCACCTTCGCTTACTATTCTTCGGAACATATTGGGAAATTTAAAAGCAATGAAGAAAATATCACTATAAATGCTTGTGCCAAGTATAGAAGCCTGCATAGCATCACGTAGAAAACCAAAGATACGTGAGATAAAAATACCACTTGCATTGGTAAGGAAAAAAACTGCAAGCTTGTTTTTTTTATGCAAAGTATTTGACTTTGTGGACAAGCACTTATTGTGTTTATTTTGCAAGTTTTTTTTATACATTAGAATCACGCTTTTTAAATCAAAAATTATAGTAAAATATAACTTAAGTTAAAATTTTGTAAAGCTTTTAGGGAAACTTTGAAAATAACTTCATATTTTAACTTAAACTTCAATCACTTGAGGCTATGCAATGGAATTTTTTGCAACAAAGAAACTTAAGGCAATTAAGAATTGGGCAAAAGATATTGCTCAATTTTGCGTTGAATCTGATTTGAGTTTTAATGAGTGTAACTTTCATGTCACGTCGATTTATACAATGCTTAAGAAAGATGATACAAAATTGCCTAAGTCTTTTTTTAAAGAAAGCTACGATCAAACTAAAGAAGAAATTTATCAAACTTTTGATGTTGAGGTTACTCCGAGAGAGTATGATTTTTCTAAATTGAATTTTATATTTAGCACTAGACATTTAGATGCAACATTGGTGTTACATTCAGGATTCTTAGTTGATGATGGCGAAAATTATATTCCACAATTGGTAGATTTTATCATTGCATTTCTTATACAAAAAGATATTATTATTACCAGTCAAGAAATGATTAAGTCTCGTTTGGAGAAAATTATTAATGAGAATTTTTCTCCCCCTTGTACTATCATGGAAGAGAGAAGATTCACTTTTCTTCGCTCTAAACCGTCTAGTACACATAAGGGTTTTACAAATCTTCTCAAAAAAAGATGGTGTAAAGAAAACAATAAAAGCGCGGTTAGAGGTGCTTTGTATGCTGTCAGTGATGGCGAACCTATTGGCTTTTTTCTTAAAGAAGCAATTACAACTTCAGGTAGAAACTTACAGGGCGAGTTTATCGATATGAAGCAACTTTCCATGAATACCCCTCACATAGATAATAGTCAAACTGCTAAAGACCAAGAATCACAAGGTGCTAATTTTCGTTATAAAGTGCCTCCAGAAGCAGGCAGTGGAATTAAAAAAACCGAGGAAGGCGGTGCAACAAAATATGAAGCTGAAGGACATGGAATTGTCGAACTTGCAGAGAGCGGCTTAAGACTTATTGATATTGTAACTTTTCAACAAGTAAGCATTAAAACGGGTTGTATTCTTGGCGGCTTTAATAAGGCAGTGGAGATTGATATTGATTGTCCGGATAATTCTAAAGATGCCGTGCAAATAGGGGCAATTATTGAGGCAGAAGTTGCGAATATTAAAGGAAATGTAGGAGAACGTACGCTCATTCGCGCCAAAAGACTTACCGTTAATGGGCAAACACACCAAAGTGCTCTTCTTCACGCAGAGGAGGCGAGCATTACCATTCATAAGGGCATATTATACAGCAATGAAATTGACATCGATAAGTTAGAAGGTGGCAAGATCTATGGGGCGAATATTAATGTGCTCGAAACACAAGGAGGGAAAATTATAGGTAACAGTGTCGTTGTTTCGAAATTACATTCTAATACATCGATAAGCTTTAGCGAAAAATTGCATATTAAGGCAATACATGGGAGTGAAAACCAAATAAGCTTTGATATATTTGCAGACAGCAAACAGAAAGAAATATTGTCTACTGTCATTCAACGTGATATGTTATTGAGAAATAATATTGCCGCACGTGTTGCCTATTGTAAATCATTGGCAGATAAGTTACATAAGATTAAACCAATTATTGAGAATCTAAGACCGCTTGTTGAACGTAGCAAAAAAGAAGGATTTGAGCTCGATTCTGAAACGCGTAAGACTTTAGGATTCTATGTATTGCTACTTCGACAAATCAAAGAACAAAAAGATCGCGCCAATAAGCTTCAAAAAATACGCGTAGAAAATACCCGTAAGGGGGAGGAAGTTGAACGATTATTGAATGATGCTCGTATTACAACAGAATCAAGCTGGAAAGACAACAATCATATTATTCTTACACGCAGATTTCCTGCTTCGGAGAAAAGAATATTTGCACAAGATTCTGAAATGTTTGAAGTTTTTATTAATAGTGACGGCGAAATGGAAAAGGATGAACAATAGTTTGAGTAATTGTATTTGTTGGGAAATATTGTTATGCCATGCATTCCAGCACTCTTGTAAGAATGTCAGAAATATTTTGCAGTTTTTATAGCTTTGTTATTGCCGTGTCAATGAATCTCGAATGAATCTTATTAATAAAATCGATGAATTAGAAAATGTTTTTTGGCAGTTGGGGTTTGGTTATGGTTCAGGAATAGGTTTATTGCAGCTTTTAGAATCTATTAAAGGCAACTTGAAGTACAAAGAAAATATTGCACTGTTAGAGAGTATGCAATCTTCTTTAGAAAGAGGGCTTAGTCTTACAAGTGCAGTAAAAGAACACAAGAGACTTTGTGGGGATTTGGTTGTCGCCCTTTTTCAAATTGCAGAAAAAAGTGGAAAAATGCAAGAAATCTGTCAATTATGTGCCAAAGAATTGCGACAACAAAACGAATTTTATCGTATTATCATTAAAGCTATGGTCTATCCTTGTTTTTTGTTGCTTACAACGTTAATAGTATTTATCGTAGTCTCATTATTTGTTATTCCAGAGTTTGCCGCGATTTATAGAGATCTAGATGCCACTCTTGGGCTAAGTTCTCGCATAATTATTTATATTGGTGAAACTTTTTCTTTTTATTACTCCCAGATTGTGCTGTGTTTATTGCTTATTGTAGGGGCATTATGGGCATTTTTTAGTCGGAAAATTGTTCGTGATAAGTTGTTGTTCGGATTACCTATCGTCAATGCAATTTTAAGAGATTATGAGCTATATCGTTATTTTTTGGGAATGCATTATTTTCTTAAGAGCCAAGTACCTTTTGAGGAAAGTTTGCAAATTTGCACAGGGCTTGTTGGTAATATTATTTTAAAGCATGAGCTCTTTTTTGTGTTGGATTCTATCAGAAGAGGAATACCCTTTAGTGAATCATTGCGCGAATTGCAAATAGAAATCGCAAATATCGGGTTGCTGATAAATGCAGAACAGAGCGGAACATTAGACAAAGCCTTGGCATTAAATGCGGAATTTTACAAAAGAAGATATAACAACACGTTGCAATATATTTCTATTTTAGTAGAGCCGATTGCAGTAATGTGTGTCGGTGCTTTGGTTGCGTGGATTGCTTTTGCTGTTGTTAGCCCCATTTGGGAATTACTTGTGATTGTCAATTAGGTTTTGCTATTCGTTTGTCTCGAATAACTTAAGTATAACCCCCATTTAGGTTGTAGGCTTCTAATGGCGCAACAAGAGGAGTCATAGTCAAATAGTCTTTTAGAATTTGTATTTTTGGAATCAAAATTGCTTTTAAGTACAAAATTTTTTCTAAAGGATTTGTATGCTAAGGTCATTATGGTCGGGTGTTAGTGGATTGCAAGCTCATCAAGTCGCGTTAGATGTAGAAAGCAATAATATTGCCAATGTAAATACTGTAGGCTTTAAGTATTCTCGCGCTTCTTTTGTAGATATGCTTTCTCAAGTTAAACAAATAGCAACTTCTCCCTATAAAAATGGACTTGGGGGACAAAATGATTTTTCTGTTGGAATGGGTGTCGGCATTAACGCTACTACAAAAGTTTTTTCTCAAGGCAATACACAAAATACTGATGTAAAAACAGACTTAGCAATAGAAGGAGATGGTTTCTTTATTATTAGTCGAGATAGAGGTGAGACAAAAAACTACACACGCGACGGCGAATTTCTTTTTGATGCAAAAGGAAATCTTGTAACAAATGGAGGTTTTGTTGTGCAGGGTTGGAATAGACCGCCAATAGACCAAGGTGCAGGTTCAACAATGACTGATAATGAATTCTTTAAAGTGGATAATACAGGACCGCTTGAGAGCATTCAAATCGATCCAGGTATGGTTATGCCCGCGAGACCAACTAGTAAAGTTACCCTACGTGCAAATTTGAGTGCAGGGAGGCATGTTGATGATGTTGTGAATGTCTCCGCATTAGATTCTACAACCTATACGGCAGCAGATGGAGTTAGTCCCAAATATGATTCCAAAGGTAACCTTACCCAGATGGCTGAGGATTTTGGGGCTTTGTATAATGCCGATGGAGATTCTTTTGCTTTGAGTGAGAATCAGGGGTTTTGGATGAGCTATCGAACTTCCAAATTAACCAACAATGTGATAGCAACCAAAGAGCCAAGTGTAGTATTTATTAATGGGCAGAAGGTGAGTTTTACCAATGATTCCGCGCTTTCTGGAACAAGCACGCTTGCAGCTGCGGTATCTGCCATAAATGCGGTACGTGATAAAACAGGCATAGAAGCGTATGTGGACAATGGACAATTGCGTCTTGAGAATCGTAATGAAATGGATGGTGATGTAAACACTAAAAATATCGTTATTACAAAAGGAGGAACAGGCGCATTTGCAAACTTTGTTGAAGGCGACAAAGACATTACCGCCTTTCGTTATCGCTATACAAAATCAAACGATCCGGATTCTACAACAGGGCAGTTTAAAACCACTGAAGACTTGCGCGCGCTTATGCAATATGATGCGAACATGATTAAAAGTCCCGGTGTTGCATACAAAGACAGTACGGCAAGCGTTAGCGTAACTCTTAATAAATATGGCATGTTTGAAATTGCCAATAAAGATAATGATGACGGTGTAACTGATAATCTTCAAATTACAGCGAGTGCTTATAGTTCTGGACAAGTTTCAACAAATATACTTTTAAGAGACACTATGCGAGCATTGAATACGGCTTCTTTAATTGAGGGTGGCGCAAGTGTTGCAAGCGGCAAACTTACCCATGCCAGACATGCGACAAGCGTAGATTTGTTTGATAGCTTGGGTAGCAAGCATACAATTCGCTTTGAGTTTGTAAAGAGTGGAGGCAAAGAATGGACGTTTCGTGCCATTGTGCCAGAACCAGCACAATTTATTGGTGGCAGCCCCGATAATCCAAACATTTTGGAAGGCGGCAGAGTATCATTTAATAATGATGGAAGTTTAGCAGGCATGAATCCCCCCATGTTGCAATTTGATCCGCGAAACGGTTCTGAAACTCCACAAAGAATCGAATTAAATTTTGGTAAAAACCAGACTTTTGATGGGTTAACAAGCGTTGATAAACGTTCGGAGACATATAACATTGCACAAAATGGTTATAACGCAGGTGATTTGATGGATGTTCGTTTTGATGCAAATGGCTCATTATTAGGCGCATTTAGTAACGGGAAAACTTTAGCTTTAGCACAAGTAGCCCTTGCTAATTTTGCGAACAGTGCTGGTTTGCAAGCTGAAGGAAACAATATTTTTTCTGAAACGGGCAATAGCGGTGAACCAATTGTGGGTGCGGCAAATACGGGACGCAGAGGAGGCGTTAGTGGGTCAAAGCTTGAAATGAGTAATGTTGATTTAAGCCGAGCCTTAACGCAGCTTATTGTTGTGCAAAGAGGCTTTCAGGCGAACTCTAAGGCAATTACGACATCTGACCAGATTCTTAATACACTTTTAAGTTTGAAGCAATAATTAGGAAGGAGCGATAATATGGATATTATTTTAGCAATGTTGGCAAGCAATACATTGGAGAAGCTTGAAGAAAGGAAATGGGGGAAGTTTCCCTATAATGTACAAAAAAATCTTGAGATTAACCAGACTGCACATAATTTTGCCTTATATCGTTATCTCGTTAATAACGCTATTCGCTATCCGAAAGAATGGGTTGACAATGGATATGGTGCTAGCGTAGTTGCAAGTATAGAAATATATAGTCAAAGTGCAATATTAAGAGACGTAAGGGTCTTGCATAAAACGCAAGGGCTCACTCAAGAGTCGATTTTCAATGAAGTCGAGAAGACTTTGCAAAGAGCTAAATTTGATTTTCCTAACACCGAATCAGAAGTAACGTTAAGCTTGCCTCTTGAGTGGAAAAGCGTGAGAACATTTTAAAATTGTATAAGGAAGTTACTTAAGAAGTCTTGCTGCTTCTTTCGCATGATAAGTAATAATAATATCCGCACCAGCACGTCTAATTCCAAGAAGCGTTTCGAGCATAACTTTATCGTAATCGATAACACGTAATTTTTTACCTGCTTGCAAAAGAGCATATTCACCGCTAACATTATAGGCTGCAATAGGCAATAAGCTATTTTCTCTAATATCACGAATAATATCAAGATAGGCTAATGCAGGTTTTACCATGAGGATATCCGCTCCTTCTCCTTCATCATTTAAACTCTCAAGGATTGCTTCTCTACGGTTGGCTGTATCTTGTTGATAGCTCTTTCTATCACCAAAGCTAGGTGTACTTTGTGCAACTTCGCGAAATGGACCATAATATGCGCTTGCAAACTTTGTGGAATAACTCATTATTGGTAAATGTGTAAAATCGTGGGAATCTAAAGCTTCTCGCATCGTAAAGACTTGCCCATCCATCATAGTGCTTGGTGCTAACATGTCTACTCCACTTTGGGCAAGTATGAGGCTTTGTTTAGCAAGGATTTTTAAGGTTTTATCATTATCCACTGTTTGTAGTGTAGAATCTACTATTCCACAATGTCCATGATCAGTATACTCACAAAAACAGACATCAGCAGTAATAAGCATTTCTGGAAAATGTTGCTTAATAGTCCTAATACTTTGTGGAATAATAGATTCTGGGTTACAAGCTTCACTTCCTTGCGTATCTTTCTTTTCGTTGTTTGGGATTCCAAATAGTAGAATATGAAAGACACCAAGCTTTTGTAGTTCTTCACATTCTTTTAGAATATTATCTATACTCATCTGGAATACGCCGGGCATGGATTGTATTTCATTTTTAATTTTATGTCCCTCTATGATAAAAAGAGGATAAATGAAATGCTGTATATGCAATTGATTTTCTTGCAGCATATTTCGCATTACTGGATGTAATCGTGTACGTCTTTTACGTTTAAATAACATAGAATCCCCCTTTGATATTTATAGAAATTCATTATACGCATCGCAGGCTTCAGAGTTACCCAGATCGCATGATTTGCTGTAGAGTTCTTTTGCTTTTCTCAGATTTAATTCAGCTCCTACTCCCGTGCGATAATATTCTGCCAATTCATAGCAAGCTTGGGCATTTTTAAAATCACATGAGCGTGTGAGCAATGCAAAACCCTGCTTTGGATTCTTTTTAATTCCCTTGCCTATTTTGTATAATTGCCACGCCTCAAAGCATGCGGTAGCATTACTACCGTTGCACGCAATTTGTCTAGCATTTAATGCTTTTTGACGTTGATTATGGATAAGGAAAATTTGTGCATACAGTCGACATACTTCTGTGCTATTGAGATTGCATTGGGTAGAGTTTTTATCTGCAAAAGCAAGAGCTTGTTGGCAAGCCTGCTTATTGCGATTATCTACGCAATTTGAGAGCATTTTTTTGAATCGTTCATCGGCTTGATAGGCTGTTTGTGTGGACTTAGATTGCTGTATTTGTGGATTCTGTATTGGTTGAGAATTTTGTACCCCACGAATTTCGTCGACATTTAATACATCAAGATTCTCCCAACTTTTTGGGGATTTTGACGTTGTAGTCGTGCTAATTGTAGAATCTGGACCGATACGGATAACCTCGACTGATGAATCGTCTTTGGCAGATAAAGCCATAAGAAAGATAACACAAAGAGCAAAACATACTCGAAACCAACCTTGCACAAAAGATGTAGCTTTTGTTGAGACATTGTAAGTAATATAATGCAATTCAAACCTCTTTAATTGGTCTACTACCGATTTCTTAGGATTGTAACATAAAAGCTTGAATAGTTCTTAATGAATCTCTGTTATTTCTAATAGGTATAATTATTATGTACGTTTTTAAAGGACATTAGATGTTAAGCGAATGTAATGTGATTAGGCAACCTAACCAGACTCTTGGTATTTATGAGTATATGGAATCAAAAGAACAGGAATATACCCGTTTTGAACCACAAAGGGTGAGAAGAATTTTCGCGAAATTACAACATCATTTGCAATTATCATCCTTTAATATTCACATCATCGGGACAAACGGTAAAGGCAGCACGGGAAGATTCATAGCGCAAAGCTTATTTGAATCTGGCTACCATACTTTGCATTTTACTTCACCACATTTATTTGATTTTACAGAGAGATTCTATGTTGATGATTCTATTGTGGATTTGCAAGAACTAGAAAAGGCGCACTTATTTTTACAACAATTTGATTTTATTAATGAAGCAAGTTATTTTGAATACGCGACATTCTTAGCATTTGTGTTGGCGGGCAAGTGCGATTTTCTTATTATGGAAGCAGGAGTGGGAGGAGAATATGACAGCACTTCGGTGTTGGATTATGATATTACTGTGTTTACGCGCATAGGTATTGATCATAAAGATTTATTAGGCAAAGATTTGCAAGATATTGCGATAACGAAGATTCGTGCAGCGCAAGGGGAAATTTTTGTGCATTTTCAAGAGGATTGTGTGTTACAAATGTTTGCTAACCTATCTAGCATCTTAAATGGTGATGGTGCAAATGTTGTAGACACACAAATAGGCGCGGTTCACTATTTAAGTGAGAATGATATAATGAGACAAGAAATACAGTGTGCAGCCCAACAATATCATTTCCCTATTTTTTTACAAGAGAATTTAGCCTTAGCCAATCTTGTAATAGAACATATCAGTAAATATAGAGCCAATGCGCATCTTACATGTTTGCCATTGAAATTGCGCGGGAGATGTGAGATTCTTAATAATCATATTATGCTTGATGTAGGGCACAATGAGATGGCTGCTAAGGCTGTTTTATATGAAATGCAGAAATTTAGTAATACGGAAAGATTTATTCTTGTTTACAATAGCTATAAAGGCAAGGAGGTTTTAGAGATTCTTCAAATATTTCGATTCTATATAGAGAAAATTGTCATTTTTGAAGTGGATAATCCTAGGATATTAGAGCAACAACTAATGATGGAAATTATTAATGGATTAAATATTAAGTGCGAATTGTTTACCCTTTCTGAACAAGCAATGCAATCACCCAAACATTTGATAGAATCGAAAATCGGTTTTTTAGAATCAACAAAAAAATATTTGGTTTTTGGAAGTTTTTCATTAGTAGAAAACTTTTTACTTTGGTATCAATCTCGAGTTTGAATAGCTTTGGAGGAAGAATTAATGCGGCAAAAGAATGAATTAGTAATAACAATTGTTGATGAGAATGGTTCAAAGCAATTTGCTATTACAAAGGTTTTGCAGAAAGCCATTGTTTATGGAGTTATTGCATTGTTTTGCATTGTTGTTGCTGGATGCTTTGTTATGGCTTTAATTACGAAGAAATTAGAGGAAGTCAAAGTCGCCAAGCAGAATGCTTTCAATGAATTTCAAAACCTTTACGAGCAAAATCTTCTTTTGCAAGACGACATAGAGAGTAAGTCCCAAGAATTAATGGTAATAAAGGAGAAAATTGAAGATTTGGAAGATATGATCAAGATGCGAGATTATACCAATGAAAGGATTAGCCCCCAAGACTTTGATTTGGGGTTATTAACAGATGCACAAAAAGCTACGATATTGCAGGTCATTCCTAATGGGAATCCATTAGCGTTTTTTGAAATGAAACAAAAAGCAAAACGTAAATCTTATGATTTTAATCTTGTAACAATGGGTTATTATCCCCTTAGTCATTCTTCAAATACCGGATATGATTATTACACCACAACAAGTGAGCCTGTGCTTGCAACAGCCGATGGTATTGTAGAATCTGTGCGTGATGGCAATCAAAAGTATGGGTATGGCAATCTTGTACGTATTGTGCATGCTTTAGGCTTTAGTACTGCTTATACGAATCTCTACAATGTAAATGTAAAAAAGGGGGATTTTGTTAGCAAGGGAAGTGTTTTAGGCTATACGACAGCTAGTCCCACCAAAAGTCATGTAAGCTTGTATTATGAGGTGCGATTTTTAAGTGAAGAGCTAGATACTTTATCTTTTACTAATTGGGATCAGCGAAACTTTGATGCAATTTTTGAGTCTAACCACAATTTTAATATTGATTTGAAAAGTCTTATGTGGGCATTAAATGATATTGTAAAGCTTAATGATATGTATTCACATTTTGCTTATATCGATAATTGTACTTCCGCTCTGGATTATTTACAAGATTCTAGCAATTATGCTTTTTTTAAAAATAATAATTGTTCAAGTAAGCCGATAAATCTGTCACTAGATATTACATTGAATCAACCCGCAATGGCGACTGCCCCTTTCTATTTACAAAGCAATGCCAATAAATCGCTAGTAACAAAGAGCTATAGCGGACATAGCAATCAATCACATACAACAACAAAAATAAACTAATAGAGTACTATATGAAATTTGATAAGCGACTTGTAATTATGTTAACAGATTCAAATGGTTCGCGTTTTATTAACGTGGATATGATTTTTAAGCAACTAATGGGCTATTTATTGACTTTTATTGTAAGTGCTGGAGCATTTGCCTATCTTAGTATTGCTGTTATCAAGCAAGAAATCGATAATATTAAAATCCGCAATGGGCTTATAAGTGCGAGATTTGTTGATATGCAAAAACACAATGAAGAGCTCAATAAGGCAATTCAAGTAAAAAATGAAGAGATTGCTCTTATAGGCGATAAGTTTGAGATTCTAGAAAGTAGTATCATAGGAGAAACAAAGGATATAGCCGTCCAAGATAGTTTTAAAAATCCACACAGAGTTATTAAGGACGAAAAACTGCTTGATAATGAAAACTTTACTTTGCTCAACAGGATTGATATAACTTCTGTTACTGCTTTGCAGAAGTCTTTCATTATGAAATTTATTCCAAATGGTCCGCCATTGCAGATTCCATTGCATGTTTCTGCGCCTTATGGAAAAAGATATCATCCGATACTCCATATTTACCATATACATACAGGGACTGATATAATAGCACCTATCAATACTCCAGTGTATGCTACAGCAGATGGTGTAGTGGACTGGGCTAGTAGTAGTGGCAATGGTGGTTATGGTAAGCTAGTGAAAATATCACATTCCTTTGGTTTTCGGACGTACTATGCGCATTTAAATGACATAAAGGTGCAAAGGGGACAATTTGTAAAAAAGGGACAACTTATCGCGCTTACGGGTTCTACTGGGGCTAGCACTGGTCCCCATTTACACTATGAAATTAGATTTTTAGGGCAACCTATTGAACCTATTAATTTTGTTTCTTGGGATATGCAAAATTTTAATGTAATTTTTGAGAAAGAAAGGAGAATATCATGGCATTCTTTGCTGGAGATAATAAACAATCTAATGGGAAGGAATCAGGTGCCGCTACAATTATCGCAGCAAACACAAAGTTTAAAGGCGAGGTAATTACTGACTGCCATTTTCATACAGACGGTGAGTTTGAAGGTACTATTCGTTCTAAAAATACCGTAATGGTTGGAAAAACAGGTATGATTGTGGGTGATATTTTTGCTCAAAAAGTTATTATTAGTGGAAAAGTAGTGGGCAATATTGAGGCGAAAGGTGTGGAAATTATGCCAAATGGTAAGGTAGAAGGTGTGATTGCATCAGATGAATTAGTCATTGAAAGAAAAGGCATATTTTTGGGGCAGTCACGAAATACTCAAAAAGATGACGTTCGGCTTCTTAATAATGACGCGAAGACAGAGCCAAAGATTTTAGAATCTAAGAAACAAATAACAACATGAATGATTTAAAGTTAAGTGAGTTATTACTATTGAATCCAACTATGTTTATAATTGTGTAAAATCTCATTGAGGATGGACATATGAATTTTTTATCTCAAATTAATGTTCTTTTGTGTCTAAGATCTTTCCTTATAGTGCTTTGTTTTATGCTATTGGCTTGTTCGGAAGAAAGCAGTAAGCAAGGCAAAGCCCCGGCTTTGTCTGTTGACACACAGACGGTTCACTCTCATAATATTATGCTTGATTTTGAATATCCAGCTAAACTGAAAAGTTTACAAAGTGCGGAGATTTATGCGCGTGTTGAAGGAATCTTGTTAGAACAAAATTTTAAAGAGGGTGATATTGTCGAAAAAGGCATGAAGCTTTTCAAAATAGATCCTACACGTTATAAGGTGAAGGTTAATATGGCACAGGCGCAATATGAGGCAGCCATTGCAAATCTTAACAAAAGTGCCAAAGATTGGAAAAGGGTAGAGAAACTTTATAAGCAGGGTGTATTGACTATTGATCAATATGACGATAGTTTGTATAATTATCAAACAGCGCAAGCAAGTGTAACCAATACAAAATCATCACTTGATGATGCATTGATTGATTTAGGTTATACAGATGTAGTAGCTAGTATCACGGGTAGAATCGGCATGAGAGGTTATGATATAGGGAATCTTGTAGGTAGGAATGGCGGTAATAATGTGCTTGCGACTATTACACAATTGAACCCTATTTATATTGAGTTTTCTATTCCAAGCAATGATTTTTATTATATGAGAGGCTTACAAAAGGAGAATATCTCTGTAGGTTTGATTTTAGGGGACGGTTTCTTGTATGAAAAGAAAGGTAAAATAGATTTTATTGATAGCGTATTGGATTCTCAAACTTCCTCAATCAAGGCACGAGCAACTATTGATAATGATGAGTATAAGTTATTGCCCAATCAATTTGTCCGCATTAAGCTTGAAGGTTTTGAGACGCAAAATTCTATTGCCATTCCGCAAAATATAATTATGCAGGATAAAGACGGTAGTTATGTGTATATTTTCAAAGAGGGCAAAGCTAAGCTCGTAAGGATAACGCTTGGTAAAACATTAAAAAATAATGAGATTTTGGTTACAGAGGGATTACAGGATGGAGATATACTTATCACTAGTAATTTAAAAAAAATACGAGTTGGGGATGACGTGCAACCAAGTATGGGTTCAGACGACAAACGTGAAACATAGTAAAACATTCTTGCTTGGGTAATTTATATTTTTATTAGGCATTCTTAACTGCTTCGGCATTTTTGCCGCGATAATGTTTGTTGCTTAGTATTTTTACTATTGTATGAATTAATGTTTGTGCTAGTTTTATAATTTTCTTATGCTGTTTGTAAAGATTGGTTGTGATATTAAATTAATATTACGTTGCGGCAGACAATTTATGAACAAAGAATCTCAATGAGATTTTAATTGGTTGCATTTATTTGTTTATTTAATATCTCTTTCATAAGATAGCAATTCTTGGGTCACGGTATGTTTAGGGGCAGCAAAGATTTCTCTTACATTTCCTTCCTCAACGATTTCACCATTACTCATAATGTACACCCTGTTGCATATTTGTCGCACAACTTCAATTTGATGTGTAATAAGAACGATAGTTAAATTAAGTTTTTGCTGAATATCAGCCAACAAATTGAGAATGGATTTTGTGGTTTTTGTGTCTAATGCGCTTGTTGCCTCATCGCATAAAAGAATTTGGGGGTAATTCGCTAGAGCTCTTGCTATTGCAACACGTTGTTTTTGCCCACCGCTTAATTGTTCGGGATAAACATTGGCTTTGTCGCTTAATCCTACTAATTCTAAAAGTTCTTTTACTCTCACTGTAATGTTTTGCTTTTTCCATCCTGCAATTTCTAAGGCAAAGGCAACATTGTTAAAGACATTCCGAGAAGAGAGGAGATTGAAGTGCTGAAAAATCATACCAATTTTTTGCCGTATTTTTTGTAAATCACGTTCTTTAAGGCTTGTAATGTTTATTCCCTCGATGTAAACACTTCCAGTACTGGGAGATTCTAAATGATTTATTAGTCGAATAAGCGTGGACTTCCCTGCTCCTGAATAACCTATTATTCCTATAATATCTCCTTTAGATACCGACAAATTGAGAAGTTTTATAGCATGGAATCCGTTGGGGTAAATTTTTGTAATATTGTGCAGACGTATCATTGTTGCCTTTCATTAATGAGTTTTGCCACAGCAAAAGAAGTTAACAGATAATGATAAATTTCTATTAAGCATACAATATCTTGAGACAAGAATTTGCAGTATGCGTGTTGTTCGAGAGGCGTTCTATTAGAGTCAATATATTGTACTTCGCAGTCCTATGCCCACTCTGTGTGATATTATATTGTATTCATAGAGGCTATCGCCATACCCATAAAAGTATTGTCCATATAATGAAATAAATCGGTTGAATCTAAAGGCGTATCCCAAACGTATTGAGCCATGATATTTGCTGTAATCGGAAATGATAGGAGAAGCATGCAATTCAACGAAGTGTCGGTTGTATTTGTAATAAAGTCTAAGATTTGCATACCCCATAAACTCTGCTAAGTTAGGGTTATCTCTTCTTTTGTCTATATACGGCCATGCACTAATATGTACACCAAAGTTATGAAATTCCCAAATCGCTTCAAATAAGATTCTGTTGCCAGCACTTCTAGATCGACATTCACTCGGTGTGGGGTCGTCAAAATCATTTCTAACGCATTCTTCTCCGCCAATCCCGTTGCTATAATGTATCATTCCCAAACGCAATTCCTTGAGTGTTCCACCCAAGAAGTTCCAATTGGCAGGATAGGAATAAAACAGGCTAGGTTTATAATCCGTATCTCGTATTGGATTTGAATAACGAAAATTAAATTGTTGAAACCACATGGTTTGTGTATAAGCAAAGAATAATGTCCCCTTGCTCCAAAATGCAGCTCTCCATAAGGGTACTTTTGCACTTAATTGAAATTTAAGTTCACCTCGAATGTTATTTCCGTAGATTCCATGTGGGGGAAGGCTGTAATAGTAGAGAAAATACATTCCTTCATGTTCTAAAAGTTTCATATAATATTCATAAGATTTTTCTGCCTGCCTCGATCGTTCTTTGTATGCTTCTTTATCAAAAAAATGCCTCTTTGCATTAGACCAAAAATTTGACTGTTTCTTGGAATTGTCCTTTTCTTCATCCATAAGAGATTCGTCCTCTAAAATCGCATTCTTGATTGTTAAAAGTTCTTCAGCATGAACAATGTCTATATAGAAAGAAAAAGTTAAAGTCAAGAGAATGCTTTTTACTATGAATTTATTGTGCGATTTTTGCAACATGATATAGAACCTTAGAGCTTCAAATTTTAGGATGGATTTTAGAAAAGTGGATTCTACTAAAAAATAGCATAAATAACTTAAATGCCTCTCTAATCCGAGGGTTATCTTATATTTATAAGCAATAAATAAGCTATGGATTTATTTTTAGTTATTGATAATGTTATTTTATTGATATTTATATTCTTTTGTAGAGTTAGCAACTTTAATTAAGCTATTACTAATAAATCAAATATTATAATTAATACATGCTTTAGATTAAGGTTTAGCTAAATAAGGAGAGAACATGCAGGATGGCATTAAGCAGTATGACTACTTGCTTGCAAAGTTATTTTTATTGGTTTGCATAGCCACAGGATTTGTGGGCATGTTAATTGGTGTTGTGTTGGCATTTCAATTGGCAAATCCAGATTTAAATTATATAGCGGGAGAATACTCTATCTTTGGAAGACTAAGACCGCTGCATACAAATGTAATAATTTATGGTTTCACCCTTAGTGGTATATGGGCTGGTTGGTATTATTTTGGGCAAAGAGTTCTTAAAATTACTTACCATGATCATCCGTTTCTTAGACTAGCGGGGATACTGCATTTTATTGTCTATTTGGTGGTTTTAGTTTTGGCTTTATACACTTTATTCAATGGTATTACACGTTCTAAAGAGTATGCAGAATTACCGTGGATAGTTAATATACTCGTAGTTATTGCTTGGGTATTATGGGGAACGAGTTTATTTGGTTCTATGGCTGTTCGTAAGGAAAAAGTGATTTATATTTCTTTGTGGTATTTTATTGCTACTTTTACTGCCATTTCCGTTTTATATATATTTAATCATCTTTCTGTTCCTACTTATATAGTTTCAGGTGGAATTGGCAGTATCTGGTATAGTATTTCTATGTATGCAGGTACTAATGATGCATTGATACAATGGTGGTGGGGGCATAATGCTGTTGCTTTTGTTTTTACGTCGGGTATTATTGCTCTGATTTATTATTTCTTGCCTAAAGAATCTGGGCAGCCCGTGTTCTCATATAAATTAACTTTATTTTCTTTTTGGAGTTTGATGTTTGTTTATATCTGGGCAGGAGGACATCACCTCATTTATTCTACGGTTCCAGATTGGGTGCAAAGCTTGGGTTCTGTATTTTCTGTTGTGCTTATCTTGCCATCATGGGGTACAGCAATTAATATGTTGCTTACAATGAGAGGTCAGTGGCATCTTTTAAAAGAGTCGCCTTTGATTAAATTTTTGGTGTTGGCATCTACTTGGTATATGCTCGCCACATTAGAAGGTCCGATTCAATCGATTAAGTCCGTTAATGCTTTAGCTCACTTTACTGATTGGATTATAGGGCATGTTCATGATGCTGCATTAGGATGGGTAGCTTTCACTATTATTGCAGCCGTGTATCACATGACACCTAGAATATTTGGAAGAGAAATTTATTCTAAAAAGCTTATTGATGTGCAATTTTGGATTATGACAATAGGCATTGTATTTTACTTTTCTAGTATGTGGACGGCAGGTATTGTTCAAGGTATGATGTGGAGAGATATAACCGAACTTGGACAATTGAAATATTCGTTTATTGATACAGTTATAAGGTTAAAACCTTTCTTCATATTACGTGGAATCGGAGGTCTGTTATACCTAATAGGCTTTGTTATTTTTATTTACAACATTATCATGTCAATTGTATCGGCTAAGGAGCTTGATCGAGAGCCACAATATGCCACTCCTATGGCATCTTAGAAGGGGGAATTTATATGTTTGCTTGGTTAGAAAAAAATCCATTTTTCTTTACAATTGCTTTCGTAGTTGTTTTTTCTATTGCCGGTTTAGTCCAGATCATTCCAGATTTTAGAAAATCTTCCCAGCCCTTAGAGGGGTTACGGCCTTTGACTGTTCTAGAAACGGCTGGAAGACAGGTATATATGAAAGAAGGTTGTTATAACTGCCATTCACAGCTTATTCGCGATTTTAAAAGTGAAACTATGCGATATGGTATGTATAGTTTAAGTGGCGAATATGCTTATGATAGACCATTCCTTTGGGGCTCTAAAAGAACAGGACCAGATCTTCATAGGGTGGGAGATAATAGAAGCAGCGATTGGCATGCTAATCATATGTATGAACCTACTTCAGTTGTCCAGGGTTCTATTATGCCAAGATATAGACATCTTTATGAAAAAGAGGTTGATTTTGAAACTGCCTATGCAGAAGCACTGACACAAAAGAAAGTTTATAATGTTCCTTATGATGTTGACGGCTTAAAAACAAGCGTTAAGTTGGGTGATATTCATGAGGCAAAAGAGCGGTTTATTAAAGATGCTGCTGAAGTTGTTGAAGATATGAAAAATGAACCTACATCAAAAATATTTGATGGCGGAAAAGGTAAAATTACTGAAATTGTAGCCTTAATCGCCTATATGAATAGCTTAGGTTCAAGACGTATTGTTAAATAGCTAAGTTTCAGTTAAAAGTTTTGAATCTGAGGAAATACTATGAGTCTTGAAATTTATGGGTTTGACCTTATAAGTCTTAATGCAGCCTATTTTTTTTCTATCGTTTTTCTTACTATTTGGCTATATTCTTACATTATTTATCTTTATCGTGCTCAAGCAACGGGTAAAGTGGATTATGAAAAATATGGCAAATTAGCACTTGACGATTCTTTAGACAGTAAACCTATTGAATCAATTCAAAATAATACAATTAAAGGAGATGATAATGGATTGGTTAGATGACCATATTAATCTTATTGGCTTGATTGGAGCGGTGATTATCCTACTCTTAACCATTGCTGTTGGTTGGTTCTATATAAAAAAGATGAAAACAGAAACCAATGACGGTGTTTTGACTGGACATGATTGGGATGGTATTCGCGAATTTAGTAACGACGTTCCGGTTGGTTATTTGTTTGCATTATTTGGGGTGTCGCTTTGGGCTATATGGTATATCCTTTTTGGTTATCCTCTTAACTCCTACTCTCAAATTGGAGAGTATAATGAAGAATCTCAAGCATATAGTAAGAGATTTGATTCTCTTTATGCCAATTTAGATTCTGAAAAGCTTAAATTAATGGGAGAACAGCTATTCCTTGTGCAATGTGCACAATGCCATGGGATTACTGCGGAAGGAATTGATGGAAAAGCACAAAATCTTACTCATTGGGGTAAGCTTGATGGAATTATGGACACTATTAGACATGGTAGTATGGGATTAAAAAATGATGAGGGTGAGGAATATGGAGCAATGCCCGAAGGCTTACTTACTGAGGAAAAAGATATACAAGCAGTAGCCCATTATATTATGAGTGAAATTGTGGGTGATACCAACAATACCTATGATGAAGAGTTAGTAAAATATGGTAAAGAGATTTATCATGGTGAAGGTACTTGTTTTAGCTGTCATGGAGATAATGGTGAAGGTATGGAGGGTGTAGCGCCTTCCCTACAAAATTATGGCAAAACAGAGTTCTTAGCAAATGTACTTAAATATGGGAAAAAAGGAAACATAGGATTTATGCCGTCTTTTGAATATTTAGGACTTAGCAACAAAGAAGTTGAAGCATTACAATCTTTTATTGCTTCTCGACACAAAATTCAATAATGAGGAGCAAAAATGCAGGCAATTATTAATATTTTAAACAGTTTAGTAGGCTTTATATTGGCAGTTCTGATCGTAGTATTGGCAGCAGTTATAGTTGGCTATAATGCTATACGCGTTCAACAATCTACTGCCACTACTTTTTATACTATTGATACACAGAGTTTGAAAAAGAAAGATGGTAATAACCATAAGGCATTTCAAACTGTTCAAGAATAAAGGAGATTTATATGAAATTTACACCGTTTGAGAAATTAGTAGCTTGGACTCTTGTAGGCTTTGCAGTTTTAACTATTGCATTAACACTTTCTCCTTATCAATATCTTCATGCCGTATAAAGATAAAGCCCATAGTTATGAAGGGTATTTTGCAATTATTTAGCTTGTGTATTCTAAGTGTTGTATGCCACAACCTATCTGTTGCAAATGAATTATCACAAGAGACATGTTGTAATAATTATTTTGTGGATGAGGCTAATATATTTTCTGATCTTGCAAAAAGTTCCGTTATGAAAGTATCTAGTTTGATATATAAAAATACAGGGTTTAAATTATTCGTTCATGTTCTTAAAGAAACACCGATTATGACGAAAGTTACTGATAAGAATCGCTTATTAAGTTATCAAGACAAGTTTAAATTGCGACGTGATTATGAAAATAACTTTTTATCTGGAATACAGGGTAATTATGCGGTTCTCTTTCTCTTTTATGACGATCATCATATTACGTTAAAAAGTAATGTTGATTTTTTGGATACATCTTATTTGCTTAATGAATATGCATACCCCTATTTACCTGCGGTGAGTACTTCTTCAAACGAATATAGAGAAGGGGTTAACACAGGGGTATCAAATGTATATTTAGCAATTGCCCACGAAATAGCTTCGCACTATAAGATGGATTTGAATATTCCACAACCAATGCAAAAACCGAGTGGTGGGGTACGTTCTATAATCTATATTATGCTGTTTTCTCTTATTAGTTTGTTTTTGCTTGTGTATTTTGGATTTCTTAGTAAACACAAGGAATAATATGTCTAATAGACGTACTTTTTGGCCATTGGGTATTTTGTTTATTATTCTTTTGGGAATTATATTAATTGTAGTATCCGTACGCATTTCTTCAATTCAAAGCATTGCACCAGATTCTGCTTTTAGCCAAAAAAAACTATTTGTTGATACAAATATCAATGAACTTATGAATATACAAAATCGTTTTGAGACATTTTATATTCCCTATCTTGGTATTAATAAACACCCAAATAGAGAAAGTATTTATAAGATACAGAATCCTTATTATGTAAAACCCCCTGCACCCAAAACAGAGCCACAAGAGCATATTAAATTAAAACCTGAAGACAATATGTTATTTTTGGTTTTTGCTGGACAGGCAACAAATAATAGAGATGGACAATATCCTTTAATAAAGTTTGCAGAATTAGAATTTGTACGTTTAAATATGGAGAGCAAAGAGGTTGAGTCATTTAAAGTTCCGTTACATGAATATAGAGATGAAAAAATAGAAAATAACGATGTTGTATTTGAATCAGAATCTTTCTCTTTACCGCTAAAAGGATTCTATCAAGCGAGATTTAGTATTCACGTGCAATTTCATGGAGATACTAATACACAGAAAGTATTTTTCTATCACTGGGTATTTAATACTTAATGATGCTAAAATTATAGTTTAAATCATAAATTATAATTTTAAGCTCATTAGTTTTGATAATTTAGTAAGTGTTGATATTTAATAAGTCCCGTAAGGTCGTTACTTGAATATAGTTAGCAAGAACTTGTTATTTTTTATGATTATGTACGGCATGAATAGTGGAGTTGATTCTTGTGAAAAATGGAAATTAAGCCAGTCAATATAAATTATATTGTCCTCAAAGCATTGCATTACCCAACTTGTTTTGTTTAATGTGCTTTTGTGGTTTTTGTTTTGGAAAGGATTATATACATTAATCAGAATATTTTACTTTTAGTTTTGTGTTGTATAAGAATTTGTAGAATGTGATTATAGTGACCAATCAATAGGTTCTTTGCCACGTCTTACTAGTTCTTCGTTTGCGCGTTTGAATACATTACTTCCTATAAACCCTCGCGATAGTGGACTAGGGTGAGGAGCAGCAATAACAATATGCTTGTTGCTATCAATCAGATTGCTTTTGCTTTTAGCAAAATTTCCCCATAGCATAAAAACAATCCCCTCAAGCATTTTTGAGATTCTGGCTATCACAGAATCGCTAAAATATTGCCAACCGAAATCCTTATGCGACCCCGCCTTTCCTTTCTCCACTGTGAATATTGTATTTAAAAGCAATATTCCTCGTTTTGCCCAGATAGTTAAATCGCCATGATTTGGCATTACAATATTCAAACTTTGAGAGATCTCTTTATAAATATTTTTGAGACTTGGCGGAATTGGCACTTGTCTTGGTACACTAAAACTTAATCCCATAGCTTGTGGAATCTCTTGTCCATTTGACTGAAAACTTCCATGATAGGGATCTTGTCCCAATATGACAACACGCACTGTGGCAATTGGAGTTAGGTTAAAAGCATTAAAAATTAATTCTCTTGGAGGAAAGATAGTCTGGTTCTGTGCTTGCGCCTGCTTGTAACATTTAATGATATTCGCGAAATAGGGCTTCGAGAATTCTTCACTTAGAAATTCACACCAATCTTTATTGAGCGTTTTTGGATACAAGCTTTTCCTTCATTGTGCGTAATCAGATTATTGTAGCGATTCTTTATAAATTGAAACATTTGTGGATATAAGATAAAGAATACAATATTGGTTTATTGTAATTTTTTTCTTAGAAGCTCATTTACCCTTGAAGGATTTGCGCCTTTGCTTTGTTTCATAACTTGCCCAATGAAAAATCCCAGCATTTTTTCTTTTCCAGCTTTATATTCTAATACTTTATCTGCATTTTTACTAAGAAGTTCATCAATAATTTTATGTATCGCATTATCATCATTAATTTGTTCTAATTTGAGTTCCTGAATTAAGGAGTCTATGTTGCCGCCTTTATTTTGTATTAAGTTATCAAGTAAGATTTTTGCTCCAGCACCACTGATTTTTTGTTCTTGTAGTCGTAGCAGCAACATGTAAAAACTTTCTTGTGTGATTCCACAAGTGGCAATTGTATTTCCATTTTTCAGCCTGCCTTGTAGCTCTACTGTTAGCCAAGAGCATGCAAGTTTTGGTTGAATAGAGCGTTCAACAAGAAATTCAAAATACTTTACTAAATCTATATCTTGTGTAATTACTCTTGCATCACTTTCTTTAATGCTTAATTCTTCTACGTATCTCTTGATTTTTTTGTCTGGCAGTTCAGGAATGTTTTTTCCTTCATCAAGCAGAATGGAATCTATGAATATAGGCAATAAATCTGGATCATTGAAATATCGATAATCGGCACTCTCCTCTTTTCCTCGCATAGATTTTGTAATACCCTTTTGTGTATCAAATAATCTTGTTTCTTGTACAACCTCTTGACTATAAGTATTGGCTTCAAAGGCATTACATTGTCGTTGAATCTCGTAATCTATTGCTTTTTGAATAAATTTAAAGCTATTAAGATTTTTGATTTCTACGCGCGTGAAGAATTTTGTTTCACCTTTTGGTCGAATAGAAACATTGGCATCGCATCTGAAACTTCCTTCCTGCATGTTTGCGTCGCTAATTTCTAAGAATTTGACAATAGAGTGCAGCTTTTTTAAGTAGATAACTGCTTCGTTACTGCTGCGCATGTCGGGTTCGCTTACAATCTCTAAAAGCGGCACGCAGGCGCGATTTAAGTCTACTTTAGAAATATTGCCATCGTGGATATTCTTTCCTGCATCTTCCTCTAAGTGGGCTCGTGTTATTCCAATAGTTTTTGTAACACCATTAATTTCAATGTCAAGATGCCCCTTGCCTACAATTGGAATCTCAAATTGACTAATTTGATACGCTTTAGGTAAATCTGGATAAAAGTAATTTTTTCGTGCAAATAAAGAGTTTTGGTTAATGGTGGCATTAATGGCTGTGCCAAAGGAGATGGCTTTTTTGAGTGCTTCTCGATTGAGTACAGGCAATGCCCCTGGTAATCCTAAACACACTGGGCAGACGTTGGTATTAGGAATGTCTCCAAAGTTAGTTACACAAGTGCAAAAAATCTTAGTTTTTGTGTTTAACTGTACGTGTACTTCTAACCCAATAATTGCTTCAAAACCGCTCATATTTGTCTCCAGTTAATTTATGTTTTGTAATTTTAATAGTACGGAGTAAATAAAGTTAATTTGCAAGTTTTTGAGAATAAATGGTTTTTTAACGCTTTGAGATTTTGGGTATTTTGCGGAAAGTGCTTGAACATTTTTTAAATGCCTAACCAATTTCAACTTGTATTAAGCACAAAGCAGTTATAATGCGCAAAGAGAAAGAGGGGTGTTAGCTCAGCTGGGAGAGCGCGACGCTGGCAGCGTTGAGGTCAGGGGTTCGAATCCCCTACACTCCACCATATTTTATATTTGTGATTTAGAATGTTTTTGACATTGATGAGATAAGGTTTTGCTACTTTTACAAATTTTCTTAATTGAGGTAACTCTATGAAGGATTTGCAAATTTAAAGATATATGAATTAAATTCTTGACTTTATTGGTAAAATGGAGTATAATTCTGGTCTTTTTTGCAAAATGACCCGTTAGCTCAGCTGGTAGAGCAATTCCCTTTTAAGGAATGGGCCGTTGGTTCAAATCCAACACGGGTCACCATTGTTGCAGCTATTTATCGTAATGGCCCCTTCATCTAACGGTTAGGATACCACCCTTTCACGGTGGCTACAGGGGTTCAAATCCCCTAGGGGTCACCATTATGATTATTAAACCTTATAATCTTAAGACGATTAAGATATGTTGATTCTTGCTTGGTCGCTTAACTCAGTTGGTAGAGTGTCACCCTTACAAGGTGAATGTCACAAGTTCGAGTCTTGTAGCGACCACCAATAGGGTTATACTTGGAGCAGTAGTTCAGCTGGTTAGAATACCTGCCTGTCACGCAGGGGGTCGCGGGTTCAAGTCCCGTCTGTTCCGCCACTTATTTTACATAAACGACTTTCTACATTTATTTTATAAAGCGATAAATCCATTTTGGCTATAATACTTCATTAAAGATTTTTATATTAAAGAAGTATTTATGAAAGTTTTTCACCTCTCACATATTGATTTAGATGGCTATGGATGTCAACTCGTTTCACGGGAATTTTTTCAAGATATTACCTTTTACAATGCAAATTATGGTAGAGAAGTCGCAGTTCGTTTAAACACGATATTGAATGCTATTTCTAGTTATAAAAAAACTACAGCCTCAACGGCTATGATTTTTGGTAAGCCCGTTCCAATTCACGTTGATACAAGCGACACGTTAGATTCTAAACAAAAATTTATTATCCTGATTACAGATTTGAATCTTACACCTAGTGAATCGAAGTTTCTCAATGAACAAGTAGCCGCTTTAAAGTTGGCGCAGTTAGATGTTGAAGTTATACTCCTCGATCATCATGCAACAGGAGAAGAGAGTGCAGAGACATACAATTGGTATTATTTAGACGTCAGTCGATGCGCAACAAAAATCACTTACGAGTATTTTTTGAATAGATTTGGATTAGAATCTCATGTGCAAAAGTGGTTGAAACCTATGGTAGAAATGATTAACTCTGTAGATATTTGGTTGGAAGATGGTTTTGGATTCGAATTTGGCAAGGTGGCTATGAGTATGATTGCGACAAGCAATGAAATTAATCGTTTTATGTTTGATAAAGAACATAGAGAATATAAGTTAGATTTATTGCAGCGGGCTTCTCATTTCCTAAGAAAATGCAATTCTAATAAAGCGGGAGGTTTGATTGATGGTATGGCGTTTGATGAGGTAGATTTTGATAATGAATTGTTTTTTCTCAAGAAAGCTGCATTAGGCGGAGATAGGAATAAGGAAACGATGGATAATATTGTTTCCCGTGCGTTAGTGAAGCTCTTGGAAGAAAAAAAAGAAACGTGTAAAGTGTTTTATGAAGATAGAATGGGGTTTTTGAGTTATTGTATGGGCGGAATCTCCGTTGTAGCGAATCGTTTTTTACATAATAATGCTGAATTTGATTTCTATATTGATGTAAGTAATAGGGGGAATGTAAGCTTGCGTTCTAATGGGAAATGTGATGTTAGTATGCTTAGTCAAGCATGTTTTAATGGTGGAGGGCACAAAAATGCAAGTGGCGGACGCATGGATGGTTTTAAGGAGAGTTTTTTGTATGACGATATAAAATCACAAGTACAAGAATTTCTTGAAATGCGAGATGAATGGAATCTCTAAATAAGCGGATTGATGAAATAACTCGCATTTAGATTCCATCAATTATGTGGAAGCAGAAATCTAAGGAAAACCATGAGGTTAGGTAAAGCATTGGATATACTTTATGGGACATTGCTTAATGATCCTTATATTAGTTGTTTTCATGGTATGGCTTCTACGGTTCATGGGGGGAATGTTAGAGATTCTCATATTAAACAAGAATCTTTGCAAGGCGCGCTTTTTTTTGCGGTTGATAAATGCGATATTGCAGAAGCAGTTAAGCAAGGAGTATACGGCATTGTTTTTGAGGGCAAAGCTGATATTACAGACAATGAAATAGCGTGGATTAATGTAGAGGATATTCATGCGAGCATTAAAAGACTCGTTCGTTACTTAATTGGCGAATCAGAATCTCATGTGATGCTTGTAAGTAAGCTGGAGCTTTATATTTTAAAGAGTATTGCCCCTCACTTGGCTATTTGCGATGCGAATTCCTTGCCAGATTCGTTGCAGTTCTTTTATACACATTATAAGTTACATAGTAGCGAAGAATTAGATTGCAAGAATGCGTCCGCTTTTTCTCATTTTGTTTTTGCAAGCATTGAATCTTTGCAAGAAATCGACATACCAAAAATATATTCTTACTATTATAAAATGACATTTCAAGATACAGAGCCTGATGTCATTACCATTCGTAAAAATAACGATACTATTTTTAAGTTATTTTCCTTTAATCTTTTGGAATCCAAAATTATTTATCGTGGATTATCCTATGTGCTGGGTATACCTTTTATTTTTTTGCCTTTTGTTAAAAGTGTGCTTGCATTACTTGAGTGGACTTTGTTGCATGAGTGCGAATCTCCAGGACGCAACGTATCGCATGCGCCAACACTTTTCTCTCAAGATTCTAATATATCGAAGTTATGTTCGTATAATTTAAAGTCTTTGCAACACTTTGAACTTTTTGAGATAGTGCGACATAGACATTTATCTTGCAATTCTTCAGCGTATAAAACTTTGATTTTTTGTAAGAATCCTGAGGTATTAGCTCTTTCACGTTGGGGTGTGCAAGATTTTTATTTCAGTAAGGAAGCTATGCAAATTATGCAAAAAGTATTGCCACGAATCCACGAGCCCTCTGTTGATTTGCTGCTTGCAGAGTACTTTGATTTACAGGCAGCACATTTGCGGCTTCTTTCCCTTTTCCCTCACGGGCATACATTTGGTAAAAATAGAGCAAAAAGCAATCTTAATCATAGTAAGCTCACTTTTGCTCATTATAAGCATTTATATCAGATTCTTTATAAAGCACCTTTTGATATAGCAATTATTTATGGGGTGTCCAAGGTGGAGTTTGCGAGAATAGAATCTCTTAATAAAACCATTATTAATGTGCCTAAGGGGCAACAATATTTTTTTGAAATAAACGATAATATGCAGCAGTAATATGAGCCGTCAATCAACTATACAAGAAGAAACATATCAGAATCTTACCCGAGATTTTACTACACAAGAAATAGCCAATCTTGAATCCGCATATAACCTTACCGTCTTACAAAGAATTGCGAATTTACAATCGAATATCAACATGTGTTTTAGTGTCCTTGATTCAAAATTAAGTGCCTATTTGCGAGGTATGCAATCTCAAACTACATCAGAATCATTGCAACAAATGTCTGTTATAGCACAAGCTTCTACGTTAAAATCTGCTAGCAATTTATTAAACGGAATACATATTGTTTTTGATTTGATTCCGCAAGATACACAATTTGCATTATTGCGTCAACTTGTATTTCTGTTGAAACCATGGCGTAAGGGGCCTTTTTATTTGCGCGATACGACAAAACATTTCCTGTTTATAGATTCTGAATGGCAGAGTCATATTAAAATGCAATTGGTATTGAACGCATTTGAGAAGTTAAATTATCAGATAGCAGGCAAAGAAATCTTAGATGTAGGCTGCAATAATGGGTATTACATGTTTGATTTAGCACTGCGCGGCGCAAAAAGCATTGTGGGTATTGATCCTGTCGCGACATTCTTTTTGCAGTTTTATCTTATTATGAAACTTACAAGATTAAGCAATGTTTCTTACCGTCTTTTGGGCGTGCAAGATATTGAAAGACTTGGCAAAAAATTTGATTGCGTTCTTTGTATGGGTGTTTTATATCATAGACAAGAACCATTACATACACTTAAGCAACTCAAAAGAGCATTGAAGAAGGATGGAATCCTCATTATCGAAACACTTATTATTGATAGTCCAGCACCTGTTGCTTTATTGCCGTATCCGACTTATGCCAAAATGACAAACGTTTTTTATATTTTTAGTCCAACTGCGTTGCAGAATCTTGCATTGAAAGCGGGTTTTAGTGAATGTGAGTTAATAAGCTTTTCTTATACAGAGAACAGTGAACAAAGAAGTACGCAGTTTATCGATAAGCAGAGTTTAGGAGATTTTTTACACGTTCAACATACAATAGAGGGTTATCCCCCTGCTTGTAGAGGGATATTTGCGTTATGTTTGTAAAAGTTTATTGTAGTAGATCTTACTAAATTACACTAAATTTTTCAGTAGTAATTCATGCACATTATCAATATATGCTTTAGAATCTTTAAGGCTTTGCCCCTCTAGGATTTTTGCACCATTGAAAAGTACAAGGCAATATTTATCGCGTAGTTCTTTTTCGAGAGTGTTAATTTTTTGTATCAATTCATGTTGAATGTTTATTTCGATATTTTTCTTTGGTTCGGGCATTTCTTGTCCCATTTGTCGCATAATTTGTTCCATATAGCTCATTTGTGAGTTTTCTTCTGTAAGGGCTAGTGGCGAGTTAATATTATCGATTAAGTGTACTTCATTTACTCCGTCCAATGCCTTAAAGGATTCTATTAAATTTGCAAATTCTTTTTGCTTTTCTTCATCTACTGTCGTTTTGATTTTTTCATCTGCATTTTTATTGGTTACATCAAGCCATTTGATGCCTTCATATTCGCCAATTTGTGGAATGACAAAATTGTCTACTTCGTCAGCAAATAACAAAATATCATAATTTTTAAATTTTTCTAACACAGGATTGTTCTTGATAGAATCTAAATCTTTGCCTATTGCGTAGAAAATGTTTTCTTGCCCATCTTTCATATTCTCTTTGTACTCTTTTAGGCTGATATTCTCACCTTTGTTATATGAGTATGCTCGCATAAGGTTTAGTATTTTTTCTTTATTTTCACCATAGTTATAAAGCCCCTCTTTGAGCACTTTGCCATATTTTGCATAGAAATCTTTATATATTGCCTCATCTTTGCTAAGAGTTTCTATCATGCTAAGGATTTTTTTAACGGAGGCGTTCTTGATTTGCTCTAAAATTTTATTTTCTTGCAGAATCTCACGACTTACATTGAGAGGCAAGTCATCACTATCGATGATTCCATAAATAAAACGTAAATAGGACGGCAATAGTTCTTTGTCATCATCAGTAATGAATACGCGTTTTACATAAAGTTTCACATTTGATCTATAATCCATACGTTGCATATCAATAGGTGGAGTAGTTGGTATATAAAACAGACTTTTATATTGCAAATTACCTTCGGCAAGTGTATGGACATATTTCATGGGTTTTTCTCTGTCGTAGGAGATAGTTTTGTAAAATTCTTCATAGTCTTCTGCTTTAAGCTCATTTTTATTGAGAGTCCACAATGCTTTTGCGTTGTTAACTTGTTCGCTTTTGAGTTCTTTTACGGGGTCTTTGCCTTCTTCCTTTTTTTCTTCTTCATAGTGAATGATAATAGGGAATTGGATATGATTCGAATATTTTTTGATGATGTTTTCTACGCTCCAGCGATTAACAAATTCTTTATGTTCGTCTTTGAGGTAAAGAGTAATTTCTGTGCCATAGTTGTCTTTACTTGATTCTAAAACTTCGTATTCTCCGCTGCCATCACTTATCCATGTCCAAGCTGTAGAATCTAATGCTTTTTTTGTATTAACGATAACTTTTTCTGCAACCATAAAGCAGGAGTAAAATCCTACGCCAAATTGTCCTATAAGGTTTGAATCTTTCTTCTTATCGCCACTTAGGGATTCTAAGAAGTTTTTTGTTCCACTTTTTGCAATTGTACCTAAGTGATTATGCAAGTCGTCTTCATTCATACCAATGCCATTATCTGCAATACGTAGGATTTTTTTTTCAGCATCAAAACTAATATCAATTTGAGGTTTGAAGTCCATTGTTTTGTAGTTATCGTCGCTTAGAGTAAGATGATTAAGCTTGTCTAATGCATCACTAGCGTTTGAGATAAGCTCCCTTAAGAATATTTCTTTATTAGAATATAGTGAGTGTATCATTAAATCTAATAGCTGTTTGATTTCAGTTTGAAAGGCTTTCTTTGCCATAATATCTCCTTTTGAGTAACGTAAATAATTAGCAATTATAACATAACTTTGATAAATAAAGACAAATCTAAATATTTTTAATAAATAAACTTTAGTGTATCAAAGTAAAGTTTATTTATTGATATAATATAATCTACCTACATTCCTCTGCCTAGTTCTGGATGAAAATTCAAGAGTTTTTAGTTATAATCTAAAATTTTTAATTTTATAGGAGATAGAGAATGGCGGATTCTAAAAAACGTTTCGCTTTTATTTATCCTGGGCAAGGATCGCAAGGTCTTGGTATGGGAAAGAACTTTAGGGAGAATTTTAGTATTGCTAAAGAACTAAGTCAACGAGCCAGTGAATGCCTACATGTTGATATGGATAAACTATTAGAGAGCGACGAAGAAAAACTTAATCAAACACAATATACGCAACCAGCGATATTTCTAGTAAGTGCTATGGCGCATGAGATTGTGAAACATGAATACGGAATCGTTCCTGATATTTGCTTCGGACATTCATTGGGTGAAGTGAGTGCCTACTGCTTGAATGGCGATACAGATTTCGAAAGTGCTATTATGCTAACGCATAAGAGAGGTGAGTTGATGTTTCGCGCATGCAGCGGAGAATTGCAGACGGATTCTATGAGTGATAATCTCCATTCTTCAAGTGATGAGGTGGGCATGTTAGTGTGTTTGGGCTTGCATGCGCAGAAAGTCGAATCTCTTTGCGCAGGCTTACAACAGAAGGGCTTACGTGTTTGGCCAGCAAATTATAATCTTGAAACACAAGTTGTTTTAGCTGGCATCAAACAAGATTTACATATAGCCGCAGAGGAATGCAAACGGGCTGGAGCAAAACGCGCAATGTTATTAAAAATGAATGTTGCAAGTCATTGTCCATTATTAAGTGCGGCAATCCCCCCTTTTAAAGGTCTTTTAGAAACGAATATTCAAGATTCAACAACACGGGTTATATCTAACGCAACGTTAGAGCTTTATCATACAAAACAAGAAGCCTTACGTTTTTTGACAGAGCAGCTTATTAGCCCTGTTTTATACTATAAGACAGTATTAAAAGCAAAAGATTTGGGAATCACACATTTCATTGAGTTTGGACATGGGAATATATTGGCTGGATTAAATAATAAAATTGCCGATGTTCCTACAATAAGTGTTAGTAGCGCAGAATCTTTGTGCTTATTTGAGTGCTTGTTGCAATGAGGAATTAATGGTTAAAACAAGACAAAGGCGAATGACAATTTTTGAGTTTCAGGAAGGAACGACACAGGAGATTTTGCGCTATATTCAACATAATAGGGATTTATTGCAAAATCATTGTTTGGCTTTTCATGTGATGCCAAATCAAGAAGTGGAATCCTTACTGCGAGAGTTACAAATTAACTATTTCATTATTCAGAATCAACAATGTTTTCAATCAATCAATGCGTTAAAAGATTCTATAACGTCGCTAGATTCTGTTTCGAATGCTGCCATATCCTATAATAAGACGTATAAAGCTATGTCTTTTATTGTTGACGACAATAATGAAGAGGAAAAGGTTGTTTATACATCACGGCATGCAGATACAAACGCTATGGATGCTAGTCATAATCAAGATAATATTTTTTCTGTTGTTGCAGATTCTAGCCTCTTACCGTGTAAAATTTTTAAACGTCCTATTCGAAGCGGAGAGGAACTTGTATTGCGATCGCATAATGTTTTTCTTAGAGGTATTAATGCCGGAGCATTTATTAGAAGTTATGGAAATTTAGAGATATACGGAAAATGTGAAGGGACATTGGAATGTTTAGGCGAGTATATCATTATCAGACAGTTTACTATGGGAAGAATTAGTTTGCAGGGCATAAATTTGGAAAGGAAAATGCTTGAAAGTTTAAAGGAGAATAACGAAGTAAGAATGATTTTTATAGAAAATGCTACAATAAGGGTCATAACACTTACGGAGTATAATTAGCTTAATAAGGAGTTCTAAATGAATCAAAGGACTATTGCAAAACGCATTGAGCTTGTAGGTATTGGGTTACATAAGGGTGTGCCAGTAAAAATGACTTTAGAGCCATTGCCTAGCAATAGCGGTATTATTTTTTACCGTAGTGATAGTGGCACAAGTATTCCACTTTGCATAGAAAACGTTATCGATACAACAATGGCAACCGTAATAGGTAAAAATGGGGATAAGGTCTCTACAATTGAACATCTGCTTTCTAGTATTTATGCTTATGGTATTGATAACTTACGTATTGTTCTTGACAATGAAGAAGTGCCGATTATGGATGGTTCTAGCATTGGCTTTTGTATGTTGTTGGAGGAAGCAGGCATTCAAGAGTTGGAAATGCCCAAAAAAATTATTGAGATTGTTGAAAACGTCGCAGTGGAAGACGGAGATAAATTTGTGCGTTTAGAACCAAATCAGGACATGGTTTTTGATTTTAAAATCAGATTCCCACATCAAGCAATTCGCGAACAACATTACAATTTTACTTTTACTACGCAACGTTATAAGGAGGAGATTGCACGTGCTAGAACCTTTGGTTTTTTACATGAAGTCAACCAGTTGCGTGCTATGGGGTTAGGACTCGGTGGAAATTTTGATAATTGTATTGTGCTAGATAAAAACAAAATACTCAATAAAGGCGGACTTCGTTATAAAGAGGAATTTGTACGACATAAAATTTTGGACGCACTTGGTGATATGTGTTTGCTCGGCATGCATTTTATTGGGGGTTATTTTTCTTTCGCGGGTAGCCACAGATTAAATCACTTGTTGACAAAAAAACTCTTAGAATCGCCAACCGCCTATAGAGTTATAGAATTGGCTAAGGATTCCTATAAATCTGCTAGTTATGCAAGGCAGGCAGTATCTTTAACTTCATTTTAAATACAAGATGTCAATAATGATATGGCAATTTTTCCCATGTTTAGGTTTTATACGTAGAAAGTGAGATATAAATATTAGATAGTTATGGCACATGATAGTATATTGTTAATACTAATATTTGTGTTTTTGTTTATTTTGCTTGACTTTAGCAACTTTTTTCTCTATAATTCTAGTTTTATTTTTACAATGTTGTTTTGCTGGTTTAGCTCAGTTGGTAGAGCAGCTGCCTTGTAAGCAGCAGGCCGGGGGTTCGAGTCCCTTAACCAGCTCCATGTAGCTTCTCTGTTTTTGAGATAGTATTATAGATTCAGTGTTTGACCGGTTTTTGTGGTGAGTTACTCAAGTGGCCAACGAGGGCAGACTGTAAATCTGCTGTCCATGACTTCCGTGGTTCGAATCCACGACTCACCACCACTCGGATTATTATAGAATTTTGCGGGAATAGCTCAGTTGGCTAGAGCATCAGCCTTCCAAGCTGAGGGTCGCGGGTTCGAGCCCCGTTTCCCGCTCCATATTCTTTAAGTATATTTAATACCTAGAAATAAATTAGGGATAACTGGGAGCTGATTAATTTTGAGTTTCTTCAAGAATTTATCACATATAACACAATATCTTTATAGCTTAGATTGTAAGTTTTGCCCATATAGCTCAGCGGCAGAGCACTTCCTTGGTAAGGAAGAGGTCGGCGGTTCAATCCCGCTTATGGGCTCCAGTTTTGTTTGTGATAATTAAAATTTAGTTTGTTAATTTAATTAGGAGACGATTATGGCTAAAGAAAAGTTTAATAGAAATAAGCCACATGTGAATGTGGGAACAATTGGGCATGTCGATCATGGTAAAACAACATTAAGTGCAGCAATATCGGCTGTTTTAGCCACCAAAGGTTTAGCAGAACTTAAGGATTATGACAATATAGATAATGCTCCAGAAGAGAAAGAAAGAGGTATCACTATAGCAACCTCCCATATTGAATATGAGACAGAAAATAGACACTATGCGCATGTAGATTGTCCTGGTCATGCAGATTATGTAAAAAATATGATTACAGGTGCTGCGCAAATGGACGGAGCCATTTTGGTTGTATCAGCTTCTGATGGTCCTATGCCACAAACAAGAGAACATATTCTTTTGTCTCGTCAGGTTGGTGTTCCTTATATTGTTGTTTTCTTGAATAAGCAAGATATGCTTGATGACCCAGAATTGCTCGAATTAGTAGAAATGGAAGTACGTGATTTATTGAATGAGTATGAGTTTCCGGGAGATGATACGCCAATCGTTGGTGGTTCTGCATTGAAAGCTCTTGAAGAGGCTAAGGCAGGTAATGTAGGTGAATGGGGCGAAAAGATTCTGAAACTTATGGAAGCAGTGGATACGTATATACCTACACCCAAGAGAGATATAGAGAAGACATTTCTTATGCCGGTTGAAGATGTTTTTTCTATTGCTGGTCGTGGAACGGTTGTTACAGGTAGAATCGAAAGAGGTATTGTAAAAGTAGGCGATGAAGTAGAGATAGTTGGGATACGCGATACACAGAAAACAACTGTTACAGGTGTCGAAATGTTTCGCAAAGAGATGGATCAAGGTGAAGCAGGTGACAATGTAGGCGTACTTTTAAGAGGAACAAAGAAGGAAGAGGTTGAAAGGGGCATGGTGCTTTGCAAGCCTGGTTCAATTACTCCACATAAAAAATTTGAGGCTGAAATTTATGTGCTCAAGAAAGAAGAGGGTGGTAGACATACTCCTTTCCACAATAATTATCGCCCACAATTTTATGTAAGAACTACAGATGTTACAGGCACAATACTTTTACCTGAGGGAACAGATTTGGTTATGCCAGGTGATAATCTGAAAATTACGGTTGAGTTACTCAACCCTATCGCATTAGAGCTAGGCACAAGGTTTGCCATTCGTGAGGGTGGAAAGACAGTTGGTGCAGGTGCGGTAACTAATATTATTGAGTAGATGTCATTAAGGTTGAGGGTCTCAATATGGCAAAAGGAAATATAATAAAAATTGGACTAAAATGTTCAGAATGTGGTGATATTAATTATAGCACTACAAAAAACATGAAAACAAACACGGAAAAACTGGAGCTTAAAAAGTTCTGCCCAAGATTAAATAAGCACACTTTGCATAAAGAAGTAAAGTTAAAAACTAGCTAATTTAATTGCTATTAGAAAATTTTATGAAACAAAGTATTTCATAAAATTTTGGGTATAAAAGGTCAGTAGCTCCAATGGTTAGAGCATCGGTCTCCAAAACCGAGTGTTGAGGGTTCGAATCCTTCCTGACCTGCCAAATAATTTTTGAATGTTTAGAATTGTAATGTTTTAGAATCTAAACAAAACAGAAGAATGATTCCAAAGGTTCTGTTAAATGAAATTAATGAAATATTATAGAGAAGCTAAAGAAGAACTAGGAAAAGTTATATTTCCTACTAAAGAGCAAATACGTAATGCCTATATTTCTGTGGCAGTAGTTGTAACCGTGATTACTTTGTTTTTAGCACTAGTAAACGTCATTTTGGGCTTTATAGTAGGAAATACAATATCTTAGGCACGGAGGGAATAGCATGGAATTTGAATGGTATGCAATACAGACCTATTCTGGGAGTGAACAATCAGTCAAAAAGGCTATTGAGAATCTTATTGAACAAAATAATGCAAAACATCGTTTAAAAGATATTGTTGTTCCAACTGAAGATATTTTCGAAATCAAAGATAGAAAGAAAAAAACTATACAAAGAAGTATTTATCCAGGATATGTTTTTGTGCATATCAATTTAGATACAGAGCTATGGCATATGATTCAATCATTGCCAAGGGTGGGCAGATTTATTGGAGAAAGTAAAAAACCTACTCCTTTGAATGATAATGACATTAATAATATTTTGGATAAAGTTCAGAATAGACCCGCACCTCGACCAAAGGTTTCTTTTACCACTGGAGAGGTTATTCGAATTACAGAAGGTCCATTCGCTAATTTTACGGGTATTGTAGAAAGCTATGATATGCAAAATAAAAAGCTTACTCTCAATGTTTCTATCTTTGGTCGAAATACTCCAATAGAAATTAATGATGCTCAAGTAGAAAAAGATTTTAGTTAAGTATGCCCAAGTAAATTGAGTTGATATATTTTATTTGATAGGCTATAAAAATAAGATTTAGTTTAATTTATAAAGGATTAAGATATGGCGAAAAAAATTGTAGGCGAATTAAAATTGCAGATTCCAGCTGGCAAAGCCAATCCTTCACCTCCTGTTGGTCCTGCTCTTGGGCAACGAGGTGTTAACATCATGGAGTTTTGTAAGGCTTTTAATGAAAGAACTAAGGATATGGGCAATTTTAATATACCTGTTATTATTACAGTTTACCAAGATAAAAGTTTTACCTTTATTACGAAAAAACCACCGGTCACCGATTTGATTAAAGCAAATACAAAAATCAGCAAAGGTTCTGATAATCCTTTGAAAAACAAAGTGGCTAAACTTACACAGGCACAATTGGAAGATATTGCTAGGATAAAATTAGAAGATTTAAACACTTCTGATATTGAGGAAGCAAAGCGAATAGTTGCTGGGAGTGCTAGAAGTATGGGTGTCGAAATAGTAGATTAATTTGTGGAGAATGTCTAATGAAAAAAAATAAACTTTCGAAGAGATTACAACTTTTATCGCAAAAAATTGATTGCAATAGATTGTATGATATGCAATCTGCCATAAATACCGTAAAATCTTTAGCTTCAGCAAAATTTGATGAGACTATTGAAGTAAGCTTGAGGCTAGGTGTCGATCCTCGCCATGCAGATCAAATGATTCGTGGCGCAGTAGTTTTACCACATGGAACAGGAAAAAAGGTAAGTGTTGCTGTATTTGCCAAGGATTTAAAAGCTGATGAGGCACGTAATGCTGGCGCAGATATTGTTGGTGATGAAGATTTGGTTGAAAGCATTAAGGCTGGCAATATAGCTTTCGATATAGTGATTGCTACACCCGATATGATGCCTTTTGTTGGTAAAGTTGGTAGAATCTTAGGTCCAAAAGGAATCATGCCGAATCCAAAAACAGGCACTGTAACTTTGGATATTGCGAGGGCTGTTCATAATGCAAAAAGTGGACAGGTTAACTTTCGCGTAGATAAAAAGGGAAATATTCATAGTCCTATTGGAAAGGCGAGTTTTACCGAGGATAAAATTCTCGACAATCTTGTGCAATTTATTAAAACGATTAATCGATTAAAACCAAGCACCGCTAAGGGTAAGTATATTCGCTCAAGCAATCTCTCTTTAACCATGAGTCCGTCTGTCAAGTTAGATTCTCAAGAACTTATGGATATCAAATAATGGGTTTAAAATATTAAATAATTATAGAACTTATGCAATCAAGAAAAGAAAATTTTAGAGAATCTGTTTTTCTATTTTGGTTACAAGCTTTATCTTGGGACTGAAGACTACTGGGGCGTAAGCTTAAAAATTACCCCGTATAGGTTAGATGTCTGAAAGGAGGAAATATGACACGGAAAGACAAAAAAGATTTGGTTGTGCATTTGACAGAAAGCTTTAAAAATGCGAGTGCTATGATTATTTGTGATTATAAAGGTTTGAGTGTTAAACACTTAGAGCTACTTCGTAAAGATTCTAAGAAAGCAGATATTCAAGTGCAAGTGATAAAAAATAAACTTGCCAGTATTGCTTTGAAGGAAGCCGGTTATTTGCCATCCGAGTTAAAAAATACAAACATTTATATCTGGGCTAATGATCAAATTTCGCTTGCAAAAGTGGTTTATAAATTTCAAGAATCACACAGCGAATGGTTTAAAGTCAAATTTGGTTATTTTGATGGTGAAATAGTAGATTCAAAGCATATTGAAGCTGTTTCGAAATTACCAAGTAAAGAGGAATTGATTGGTATGTTGCTTTCAGTGTGGACAGCACCAGCACGTTATTTCGTTACTGCATTAGACAATTTGAAAAAACAAAAAGAAGAACAAGGAGCTTAGTATGGCAATTTCAAAAGAAGAAGTATTAGAGTATATTGGTAGTTTGTCTGTTTTAGAATTATCCGAGCTTGTGAAAGCTTTTGAGGAGAAATTTGGCGTAAGTGCCGCCCCTACTATCGTTGCCGGAGCAGCGGCAGCAGGTAGTGCTGCTCCAGCTGATGAAAAAACAGAATTTGATGTAATCTTGCTTGATGCAGGTGCTAATAAAATTAATGTTATTAAAGCCGTTCGTGAAATTACAGGTTTAGGCTTAAAAGAGGCTAAGGATGCCACAGAAAAGACACCTAATACCCTTAAAGAAGCGATAAGCAAGGAAGATGCAGAGAATTTTAAGAAAAAGCTTGAGGATGCTGGTGCAAAAGTAGAAATAAAATAATTCTATTTGACAGTAGCGCGTGGCTTGATTTAAACAAAGCCATGAAACGAACTTATTTTAAGCAGAAATGCTTTTTAGAGTATTCTATATGCTTTATTGTGTGAGATAGGGCATATAGAGTATTTGGTTTAATAATGAGTAAAAGGTTGCAGTTATGGGCAAAAGATTGACAAACACTAGACTAAGAGTTGATTTTTCTAAGAATCAAAAAGAATTGGACGTTCCTAATTTATTAATGCTGCAAAAAGCTAGTTATGATTCTTTCTTGTATTCTGATAATGGCAAGGAAAGTGGCATAGAAAGAGTTTTGAGGTCTATATTTCCCATTCAGGATTCTGTAGGACGAGTCACGTTAGAATATGTTGGTTGTGAGTTTGGCAAACAAAAATATACTATCTTGGAGACAATGATAAGAGGACTTACTTATTCTATCCCACTTAAGATTAAAATTCGCTTGATTCTATGGGACAAAGATGAAAAAGGAGAGCAAATAGGGGTAAAGGATATTAAGGAGCAAACTATTTATGTCCGTGAAATCCCTCTAATGACTGACCGCGTGTCTTTTATTATTAATGGTGTAGAAAGAGTGGTTGTGAATCAGTTGCATAGAAGTCCTGGTGTAATTTTTAAAGAAGAAGAGTCGAATACTTCGGCGAGTAAATTAATCTATACAGGGCAAATTATTCCTAATATGGGCGCATGGCTTTATTTTGAATATGATACAAAGGACATTATGTACGTAAGAATCAATAAACGTCGAAAAATGCCTGTTACTATTCTTTTTAGGGCATTGGGTTATAGCAAACAACAGATTATTCAAATGTTTTACCCCATTCTTAGTGTAAGCACTAAAGACAACAAGTTTTTTATTCCTTTTGAGCTTCTTAATTTAGAAGGTAGCCTTGAGTATGATTTAAAAAACGAAAAAGGACAAGTTATTTTGCCTGCTGGGAAAAGGCTTAATAATAAACGCATAAAAGACTTAAAAGAAAAGAACATCAAATATGATAAAGTCGAATACTATACCCAAAATCTTATGATGTCGTATCTTGCAGAGCCTTTATATCATCCAGATACGGGTGAAGTCATTCTAGATTCACTTACAATTTTAAACGAAACAAATCTCAAAAAAATCACTGATTTGAAGATTAAAGAATTTAAGGTTATTAACGATGCCGCGCCGGGTTATGATAATTCTATCATCAATTCCTTCCTTGCTGATATGGAAAGTCTTAAGGTTATTCGACAAACTGAAAAAATAGACAATGAAAGTGATTTGGCTGCAATTAGGATATACAAGGTAATGCGTCCAGCTGAACCTGTAACTAAAGAGGTAGCAAAGAAATTTATTGAGCAGTTATTTTTTGATCCATCTCGTTATGATTTAACGGGTGTTGGTCGTATGAAAATGAATCATAAACTCAATCTTGATATTCCAGAGTATATTACAGTTTTGACTTACAATGATATTATTGAGACTGTAAAATATCTTATGCAGGTTCGTAATGGCAAAGGGAGAATTGATGATAGAGATCACTTGGGGAACAGAAGAATTCGTGCCATTGGAGAGTTGCTAGCAAATGAGTTGCATACTGGACTTGTTAAAATGCAAAAGTCTATTAAAGATAAGCTTACCCAGCAAACTTCATTTGATAACGTTATGCCACATGATTTAATAAGCTCTAAAATGATTACTAGCACAATTATGGAATTTTTTGCTAGCGGACAGCTATCGCAGTTTATGGATCAGACTAATCCACTATCTGAAATTACGCACAAGAGGAGATTATCTGCACTTGGTGAAGGAGGACTTGTAAAAGAAAGAGTGGGGTTTGAAGCAAGAGATGTACATCCTACACATTACGGTAGAATTTGTCCTATTGAAACACCAGAGGGGCAGAATATTGGATTAATCAATACACTTTCAACTTACACACGAGTCAACGATTTGGGGTTTATTGAATCTCCCTACAAAAAGGTTATAGACGGTAGAGTAACCGATGAAATTGTTTATCTAACTGCCACACAAGAGGATGGCAAGATTATTGCACCAGCTAGCACACAAATAGATTCCAAAGGCAAAATTACTGAAGGATTGATAGAAACTCGTTGCGGCGGTGAGATTTCTCTACGAAAGGCAGGGGAAGTAGAGCTTATTGATTTAAGCCCCAGAATGCTTGTGGGTGTTGCTGCTTCACTCATTCCTTTTTTAGAGCATGATGACGCAAACCGTGCCCTTATGGGGTCTAATATGCAACGTCAAGCGGTTCCATTATTGAAGCCAGATGCACCAATCGTTGGAACTGGTATCGAAGGCGTGATAGCAAGAGATTCTTGGGAAGCCATTAAGGCAAAACAATCGGGAATAATAGAAAAAGTCGATGGTAAAAATATCTATATTCTAGGTGAAAACGAGAACGGTGCTTATATCGATAGCTATTCAATGCAGAAAAATATGCGCACTAACCAAAATACAAGCTTCACTCAACGTCCTATTGTAAAAATAGGAGATAAAATTGAATCCGGACAAATTATTGCTGATGGTCCAAGTATGGATAATGGCGAATTGGCATTGGGCAAAAATATTCGTGTAGCTTTCATGCCTTGGAATGGATATAACTTTGAGGATGCGATTGTGGTTAGCGAAAAACTCATTAAAGATGATGCATTTACTTCGATTCATATTTATGAAAAAGAAATTGAAGCCAGAGAATTGAAGCATGGTGTAGAAGAAATTACCACGGATATTCCCAATACAAGAGAAGAAGATATTTTACACCTTGACGAAAGTGGGATTGTTAAAATTGGAACTTATGTAACTGGTGGCATGATTTTGGTAGGCAAAGTAACACCAAAAGGAGATGTTAAACCAACACCAGAAGAAAGGTTATTGCGCGCTATTTTTGGTGAAAAAGCGGGACATGTTGTTAACAAATCCTTATATTGCCCACAAAGTATGGAAGGCTATGTCGTTGATGTAAAAATTTTTACAAAGAAAGGCTATGAAAAAGATGCAAGAGCACGAAGGGCTTATGAAGAAGAGAAATCAAGTCTTGATATAGAACATCATGAACAGCTTACTATGCTCAACAAAGAAGAAATGCTACGAATTTCATTTATGTTGTCTAAAGAGCCTTTAAGTGCTGAAGCAAAGATTAATGATAAGTTTTTTCAAAAAGGGGAGTTGATTCCTAAGGGAGAGCTAGAAGACATCAATCGGTTTGCGCTTAATACACTTATTAAAAGTTATTCAAAGAAGATTCAAGACCAATATGAACAAATCAAGAATAATTTCTTGGAGCAGAAAAGAGTATTGGGTGTAGAGCATGAAGAAAAACTCTCTATTTTAGAGAAAGACGATATTTTGCCAAATGGTGTTGTGAAACTTGTAAAAATTTATATTGCCACTAAACGTAAACTCAAAGTTGGAGATAAAATGGCAGGGCGACACGGAAACAAAGGCATAGTAAGCAATATTGTTCCTGCAGTGGATATGCCATACACTGCGGACGGTGAGCCAGTAGATATTGTTTTGAATCCTTTAGGTGTGCCAAGTCGTATGAATATAGGACAAATTCTCGAAGTGCATTTGGGGCTTGTTGGCAAACGTTTGGGAGAGCAGATTGAGCAGCAATTAAAAGATTCGCAGTATAAATTTAGCGCAAATCTTAAAGCCAAATTGTTGGAAATTGCTCAAGTAGTCAACGAAGAACAAGGTATTATTGATATATTGCATAAGGCAAGCGAGGAAGAGATTCTAGCTTATGCCAGAGATTGGAGTAATGGCGTGAAGTTTGCCATTCCAGTATTTGAGGGAATTTCTCAAGAAAAGTTTGATAGGCTTTTTGAGATGGCAAAAATTGACACCGATGGTAAAACTACTCTTTATGACGGTAGAACCGGTGAAAAAATTAAAGAACGTGTTAACGTCGGTTATATGTATATGCTTAAATTGCATCATTTAGTGGATGAAAAGGTACATGCAAGAAGTACGGGACCTTATTCATTGGTAACACAACAGCCTGTTGGAGGAAAGGCATTGTTTGGCGGACAACGATTTGGAGAAATGGAAGTTTGGGCATTAGAAGCTTATGGTGCTGCGCATACGCTCAAAGAAATGCTTACTATAAAATCAGACGATGTTAATGGTAGAAAAGAAGCTTATGAGGCTATTACTAAGGGATTTCCTGTTGGAGATTCTGCAATTCCGGAGACTTTTTATGTTCTTACAAAAGAGCTGCAATCCTTAGCCCTTGATGTTAATGTTTATGGAGATAAAGTAGATGAATATGGTGTGAGTAAACCGCTCGTTGTTAGTGAAGATGAAAGGGAAAGACCCAAAGATTTTAATGCCTTTCAACTTGTTTTGGCTAGCCCAGAAAAGATTCGTTCATGGAGTAGGGGTGAAGTAAAAAAACCAGAGACAATAAATTATCGTACGCTTAAACCTGAACGAGATGGATTATTTTGCACAAAGATATTTGGACCAGTACGTGACTATGAATGTCAATGTGGCAAATACAAGAAAGGGCGTTATAAGGATATAGTGTGTGAAAAATGTGGGGTTGAAGTAACTACTGCGAAAGTTAGACGTTCGCGCATGGGACATATTGAGCTTGTAACACCTGTTGCACATATTTGGTACGTAAGTTCCTTGCCAAGCCGTATAGGCACTCTTATTGGAGTAAAAATGAAAGACTTAGAAAGAGTGCTGTATTATGAGGCATATATTGTGAAAAATGCAGGAGAAGCTTTTTATGACAACGAATCTACAAAAAGGGTTATGAAATATGACGTGCTGAATGAAGAACAATTTAAAAATATTAACGGACGTTTTGAGCATACAGGCTTTGAAGCGCAAATGGGCGGCGAAGCAGTCAAGGATTTGTTAGAGGAGTTGGACTTAGTTGCGTTATTGCAGTCGTTAAAGGCAGATATTGCAGCTACAAGTTCAGAGGCAAAGAAAAAAATTCTTGTTAAACGATTAAAGGTTGTAGAAAGCTTTCTTAATTCAGGGAATCGTCCCGAATGGATGATGCTTAGTGTATTGCCTGTATTGCCGCCTGATTTACGTCCGCTTGTCGCCCTTGATGGAGGAAAATTTGCAGTTAGCGATGTAAACGATTTGTATCGACGCGTGATTAATCGTAACCAAAGACTAAAACGATTGATTGAGTTGGATGCGCCAGAGATTATTGTACGCAATGAGAAAAGAATGTTGCAAGAATCTGTAGATGCTTTATTTGACAATGGGCGAAATTCTAACGCGGTTAAAGGAGCGAATAAACGTCCACTTAAGTCTCTTTCTGAAATTATCAAAGGAAAACAAGGTAGATTTAGACAGAATCTATTGGGTAAACGTGTAGATTTCTCTGGGCGAAGTGTTATTGTTGTAGGTCCAAATCTGCGAATGGATCAATGCGGATTGCCCAAAAACATGGCTATCGAGCTTTTTAAGCCACATTTGCTTGCCAAACTTGAGGAGAAAGGGTATGCAAAGCATATCAAACAAGCCAAAAAGATGATAGATCAAAAATCCAATGAAGTTTGGGAGTGTTTGCAAGAAATCATTGAGGGGTATCCTATAATGCTCAATCGAGCACCTACTTTGCATAAGCAGTCCATACAGGCTTTTCATCCTAAGCTTATCGATGGAAAGGCTATTCAACTGCATCCTCTTGTTTGTTCGGCATTCAATGCTGATTTTGATGGAGATCAAATGGCTGTGCATATTCCCTTAACTAAAGAGGCTATTGCGGAATGCAAAATCCTCATGTTGAGTTCTATGAACATTTTATTGCCAGCAAGCGGTAAACCAGTGGTAGTCCCAAGCCAAGATATGGTTTTGGGGCTTTATTATCTAAGTCTCGAGAAATCTGATTCTAAGGGCGAACATAAATTATTTGCAAACTTTAATGAAATTGCTGTTGCCCTTGAATTTGGTGAGCTTGACATTAATAGTGTGATTCGCGTTGTAATCGATAGGCATGTTGTAACCACTACTGCGGGTAGGATGCTTATTAAGTCGATATTGCCGAGCTTTGTTTTGCCACATCTTTGGAATCGCGTTTTGAAGAAAAAGGATATCTCTAATCTAATTGATTGTGTTTATAAGGAAGGCGGCGTAGGTTTAACTGCTACTTTTCTTGATAATCTCAAGGATTTAGGATTCAAGTATGCTACAAAAGCAGGAATTTCTATTTCTGCTGCAGATATTATTATCCCGGAATCTAAGCAAAAGATGGTTGAAGATTCTAAAGAAAAAGTAAGACAGATTCAAATTCAGGCAGAACAAGGTGTGCTTACGACACAGGAAAGATACAATAAAATCATTGATATTTGGACTGAAACAAACGATAGAATGGCAAAGGAGATGATGAAAATCATAGAGCAAGATAATGGGGGTTTTAATCCCATCTATATGATGGCTGATTCTGGTGCTCGAGGAAGTGCGACTCAAATTAGACAATTATCAGCAATGCGCGGACTTATGGCAAAGCCAGATGGCAGCATTATTGAGACACCAATTATCTCTAATTTCAAAGAGGGATTAAATGTCTTAGAGTACTTTACTTCTACGCACGGCGCTAGGAAGGGTTTAGCAGATACTGCACTTAAAACTGCAAATGCTGGTTATCTTACAAGAAAACTCATTGATGTAAGTCAAAATGTTAAAATTACGGTAGAGGATTGCGGTACACATGAGGGCGTAGAAATCACTGATATTGCGGTTGGAAATGAAATGATTGAGCCGTTGCAAGAACGGATTGTTGGTCGCGTAACGGCCACAGAAGTTCACGATCCGATTACGCGTGAAGTGTTAGTCCATGAGGGCAAGTTAATTAATGAAGAGATTGCTGAACAAATTAAAAATGCAGGCGTACGTTCTGTCAATATCCGTACTTCTACGACTTGTAAGGCACCACGCGGTATTTGTGCAAAGTGTTACGGACTGAATCTCGGTGAAGGTAAAATGAGCGTGTCAGGTGATGCTGTGGGTATTATAGCGGCACAATCGATTGGTGAGCCTGGTACGCAGCTTACATTGCGAACTTTTCACGTTGGTGGAACTGCTAGTAGAAGTCAAGAAGAAAGCCAAGTTATCGCAGAAAAAGAAGGTTTTATTCGTTATTATAATATTGAACCTTACATTAGCAGAGAGGGTAAAACCATTATTTCTAATAGAAGAAATGCTTCCATTTTGCTTGTTGAACCGAAAATTAAAGCCCCATTTAGTGGAATCCTACAAATTGAGAATGTGCACGACAGAATAATTTTGATTCTGAAAGGAGATAAACAAGAAAAAAAATACGAACTTAACAAAAATGATATTGCCACTCCAAGAGAATTAGCGGGTGTTATCGGAAAGATTGAAGGAAAAATTTATATTCCGCATGAAAGCGGATATGAGGTAAAGGAAGGCGGTAGTATTGCAGATATTATAAAAGACGGATGGAATATTCCCAATAGAATCCCCCATGCTAGTCAGTTACACATTAATGATAACGAGCCAGTACCACAAGATATTTATGCAAAAGCTGATGGCATTGTGAAGTATTATAGATTGCATTCTGACCAGCTTGAACGTTTTAGAGATGTTGTAGAGGGCATGGTTGTGAATGAAAAAGGTCTTTTTGCCGTTATAGCAGATTCCGATGATAGAGAGGCTTGCAGGCATTATATTGCTAGAGGATCTAAAATAGAAGTTAAAGACAATGAGCAAGTTAGTAAAATTACAAAGCTAGCAAGTAAAAATAGTCAGAAAGATTGTCTTATTGCTTCTTGGGATGCTTACAATACTTTAGTAATTTCCGATATAGCTGGAACGGTAAAATATCAAGATATTGTAGCAGGCACAACCGTAATCGAGAAAGAAGATGAAAAAACACATATTAAATCGCTTACTGTGCAAGAGTATATTCCACAGGGTTATAAGCCAGCAATTATGGTCATTGATTCTAATGGTAAAGAGCAAACTTATAATTTAGAGCCAAAAAGTGTTCTTTTGATTGACGATGGGGCAGAGGTACAAATTGCTGATGTACTTGTAAAGGTCCCTAAAGCCACAATTAAATCCAAAGATATTACTGGCGGTTTGCCTCGCGTATCTGAACTTTTTGAAGCTAGGAAACCAAAGGATATAGCGGTATTAGCTGAAATTGATGGATATGTGAGTTTTGGTAAGGTTGTGCGTGGCAAAGAGAGAATTACTATTACTGCAGATGACGGTAGAAAAACAGAATATTTAATCGACAAATCAAAACAAATTCTTGTACGCGAAGGTGAATTTGTACATGCTGGCGAAATGTTAAGTGATGGTATTATGAGTAGTCACGATATTTTGCGAATTAACGGTGAGAAAGAATTGCATAAGTATATTGTGAGTGAGGTGCAACAAGTCTATCGCAGACAAGGCGTAAGTATTGCTGATAAACATATAGAGATTATTGTTTCACAGATGCTGCGACAAGTTAAAATTTTGGATAGTGGAGACACTAAGTTTATTGAAGGCGATTTAGTAAGCAAGCGATATTTTAGAGAGGAAAATGAAAAAATATTACAACAAGGTCGTAATCCTGCTATAGCCGAGCCTGTATTACTTGGGATTACAAGGGCTGCTATCAGTAGCGACTCTATTATTTCTGCGGCTTCTTTCCAAGAAACTACTAAGGTATTGACCGAAGCAAGTATTGCAGCAAAAAAAGATTTTTTGGAAGATTTAAAAGAAAATGTTGTTTTGGGTCGTATGATTCCAGTCGGAACAGGATTATATAAAGGAAAAGATATGTTGATTAAACATAATAAGGAAAGTTTATAAATATATTTTCTATACTTTGAGTATAATAGCAAGATATTTTTTTAAAATTTAGCATTAAGGATGTATGTGTGCCAACAATTAACCAGTTAATTCGTCGAGAAAGAAAGAAGATTGTCAAGAAAACAAAGTCGCCGGCATTGGCAGAGTGTCCACAGCGAAGGGGAGTTTGTACAAGGGTTTATACTACTACTCCAAAAAAACCTAATTCTGCAATTAGAAAAGTAGCGAAAGTTCGTTTGACAAGCAAATTCGAGGTGATTAGTTATATACCAGGTATCGGACATAATTTGCAGGAGCACTCTATTGTACTTGTGCGAGGCGGACGTGTTAAAGATTTACCAGGCGTAAAATACCATATTATCCGCGGAGCATTAGATACAGCAGGAGTTGCTAAACGTTCCGTGTCTCGCAGTAAATATGGTGCTAAAAGGGCAAAAGAAACAAAAAAATAATTTTAAAATAGGAGCAGTGATTTAATGAGAAGAAGAAGAGCACCAATTAGAGAAGTTTTAGGCGATCCAATCTATAATAATAAAGTTGTAACTAAATTTATCAATAAAATGATGTATGACGGTAAAAGAAGCGTAGCTGAAAAAATTATCTATGCTACTTTTAATAGAATCCAAGAAAAAAACGGAGAGAAAGGTATCGAAGTTTTTGAAAAAGCTTTAGCAAATATTCGCCCTCTTGTGGAAGTGAGGAGTAGGAGAGTAGGAGGTGCTACCTATCAGGTGCCTGTGGAGGTACGACCAGAAAGACAACAAAGCCTGTCTATTAGATGGCTCTTAGAGGCAACACGAAAAAGAAACGAACGAACGATGGTTGAAAGGTTGGCAAATGAATTAATAGATGCAGCAAATGATAAGGGTGCTGCATTTAAGAAAAAAGAAGACGTGCATAAAATGGCAGAAGCTAATAAAGCATTTGCACATTATCGTTGGTAATTAAGGGGTAAGAATGGCTAGAAAAACTCCGCTTAATCGGATACGTAATATCGGTATAGCTGCGCATATCGATGCGGGTAAGACAACTACTTCAGAAAGAATTTTATTTTATACAGGTGTGAGCCATAAAATTGGAGAAGTTCATGATGGTGCGGCTACTATGGATTGGATGGAGCAAGAAAAAGAAAGAGGCATTACTATTACTTCTGCTGCTACGACTTGCTTCTGGAAAGATTATCAGATTAATCTCATTGATACTCCGGGACACGTCGATTTTACTATCGAAGTGGAACGTTCCATGCGAGTATTAGACGGTGCTATTGCAGTGTTTTGTTCTGTTGGCGGTGTGCAGCCACAAAGCGAAACAGTTTGGAGACAGGCAAACAAATACGGTGTTCCACGTATGGTATTTGTCAATAAGATGGATAGAATTGGTGCAAATTTTTATAATGTAGAATCACAAATCAGAGAAAGGTTGAAAGCCAATCCAGTACCAATTTGTATTCCTATTGGTTCAGAGGATTCTTTCATTGGCGTTATTGATTTATTACAAATGAAGGCTATTGTCTGGAATGATGAATCTATGGGCGCAAAGTATGATATTGAAGAAATACCTGCAGAATTACTAGATAAAGCGAATGAATATCGCGAAAAACTCTTAGAATCTGCTGCCGAACAAGAAGAAACATTAATGGAAAAATATCTTAGTGGTATCGAATTAAGTATAGACGATATTAAACGCGGTATTAAAATTGGTTGTCATAATATGAGTTTGATTCCTATGCTCTGTGGTTCTAGTTTTAAGAATAAAGGAGTGCAAACACTACTTGACGCTGTTATAGATTATTTGCCTGCGCCTACTGAAGTTACAGAAATAAAAGGCATTGATCCAAAAACTGATTCTGAAATTTATGTAGAATCTACCGATAACGGTGAGTTTGCTGGGCTTGCATTTAAGATTATGACGGATCCTTTTGTCGGACAGCTGACATTTGTTCGTGTATATCGTGGAATGTTAGAGTCTGGTAGTTATGTATATAACTCCACTAAAAACAAAAAGGAACGTGTAGGAAGATTGCTAAAAATGCATTCAAACAAAAGAGAAGATATCAAAGATGTTTATGCTGGAGAGATTTGTGCTTTTGTTGGGCTAAAAGAAACTTTAACTGGGGATACGCTTTGTGATGAAAAGAATCCTGTGGTTTTGGAACGTATGGAATTTCCAGAACCTGTTATACATATTGCAGTAGAGCCTAAAACTAAAGCTGATCAAGAAAAAATGGCAGTGGCACTTGGAAAGTTAGCTGAAGAGGATCCAAGTTTCCGTGTGAGCACACACGAGGAGACTGGACAAACGCTTATAGGTGGTATGGGTGAATTACATCTTGAAATTATTGTAGATAGATTAAAGCGAGAATTTCGTGTGGAAGCCGAGGTGGGGCAGCCTCAAGTGGCATTCCGTGAAACTATTCGGTCTAGTGTAACCCAAGAATGCAAGTATGCAAAGCAATCAGGTGGTCGTGGGCAGTATGGACATGTGCACATTAAGCTGGAGCCAAAAGAGGCTGGTTCGGGTTATGAGTTTGTTAATGAGATTACTGGTGGAGTCATTCCAAAAGAATATATTCCAGCTGTGGATAAAGGTATTCAGGAAGCAATGCAAAGCGGTATCTTAGCTGGTTATCCTGTAGTGGATTGCAAGGTTACACTTTACGACGGTACGTACCATGAAGTTGATTCTTCTGAAATGGCATTTAAAATCGCTGGCTCTATGGCGTTTAAAGACGCGTGTCGTAAGGCGAATGCCGTACTTTTAGAGCCTATGATGAAAGTAGAAGTAGAAGTGCCAGAAGAATATATGGGCGATGTTATTGGAGATCTAAATCGTAGAAGAGGACAAATTAGTGCGATGGATGATAGAATGGGGTTAAAAATTGTCAATGCTTTTGTACCATTAGCCGAAATGTTTGGCTATTCTACCGATTTGCGTTCAGCGACACAGGGTCGTGGAACATACAGTATGGAATTTGATCATTATGGGGAAGTTCCAAATAATATTGCTAAGGATATTATGGAAAAACGACAAATGTAGTTATGTTTAATTTGATGACTCATTTGGGTTAGTAGCTATTGAGATATTGAGTGGTTATTTATGACGTTTAGCAGCAGTTGTTATTTTGAACAATATGAAGTTGATTGATTTTGTATATCCTTGTCAAAGGCATTACGTGTAAATAATGCTTTTTATTATTACAAAATATATTGTGATAGCGTTTTTATCATTATTGTGGAAAGTTTTGGAATCAATGCTGAAAAGTATAAACAATAAACCAACTTGTTCTCTTATTATCACTACCTATAATCAAGAAGAAAGATTGTGTCTCGTACTCCTGTCTGTATTGGCATTACAACCTTTACCTGATGAAGTACTTATTGCGGATGATGGTAGCACAGAAAAAACACAAGATCTAATACAATTATTTCAAGCTATTTTTCCTTGTCCTCTCTTGCATGTGTGGCAAGAAGATAAGGGGTTTCGTTTAGCGCAAGTGAGAAATAAAGCTATATCTAGTGCGAAAGGGGAATATATTATTCTTATTGATGGAGATATGATATTAGAATCTCATTTTATTGCCGATCACTTGAAATTTGCTAAGCAGAGAACATTATTACAAGGTTCAAGGATTATGCTTAGTGAACCAATAAGCAAAGGTATTCTTTTCAAAGTACCAAAAATAATTTCTGATATATATATATATATATATATCAGAAATTATTCTCAAGCCAAGACATACCTACAAGAATTTGACACAAATGGCTTTCCTTATGCCTTGATCGATAATTCCTATACGGTCTATTTACCAAAAGAGGCGAAAGCTCGACGTATCTTACCTTTAGCGGCTTTTTTATATAAAGTTTCTAAGATTACTTCTAGGTACTTCGACAAGAAAGAGATGATTAGGGGCATTCGCGGTTGTAATATGGGGTTTTACAAAGCGGACTTTTTGCGAATAAAAGGATTTAATGAGAATTTTATAGGTTGGGGACGAGAAGACAGTGATTTTGTTGCGAGATTTTTATTTGCTGGTGGAGAGATGCGCAGATTAAGATTCTATGGCATTGCTTATCATATTTACCATCCAGAAAATGAAAGAAATATGCTAGAAAAGAATCATAAGATATATCTTGACACTATTCGACATAAAAAAGTACAATGGTAATGTTTTTTGAATGAGGATAATTTATGCAGTGTCAAAAGGCGATTTTCTTTGATAGAGACGGCGTAATTAACGAAGATTTAGGTTATGTGCATAAAATTGCGGATTTTAGATTCTATGAAGATTTTTTTCCCTGTGTTGCAAAATTTAAACAACATGATTATAAATTAATTGTAGTGACTAATCAATCGGGTATAGAACGTGGATTCTATACGGTTAAGGAATTTTTAGCGTTGAGTGCTTATATGCAGGAATGTATTTATAAAAAATTAGGATTTTATCTTGATAAAATTTATTTTTGCCCATCATTTCGTGACTCAAGTCGCAGAAAACCTGCACCCGGTATGTTACTAGAGGCTAAAAGAGCATATAACTTAGATATGGATGATTGTATAATTGTGGGCGATAAGTTAAGTGACGTGGAAGCTGGGCATAACGCAGGATTAAAAAAAGTGTTTTTATTGCAACGACAACATGAGTGTTTTACGCATTCGGCATCTTCACATTATTGTGTTATTACCACATTGAGTCAGCTCACGCCCCATGCAATAATTTAGCAGTATAAATTTCCTTATATCAAGGATAAATATTTTCAAGATTTTAAAGAATATATTGACTCTGCAGGGGGATTTTTGTTAATATTCATTCAAATTTTAGAATCAATTTAAGATACATTAAAATCTTTAGCCATATTGATGTTAAGGAAGGTTATGCAAAAAATTAGACTAAGATTAAAGGCTTATGATCACAGAGTACTTGATCGGTCTGTGGCTGCTATTGTAAGTGCGGTAAAGCGGACAGGATCGGAAATTATTGGACCAATTCCTCTACCAACACATAAAAGAAGATATACAGTATTGCGTTCGCCACATATTAATAAAGACTCGAGAGAACAATTTGAAATTAGAATACATAGCAGAATGATAGATATTATGTCAGCAACAGGAGATACCGTTGATAGTCTTATGAAGCTTGATTTGGCACCAGAAGTTGACGTTGAAGTTATGTCCATGGACAAGTAGTAATGGAATCTTAGAAATTTAGAATTGTGAATTTATAGATTTTTAAATTTATTCTGTAAGGATTAAGTAAGATGGAATTTATAGTCCAAAAGATTGGTATGAGTAGAACTATTGTAGCACCTAGTCGTGCCGTTACCCTTTTAAAAATTATACCTACAAAAATATGTAAAATACATGAAGGAAAGGCACTTGTTGCATATCCTCGGGGAAAATGTTTTAACAAAAGTATTGAAGGAAATCAAAAAAAATATAATCTTACTAAAGAATATAACCGTTTTGCAGTACTTAACATTAAGCAAGCCACAGAAGGCGATATCAACACTTCTTGCCTTAGTGAAGGAGTAAGACTAAAAGCGACTTTTAGAACGAAAGGAAGAGGTTTTAGTGGGGCAATTAAACGATGGAATTTTCAAGGCGGTCCAAGCAGTCACGGAAGTAGATTCCATAGAAGATTAGGATCTATTGGCAATAGAGAATGGCCGGGTAGAGTACAACCAGGGAAAAAAATGGCAGGACATTATGGAGACGATAATGTCACTGTACAAAGTCAAGTTGTTTCTTTTGATAAACAAAGCAATATTCTTGTATTAAGTGGTTCTGTATCAGGATATAACGGGGCATACGGAAAGATTACTATTTTAGAGAAAAAGAGGCAATAATGAGTCATGCAATTATATTAAATGATAGGCTGATAGAAACTGACGTACTACAGCTACCAGAACGTTATAACGGAATCAAAGAGCATAATCTTTATTTATATGTAAAGTCTTATCTTGCTGAAACTAGGGCAAATAATGCCCAAGTGAAAACTCGCGGTAAGGTTAGCGGTGGAGGCAAGAAGCCTTGGTCACAAAAGGGTGGTGGTAGAGCTAGAGCTGGAAGTATCACATCTCCTGTATTTGTGGGCGGTGGTGTTAGTCATGGTCCTAGCAATATAAAAAATTATTATCTTAAGATCAATAAAAAGCAAAAAAAACTAGCCCTAGAATTTGCCCTTAAGCAGAAAGCAGATTCCAAGGCTTTGTTTATTGTGGATTCTTTAAAAATTCCAACCGGGAAAACAAAAGATGCTTACGCTAAATTTAAAGCAATTAAGCAAAAAAATACGTTATTTGTTATGCAAATGAGCGATGAAAAGACTTTTTTTGCGTTTCGTAATATACAGGATTGTTATTTAATTGATGCAAATGAGTTGAATGCTTATCTTATAGCCACGTTCAGAAGTGTAGTGATAGAAAAAGCTGTTTTTGATGAAATCATAAAAAGAGGTTAGAAAAATGGCAGATATAACGGATATTAAAACAATTTTATACACAGAGAAATCTTTAGAATTAAAAGAGAAAGGTGTGTTAGTTGTGCAGACTTCTACGCGAATGACAAAGAACAAACTTAAAGAAATTTTTAAAAGTTATTTCGGTTTTACTCCCATTAAAATAAATTCCTTGCGACAAGAAGGAAAAGCTAAACGTTTTAAAAATAAAATGGGGCGAAGAATAGATTTTAAAAAGTTCTATGTTAAGGTTCCAGAAGGTGCGAATGTCGATTCGCTTTCTATGTAATCACTAAGGAGAAAGATATGCCAATTAAAACTTATAAACCTTATACTCCTAGTAGAAGATTTATGTCTAATCTCAGTTCAGATGATATTACAGCTAAGCCTTCTGTGCGAAGATTGCTTACAAAGCTTGCTGTAAATGCTGGAAGAAATAATAATGGTAGGATCACTAGCAGGCATAAAGCAGGTGGAGCAAAAAAATTATATAGAATTATTGATTTTAAACGTGATAAGTTCAATGTTGAAGGTAGAGTTAGTGCTATTGAGTATGATCCTTATAGGAATTGTCGTATTGCCTTGATTAATTATGTAGATGGCGAAAAGAGATATATTATTCAGTCAAGTGGGCTAAAGGTAGGGGATCTGGTGCTTGCAGCTGAAGGCGAACTCGATATAAAGGTTGGTTTTGCAATGAAGCTTAAAAATATTCCTGTTGGAACTATTGTACACAATATCGAATTACAACCAAAGGCTGGTGGTGCTATTGCTCGAAGTGCTGGCTCCTATGCTCAAATTATGGGCAGGGAAGGTAAATATACTATTTTACGTATGCCTAGCGGCGAAATGCGTTATGTTTTAGAAGAATGTATGGCTACTATAGGAGTTGTTGGTAACGGAGATTTTATTAATATTTCTATTGGCAAAGCAGGACGTAATAGGCATAGGGGTATTCGACCTCAAACTAGGGGCAGTGCTATGAATCCAGTTGACCATCCGCATGGTGGTGGTGAAGGTAAAACTGGATCTAGCGGACATCCTGTCTCACCTTGGGGTATGCCAACAAAGGGATATAAAACTAGACGTAAAAAAGCAAGTGATAGATTAATCATTTCAAGAAAAAAGAAATAAGGAATAAGTAATGGCGAGATCGATAAAAAAAGGACCATTCATAGATGAACATCTTGAAAAGAAGATTCTAAAGGCGAAGCAACTGAAAGATAATAAGCCCATTAAAACATGGTCAAGAAGAAGTACGGTTCTTCCCGAAATGATAGGACTGACTTTTAATGTGCATAATGGTAGATTGTTTGTACCTGTATATATCACTGAGAATCATGTTGGTTATAAATTGGGTGAATTTGCCCCCACAAGAACTTTTAGGGGACATAAGGGAAGTGTGCAAAAAAAGATTGGAAAATAACAATTAAAAAAGATTAGAGAGGATTTTATGATTAATGCGGATAAGATACAAGGCAGCAGAGCAGTTTTAAAACATATAAGACTTTCTCCTACAAAAGCAAGACTTGTCGCGAGACAAGTACAAGGATTGAATGCAGAAGTTGCTTTAGCTATGTTAGAGTTTACCCCCAACAAAGCTGCGAAGTTTATTTATAAGACAATTGCTTCTGCAGTTGCAAATGGTAGTTACGAGGCTTCGAGTGTGGAGATTATTTCATGTCGTATTGATAAAGGTCCCGTGTTGAAACGTTTTATGCCTCGCGCTAGAGGAAGAGCAACCCCTATTCATAAGCCAATGTCACACATTTATGTGGAAGTAGGTGAAGTGAAGAAAAGCTCTAATACGTCAGTTGCAAAAAAATAAGACTATTATTATGATATTGGATAAATAAATTAAGGTGAGGTTAATATATGGGTCAAAAAGTTAATCCGATAGGACTAAGATTGGGTATTAATAGAAATTGGACTTCAAGATGGTTTCCAGATTCTAAAAATACACCAGAGAGGATAGGGGAAGATTATATTATTCGCAAATTTTTAAAGAAAGAACTTTATTACGCCAGTATCAGTGAAATTATCATTGAGAGAATGGCATCTAAGTTGCGTGTGAATATTATTGCTGCAAAGCCCGGTTTAATCATTGGTAAAAAGGGAGCTGATATTGAGAAAGTGAAAGAAACCTTGAAAAAACTTGTCAATAAAGATATTTCAATTAATATTAAAGAAGTTAAAAAGTTTCAAGCAAATGCACAGTTGGCAGCTGAAAACATAGCCACACAATTAGAAAGAAGAATTGCTTTTAGAAGAGCTATGAAAAAGGTTATGCAGCAGGCAATGAAATCCGGTGCCAAGGGGATCAAGGTTAAAGTCTCTGGTCGCTTGGCCGGAGCAGAAATGGCTCGCACAGAATGGTATATGGAGGGTAGAGTGCCTTTGCATACTTTACGTGCAAAGATTGATTATGGATTTGCCGAAGCCTCTACTACTTATGGGATTATCGGTGTTAAAGTGTGGATTTTTAAAGGTGAGATTTTACAAAAAGGTATACAAACAGAGAAAGAAGATTCACGTTTGAAAAGTAAGAGGAGATAACCATGTTAATACCAAAAAAGACAAAATATAGGAAGCAGATGAAAGGTAGGAATCGTGGAAAATCCTTTCGTGGAAACAGTATTGCATTTGGAGATATTGCTATCAAAGCTGTAGAGCATGGCAGGATAGATTCTCGACAAATAGAATCTGCAAGAATTGCAATGACAAGACATGTTAAAAGAGCTGGGAAAGTTTGGATACGAGTTTTTCCTGACAAACCGCTTACCGCTAAACCACTCGAGGTAAGAATGGGAAAAGGTAAGGGAGGCGTTGAAAAATGGGTAATGAATATTAAGCCCGGTAGAATTATTTATGAGATGACTGGAATTGATGAACAAGTTGCGAGAGAAGCTTTAGCTTTAGCGCAGAGTAAGTTGCCTTTTAGGACAAAAATTATTACGAGCGAGAATGAAAATGAAATATATTGAGTTACAAGATAAAAGTTTGACAGAGTTGCAACAATTATTAAAAGATAAAAAAGCCGAATTGTTTACTCTAAAAATTCAGCTTAAGACTATGCAGCTTACCAAAACTAGCCAAATAGCTAGCACGCGTAAAGATATAGCCAGAATTTCCACTGCTATTTCACAGAAAGCAATGCAAAGTTCTTACAATTGAAAATAAATCATTAATATTGTTTAAAGGAAATGTTTAATGGGCAATGAACACGCACATAAGAGGGTTGTACAAGGGAAAATAATTAGTATAGCAGGTAATAAGAGTCCTGTAGTCCTCGTAGAGAGAAAGGTTGTACATCCTAAATATCGTAAGATTGTAAAAAGGTTTAAAAAATATATTATTCATGATGAAGAAAATAGGGGAAAAGTAGGTGATATAGTTACTGCTGTTGAATGTAAACCTATTTCCAGACGTAAAGCTTTTAACTTAAAAGAAATCGTTATAGTTGGAGTATCAGAATGATTCAGAGTTTCACAAGGTTAAATGTTGCTGATAATAGCGGAGCAAAAGAAGTTATGTGCATTAAGGTATTGGGCGGTAGCCATAAACGATATGCTTCTGTTGGGGACGTTGTTGTTGTCTCGGTTAAAAAGGCTATTCCAAATGGAAAAGTGAAAAGACGACAAGTTTTAAAGGCGGTAGTTGTTAGAACAAAGAAAGAAATTCATAGAGATAACGGTTCACTTGTTCGTTTTGATGATAATGCCGTTGTTCTTTTAGATGCAAAAAGAGAACCTATCGGAACACGTATTTTTGGACCTGTAAGTAGAGAAGTTCGTTATGCTAACTTTATGAAAATTATTTCATTGGCTCCGGAGGTATTGTAATGAATAAGATAAAAATCAAGAAAGGCGATACAGTAAGTATTATTGCTGGTGATGATAAGGGTAAAGTAGGTGAAGTTCTTGCTGTTTTACCTAAGAAAAATATGATTATTGTGAAAGACTGTAGAATAGTAAAAAAAGCAATTAAGCCAACAGAAGAGAATAAGAAAGGCGGTTTTGTCGGTAAAGAAATGCCAATTCATATCTCTAATGTGAAAAAATCTTAGGGAGGTTGCTCTATGTACGCGTTAAAAGAACGGTATAAGCAGGAGATACCAAGAGAGCTTGCAGAAGAACTTGGTATCACAAATCCCCATTTATTACCTAAGCTAGAAAAAGTTGTTATTAGTGTAGGTGCTGGTGAATATGCTAAAGAGGCGAAGATTATGCAAAATATTGCTGACACAATATCTCTTATTGCTGGACAAAAAGCTATTATGACTAAAGCTAAGAAATCTGTTGCCGGTTTTAAAATGCGCGAAGGTATGCCTATGGGGGTAAAGGTAACTCTTCGTAATAATAATATGTTTAATTTTCTTGAAAAACTTATTGTTATCACTTTGCCAAGAGTAAAAGATTTTAGGGGTGTTCCTCGTAATGGCTTTGATGGTAGAGGTAATTATAGTTTTGGACTAACTGAACAGCTTATGTTTCCAGAGGTTGTTTATGATGACATTCTAGTAACACACGGTATGAATATCACCATTGTTACTAGCGCACAAGATGATAAAGAAGCGTTTAAGCTTTTAGAACTGCTTGGCATGCCTTTTGCGAAAAGGAGATAAAATGGCAAAAAAATCTATGGTAGAAAAAGCAAAAAGAAAGGCGAGATTCCGTGTTCGCAAGTATACAAGGTGTCAGGTATGTGGAAGACCGCATTCTGTATATAGGGATTTTTCTTTATGTAGGGTGTGTTTGCGTAAAATGGGTAATGAAGGATTCATTCCCGGTCTTAGAAAAGCAAGCTGGTAACTAAATAAAAGATTAAAGCACGAGGAGTTTTTCCATGGTAAACGATATTATTGCAGATTCTATAACAAGAATTAGAAATGCAACGATGAGAAGACTTGATAGTACAGAACTTTATTACGCAAAAATTGTTACGCATATTTTGGATGTTTTTAAAGAAAGAGGGTTTATTAAGGACTATAAGATTAATAATAAAGATTCCAAGCAGAGTATTTTTGTTCAACTTGCTTATGATGATAGAGGCATATCTATAATTAATGAAATTGTTCGTATAAGTAAACCAGGCAGACGTGTTTATAAATCACGCGACGAACTTAAGCGATTTAAAAATGGTTATGGAATTATTGTCGTTAGTACAAGTAAGGGCGTGATTGCGAATGATGAAGCATATAAACGAAATGTTGGTGGCGAAGCACTCTGCAGTATTTGGTGATTAGGAGATAATTATGTCGAGAATTGGTAAGAAACCAATCACTATTCCTAGTGATATTGAAGTAAAGATAGAAAAGACAAAAATTGTTTTTAAAAGCAAAAAAGAGATTAAGGAACTTGAAACCTATGGCCGTGTTGGAATCAGCATAGATTCTGGTTCGCTTATGTTTTCAAAGATAGACGAAAATATGCAGTCTCGTGCTTTTTGGGGAACTTATCGTGCGCTTGCAAATAATATTATTGTCGGATTACAAAGTGGCTTTAGTAAGACTTTAGAAATTAATGGTGTAGGGTACAAAGCCTCCGTAAATGGGAAAATTTTAGAGTTAGCACTCGGTTTCTCCCATCCTATTAAATATGATATTCCTGATAATATTACTGTGGCAGTGGAAAAAAATAACATTATTATTAAAGGTGGCGATAAACAGCAAGTAGGACAGATTGCTGCTGAAATTAGAAAATTTAGACCTCCAGAGCCATATAAAGGCAAAGGTATAAAATATAGTGACGAAATTATCTTGCGTAAAGCAGGAAAAACATCTAAAAAATAATTAGAGGTAATTATAAATGACTCCTAAAGTTCTACAAAAAAAGAAAACCTTACGATTAAAAAGAAAGTTGCGTGTGAGACAGAATCACAGAGGATCTGCTATTAAGCCAAGAGTAAGCGTGTTTCGTTCAAATAAGTATTTTTATGCGCAAGCTATTAATGATGAGACGGGTCATACTATAGCAGCGATTGATTCTAGAATATGTGGTCTTGGCAACAATAAAAAAGATGCACAGAAGCTTGGTGAAGAATTCGCGAAATTACTATTATCCAAGAATATTGGTGAGATAATTTTTGACAGGAATGGCTATCTTTACCATGGTGTAGTAGCTTGTTTTGCGGATAATTTAAGAAATAACGGAATAGTATTTTAAGGAGACTGGATGGAAATCAATCGAGAAGAGTTTAGTGAAGTTGTAGTAAATATTGGTAGAGTTACCAAAGTTGTCAAAGGTGGTAGAAGATTTAGATTTAATGCTCTTGTTGTAGTGGGCAATCGTAGTGGGCTAGTTGGTTTTGGCTTAGGTAAAGCTAAAGAGGTTCCAGATGCTATAAAAAAAGCTATTGATGATGCTTTTAAAAATATTGTACAAATTAACATAAAGGGTACTACTATTGCCCATGATATTGAGCATAAATATAATGCAAGTAGGATTTTGCTCAAACCTGCAAGTGAAGGTACAGGCGTAATTTCCGGTGGTAGTGCTAGACCAGTCATAGAACTCGCAGGAATAAAAGATATTTTAACCAAGTCGCTTGGTTCAAATAACCCATACAATGTTGTACGTGCTACTATAGAAGCTTTAACGAAAATTAAATCATAGAAAGTAGTTTAATTAGATTTTAATATAAGGATAGAGATTATGTTGGAAAACATTAAGCCCGCGAGGAATAGTACAAAAAATATAAAAAGAATTGGTAGGGGACAAGGTTCTGGTATGGGTAAGACTTCTACTCGCGGTGGAAAGGGACAAACAGCGAGGACTGGTTATAAAGTAAAAAGAGGGTTTGAAGGAGGACAGCAACCTATACAGAGAAGGCTGCCCAAGGTTGGTTTTAGTTCCATGATAACAAAGCCTTTTGTTATCAATGTAGATAAGCAAAACAAAATTAAAGATTTAGCGTCTATTGATTTAGAGTCTCTTAGAACTATTTATAATATTCCAAAATATGTTCGACAGGTGAAGCTTATAGGTACAACAGCAAAAGATTTTAAAGTAAAAATCAAGTCGAATAACGTTATTACTAGCCGTTCCTTGAAAGAGATAGATAATAGATAACTACACATCATGAAAAGTCTGAATTTATAAAAATCCAAAGTTGGAATATCTAATGAATAAATCCGTTCTCAATAAAATTCTGATTACTTTAGCTTTTCTATTTGCTTATAGAATGTTGTCTTATGTCCCTGTTCCAGGTGTGGATGCATTGGAGATTAAAAAATTTTTTGATATTAATGCAGCCAATGCGTTGGGTCTATTTAATATGTTTAGTGGCAATGCCTTAGAGCGCGTAAGCATTATTTCGCTCGGTATTATGCCTTATATTACAGCATCTATCGTTATGGAACTTTTATCGGCAACGTTTGCTAATATAGGTAAAATGAAAAAAGAACGCGATGGTATGCAGCAGTATATGCAAATAGTACGTTATTTGACAATATTTATCACAATAATACAATCTATAAGTGTTTCTTATGGTCTTAATAGTATAGATAGCGGCAATATTATTACTTTGGAAAACAAAACACTTTTCATTGCCCTGTCTGTCTTTTCTATGCTTACTGGGACCATGTTACTTATGTGGATAGGGGAACAAATTACCCAACGTGGAATCGGGAATGGAATCAGCCTGATTATTTTTGCTGGTATTGTTTCGGGTATTCCAAGTGCAATTGCATCTGAGTTTGAAGCCGTAAGTGTTAATGCCCGTAGCATATTAGATCTTATAATTGTTGTCGCTGTGATTTTTTTGACAGTTTTTGTAATTATTTATATAGAGCTTGGCGAAAGAAGGATTCCAATATCTTATGCGCGCAAAGTAATCATGCAGAATCAAAATAAGAGGATTATGAATTATATTCCTATTAAAATGAATCTAAGCGGTGTTATTCCTCCTATATTCGCATCTGCTTTGTTAGTGTTTCCTTCCACGATTTTGCAGCAAGCACCGGTAGATTCTATTTGGTCAAGGATAGCTGATTATATGAATCCTGCCTCTACTTCCTATAACCTCTTAATGTTTGTTTTCATTATATTTTTTGCTTACTTTTACTCTTCTATTGTATTTAATTCAAAAGATATTGCAGAGAATTTAAAACGGCAGAATGGTTATATACCAGGATTACGTCCAGGGCAGAATACTTCCTCATATCTTAATGCGGTTGCAGGAAGATTAACATTTTGGGGTTCTTTATATTTAGCAATTATTTCTACTGTTCCATGGCTGTTACTAAAAGGCATTGGTGTTCATTTTGTTTTTGGTGGTACATCAGTCTTAATCGTAGTGCAGGTTGCTATTGATACAATGCGCAAAATTGAAGCACAACTTTATACAAGCAAATATAAAACTCTCAGCGTAGTTGGAATATAGGTTTTTCATGGGTATTGCAATTAAAAATAAAGACCAATTGCATACTATTGAAGAGGCAAGCCGTATCGTAGCTGTTGCTCTTGATTATGCGACAACAATTGTTTCTGAAGGTATAAGTCTTTTAGAGATTGATAAGGCAGTTGAAAACAAGATTATTTCGTTGGGTGCTATCCCAAGCTTTAAGGGATTATATGGATTTCCTAATGCAACTTGTATTTCAGTTAATGAAGTTATAATTCATGGCATTCCCACTAATTATTATTTGAAAAGTGGAGATATTGTAGGTATTGACATTGGTACAAAATATAAGGGTTATTATGGTGATGGAGCAGTTACTGTTGGTGTAGGGGTTGTTCACGAGCAAGATAAGAGATTAATGGAATGTTCTTTACAAACCCTGATAAATACTATCGATTCTATAAAAGCTGGTATGAGATTTAAAGAAATTAGTGCAATATTACAGGAGAATATTGAAAGTAGGGGGTTTGTTCCTTTGTTTGGCTTTTGTGGGCACGGTATAGGTACTAGTCCCCATGAAGAACCTAGTATTCCTAATTATTTAGAAAGTGGTGTGAAAATTGGTGGTCCTAAGGTAAAAGAGGGTATGGTTTTTTGCTTAGAACCTATGGTATGTCAGAAGAGTGGAGAGCCAGTTATATTAAACGATAAATGGTCAGTTGTGAGTAAAGATGGGTTAAATACTTCTCACCATGAGCACACAATTGCAATAATTGATGGTAGAGCAAGAATTCTTACGGAGTTATGAAATGGCAAAAGACGATGTAATTAAGGTAGATGGCAAAGTGGTTGAAGCGTTACCTAGCACAACCTTTAGAGTAGAGTTGCAAAATGGACATATTGTACTCTGCCATATTTCAGGAAAGATGCGCATGCACAACATTAAGATATTGCCCGGCGATAATGTACAAATTGAGCTTACTCCCTACAGTCTTGATAAAGGTCGTATCGTACTGCGTTATCCTCGTGATTAGCATTATTAACAAGATATTTGAGTGTGGATTACGTATTATTCATTTTAGAGGATAGCTTTTCTTGTTTTGATTTACTAAGATGTAGATGGATTTTATTATGCGTAAAAAGGCAGCAGCATTAGCTTATGAAGAGTTAAAGGATTATGCTCCAAGAATTGTAGCCAGTGGACAGGGTAGAATAGCAGAGGCAATTATTGCAAAAGCGGAAGAGTTTAACGTACCTTTGTTTTGCAATGCAGAGCTAGTTGATTCGTTGGTTAAGATGGATATAAATAGCAATGTACCACCTGAATTATACCAAGCGGTTGTTGATATTTTTATATGGCTACAAAATACCGAAAATGATTCAACTATAAGTACAGGAAAGCAACATTAGGATAATGAAATCTTGTAATATGTCTAAATTCCAATAATTTATATGCAATGCACAATAAAAATAAGTTCGAGAATATAATAACATAACAACGTTGAGCAAAAAGAATAAGATAAATTGTCTATGTGAATTAGATTCAAGAATATTAACAGCAATTGTATTAATGAAAGAGCTTACAGTATGCTCAAAAATACAAATGCAAGCAACTGTGTATCTAAATGTGTTTTAGTGTTCCCATGAAAATAAGAGTTTGTAAAAATTTAGCACTGCAATGTACTCATATCAATTACATACCGGAATCTAGCTTTCCCATTTGTAAGGTTGTTGTATGCCTTATCAATATCTTTTATGCTAATTATTTCTATTTCTGGGTAAATTTTGTGTTGCAATGAAAAATCAAGCATCTTTTGAGTTTCTTTCATACCACCGATAAGAGAACCATAGACTTTCTTTCCTCCTTGAAATATAAGTTGAGTAACATCAACTTTAATTGCGTTTTCTACGGGTGGTAATCCCACAATTGCTAATTCACCGCCGAATTTTAATAATTCAATATACGCATTCACATTGTAATTTGTTGGGATTGTAGAAATGATAAAATCAAACTGACTTTCTACATTCTTTGTATTTGTGTAAAATGCTTTTGCTCCAAGTCGCAATGCTTCATCTTTCTTTATCTCATTTCTCGCAAAAATACTTACTTGAGCACCCATTTGTAAGGCGTATTTTAATGCCATGACGCCTAATCCACCAAAGCCAGCCACGGCGATGTTGTCGCCTTTTTTGACATTACTAAATTTAAGTGGAGAGTAAGTTGTAATACCCGCGCATAATAAAGGAGCAACTTTTTCTAACGGCGCATCTATTGGCACATTTACTGCAAACCTTTCATTAACTACAATACTATTGGAATAACCGCCATAAGTCGGGTTGTTCTGATGAAAACAATCAAGACAATCGTAAGTGAAGACAACTTTACCGTTTTCACAGAATTGTTCTTGGGATTGTTTGCAAGCCCTACATACTCCACAGCTATTTACCATACATCCTACTCCAGCATTATCCCCAATTTTAAATTTAGAAACATTATGTCCTACAGCAACAACTCTTCCTGCAATTTCATGCCCTGGTACCATAGGGTAAATACCCTCTTTCCATTCACTTCGGACACTATGTATGTCGCTATGACAGATTCCAACAAATAATATCTCAATTAAAATATCAGTATCTCCTAGTGCATGCCTTTTAAATCTAAAAGGTTTAAACGTGTCGTCTTTATGTGCAACTGCATAGCCTAAACAGTCAATTTCCGTAGCATTTTGTGCTTGCAATAGATTGCTCTCTAGTAACATATTATTCCTTGCGTAGGTAAAATCGTTAATCTCTAAAGTCTTGCGGGCAGTATACCAAATGAGTTTTATTTGTTTGTAAACCAACTAGGCAAATCCAACATGCCAGAATCTTTAAAAGCATCTTTCATGCTTTTAACATTCACAGGAGTCCAATATTGTAGATTCTGGTTAAAGCTACGTGCCCCGGCAAACATGAGATCCATATAGCGTACTTCACTTATGCGCCAAAAACGTAAGGGTTGGTTAAATGCACTTGCATTGTTAAACATCTCGCTAGCATTCCAAACATTCACAGTATTCCAATTATCAAGCGGCTGATTGAAATTTTTTGCATCTTTAAACATAGCTTTCATATTTTGTACACGACTAACATTCCAGTTGTTGAGCGGTTGGTTAAAGCTACGTGCCCCGGCGAACATTTCGCCCATGTCATTTACTTTAGAAATATTCCAGCTGTTGAGCGGCTGATTGAAATTTTTTGCATCTTTAAACATAGCTTTCATATTTTGTACACGACTAACATTCCAAGTTATAAGTGGTTGATTAAAACGACGCGCACCTTCAAACATACTGTGCATATCTTTTACAAGTCCTACGTTCCATTTACGCAATGTCTTATCAAAATATATTGCATTTTTGAACATACTACTCATATCGATTACGCTGCTGACATCCCACTCGTTAAGTGCTTGATTAAACTCTTGTGCGTCCAAAAACATTGCCCGCATGCTCTCTACGTTGCTCGTATTCCAATTATCAAGCGGCTGATTAAAAGCAATTGCTCCAGCAAACATTTCATTCATATATTTCACGCGACTAACATCCCAGTTATTCAGTGTTTGATTGAATCTTATAGCGTCTCTAAACATACTCTGCATGCTTTCTACGTTGCTCGTATTCCAATTATCAAGCGGCTGATTAAAAGCAATTGCTCCAGCAAACATGAAATCCATATTATTGACGTTGGATACATCCCATGAATTGAGTGAAACATTAAAATACTTTGCCTTATCAAACATGCCGTACATGTTTTTCACGCGACTAACATTCCAATTTTCTATGCCATTAAAATCATGTCTTGCAGAGTTTTTAAAAAGTCCACTCATATCTGTAATAAGACTTGTGTCAACATCTTTAAGCGAAACATCAAGTTGTTCTACAATCTGTTTAAGTTCAAGTTTTGTGCGAGGCTTGTAGGTTTTAGTAATGCTTGTATTGGCATTATATTCCAGCGAATAAAGCTCTATGGCATTTTGCGTTTGTAATTGTGAATCTTGATAGGCTTCTTGTTTGATAGAGGTGGTTATTTCTTTTGAGGATGTACAACCATGATAAGTAATTGCACAGTATATTGCTAGCAGCATGATTACGATCGAGCGCATATAATTTCCTTGTAGGGATTATAACACAATTCCATTCATGTCCGTAATTTGTTGTATAATTTGCTTAGGTAAGGAGATACGATGATAGAAACATGTTTATTCCCAGCTGCAGGTTACGGTACAAGATTTTTACCTGCGACAAAGGCAATGCCAAAAGAAATGCTACCCATTCTTACTAAGCCACTCATACAATACGGTATTGAAGAGGCACTTGATTCGGGGTGTAGAACTATGGCGATTGTTACAGGTAGGGGCAAGAGGAGCATTGAAGACCATTTTGATATAAGCTATGAATTAGAACACCAAATAAAAAACACTTCAAAAGAAAGTCTTTTGACAGAAATTCGCAGCATTATGGAAACAGCTACTTTTAGTTATACAAGACAAAAAGAAATGCGTGGATTGGGGCATGCGATTTTGACAGGAGAAACTCTTGTAGGCAAAAATCCTTTTGCTGTAATTTTGGCTGATGATTTATGTTATAACGATGGCGAGGGTGTTTTGACACAAATGATGAGAGTTTATGAAAAATATCGTTGCTCCATCGTTGCAATTCAAGAAATAGATTCTAATGATGTGCATAAATATGGAATTATTGATGCAGATATATTGGAAGATAGAATCTATAAAGTAAAGTCTATGGTTGAAAAACCAAACAGAGAAGATGCTCCATCGAATCTCGCTATTATTGGTCGGTACATTCTTACACCTGACATTTTTAATATTTTACGTATGACACAACCCGGTATTAATGGAGAATTGCAAATTACCGATGCTCTTTTAGAACAGGCAAAATTAGGTCGGGTTGTCGGTTATAAGTTCAAAGGAACTCGTTATGACTGCGGAAGTCTCGATGGTTTTGTAAAAGCTACAAACGATTTTTATCAAAGGATACAAGACAAATAATAGTTGAATAATTCATTTCGGTATTTTAATTTATTGAAAACTCTTTGATTCGCTTGATTTTGACGGGTTATCAATCAATACATATTTAAAAACTTCATCTATATTTTTTACAGGAATTATTTCAAGATTTTGTTGCACTTCATCTGGAATGTCCTCTAAATCACGTTGATAATTTTTGATTGGAATGAGTGTTTTTTTAATATCTGCTTTATATGCTGCAATCAGTTTTTCTTTCAAACCACCAATAGGCAGTACCTCGCCGCTTAGATTTAGTTCTCCAGTCATTGCAATGTCTTGTTGCGCCTTTTTATCAAAAAGAATGGAAGCAATTGCACATGCCATTGTAATACCGGCACTTGGACCATCCTTGGGCGTTGCTCCCTCTGGAATATGCAGGTGAATGTCTAACTTATCTGTGGGGCTTTGATATTCTTCTAAGTTATTAGGATTCTTGTTGTTTGTTGGGTTTGTAGATTGTATTTTTTTACTTTGAGGAGTGATATGTGAATCCTTTGGGTGAGACAGAGATTGAGAATCTTTAGCGCAAGGAAGTAATTGCTTTTCTTTGTCAAGCCTATTTTTTACAACTGAATAGGCGATATAAGCCGACTCTTTCATAACGTCACCTAATTGCCCTGTAAGTTTTAGATTTCCTTTGCCAATCAAAGATAATGCCTCAATTTTGAGTACATCACCCCCGACTGCCGTCCATGCCAAACCGTTAACAATGCCTAGTCTTGGTTTCCTGTCAGTTTTATCAATCTCAAAGACCGTTTTCTTTAATAATTCTGGCAAATCCTTTGCCCCGACGCTTAAAGATTCTATTTTACCGCTTAGAATTTTTGTAGCGGTTTTGCGCATAATTTGTGCAATCTTACGTCGCAAATTTCGCACACCAGCTTCTCTTGTATAATTATGAATCATTAAGTCAATAGCTTCCTTGGATATTTTTATTTCATTTGATTTTAGTCCATGATTTTTAGTTTCTTGAGGGATAAGATATTTTTTAGCGATTTCGTATTTTTCTTGAGGCGTATAACTACTAATTTCGATAAATTCCATTCGATCTCGAAGTGGCGCAGGTATTAATGCAATATCATTGGCAGTTGCAATAAAAACAACTTGTGATAAATCGATACTAAAATTAGTATAATAATCCCTAAAATTTACATTTTGTTCTGGGTCCAGAATCTCGAGTAACACACTTGTAGGATCGCCACGTATTCCTCTTGCGAGTTTGTCTATTTCATCTAAAACCATTACGGGATTCATTTTTTTTGAATCTATTAAGCCTTGCACAATTCTCCCTGGCATTGATCCAAGGTAAGTTCGTCTATGTCCTCTTAATTCGTTTACGTCTTCTAATCCTCCAAGCGCTATGCGAACAAGCGGCCTGTTGAGTGCTATGGCTATAGAGTTGGCAAGACTTGTCTTACCAACGCCCGGTGGACCATAAAAGCACAATATGGTGCCTTTGTGTTTATCACTCACCATGCGAGATGTTTGTTCCCTATCTTTTGAGTCTTTGTTGTGAGAATCTATTTTTTTTGACACGTTACTAGAAGTTGCTGGGACATCAATCTTTTGTTGGGCGGTTTTAGAGGATTCTTTAGTAGCCTTAGAATCTTTTAAAGAAGCTGCCTCTTCTTTATTCCGCTGTTCTAAAAGTTGCTTGACTGCAAAATATTCTATGATACGTTGTTTTGGCTCTAGGAGAGAATAATGATCGGCATTAAGTTGTTTTTCGACATTTTTGATACTAAGTTTTTTGCTACTTATGCTCGTAAATGGAATTTCCAACATCCATTCAACATAATTTTGCACCATATTGGCATCTGAACTATCAGGATGAGCACGCGCTAATCTGTCAATCTGTTTTTTTACTTCTCTATATGCGTCCTCATGCATACCTACCTTCAGTTCTTCTAATTTTGTATAGTATTGCTCGATTTCTTCATCACGTTGCTTGTCGATACCAAGTTCTTTTTGAATCTGTTTTAATTGTTCTTTTAAGAAAAATTCACGATTAATCTGATCCATTTTTGTATGAACTTTAGATTTTATATCTTTTTGTAATTTTTGTGTTTCAATTTCTTCTAACACCATTTGTGTAGCAAGCATGAGCCTATCTTCAGTGTCATTGCTCGCAAAAAGCATATAACTTTGTTCTTTTTTTAAGCGAAGTGTGGAGGTAACCAAGTCTACTACTTTGTTAGGGTCATCTGTGTTTTCTATGTTGCGTAATAAGTCAGGGGAAATATTTTGACTAAGATGTGCCAACGCATTAACTTTTTCTAAAAATACTGCAAGCAAGGCTTGGACTGTATGCGGCTCGTATTGCTTATAAAAAATAACAGAAACTTTGGCTTCTAGTGGCTCAAAATTGATAATTTCTGTAATTTTTCCCTTTGAAATACCTTGAAAGAGGATTTTTATTCTCCCATCTGGTAAGCTTACTCTACGCATAATTTTACCAATAACGCCGACGTCATAAAATGGCATGTCGTTTTCTTTATGGCTGTTTTTTGCACACACAACAAATACTGTTTCGTCCCTTTCTTCCGCTATTTTTGTTGCAGCGATATTGGACTTATCAGCTATAAAGATGGGCGCAATAGTAAATGGGAAAACAAACATTTCGTCTTCGAGAATAACAGGCAATATGATTGATTGATTGTCTTGCATCTTTGTCCTTATATTTTTATTGGAATTATTAGATGAGATTGGCTACCAATTTAGAAGTAGCATATACCATGGTACTTTTGAAGGTTTTGGATTTGTTGCTATTTGTAAATCAGAATCTATTCTCTCATTATAGATTTGTTCGGCTTCTTTTTTATTATTTTTCGCATAAACACGTGCAATGGCGGTATTGAGTTCATTTTGTCCTAGCGCAAATTTTACTTCCATTTCATAGACAAATGGAAGATAACGGCTATTGGGATATTTTTGTATAAATTCCTGTATTAACGCGATGCTATCGCTCATAAATCGTTGATCTTTTGACGAATTTTTAAAAGCATATAAGTGAGACTTCAAACGTAAATAACTAATATAATCTGCATTGCTAGAATTACCGTATCTTTTAAGATATTCCTTAAAATAAAAATCGGAAAGAATATATTCTTCATTATTTAAATGCGCTTGTCCCAGTGCAAGCATAGATTCTGGAAGAAGCGGGGAATTGAGATGTTCGCTTTGTAACGATGAAAAATAACTATCAGCAGTTTCAAGATTCCCTAAACGGATATTTTTGAAGATTCCTTCGTACCAAAATGTTGCAGGTTGATTATAAATAACTTCTTTATTTTTAGAGCAACCTAAATAAGCGAGAATACAGCAAGTATGCGCAACAAACAAGATGTGCTTTAGAAAGAATGCGAAACGTATTTTATGAGTGACTGTGGTTATGTTTTGCATTGTAAATGTTTGTTGTTTCGGAATGTATTTAACAAATAATGCCAATATAATGCTCCAAGAAAATATTTGTGTATTATATAAAAAATTCATGTTTATATTTTGCATATTTATAAAGTTTTTGGTAAAATATTGTCTTGCTAATTGATTACCTAATAGCACTATTTGATACTTTAGTGTAGTTTTATTTGCTAATTCTTATGGAGAATATTATGGTTTTTGAAGTAAAATCCCCAATTTTAGGTTTTGAGCATGTCGATAAAATGAAGTTAGAGAAATTGGATGATATTTTTTTACGACTTACTAACGCAAATGATGCTACACCTATTTTTACTTTAGTAAATCCGTTCGCTTTGCGAGAATATGAATTTGAAGTTCCCATGGCATTAAAACTATTACTTGATTTGGAAAACAGTAAGAATATTTTAACCGCAAATATTATGGTTATGCAGAATCCTATTGAACGTTCCACGATTAATTTTCTTGCGCCATTAGTCTTTAATTTCGATAATTTATCGATGGCACAAATTGTACTGGATAGCATTAAATATCCTGATTATAGTTTGGCAGAGCCTATTCTCAATTACTATCCACAAGATAAGCAGCCAAAGAATCTTGGGGATTGAACTATGCCTAAATTGTAATATCTCTCAACCTATTTTTTTGTTAGTGGCTGTTTTGGGCAAGCGAGCCGTCATAAATATACTGAACAGGTCGTCTAAATTCCATGCGAGTAATAGTATCATTTAAGAGTGTTGTAAGCACTTGCAAATCGGAATATACCCCACTATTCACAGCCGCACTTCCCGCAACATAAAGAATACGTGTTTTCTTGTAGACGTCATACCAATCAAACGTAACTCTATACGCATCTCGTACGATACGTTCTACACTACGTTGTGTGGCTCCAGCATTACGCGTATCAATACTACATGACGGCACACCGTTAACTACATTGCAAACACCTTTTGCATTAAAGGTATATTGATAGTTGCTTGCTGGGTCAAGCCTCTCTTTTGTTACTTTTACATAGATTACATTGCGGATAAATGAGTTATCAATTTGTCCTGGGAGATAGATATTATTAAACCCCCTTTTTTTGAGTGCTTGCAGTGCTTCCCCTGCATAATACTTTGAAGATAAATCCCAAGGATCAGCAACAATCATTGTTGGGGCATTAGTGTCAAAATCATAGGTAGGTAGAACGGTCGAGTAATATTCTGCTTTCCAATTGGATGATGAACAAGCACTTATAAAGCATGCCGTTGCAGAAAGTGCTAATAGCATTAAAATATAATATATATGTGCTAAAGGCTTTACCATTTATATCCTTTTACTGATTGAATTATTGGGATAAAGCAAAAAAAATTCCTTAGAATCTTTATTTTATTCCTTTTACTAAATAATAATAATTTTAATATTATGCGGAAATTTTTTACGTTCTATAATCATATATGTATGGTTACACAACTTGGGTTAAATACTAATGAACAATAAAGAGAATCTAGTTAGCCTAAAACGACCAAATATATTGCAACATAATAATATGTGTGCTATTTTTTGGCTCATACAAATTTACGTTTTGTCCTACATAATCAATTAGAGCTGCGCTTGGCGAATCCCCAATACTCCAATACTCATAAGCAAGTCGAATCGAAATTGCATTTCCCACGTCGTTTAATCGAGTAAAACCAATATACCCATTAGCACCAAAACCTTCTTTTTGTAAGGTATCTAAGTTTCCGCTAAAATGCACCCTTGTTCCCCTTGAAAGATGATGCCCAAATAAAAACCAATTAAATCCGCCCATGAAATTGAGTGCCCATGATTCAGTAAAAATAATTTCCCCCTCTAATTGCACAGGAATAGACATATAGCCTTGCAGTCGTTCTAATGGGGTTATATCATTGCGATTAAAATAATAATGTATTCCTGATTGCAGATAGAGAGTTAAACTTTTTATCTCAAAAGGTTCTAAGAAGTTGTATCCAAATTTAAGACTTGTATGATAAAAAGAATTTGTTTCGAAAGAAGTTACTGCCTGCCCATTTTTATCGGGATTTGCTGTGTCCAGAATACTTCCTGTATATTTACCCATAGAATAATTTGCATCTACTGCCAAATCTACTTTGAAGCCGTTTGTTATATATCCGAGATTCCCAACGATATTCAATAACGCCGTATCTATACGCATGAGAAACGCATCATTGTTTGCTGTGTTATACTCTGTATAGCGATAGTATCCTGTGCCTATACCCAATGATTTATAGAATCCCTCTAGTTTTACACTATCTCTTCCATAGAGCAAAGTTGTTTGAAACATAGCCAATACAATAGTGAAATATTTTTTCATTTTGCCACCTTTAGAATCCAAATCCAAATTGTAATCCCGTATATAACGTATTGCTATCGGGGTATTGCACGATTGAGGTTTGATTTGCTTGAATGCCATTTGTTTCTGGAGTTGCTTTTGTGGTGAGTGTTTTTGGCTCGGCTTTATTGATGAATTGGTAAGTAACTAAGACATTTGTGAAAAAATAAGCTCTCTTGCTGAATTTGTAGTGTATTCCTAGACCAACTTTAACTCCGTAACCAAAAATATTTTGAGATGTTAATTCTTTTTGTGTTTGAATAATGTTTGCTGTGGATGCGCCTAGTGTTAGTGTTGCGTTAGAAACGCTCAATCTCCCTAAGTATTCTATTGACCATTTCTCTCCAATTGATTTTCTTCTTTCTAGTTCGACAAAAGCATTGACAATATCCATAGAAGTGAGATACGGCACGTAAGTTGCAGCATGCAAAAGAGAGGTGGTTTCTAGTCCGACATTAATGTAACATGTATGTTCCCAATGCCCAAATGCAGAAGCGATATTATATCCCCCTTTGCTTTCAAGCCTGATAACATAAAATAATCCTCCACTGAAACTAAGGTTGCTAAGATTTGTAGCGTTTATAGGATATTCTCCTTTTATATCGTTAGGTCCTGCACCATGACTTATGAGAAAATTTATTTTTGCATAATCTCTCCAAATCCAGCCAAGCTCACCGTTGAGCGACATTGCCACTCCATTAATATTTGTGGTACGTGCTTTGTGCTGTATATAGTCTGCACCTATACCAATACGCGCCGTAAAACCATTTCTTTGCTCTGCGTATAAAAATTTGCAGATTAAAGACAATAAAAGAATATAGAAAGTCCTATATAAGAATCTTTTGTCTCTTGTTTCGACACAATACTGCTTTTTGTAATATGTTATATGTATTTTCTTCACTATTAAGAACCTGCAATATAGAGATGAGATTTATATTCTAGCAAACAAAATACGTTTAGAGATATTTGAAATAAGAAATATTCTATATAAATGTAATTTAAATATCATTAAAGTAGTGAGTTTCACAATATTGCAATAAATGAGATTCTAAGTAATTCTTAAGTAGTAATATGAGAGGGTTTATTCTTAAGATTAATTTTAGTGGAAATTCAAGAGGGGCTTGGGGTTATTCCAACCCCCCTTTAGTTTATTTAAAGAAGATGTTATTTGATGTTGTATGGCTTGCTTACATCATGCCGCCCATACCCCCCATGCCGCCCATATCTGGCATTGCAGGAGCTGGTTTGTCTTCCTTAATATCTGTAATTGCCGCTTCTGTTGTAAGCAATAGACTTGAAATAGAAACGGCGTTTTGTAAAGCTACTCTAGCCACTTTTAGAGGATCAATGATTCCAGCTTGGAACATATCAACATACTTGCCCGTACTAGCATCAAATCCTGTTTTAGAATCGCCCGATTTTGTTACTTCGTTGATGACAACGCCAGAATCATATCCTGCATTGATTGCAATTTGTGCTAAAGGAGCTTTAATAGCTCGGTGGATAATGTCATACCCTATAGCTTCATCTCCCGTTAGAGAATTGGCGCTAATTTTATTTGCCGCATGAATGAGTGCTGCACCACCACCAATAACAATACCTTCTTCAACAGCGGCTTTTGTTGCGGATAACGCATCATCGACTCTATCTTTTTTCTCTTTCATTTCTACTTCACTTGGAGCACCCACTTTAATAACAGCGACACCGCCAGAGAGCTTTGCTAGTCTTTCTTGGAGTTTTTCTTTATCATAATCACTTGTAGTGGATTCAATTTGTGTGCGAATTTGTGCGACTCTTTCGTCTACCGCTTTTTTCTGTCCCTTACCATCCACAATTGTTGTGTTGTCTTTATCGATAACAATACGTGAAGCTTGTCCCAAATGAGATATATCTACATTTTCTAACATGAGTCCGACTTCTTCACTAATAACTTCACCACCTGTAAGGATTGCTATGTCTCTTAACATTTCCTTTCTTCTGTCGCCAAATCCCGGTGCTTTTACTGCTGCTACATTAAGGACACCACGTAATTTATTAACCACTAAGGTAGTGAGAGCTTCTCCCTCTAAATCTTCAGCAATAATAAGCAGAGGTTTGCCGCTTTTCATCGTGGATTCTAGAATCGGTAGAATGTCTTTCATTGAAGTGATTTTTTTATCAGTAATGAGGATATAGGGATTTTCTAGTTCTGTGCTCATTTTATCGGCATTTGTGATAAAGTATGGGCTTAAATATCCTCTATCGAATTGCATTCCTTCAACCACTGTTAATTCATCATTAATTCCCTTTGCCTCCTCAACAGTGATAACACCATCTTTACCTACTTTTTCCATTGCATCAGCAATTAATTTGCCGATGTTTTCATCAGAATTTGCAGAAATGGTAGCCACTTGTGCAATTTCAGATTTACCGCCAACTTTTTTACTACCCTTTTTCAATTCTTCTATGATAAGTGCGCTAGCTTTATCCATCCCTCTTTTTACTGCGATAGGGTTTGCTCCAGCAGTAATATTGCGCAAGCCTTCTTTGAAAATGCTATGTGCTAAAACCGTTGCTGTCGTTGTGCCATCTCCCGCAGCATCAGCAGTTTTGCTTGCGACTTCTTTAACTAGCTGTGCTCCCATGTTGGCAAGAGTGTCTTGCAATTCGATTTCTTTTGCAACACTTACACCGTCTTTTGTAATAGTTGGTGCACCGTAACTTTTTTGAATCAAAACATTTCGACCTTTAGGCCCCATTGTTACTTTTACTGCGTTGCTTAGAGCATTCACACCTTCATAAATTTTGTTTCTTGCCTCATCGCTGAATTTAATATCTTTTGCCATTGTTTTCTCCTAGAATATAGTAATGTTTAATGTAATATGATTATTTAAGGACGCCTAAAATGTCTTCAGATTCCAAAACAATGAAATCTTGATTATCGATTTTTACTTCATTGCCCTTGTATTTACCGAATAGCACTTTATCATTTTTGTTGAGTTCACCTTCTTTTTCAACTTCTTTGCTCAATTCTTTAATAATACCGATGCTTGGTTTTTCTGTTGCGTTATCTGGAATGATTAAACCAGAGCTTGTTTTTTTTTCTTCTTCAACTCTTTCAACTAAAACCCTTTTGCCTAGCGGTTTAAAAGCCATTGTGTATCTCCTTGATAAATAAAAGTTCTAAATTAGCACTTAAAAAATTTAAGTGATAAAATACTATATATTTTTGGTTAATAAGTCAATATATAATATTAATAAAGTAAAGAAACTTTAGTTATATACACTAAATTTTATTAAGTTTTAATATATAAATATTTATTTTTTGTTCTAAAGATTAAAAATGCAATACTATAAAGGATACAAAATATAAAAATATTAGCAATAAGAACGGCCTTCTTGTCATAATACAGCGAAGAAAGAATAGCAAAAAAGCAATAGGTAACTGCGAGGATAGCGGCTGCGCGATTCCCGAATCTAGCGTATAAAAAGAAATGCAAATGATAATTGTTTGGCTCGCAAATATGCAGGAGCAATTCGTAGAGTGAATAATTAGTTATCATTTTCCACCTAGTCCAAATGCTTGTTACTATTTCGCAACAAGGGTAGATAAGAAGGCTTAGGATATAGAGCACGTCTAATCTATAATACTTGATTCCAATAATGACTAATGCTCCAATAATAAATCCCAATAGAAAACTTCCGCTATCGCCTAAAAAAATCTTACCGTAAGGATAATTAAAACACAGAAAGACTATTAAGATTCCAACCATTAGACTGCTTGCAAAGATAAGAAAATTTGCTTCTAGCTTACAAGCAACAAAACACAATGATACAAAGAGTATCAAACAAGTGAAACCAGCATTGCCATTAATTCCGTCGATAATATTGATTGCATGAATATTAGTGAGTATGAATATGCAATAAACTATTATAAGCATATTGCTGGCGGTAGAATTATTTGGAGTTAAAAAACCAAAAGACATAATAAAATAGACTATTCCAACGATTTGTAACATAATCATGAGCAATGTGTTTGCGCTTCTATTCATGTCTTTTATTAACCCGCTTGCAAGAATTATGGCAGATGCTATATAGAGATGTACGCCAGCAAAAATGTCAATAAGCACTGTCTCTTTGTTGTATAACCTAAAAGGACAGGCAATTTCAAGAGCCGCCATAACTATTATAATAAAGGCAATGAATATTCCTATGCCACCAAATCTTGAGGTATTTGTAGAGTGGATTTTGAATGTTTGTGGTTTTGGTTTGTCCTGCATAAATTGCATGGTAAGTGAAAGTACATAGCCAATACCGAGTGTAAAGAGTGCAGATATAGCACCTACAATAATAAAATAATAGGACCAATTAATCATGGCTGATTCTCAACCTTACTTTATTATGAACGTTTATGCGAGGCACTAGCAATATAAGTTATTTGCTATATTGACTTTTGTGTTCTTAGAATCTTCGTTTAGAAATATTTTCTTGTAACTAAAGAGAGAGTATAATATTTAAATTTCAGATTTTCATTATAATCAGCTATGCCATTATTACCTTGAGCATAGTGTATTTTTGTATGTAATGGCATAGTGAAACGCATTACAAATTCCATATCCTCATGTCGATAACTCGCTCCCGCGTTAATGTGGAAAGCCGTATTGATATAATCAACATTTTTTTCTTTTGTTTCTTCTCTGTTAAATATTCCTTCATTTCTTAATATAACGTTATAGTTTCTTCCCCATACACTAATGCCTACACCGCCAATTAACCCTATTGTCCCTATGCGCAATGTAACATCTGCATTTAACGTTGCCGCACCAGCATAATTCCATAGACCTGGTTCTTTGTAGATATAATCTTCATTAATACCTGTTTCTCTAAGTTGTATTGCATTGGGGATTTTTTGATCAATGACGTACAACCACATTAAATTACCATAAAGATCAAATTCAATAATTTTAATAGGGCGCACTTTTATCCCTGCTTCTAGATTAACCCCTCCACCAAATCCATTTAAATTACATGTTGCTTCTGTGCACAAGAGTCGGTTGTCTAGAGCTACGGCAGGGTTACCATTTGGAGTAATAGTTGCTGGATAGTTGGGTATTGTGGTTTGTTGAAGTTCTCCAGGTAAAATTCCTCCAGTAACCCCTCCACCAGCATATACCAAAAAGATTTTACTGCTGACGTCTTTAGCGTATATTAATTGCAGGGAAGTAAAAGTAAGTAAAGTTATGATAAGTTTTTTCATAGCATACCCTCAATTAAATGATTCAAATTCAGTTTATTATACTAAACAACGCGCTACATATTGTTAGAAATTACTATTTTATGAATGTTTTACTTAAGAGTAATGGAATTTTTCATAGAAAAATGTTAAAAATTGTGTTTGATTGTTGGTTCTTGGATTTACCTCTAGAACGAACTAGAGGTAACAAGCAGTAGTTAATCCTTCCAGCAGAAAGGAAACTAGCAAAAGCAGAACAAATCTAATTAGCTAAGAAGCCTCAAAATGTTTTGTTGCACAGCATTTGCTTGTGTTAGCGCATAACTACCAGATTGCGCTAGGATATTCAGCTTATTAAAGTTTGCAGACTCTTGAGCAAAATCTACTTCTCTAATTTGACTTTCAGCAGCTTTAACATTTACTTGTGTTACAGAAATGTTATTAACTGTTGAAATCATTTGTCCTTGCACAGAACCTAAATCAGCTCGGATTCTATCAAGAATCTTTGTAGCAGATTCTGCAATATCCATAACAACCATTGCGCCACGCAAGGTTGTTACACCTGCTCCCAATTCTGCGCCACCACTTGCAACGACTTTATTAAAGTTTGCACCCGCTGCAGATTTAATATCTTTATTGAATGCTCCCATAGTGTCGCGCAAGTTCACCACAGCTTTAGCTACTTGTTTGTTATCAAAGCCTAAAGCTTTGTAGGGTTTTTTCGCATTAGCCGCAGACATAACAATGATATCCCGTGCGTCAAGTCTTGTAAGAGACAATCGTCCATAGTTTTCAGAGCCTTTGCCATCTAGTTTCTGTCCACCATTCATGGATTTCACTGAAACGTCCGCTACTTTACCATCTTGTCCCTTTTGGTTTTTTCCAATAGAGATTTTGATACCTCGACCATCAATGCTTCGTAAGGTTAATCTACCTCTCTCATCTGTAAAAGCCTCAACGCCTGTTTGGTTTGTTGCCGCATTAAATGCCTGCACTAAACGACCATCAGAATCCCCAGCCTTAATATTGATAATATCGCCGAGTGTAATCCCATTGATAATAATATTAGACATAGTTCCAGATTTTATTGCTTCATCAGAAGTTGAAATGACATTAGCCACTGCACGAATGCCTGTTCTGTCTGAAGTTTTATTAATTACTTCAGCTAAAGCACCAATACCTGTTCCAACACTTGTAGAGATTTTTACAGATTGTAGTCTGACATCATTGACGCCGTCTACGTTTTTGAACACAGCATTAACCGTTCCAGAAGCAGTGATGTTACCGCCTGTCATGATTCTCACCTGCCCAATCTTATCACTTGTTGTTGCCCCAATTGAAGCCTTAATAGATTCGTTAGAGTATGCACCAACTTGAAACTCTTTGTTTGTAAAAGAACCAGAGAGTAACTTCTGACCATTGAAAGAAGTAGTATTACCAATCATATCAAGACCT
>NZ_NXLW01000007.1 GCF_003364265.1 Helicobacter aurati
TTGTGTTGATGATTGTGTGTTAGAGATATTTCTTGAGAAGTTTCTAAGCCAATATGCCAATGACTCATGATTTCATCTTGTGTTTTGCGGAACATTAGGGGGATCCTTATAATAATATAATTGAGAAATTCATAGTATGAACATTCCAACAAAAACCAAAAAGTTCCTTGCCTTGCTAAACACAAGCAATCAAAGCAATTAATAAATCAATTCAATAACTGCCATAGTAGCCGCATCGCCTTTACGAATCCTACTTCGCTGAATACGCGTGTAACCACCATTACGTACGAGTAATTTCGGCGCAAGCTCTGTAATAAGCTGTTTTGTAGCCTTTTTGTCCTGTAATTCTGCAAAAATATAACGATGTGTGTTAAAGTTTTCAACTTTACAATGCCCTATTAATCTTTCAATGTACTGTTGCAATTCTTTTGCTTTATAGAGAGTTGTCTCGATTCTCTTATGAGTAATAAGAGCGATACTGAGATTCTTTAATAACGCTTTACGATGAGCAGAAGTTCTTCCTAATTTTCTATATCCATGTTTATGCCTCATATCTTTATCCTTTCAATTTTGTCCTTTAAGTTTTGCCAATCTCTTATTGACGGTTACTACTAAATCATTGGGTAAATCCATACCAATGGGATAGCCTATTTCATTCATTTTGCTAGATATTTCCTCAAAGGATTTTTTACCTAAATTTTTAATATTCTTTAAGTCGCTCTCGCTCATTAGAGCCAATTCACCAATATACTTGATACCAGCTTTTTGTAAGCAATTGCTTGGTCGATGCTCAAGATTAAGGGTATCAACACTAGCAAGCAAGATTTTAAGCTCTGGAGAATCATCATTTAATCGATTGTTGCTTGTAGGTACATCGCTTAACTCCGCCCCAAAAACACTCATTTGAGAGTGCATAATACCTACTGCTTCTTTAAAAGCATCCATTGGCTCGACTTGTCCATTCGTCTCTACTTCAAAAACAATTTTTTCAAAATTGGGATTACTCTCATGTAATACATTCTCTATTTGATAGACGGCTTTTTTGACAGGAGTAAAAAAAGCATCCAGCGGTATATAATCATTCCCTATTTCTTCTCTAATTGATTCGCTAGGTACATACCCTAATCCTTTCTGTATGATAAGAGAGAACTTGAGCTTCGCCTCACTATTAATATTTGCAAGATGAGAATCTGCGTCAATAATACTTACAAATTCATTATCAAGATGCCCTCCTCTAAGCTCCATAGGTCCGTTAAATTCATAAAAAACTTCCAATTTTTCCTGACTTTGTGCTTCCTCTTTAATTTTGAATTTAAGATTTTTAATGTTCACGATAAAAGGAGTAACATCCTCTGCCACACCACGTACAGAATCAAATTCATGGGCTACACCATCAATCTTAATAGCGATAGGAGCATATCCCACGGTACTTGATAACAACAATCTGCGCACAGGATGGGCTATCGTAATGGCATAACCAGGCTCAAAAGGATAGGCGTGAAGTCTAATATGGTCTGGCGCGAGCTCTTCAATTTCAAGCTTTTCTGGAATATATGGTCTTATTTTTATACTTTTCATAATAATACCCTCATATCTTATTTCGAATAGAGCTCTACTATCAAACGTTCCTCTATTGGAATCTCAACTTCACTTCTCTCTGGATTTCTTGTAAAGACTCCGAATTTTTTTTCTTTATCAATATCAACCCAAGGCACAATGCCTGTTTGAGAAGTCAAATCAATGGCGCGAATAATTTGTGAATTATTTTTACTCTTTTCCTTGATTTCTACCTTTTGTCCTTGCCTAACACTAAAAGAAGGAATATCTACTCTCTTCCCATCAACTAGCAAATGTCCATGTGTAACAAGCTGTCTAGCAAATCTCCTTGTCGTTGCAAAGCCCATACGATAGACAACATTATCAAGCCTACTTTCAAGTAGTCTAATGAGATTCTCACCTGTATTGCCTTCTTGACGACTCGCTTCTTTAAAAATAGAACGGAATTGTTTTTCGCTAATACCATACATAAACTTTGCTTTTTGTTTTTCTCGCAGTTGCAAACCGTAATCTGAAATCTTACCTCGTCTCTGTCCATGCTGCCCTGGTCCATAATTTCTACGTTCTAGGGAACATTTACCTGCCAGTCTTCTTTCGCCCTTTAAAGCTAAAGAGATGCCAAATCTTCTTTCAATCTTTTCAACAGGTCCTCTATATCTTGCCATATATTCTCCTTACACTCTTCTTCTTTTAGTCGGACGGCAGCCATTGTGCGGTAACGGCGTTACATCTTTAATCCATAATACTTTAATACCCTCTATTGCGCCAACGCTCTTGATAGCAGTTTCTCTACCGCTTCCTGGTCCTTGCACCTTAATACCAACTTCTTTTACTCCATGTTCTTTTGCTTTCGACATCGCGGATTCTACGGCTTGCTGCGCAGCATAAGGAGTTGACTTTTTACTTCCTTTAAATCCCAAGCCACCAGCAGTAGCCCAACAAATTACATTTCCCATTTCATCAGTTACGGTAATATTTGTATTATTAAAAGAAGCAGATATACAAACAATTGCCTTAGCAATATTCTTTCTTATGACTTTTTTCTTAACGCCTGTTTGTCTTTTCGCCATTACATTACTCCTTATTTACTACCAACTGTCTTTTTCTTGCCTTTTCTGGTGCGAGCATTATTTTTTGTTGTTTGTCCGCGTACAGGCAAGCCTCTTCGATGTCTTAATCCTCGATAGTTACCTAAATCCATTAATGCTTTAATATCCATTGTTACTTTTTTGCGCAAATCACCTTCAACCATATAGCTTTCTTGAATCTTTTTTGCAATTCTTGAAACTTCATCTTCGCTGAGATCATTAACTCGCTTATCAAAAGAAATATTTACAGCATTCAAAATATCCCTTGAACTCTTAAGCCCAATACCATAAATATAAGTCAGAGCATATTCTACTCTCTTCTTTTTTGGCAAATCTACACCAGCAATTCTAGCCATGTTTTATCCTTGTCTTTGTTTATGTTTGGGATTCGCGCAAATCACACGAACCACCCTTTTACGTTTAATAACCTTGCACTTATCGCACATCTTTTTAACTGATGGTCGAACTTTCATAGAACAACTCCTAACCATTAGATTCAAACTTAAGTCCCTTAATTCCTTTAGATTCAAACATTCAAAGAAATTAAACCAATGATTGTAACATACCTAAATTAATAGTTCGCTTTATTGAGCAAATTTTCATGTTTAAATAACGAATATTACTTAAAGTAGGTATTTCTACTTTAATGCTGATGCGTAAATACTATAAAGTATTTACATTATTTCACTATATATCTTTTTAAGGTTGGAATCTAGCAATTCTATAAAGTTTATCTAACCACATTATTTTATTTTGAGGAGAAATTATGATTATTGGTTGTCCAAGAGAAATTAAAGCTCGTGAGTATCGCGTGGGATTAACCCCTGCAAATGCGTATGAATACACTCGGGCTGGGCACAAGGTGCTTATTGAACATGATGCGGGTAAGGCTATTGGCTTTAGCGATGAACAATACCAAAAAAACGGTGCTCAAATAGTTGACAAAACAACACTTTTTGAAGAATCACAAATGATCATTAAAGTGAAAGAACCTTTAGAATCAGAATATGAATATTTCAAAGAAAAACAAATACTTTTCACTTATTTGCATTTAGCTGCAGATAGAAAACTTACAAACATGCTTTTAGAAAAAAAGATTTTTTCTATTGCCTATGAAACCATTAAAGCACGTGGTGTCTTGCCGTGTCTAGCACCTATGAGTTCTATTGCAGGACGTCTAGCTGTACTTGAGTCTAGTAAATATATCCAAAAAACTTTTGGTGGTAATGGTATGCTTTTAAGTGGTATAGCAGGTACTCCTAAAGGCAGAATCACCATTATTGGTGCGGGAGTCGTAGGCTTAAATGCTGCGCAATTGGCTATGGGTATTGGGGCAGATGTTACGATATTAGACATAGATACAGCAAGACTAGCTTATATAGATCAAATCTTTAACATGAGAATCCACACTTTATATAGTTCAAGAGCGAACATACTTGAAAGCATTGCCAATTCAGATGCTGTTATAGGTGCTGTGCTTATTCCGGGGGCAAAAGCACCTAAACTTGTTAAAAAAGAAGATTTAGCACTTATGAAAGCTGGATCTATACTTACTGATGTGGCAATAGATCAAGGCGGTTGTTTTGAGACTTCCAAAGCTACAACACATGACGATCCCATATATGAACTTGATGGAATCCTACATTACTGCGTGGCAAATATGCCAGGTTCTGTGGCAAAAACAGCTACTTTAGCTCTTACAGATTCTACTCTTAGTTTTGGTTTGACAATTGCTAGTCTCGGAGCAAAAGAAGCTGCATTGAAAAACGTCGCTATATTTGAAGGCGTCAATACTTGCAATGGAAAATGCACTTATAAAGCCGTCAGTGAAGCCTTTGATATTTCCCATACAAATACCGAAGAAGCCTTAGCGAGCGCATAGGCAACATCCTAGAATTAAGTTTTAATGTTAATTTACCTAAATCTCTTGTCAATATTACAAGTATGCAAGAGACTAAGGCTCATACAATAGAGAATCTGTAACAACAGAATCCCTTATTCCAAATATCTAAACATAAATATCATTAATAATTCAAAGCTAAGTAGTTGAAGTGTATCACACCTCTTGATGCCTTGCCTATAAGCGACAAACAGATTCTAATTCATTACATTTCCTTTGTAATTTTATAGGCATAATATTCTAAAATTTATAGTTATTATTTCAATAAGTTCTATATTTAGAATCTTTCTCAAGGATTCTACTCGTTCCATATAATCAATAATAAATATTTACTAATTATTATTCTAATTAACTTATAGTCCTTGCTTCCCAAATCTTATTTATATCTTAAATAAAAGGATATTTAATGCTCAATACAATGATTTTAGAAAACCTGTCTAAACTGAAACATGCTGCTGCAATTCTCTCTCATATTGCGATTTTTATTATTTTTGCTTGGATTGGTGGATTAAAATTCATCAATTATGAAGCAGAAGGCATAGTTCCATTCGTTGCAAATTCCCCTCTATCTAGTTTTTTTTATAAAGATTCAGAACATTACAAACCACATAAGATTCCAGAAGGTACTTATGATGAACAAAAACATAAATGGCATGATGAAAATAGAACTTATCTTGTATCTTACGGGCTTGGCATATTGATTATTCTCTACGGTACAATGACATTACTTGGACTATTCTATCCTATTTTAGGTGTGATAGGCGGTATATTGGTGTTTTTCATGACTTGTATTACACTCTCTTTTTTGATAACAACACCGGAAGTATGGGTGCCAAATCTTGGTGGCATGGATTATGGCTTTCCTTATTTAGCTGGAGCTGGACGTCTTGTACTTAAGGATATTGCCATTATGACATGCGCTTTAATCGTTGTTGGAAGTTGCGCAGAAAGAATGTTAAGAACAAAAAGCAAACGCGCATGATAACCAATCCCCTAAAGAATAAAGAACAAGCTTTTACTGAATCACTGCAAACAAACTAGCGCATAAAATTGCGCCAAAAATCTACAAACATATAGTTAGAAAGAAAAAACCCCAACGGCAAATTAATAGCCACTCCAATGCTAAAAGCAATGAAAGGAGCAAAACCTACTCGAATAATCTTTTTAAATTCCGTGCTTAACCCGATACAGAGAAAAGTCCAAGTGAATACCCAATTTCTCAATTCCTTAACAAATCCTAAAGCTTCCGCCTGATAGGCTTTATGCGTAGATTCTGGTAGATAAGATACAAACATTGTCCCTATAACAGAAGCAAGCATAAAACCTAAAATAAACTTAGGAAATCTTTCCCAAATGATACGAGAAGAGATTCTCACATTAGCAGTTGTGCTTTTATGCCATACAGCCGCGGACAATAACGCGACAAGCACAGCCCATACACCAACAAACATATCACGTCCAATAACTTTTATAAGCGTAAAAGCAGCCACAGCTCGCTCATCTCCTAAGCCCTGCGCAGCAGCAAGACCAGCAGCATCAGCAAATTCTGACGTGCCTATCCATGCTCCAGCTACACCCATATCAAGCCCAAACAAATGACACAAAAGAGGTAACACAAAAATCATAATCACAGCCCAAAAAACGACAATACTAATCGCTACGCTCACATGTTCCTTTTGTGCCCCACTTGCATTACCTATCACAATAGCTGCGCTGACACCGCATATACTACCCCCTGCACCTAAAGTTGCTCCAAAGGCAGCTGGAAGACCAAAGAATTTTGTTGCTACAAAAAATATACTAAAAAACGTAATTATTGTAACAATACAAGCCTGCATAATAGCCACACTACCCGCACTAAAGAGCAATGTTACAGGTAATGTCGCACCCATTAGGACGATTCCAATCTTGACGTAAAATTCTGTTAAAAACGTATCCTTAAACCATTGTGGCAAAGACAAAGTATTACTAAGGATAAGCCCTAATAGTAAAGCAACAAGAGGCATCTCAAGCTGCCATTCCTTAGCAAGACTCTGTGTGCTTAAGATTCCAACAAGCAAAGAGAGGCAATACACAACGTTAAACCCCACGATAAATTTCCCTACATCTCGCTCTAAATATCTTGCCACAACAGCAAAAAGCACCATAAATACTATCCATAAAACAACGATATGCAAAAAATGGGTATTCTGCAACGACTTAATTACAGCCAATCCACTCCAACCCGTAAACTGCACGCGGAATATATCAAAGATATGGAACATATCCATACACCATGCGATGCTTATAACGACAACCAAAGAAATCCCGATGACATTCGCCCAATTGTCCTCCTTGTTATACCAAAGCAATTGCCTTACACTCATCTTGTTTCCTTTTATCTACTATTGCAACATTTACCTTTGTCTGAAAAATATTAGAATCTTCATTTGACTGCTCTTTTAATGTATGGGGAGATTCTAGCCTCTCGCCTTGTGCTTCTTGAGACACGCAAGCTGTGCACTCTGCAAATACACTTGATTCTGCGAGAAACTCTTGCAATGTTCCCTGTAAAGATTCTCCCTGCTTATATGCAATTTCTTGTTTGTTAGATTCTAAACTTGCAAGCACTATTCTCTCTCCCTTATAAGGCATTGTTAGAGAGGCTCGCACAGCTTCCCCGATAATAAGTACAGCGGGCTTTTCACAAAGTGCCGCCATTTGTACCAATTCCCCAAACGTACCTATTACACTCTTTTGTTCTTTAGAATCTATTTTAGAAACAAACGCAGCAGGAATAGTGAGGTTAACACCCAAAGCTCTCGCGCTCTCTACAATACGTTCTGCAAAACTATAAGCCATCATTACCACCAAAGTATAGGACGAATTTTTAAGCCAATAGAGCCATTCTGTATGAAAAACACTCTCCCTTAAATGCGCAGAAACAATAACTACGCCAGAGCTAATGCCCCGAAGTGTAGGAATTATCCCCCCACTTAATGCTCCCCCAAGACTAGAACTAATACCGCTTACACAACTTACTTCGATACCATTTTCCGCAAGAAAACTCCCCTCTTCCCATACCCTACCAAATATTGCAGGATCCCCTCCTTTCAATCGACCCACGCATTTCCCCTCTTTTGCAAACTGCAGCATAAGGGCATGAATGTCCTCTTGTTTGCAACTTTGCTTGCCTTTTTGCTTCCCAACATTAATACATTGTACATTATGGCTTGCTAAATATTCTCGAATTCCCTCACCCACAAGATTATCAATCAATGCCACATCGAGCAAACTAAGTGTTTCAAAAGCACGTAAAGTAAGACTCTTGAAATCCCCCGGACCGCAACCAATAATAAAAACCTTGCCTAATTTCCTCTGACAAGCAGCTTTTATCTGTGCCTTTTGCAGAGAATTAAGGGGCTTCTTTCGTGTTTTTTGCAAGAAATATGAAAAATTTGCCAGAGCCTTTGGAAGTAAATTTGCAATTTTGTCGCGAATGCTTTGTGCTAATAAGGGACTTGCGCCATTAGAACTTACAAGCACAGTGACGTTACCATTTCTCGTAATTGCACCAAAATAAAAATCACATAAACAAGGAACATCTACAACATTCAATAAATAACCATATTTACGTTTATTTTCATACAAAAATTGCCCAAGATTCCTATCTCCACTCGCATCAATGACGATCTCAAAGCCATGCAAAAAAACAAACTGCTGCGCAATATGTGTTGCAAGATTCTTTATCGTGCAAGTACGGCTTTGTGAATCTGTGCAATTTCGCACAATGTCATTTCCACCATAAGTAGATTCTGTAAGAGAATCATAAATATCTGTTTGTTTCTTGCCAGAAGATAAATCAGATATAGAGGTATTAATCGCTAAATCTTTAGAATCACTTGAATATCTATCATACGAGTTTGTTTCACTTGATGAGTAAGTCAAATCTAGGCTCATGAATTTTATATTTTCCTGCAAAGGCAGAAAAAAATCATCGGTAATTCTACGTGCAACAATGCTTACCTCAAAGCCAGAATCAAGCAGCACTTGATATTTTTGTTTTGCCACAGAGCCAGCACCAATGAGCAGTGTTTTTTTTGGTTTCAAGGCAATAGGGAGGATATGATTTTGCAAAGAATGCTGTCTACTCATTATCTATCCTTTATATTTTTTGAATCTTGACACGCCAAAATGTGTCTTCTTGAGTCTGTAAAAGCACTTTGTGCCCTTCGCTTTGTAGAGATAACGGGACATTCTCAATAGGTTCTCCATTATCAAGCAAAATTTCTAACACTTCTCCACTTTGCATTAAAGACAATTCCTGCTTCGCTCTGACAAAGTTAATTGGGCAAGCAACCCCGCGCAAATCTTTGCATCGTGCAGACATGGAATCTGCTTTACTGCATTGAGTATTATCTGTGTAATTTATAGATTCTTTATCTAAATGTATAGAATCGCCCGACTTAGCATAACAAGGGATAAAAGCAAGCTTAGAATCATGGCTGCTCGAGGAAGTTTGTGGGGTATCAGATTGTAAGTGATTAGACAAACTTATAGAGGAAGATTCACTATCTGCCATGCTATGAGTAGCAACAGCTAAAGACTGCCCTTGAGAATTACCTGTCTCTTCTCGCTCTTTAGCAAATTTGAGTGAATTATCCATTGTTGCATATAGCGCAATCACAGCCTTACCCAAATCAATGGCTCTTGCATCTGCCTTGCCAATAAGCAATTCGCTAAATGTCCTATCAATCAATCCGCTATCAATATAGAGCTTTTGAAATGCGCGCAAAACACCCACCTCATCACGAGCTTCTTCCCCTTTAGCCACCAAAAGCATACGACAAGCAAGCAGACGTATCAATGTATAATCGCCATTAGAATCCACTTGCGCTTGCTTGATAGCCTCATTCAAAGCTTTCTTGTCGGCTTCTATTAAATCATACATTCCCGCGCTACATTCGCCGCTTCCACGTCCTTTCAATGAAAATACTGAATCACTACTATAATCAAAATAAGGATTCTTATCGTCTTCAAAACTTGGGACTTGTTTGTATTTCTCGGCTATATCTTTGATAATTTCTTCACCAACACTATCCACCCATGACTCAAAACTCGGATATTCTGCCTTACAAGCAATATAAGTTTTTAACACTTCATAAACGAACTGCGGGACATAGAAAGCTGCCACTTCGGCAATTTTCCTTGCAAAGCGCGTTTTGCCTTCTTCTATCACTGCGCCAACAAGCACATTATAAGCAGGATAAGGTCGCTCGCCCTCTCTTAGAACCTTACCAAAGAATCCAAGATTAGCCGTGGCATGATTCCCACATGAATTAGGACAACCAGACATATTAATTCGAAATCCTTGCAAAGAATCTAAATCCAAGTGTTTTTTTCGCAAATATTCCTCAATTTTTACAATCGCTCCTCTTGGGCGAGTGATACCTAATTGACAAGTCGCAGCCCCTGTGCAGGCTACCATATCACCAATAATTGTAGGTTTGCTACTCTGTATGGAAAAGTCGCTAATCAAAGGATAGAGTGCCAAAAGCTGACTTGGTCGCAAATGCCGTAAATACATGTTTTGATTGCTTGTAAAACAAATAGTTGTTTCATGCGCGTTGTAACTTAATAGTTTTTCTGCAAGATTCTTCGCAGATTCATACGGAATATCTCCAAGTTGCAAGGGTATCTTGACATAATAATAGCCCGCTTGCTTTTGTTCTCTTACAAAACGATTCCACCATAATGTTTGCTCTTGCGTCATCGCTGGAAGTTGTTCTGCCTGAATTGTAGGGAGTGTAAAATCTCTAGGTTCTATTGTAATTTCCCAATCTTTACTTTGCCTTAAGGCTGCCATTTCTTCATGAATAAGCCTTGCTAACTCCTCTTCACCAAGCTTTTTAGCTACAAATCGTAAGCGCGCGGCATGTTTATTCTTGCGATTGCCTGTTCTATCAAAAACTTGTTTAACGGCTTGAGCGAGCAAATAAATTTCATTCTCTGGTAAAAAATCAAAGAGCTTAAATCCAAGTCTGCTTTGTGCGCCCATACCTCCAGCAATCCATACGCTAAAGCCTCTTTGTTGATTCTTTATTTTGGCAATATAGCCTATATCAGTAATCGTCGCATGAGCTCTATCCGCACTTGAGCTTGAAAAAGCAATTTTAAATTTACGTGGCAAATTGAAAGAATCTTTAAGCCCCAACATTCTTGTTGTAAGTTCATTGGCATAAGGCAAAATATCAAAAATATCATTTTTTGCAATTCCAGAGAGCGGATCGCCCACGATATTTCTTACCGTATTTCCACCGCTACCCCGTCCTGTAAGTCCGACAGCATGGAGCTTTTGCATGATTTCTTGCAGATTCTCTAATTTGGCATAGTGTAACTGCACACCGCCTCGTGTTGTTACATGAATTTTAGGGTCAGCATAATCTCTTGCTAACTCGCTTAATGTGATAAGTTGGCTAGGAGAAATCACTCCCCCATTTGTTTTAATACGAACCATATAAGTATTAGGCTCTCTTTGTTCATAGATTCCAAAACTCACACGAATAGTTTTAAACGTTAATTCATCAAGCCTACCCTCACAAAAATCTTTATAGTTACTTGCGAAAAACTCATAATCATCTTGCAATACAGATCGTGGTATCGTGTAAAAGTTACTGCTCATTATTCTTCCTTATATAAATTTATTGCTTCCAAAGAAACAATAAGCATAGAGCTTGTTGCTTCATGATTATTGTTTCTTGACTATTGAGAGATAAAAGCTGCTATTTCCTTTCCCCCTCATGATTTCTTTAATCTATGAAATAGTTCGCCTTTTAGTGTTTATACTCTACCTTCCCAATGAATATAAAAATGCTTCAAAAGTCCCAATAATCTATCAAGTGCCAACCCTGTAAGCCCTATCAGAATCACACCTGCAAATACAATATCTGTATTCATAAACTTGCTTGCATCCAAGACAACCCAACCTAAGCCAGATTGTGCTGCCACCATTTCTGCGGCTACCAATGTAGAGTAAGTCGCGCCAAGGGCTATTCGAAGCCCTGTAAAAATATCACTTAAGCTTGCAGGTAAAAGCACAAAAAGAAAGAGTTGTCCATTTTTAGCACCAAGACTTTGTGCTAGCAAAATATAATCTTTCTTGACTCTGCTTATACCGCGCAAAGAAGCAACATACAATGGGGCAAAGGCAGACAGAAACAAAAGACATATTTTTGATTCCTCATCAATACCCAGCCAAAGAATGAGAATTGTGTAGTAACCAAGCGGCGGCAAAGGGCGTAAAAAGTCAATAGCAGGCTCCACAATCGCGCGGATATAGGCATTCAATCCGCTCAACATTCCTAAAGGAATAGCAGTAAATGCGGCAAGCAAAAAGGCTATAAAGATTCGTTGCAAACTCATGCCTAAATGTTCTAATAAACTCACATCTTTATAACCGTCTATTAGGAGCTCTTGCAAGCATAAAAGAATGCTACTTGGCTTAGGCAGTAATTGTGGCGAGACAAAATCGCACCATACAAATTCCCAAAGCATTATAAACCCCAATAACAATAGCACGGCTACAATTCTTGGCTTGTTTTTTGATAACAGCGAAAAATAAAATTTGACAATAGGAAAATGTCTATAAAATGCTCTATCTTTCATTTCATTCCTTCATATTCTACGAACACATAAAAAGTCTTTGTTCTTTAAGATTCTGATTCATAGACAAACGGTTTTAAATATTTCTTTGAATCATACGTGTTTTGTAAAGCTTTAATTTTCGCTCTAACTTTCAGTCGTAGAGAAATTTATTGCGCTTACGCGCCTTTCTGTCTTAATTGCGTATCAACAAAATCATCGTAAGACTTCGATTCTAAGCTTCCCTTATATATTCAATATAAGGCTTCAATGCGAATTTGTATCACTATGGCAATAACTAAACACAAATCTCCCAAGCTCCAAGCAAAGTTCAAATTCTTTGCAACTCCACAGAATCTAAGCGAGTTTTTCTTCATTCCAACGTCGATTGGCTATACAATCATGCTTATATTCTATTTCTCTAAGATTCTTAGTTATTTGAGGACTCTGAATATATGGCATAAGAAGCTCGCCGACATAATAAGTCTCCTCAATATGGGGATATCCAGATAAAACAAAAGTATCTATACCTACATCTACATATTCCTGCATAAGACGTAAGACATTTTTAGCACTACCTACTAACGCTGTCCCAGCTCCACCGCGAACCAAACCAACGCCTGCCCAAAGATTGGGATAAATTTCTAAATTACCTTTTCTCCTTGCCTCTTCTTGCAAAGAAACCATACGTTGCTGCCCGATAGAATCATAGTTTCTTAAATCTCTTTGCGCTTTTTCTATCGTGGCACTATCTAACTTAGAAATAAGCTTACGCGCCTCTTTAAACGCCTCCTCATCACTCTCTCGCACAATAATATGTAGCCGCACTCCAAAGGAAACTTCCCTATTGTATTTTTCTGCCTCTTTACGAACGGATTCTATTTTTTCTTTTAACATAAATGGCGGCTCGCCCCAACTTAAATATTTATTGACATATTTTCCTGTTAGAGAATGCGCTATTTCACTCGAACCACCAAAAAAGAGCGGTGGGTGCGGAATCTGCAACGGCTTATGAAAGAGGCTCGCGCCCTTTACACGATAATATTTGCCTGCAAAATCCACTTCCTTACCCTCTAGTAAATCGAGCCAGATTTGTGTAAATTCAAAGGCTTGCTCATATCTCTCTTGATGATTAAGCCAAATCCCATCAGCCTCAAACTCTTCATTATCCCCGCCTGCAACAAGATTAAACAACACTCTGCCATTACTCAAACTATCAAGTGTTGCTGCCCATCTTGCTGCCACAGTTGGGGAAATAACGCCCGGGCGCAACGCCACAAGAAATTTAAAAGTCTTTGTAAGCGGAATAAGGCTACTTGCCACGATAGAAGAGTCAAGGCATGAGCGACCAGTGGGGATTAACGCCCCCTCAAAACCATTACTTTGGGCTGCTAAAGCTACCTGCGTAAGATATTCCAAAGTGATTTTCCTTGCACTCTCGTTGCTCCCTAAATATCTACCGTCCCCATAAGTGGGCAAAAACCAAAACAAACTTGCTTCCATATTATCTCCTTAAATAACATAATCATATTTTTCTTTAATAAGGGCGTAGAGAAAATCTTTAAGTTCCAAAAATTCCTTATCTCCCTCCCTGCATGTTTTCTGTGTAAATGGCAACTTAAGCTCATAGACAATACTTGTTTCACTCGCGCCATCTACATAGGGCTTAAGCACAATAATTCTATGTGCCAATCGCAATGCTTCATCAATGTCATGTGTGATAAAAAAAATAGCTTTTGCAAACTCAAAGTGAATCTGCGCTATCAAATCCTGCATAGCTCTCTTACTAAAAGCATCAAGCGCACTAAAAGGCTCATCCATTAGAATCACTTCACTTTCTAAAGCTAGCACTTGCGCAAGTTGCGCTCGCGAACGCATACCTCCGCTACATTCATAAGGATAAACATTTGCCTTATGCTCCAATCCCACAGAATGCAAGTAGTATTGTGATTTGTCTTGTATTTCTTGCTTGGATAAACCGCGCATCTTTAATGCAAAACCAACATTTTGATGAATCTTTAGCCAAGGATAAAGTGGCGGGTCTTGAAACATCACGCCAACTTGTGAATCTGGCTTATTATGTGGTTTATTAAACAATAAAATTTCCCCTTCACTCGGGACTAAAAAGCCTGCTATAAGATTCAATAGACTTGATTTCCCACAGCCAGAATCCCCCAAAACGGCAACAAACTCACCTTTTTGCAAAACAAAATCTACATGCCTTAACACCCATTTATTATGGTATTGCAGCCCAACATTATGCAAAGCAATCACTCTATTGCAAAACACATCATCGCTCGCATTGTTGCAATGAGATTTATCGCTTATTTGCTTTAAACTCTGCTTTAAAATGTCATTGGGTGCTTTGCTCATACCTGAATCCTTAGTGCTCTTATAATTATCTCCCTCTACTTGCCAAACAAACGGAGATTCTCTAATATTTAATGCTTGCAGCTTTGTATTCTGCAACGTTTTCCCTTGCGCTAACATGTTTTACTCCAAGAAGCTAGCATTAAGAAAGCGAGTGAATATTTGAGAATCTGGGAGAGTGCGAATAAGTTTTTGAGCGTATAAAAATTTGGCAAGAGATTGCAGATTATTTGCAAGATTGTTCGCGCTATTCCCAAACATATCGCTTTGTACTTCTTTGATTGATAAAGGTTTCGCTTTGACTTCGCTTAATTGTTCTTGCGCAATTCGTTCTGGGATTTTAAAGAATCTTGCAAGCACTTTCGCGGAATCTTGCGGTTCTTTTATCCGATATTCATAGGCGCGACCAACAGCTTTAATATAAGCACTGGCAATTTCTGGATAAGCCTCTAGGAACTCATTTCTTGCGGCTGTTATATCGCTCAAAATAATGCCTTTATCTGCCAAATCTTTATCGCTAAAGAGAATAGTTTTGTTCTTGAGATTGCTTAATGCTAAATCCCATACACAAGCAGCATTTATATCGCCTCTCTCCCATGCCGCAAAAATATCATTAGGGGAAAGATCTAGAAGCGTTACTTCTTTAGTGCTTATTTTATGAATATTTAAGATTTGTAAGAGAGCATAATGCGCGCTAGTGCCAAAACTTACAGCAATTTTTTGCCCTTTGAGTTCATTTATGTTGTTAAAAGTGCCCTTTCTAACAACCAACCCTTCACTCTCATGCGAAATAAAATCCACCCAAATAACCGAGATCGGAATCCCATTTAATGCACCAATCACAAAAGGTGTCGTGCCTAAGAATCCTAAATCAATACTCTTACTTGCAAAAGCATTATTAATATCGCGTCCGCTATCAAAATTGAGAATCACAGCGGTTGCGCCAAGCTTTGAAAACTCCTCTTGCACGAAGCCTTTTGCAATGGCTAGCGCATGACTGCTTGGGATACTTTGTGTGCCAATTCTTACTTGTAAGCCCTGTGTTCTTTGTGCTTTATTAGTGCTAGGATTACTAGGATTTTGCGCGGCAAGAAGACTATTAGCACCTACACTAAGGGCAAAAAAGCAAGCAAAAGCCGCAAGAAATGTAGATTGAAGAAAGGAAAGATAAGCTCTGTATTCTTTTATATTCTTTCGCATTTTAGTAATGCCACTTGCAACAATCACTTTCTTTACTACGATCGCTCTGACAAATTTCATAGATTTTTGCGTAAGGATTCTATGAATATGAGATGGTATTGCTGTGCGCAATACATCTAAAAATGTTCGATATTTCAACTTACCGTTTGTATCTCTGATACCTTGATTTTGCATAAAAATTCCTCCTTGTTTGCTGTCTGCGTGTAAATAACATGCGAGATAAATGAATAACTTTCTTATAAAATAGTTGTAAATCTTGTACTATTTGACAACACTTAACCCCACAACAACAGCATTGCAACATGACTAAAGATATATTGTTTCTTGTTTTAACTTGCATAATTTCTCCTTTTGTATGGATTCGATATTGGCTTTCCTGCCGTGTCTGTATATGCTTAGAGACGTATCTGTGATTTTGCTACATGCTTGTAAAACACAAAATAAGTTTCTAATCACAAATCTTACAGCTAATAATCTCTAATGTTTTAATTACACAATCTTCATAATAAAAACATTAAAAAATTACATATATTATTATTTATAAAAATAATAAATAATATATTACAATATTATAATTAAAAAAACTTATTATGTCAATACTTTTAATAATTTATAAGTTAAATATAAAAAAAGAGATTTGATAGACTAAAACAAAGAAGAATAAGCGTAAATTATGAGGATAGAAAGTTTGAGAACAATTTCGCGCATGGAATAACGAATGCAAGATTGTTAGCAATTAAAGAATGAGATTTCATGTGTTGAGAATAAAACGTGAATTAATAGTGGAGTTGGATTTGTGGAGTTTGCATTCGTAACAAGATTATAGAATCCAATCATTGCAGTGGTCCCGCGGCGGTTGCGAGAATGTAAATATAATGATACTCACTTATCCTTTTTCTTAAGGTCATCTAAATATTGTTGATAAAGTTGTATGTCTTTTTGCATTTTTGGAAGAGCTTGTAATTTAAAATTCTTAATATCATCCATTGCTCCCAAGATATTATCAAAGGCACTTTTAAGTTTATCCATATCAAGCATAGCATTACTTGCCCCCTCTTGAATCTGCTTGCCTTGTTCGCGTAACTTTTCACTTGTATGAGCTATGAGATTACTTGTTTGTGTATTAATATTTTGTACTGCGCTTAACACTCTTTGTTGCTGCTCTAAACCTTGTGCCGTAATAATAGCAACATTCAGCGCGTTGAGTGTTACTGCTTTTGTCCTATCTACGCTATTAGCGAGCTCTTTATTATTGTTAATCAATGTTTTAAGAGCAATTTCCCCTTGCTTGTGCACAAGAATTTGTTGCTGAAAATCCATAATCTGCTGTTTAAGAGGGAATAAAATGTTTTTTTGTATTTCCTCTCTGTTCTCAAGAGTAATTTGCAAAGGATCATTAGTGATAGTAGCTTGAATTTCTGGGGTTTGCGCACTTGTATCCTCAGAAACTACCAACGCGCTAGATTCCATGGAATCTTTAGGAAGTGAAGAGCTAGGAGCTATAAGCAAGCTAGAATCTGTTGTCGGAGAATCAAGCTGCTGTAATTGCGACTCTAAATAATGATTGGCTTCATTGGCTATTTCTAGTTTTTTACTAATAGCCTGCGCTAATTCAGCATTCTTGCTTGCTTCTATTTCGAGGGCTACGTTGTCCCTTAGCAATGTTTGCTTGCCTTCTTCTAACTTCTGCAAAATCTCATTAAGCAAAGATTGATTGCTTTGAAATTTCGAGAAATACTGCTTCATACTTTGCTGCGCTCTGCCAAACAACCTTTCAAAAAATGATGGCTTAAAATTATAAGGATTCATAGAATCAATACTTTCTTGTAAGGACTTTAAGGAATCAAAAACTACCTTATCCCTACCTTCAAGACTCGCAAGATTCCCTTGCACAGCTTCAGCAACTTGCATGCTTTGTGCCTTTTCTTTTGCTGCAAAATTATCAACAATATCACGACTGATTTTTCCGTGACTAAGACTATTTTGTAATTGCGTAATAATGGTATTTGACATATCCTACTCTCTACAAGAAATATCCTTATTCTATCATAAAATTACCCAAAAAATTTAAGGCACAGACATGCAAAAAATACAAGAGCTTTTAGATTCTCAATACGCAAGATTTAATGCAGAAGAATACTTACATGTTTATCCAGATCCTCTTTGCATTGTAAAAAACTTTAGCGCGCAACCTCTTATAAGCGAAATCGCTTTTATCTGCGCATGCTATTCCTATGGCAACGCAAAAGCAATTGTAAAGAATCTAACAAACATGCCACTACATTTATTTACTTCACAGCGACACGTTCATAAGGATATAGCTAAGACAAATGACTACCAACACAACAATAGCTATAATAAAGACACGGCGCAAGCATTAATTAAATCAATAGAATCTCTGCCACTATCAAACTTCCCTTATTACCGATTCCAAACACGTTTTGATACAAAAATATGCTTCCTAACACTTGCGCATAGTATCGAGTATGGGGGAATCTATGAATTATTTCTACAAGGCTATTTACAACAATACAATGTGCTAGAAGGTATTTTCTCTATCCAAAAAACACTTGAGAGAATCATTCTTGAGAAATTGCAAAACTCTTTGCAAGAATACTCTCTTACCTATCCCGCAACAAACTCTAGCCGCCAATTAGGATTCAAAGGAGATTCTAAGATATATCCTCGCTCGATACAATTTCTTTTCGGCAAGAAAGATTCTGATTCCGCCTTGAAACGTTATAACATGTTTTTACGTTGGATGGTTCGTAAAGACCGTATTGATTTAGGAATATGGGACAGAGTTTCTTGCAGCAATCTCCTGCTGCCTGTTGATACACATACATTTAGAATCTGTAAAAGAATCGGGTTATGTCAAACAAGAACAGCAAACCTTAAGGCTGTGTTAGAAATTACTAACCATTTGAGGAAATTTGATAGTAACGACCCTGTTAAATATGATTTTGCGCTTTATCGCATAGGGCAATTGAAAGATAATATACTTGATAAAGTGGCAATCAACGATTTATGGCGACTTTTGCGCAATAACTTGTAGCCGTAAAGTCGCATGTAATCCGTGCCCAAGTTTAATAGTCGCCTGAAATGCGCCTAATGATTTGATTTGAGGAATTTCAAAAGCTTTCTTGTCAATTGTGATTCTGTGTTGTTTAGAGAGTTCATTCGAAATCTCTTCTTTAGTCAGAGAACCAAAGAGATTATTGTTCGCGCCAATTTTCTTGGTGATTTGGAGTTCAATTCCTGCAAGGGTTTCTTGCATTTGTTTTGCTTTCGCGAGCTCTAGTGCTTCTAGCTCTGCCTTCTTTTTTTGCTCTGCATGATATTTATTAATCACTTCCTTAGTCGCTAACTTTGCCAATCCCTTAGCAATAAGAAAATTTTGCCCATAACCATCTTTGACGTCTTTTATTTCGCCTGCTTTACCTAATTTCGCAACATCTTGGACAAGCAATACTTGCATTTGACACCTCAACTATGAATTTGCTATGATTATAACCCTTAATTGTAACGAAAATAACAAAAAAGGATAGATTTGCAAGAGTTCTTAGGGTTTCATTTTGAAATACTCTCTAATCCTCGCAACAAAAACTCATATATAAAACTCACCCGTCAAGGGAATCTTATTTTTACCTATCCATTAAGATTCCACAATAAGCTAGAACATGCCAAGCAATACATAGTCGATAACCAAGAAGCTCTAAAAAAACACCATCAAAGATTACTCAAAAAGCAAGACGAGAAACAGAAAATACTACAAGAGTATCTTGCTCAATATCTCTTGAGATACCCCAACACGTTAAGAATTTTTGATACAACCTACGAAGTTTCGCATGTCAATATAGAATCTCTTTCGCAGATTCTCTATAACAAAAGTTACTCTTTACTGCATGAAATGGCAAATATCATGCGGCTTACTTTTGAAAGCTTACGCATTAGCTATGCAAAAAGCTATCTTGGGCAATGTCATGGTAGGCATATTAAAATTGATTATCGCAATGTACTTTGCCCTGAATATTTACTAAGATATTTGATTGTTCATGAGCTTTCGCATATACGTTTTCCTAATCACTCAAAAAGCTTCTGGGCTGAAGTGGCTACATACTACCCAAATTACAAAGCTGCGAGACAAGAAATTAAATCGCTTGCAACAAAAAACACTGAAGTCCTACAATACTATCATCTCCTGCCAAAAAAACTTCAGAATCATTCATAAGACAACCTATCACATGCCATATTCTGTTCTATAAGAAAAGAAAAAATGCTTTGCAAAGTAATAAAACACGGAATGTTTGTGGGATAAGAATCTTGTAATTTGTATTCTACATTTTCTAAAAGAGCACGAAAGTAAATTGTTGTATCGTTTTGCATATCACGTAACTGTCGCATAAAATACACACATCCAACAAGCACAAAAGGCATGTAGCAGATTCGAGAATCCAAAACCAATCTCTGCGCTTCTAGGCTAAGATTAGGCAATAACTCTACAATGTACTTGCAGCCATTACGTAGCAAACTTTGCATAATTTGTCGTGTTATAGGTGTTTTATGGGCAAGAAACGTTGCAAAAGCCGGAATCTCTTTAATGGCTTGCGGTTGTTGAACAAAATCACATTGACGTTCATGGGCATAAATCTCTAGCCAATTTTGCATAGTGCTATTCACGGATGTAGAATGAGTTTGCGCATAAATCGTCTCAAGCAATTCTATATCTAAGCCATTTGAATCATAAAGAACTCCCGTTGTATTACTTAAAGTGAGTGGTTTTGCATGAAGCAACTTTAATCCTTTAGCAAGCAATAAAGAATGTATACTATCCCCCGTAATAATACAGAACTTGCCCTCTAAATTCGCGCCACGTAATTCTAAGAATAACGAAGCACATTTCAACAAGTGATAATTCTCTCCAATAATATCAAATGGCTGCTCAAAATAAAAATGCCGAATGCAACGATAAAGCTTATAAGGGGAGTGCGCTACAATCTCGGTTTGCCGTGCATGCGCGCAAGAATCTCCTTCATGCAATATCACAAGAATACAAGCAGTATCAGCGGACTCTAGGCTCAAGAGCAAACTGATAGCATACTGCAATGCAAGGGTAGCAATCTCTTGTGGGGACGTCGTGTGACTCAATGCTTCCACGAGGAAATAATCACCTTGACCAAAAAATCCGAAAATATGACTTTGAGATTCCTGAAAAGACACGGTATTGTAGAAACAAGGAAGAAAATAATGCTTTTTCTGAAACAATAAAGAATCTTGCATAAAATATTTGCATAGCTCATCAGAAGAAATGGAATTTGTCTTAGAAAGATTCTGTAAGTTTTCAAAATGTTTCCAAGTACCCATATTACAACTCTCCATTTTGCAAAGTTTTTGCAAAAAAAATTGCATTTGAGAATCTAACAATACATTGTTATAACTATTCTCTATAAAATGCACTATGGATTGTGTAAAGATTGTGGGGATTGTATATGAATCTGATTGTGTGGGTACAGAATCATTCAATGAAAGATTACTTGGCATCTTAGCTCCTAAGCATTCTCACCTTTATTGAACAAACAAAGACACAAAATACTACAATGGGAACAAATAATTACAACCTAGATTCATATCTTCTTAACATATAAAGACGTTTAAGCATCTTTTTCTTAGCATTAATCTTTTGCTTCTTGCGTCTTTCTGTGGCAGATTCAAAGAAACGTCTTGAACGACATTCAGTAACGACTAAATTGCGATCGACTTGCTTTTTAAATCTTCTGTATGCGTCATCAAACGTTTCGTTTTCTTTTACCTTAATACCTGGCATGTTCCTCACCTACTTTCTTTCAAGATAATCAAAGTCTTAATTCTAGCACGAAAAATTCAAGTTATGCAAAATTCACCAATATTTTCAGCAGATTGTAAAACGGCTAAAATTGAAGTTCTATCACTCATTGCAACATAAAATTCTCTATTACTCTCACATACAAATTCTTAGCAGTAAAGATTACTATGAAGATGTTATACAATAGCTCGGCTAAGAATGCAAAATAATTAAAAGTTAGGGAAAGTCTAAAAATTAAACAAGATATTAAAAAGTTCTTGAATAAGTAGAAATTTTTCTATAAAATTTATAACGACAAAAGCTATTTGTTGTGCTAAAGGATAATGATTGACAATAAATTATAGAAAACTAAAAAATATTTGGAGATATAATGGCTACTATTGACGTTGTTATTAGAGCATTGAGAATCCTCAAAAAACATCAATATGGTAATTTTTATGAGGTTAGACATTATTTAGATAAAGCATTATCGCATTTATCATTTGACGCAAGACAACACGACATAGAGAAAGCAATTGAAAACCTCGATGACAGATTCTATGCAGCCAGTAAGGAGGATAAACAAATTGTTAAGGAGGCACTCACAGTATGTTTAAATGATTTGTTAAGAAAAAAATGAAACATTTATCTAACCACAGAATAGCCCGTTAATCAACGATGCTTAGACTTACTCTTCTTTGAGAAAAACAACAACTACAAACCATTCAAATCCAACATTACATTGATACGCACACATGCAAACAATAACACTTTCATAGAATCCACTCGCACAAGCTTGCAAAGCGCAACAATGATTCTATTAACAAAAACTAGCCCATTGCTCTACCAACACATAAATGAAGCTTGCTTAATTATGTAATTATTATGTGATTGAAATAGAATTTAACCTATTATTCAATATTTAAGTATTTTCATTTACTATTTATTCATAGAATAATGTATCTTTATAAATATTATTAATTTGTAAATTTTAACGAATAAATTGTTTCTGATTAAGAAGCGAAGGAATAGCATGAATCCCAAGCAAAATCACGAATATACATTAAATACTACTATTGATAAATCCTTAGTTTCCATATCCGTTGTTTGCGTTGTAATTATTGCAATGTGTATCTATTTGTTTCCAGAAACAACAAACAGATGGGCGAGCGTTGTTTTCGATTGGGTAACTAGCATGCTTGGATCTTCCATACAATTATTAATACTATTAGGGCTTATTTTGTGTCTTTACATTGCAATAAGTAAATATGGCAATATAAAAATGGGTAACCAAGAGCCAGAGTACAAAACCTTACCTTGGTTATTTATGTTTATTTGCGCAGGAATAGGTTCATCTATTTTTTATTGGGCAACTATTGAATGGGTATATTATTATCAATCGCCCGGATTAGGAATTGAGCCCAATTCAACAAAAGCCTTAGAAGCAACTGTGGCTTATTCATTCTTTCATTGGGGAATTGGTGCTTGGTCTACTTATGCGTTAGCTTCTATTGCTATGGCTTATCACTTTCATGTTCGCAAAAACAAAGGGTTATCATTGTCTGGAATGGTTGCTGCGATTTTCAAAATAGATTCTAGAGGTATTGTTGGTAAAATCATAGATATGGTTTTTCTTATGTCCTCTGTTGGCGCATTAACACTTTCTTTAGTTTTAAGCGTCATCATATTAAGCATTGGTGTCTCAACTCTCACAGACATTCCAGACAACTTTATAACACGAGCCATAATTACAATTATCTCTGCAACTATGTTTTGTCTAAGTACATACATAGGCATAGACAAGGGTATGCAATCTTTGAGCGCGGTAGTGGGTTATGGTTCTTTGCTGCTCGCTGCTATTGTCTTAGTTATTGGTCCCACGGAATTTATTCTCAATAATATTACTAATAGTGTCGGATTCACTTTTTCTCATTATTTCCAAATGTCTCTCTTTACCGATCCTTTTGGTAAAGGAGAATTCACTAAATCTTGGACAATCTATTATTGGTTATGGTGGATTTCATACACTCCTGCCGTCGCGTTATTTGTAGCCCGTGTATCAGCCGGTAGAAAAATCCGTGAAATTATCTGGGCATTCCTACTTGGCTCGACTACTGGTACTTGGTTTTTATTTGGAGTACTTGAAAGTTATAGCATTCATGAATTTTTAACGGGAACACTCAATGTCGTTGATATTGTCAATCAGAAAGGTGGTGAAGCGGGCTTAGTTGCTACATTTTTAAATTTACCATTAGGCAAAATGTTTCTTGCTATTTTGCTTTTTCTCATGGTTATTATGCTAGCTTCACACATGGACGCAGTGGCTTATGCTATGGCTGCCACTTCAACGCGCAATTTAGCAGAAGGGCAGGATCCAGGACGTAGCATGAAATTATTTTGGTGCGCTGTGCTAACGCTTATCCCGCTAGCAATTTTATACATTAATGCCCCGCTATCAACGCTTAAAACTTCCGTCGTACTCTCTGGATTGCCGTTTTTAGTAATTTTACTAATTATTCTATTTGGTTTCATAAGGTGGCTTTTAAGAGATTATGGTCGAGTTCCCCCGCATGTCATAGAAACCCATGCGGTGCATACCGAGCAAAATACATGCAAATAGCCATCTTTCGAATCAAATCATAAAGGAGATATTATGTCTAAGCCCATTCATCTACCAAAGGATTTCTGTAAAAGCGCAAAAGAAGCTTATACTCTACCTGCAGATTGCTACATTGATCCAAACGTTTTTTCACATGAGATAGAGACTATCTTCACAAAAGATTGGATATGTGTGGCTCATGCAAGTGAAGTGAATACTCCCAACCAATACATTACGCGTGAGATTCTTAATGAATCTGTGCTAATCATTCGAGGACGTGATAATATCTTGCGTGCTTTCTATAATGTATGCCCACACAGAGCACACAGAATTGTTGAAGGCGATGGCAGCGCAAGAAGTTTAACATGCCCCTATCATGCTTGGGCATTTAATCAAGATGGGACATTCGCAAGTGCGCGAAATTGCAATAATGTACATAACTTCAATAAACATGATGCCTGTTTGACACCAATTCAATGCGAGGAGTACGCTGGATTCATATTTATCAATTTAGATTCTAAATGCACAAAAACAGTGCAAGATCAATTGCCCGGACTCAAGGAATCTTTCGAACAAGCATTGCCAAATGCAGCAAATTATAAAAGAGTGGCACGATTTACAACAAGGACACCAGCAAATTGGAAGAATATTGTTGATAATTATATGGAATGTTACCATTGTGCTCCAGCACACCCCGGATTCGCTAATTCTGTACAAGTTGATAAATATTGGCATAAAATCTTTAAAAATTGGTCGTTGCAGTGGGGTGTAGCTATTCCTTCAGATAAATCTTTCCAATTCGAAGGGGAATCATCGTTTTCTGGATTTTGGCTATGGCCCTGCACGATGTGGAATGTTAATCCAGTTGGTATGCTGAATGTTATCTTTGAGTTTCCAATAGATTCTGAAACAACTCTACAAAACTACGATATTTTCTTGCCTAACGAAGATTTGACACAGCAACAAAAAGACCTTATTGAATGGTATAGAACCGTTTTTCGTCCAGAGGATTTACGTTTGGTTGAAAGTGTGCAAAAAGGCTTACACTCAAGAGGTTATAAAGGACAAGGGCGCATTATGGCAGATTACAATGATTCTGGCATATCAGAGCACGGCATTGCATTCTTTCATAATCTAGTTGCAGCACGATATTAGCCCATAAATAACTTGCTCCAAGCTCAAGATTTGCGATTCTTCAACTACATTGCTAGCATAGAAATAATGATGAGAAGATAAATTAGCAAGGGAGCAATACATAATCATGAAGCTATAAAACGTCATTCATCGCAAAAGATTCAAATAGAAAATACAAAACACAGAGCATTGATAATAAAACAAAAAGATTGCTCCCTAAGAATCAATTCATTTGTCATTGAAAACAAAACTTTGCTTTTTGAATAACTTCATAACTTAGTTTTTATTGATTTTATAGTCAAATAGGATAAGTTTTTGAGATTCCATTACCAACAAAACTAGAAAACAAACAGAATTTAACACAAGCAAAACCAAACACGATAGTAGAGCACGATAGCATCTAATCTTCAATCATTTTGATTTACATGAAACAATATCCCCTTGATATTGTGCCTCACAAGCTCTTTGATAATATGCTTTTGCCTCTTCTAAATCACCATCTCTACTAAATTCCTTACTTAATAACGCGCAAGCTTCAGCTGCAACGGTTTGCAATCGTATTTCTGTATGTAATGGGCAAGCTAAACGTAACAATTCTATGGCTTTATAATTATCTTTTGCTACTCCTAATCCTTCTTGATAACTTTGCGCTAATCCTAAGTAACTTAATGCGAAATGATCCATTTCATCATCTTGAAGAGAATCTTGCGCGCTCTCTTTATAAACACCCAACTGATAAATCATAATGGCACGTTGCAAGTTTTTCTCTACTCCTAATCCTTCTTGATACGCTTTAGCTAAGAAATAATAACTATTGGGAATGTGGTTTGCGTAGATATAACGATAGACTCCAAGCATATCGTCATATCGCTGCGTAACAAAGTATGCCTGTACTAATTTATCAAGTGCATTTTCCACAGGAATTGTCATAATAAAACCATATTCATACCCACGAAGTGCCTCTATAAACTTTGCATAATCTCTTTGTTGATAAGCAAGGTTAGCGAAGTTAGCACAAAAATCACCCGTATTATTGTTGTGGGAAATAATATCATACAATCTATCTTTGCTGATTCTACAAAGCCTTCCTTGTAAGTACATATTTTGCTTGAAGGTTGTTGCACGGAAATACTCTTGATATTCTTTATGGCTAGAAAGCCTAATAAGAGATGCGCAAGAGGAAGGCATATTGCTTTCACAAGAAGTAACGAGCATACCAAAGGCTTCCGCTGGAGTAAAACGTTTCTGCTGAGATTGCGTAAAAAGCAAATCATACATCAATAGTTGATAGCAAGCACTAGAATGTTCGTTAGAACGTTCTATGGTACATAACTGCTGCAATTCCTGCTGTTTTTCTTGTTTATATTGCTTATATTTTGTGCAAGCCTGTAAAGAGCCTTTCTGACATGCCTCATGATAATATTGAGCGGCTAAGGCGTAATTTTTGTAAGGATTAGGTTGAGTAGCTCGTTGAGCGCGCGAAGAAGTATCTGTATTATTAAACCCTTCTAATGAATAAATTGTCCCTAATTGATACAAAGAATCTAGCGCGCTTTTCCCTTGAAGCTTACTTGCTTTTTGGTTGTATGCAATAGCCAATAGAATATTAGGTAACGAATCTTCGCCCTGCGTTGCTTTTAAGAAATAACGATTAGCAACCTCTGCGCAACCTTTCGCGAAACTCGCGCCATTATCACAGGCATGTTGATACAGCTTCAACGCCGTTTCAGAATCTTTTTTATAGACTTGATACAACCTTGCCAATCTATCACATGCGTTAGGATTAAATGCGCATGAATATTCATAAAGCTGCATAGCCTTAGTAATATCTTGTTTAACAAATTCACCCGTCTCGTATCCATAAGCACTTTCATAGCAATACTCTGTATTTTCTGTATGAGAATCTGGTTTGGAATCTGATTCTTTTGCCTTTTGCTTTAATTCCCAATTACAAGCTCGCTGCATAAAATGCAAAGATCTTTCCTCATTTTGTTGCACCTTATCGCCTACTTTATATCTTCTAGCTAGATCTGCGCAAGCTTCAATGACACCGCCCTTGCACGCACGTTGACTTAAAGCAACAAGCTTTTTTGTATTGTCAAATATAGGTAAATATCGCAATTTGTAGCAGCTCGATATATTTCCGCCCTCACAAGCAAGTGAATAAAACTCTGGTCTGTTGCTTTGAACCTTTGCACACGCTTGCATATCGTTTTGCATAAGACATGCTCGCGCGAAAGGAATTGTAAAAAGAATATTCTCACACGTTTGAGATTCTAAGTTGCAAGCTTTTTGTAGAAAAAGTGCTGATTTGAGAAAATCCATTTCTGTTTCATTGTCTTTGGGCTTGTTGTTTTGTTGGTCGTTATTGGCATGAACATTTTTGAATCTAGGAATAGAGAAATGTTGCGTATAATACAAACTCGCACGTAAGCAAGACAGAAAATCTCCTTCATTGCATTGCATGATAATAGTAGAAATCTCGCTATTAATCATCTTTAAATAATCTGGATATTGATTAAAAATGATGCAAGCAGTCGTATCGTTAAATAAACATTCTTTCATAAACGAATCTAATACGGATTCTATTAAACGTTGTGCTTTATGGCGATTGAGTGGCACAGCTATGCCTTTTTCATAAAAATAACTCAACGCGATACATGCTTGCATGTCTTTTTGTGCTCGCACATAACAAGCAGATTCCATAAGCGGGACAGCTTTTTCTTGATATTTCAATGCCTCTTTCGCATCGGTTGGAATACCTAGTGCCCTTAATCCTTTCACAGAAATGGTAAACTCATGTTGAGATTGTTGTAAGCTAGTTAATATAGATTGGTTTATAGGATCTGCATCTGGCAATGGCTGTAAATTCTGTGTATTGTAATTATAAATTGGATTAGGATTATACATTTCAGCCAATGCTAGGCAAGCTTTATATTCCTTTTGACAAGCACGTTGAAGATTCGCAACAATGTATTTGTGATATTTATGAGAATCTTTCCCCAATACAATACAAGACGTAACATATCCTTTGGAACATTTATCAACTTGCATATTTTTATCAGTCGAATCTGCATACAAAATCATCATAAAACAAGCAAATATCAACGTGGTAATGACAAAATAATCTCTTATTGTCGTACATCTTGCGTGCATAATCATTCCTTACTCAAAATAGAATCTAAAACTTTGTTATAACAAAATCTCTTGTGTCTCTGACAAGCAAGACTAAAATATTCGTATGCTTTCATCTTATCTTGGGATACATTGTCTCCCCTTGCATAAGCGTTTGCCAGCCTTGCGCAATCTGTGCGAGCAGCATACGGAGTTTGTAATGACTTTTTACAAGAGATTAGCAAAGCGGGAATTTGACTAGTGTTTACATTGTAAAATATAAGTTTAAAATTCTCAAGCGTTTGACAAGTTGAATTATTCAGAGAATCCTCCGCTTGAGCATTGCAAAAATTATCCAATACATTCAAAATCTGCGCATATACGGGCTGATATTGCTCTGTTGATTCTTTATTAATTAATGTTTGTTTGTGTTGCAAGAGAAATTTAGCAAGCGTTTCACATGATTCAATATCCTCTAAATCACATGCTTCTTTATAAGCTAAGAAAGCACTATTCCAAGTAGGCTGCATAGTAGCAAGAAGTATGCTATCGGAATCTAAAGGGTAGTATTGCTGAAGAGCTAGACAAGATTCTAAAATGCGATTTTGACAAGCCATAAGCAGAGTCTTGTTGCCTTTTTGTATATCGGGCAATGTTTTATAGCCCTGCATAAAACTTAAACCAAGAAAATAGCAAGCTTGATAATCTTTCTGTTTGCATTGTTTATGCCATACGAGAAAATCACCATCTAGTGAAGAGACTGTTGTGAATTTCAGAGAATCTTGTGCGCATACATATATTGGCAGCACACAACAAAACAAGAGTAGTAATCTCTTTAACCACATAATATATCCTTAATTATTAATTCGATCCTAACTCAAACAAGCATTGACATTTGAATTTCAATAAGTAAATCTTTATGAATAGAGAGGACTCTTTAACCAAAGTAAAATAACTATCTGATTATAACGAGATTCTAGCAATTCTTGAAAGCACACGGGTTAGGATATTCAAATCAACAGCACGTAAAAATAATGAAAAATACTAAACTATGATTTGAATCTTAAGTTTATCATAGATTCTACAAAGGTCGAGATACTAAAGCCCGCTTATTGAATATGCTTATGTATCAAGAAATCTCATATCACAAAAGCTATTCACATGCAGATTGCTAAAAGCGTTTTTAAGAGATTTAAATAAGAGAGGGTTTTGCGATTCTAACTGCTGCAATAATTGTTTGCTCTCACTTCTAGCGTGTGGCCTTTTGTCTTCGGGTAGCCAATTAATCGGGCAATTACAATCAGGAGCAATGTATATCCGATTACTTGCAATAAAGTCAATAATTTGCCGCTCCCTTACAAAAATCAAAGGACGTATAACTCCTAGTCCATTGGCTGCCCTATAATAAGGTGGCATTGAACGTAAAGAGCCATTATAAGTAAGATTCATAAGGAAACTTTCAGCCGCATCATCTAAATGATGTCCGAGCGCGACTTTATTAAAGCCCCTTTGTAGTGCAATGTTATAAAGCTCTCCTCGTCTCATTCTTGAGCAAAATGAACAATAAATGCTCCCTTCTTTTTTGTGATTTTCTAAAATCTTAAAGATTTCCGTACGATTAAGCTCATAAGGGATTCCCATTTTTTCACAATATTCAAAAATATACTCATATTCTCCACCTCTACCATAATCCACAGTCATAGCTAGAAACTCAAAATCAAACGGGGCATGCTGTCTGATATGGGCTAACAAAGTCGCAAGCAGTAGAGAATCTTTCCCTCCACTCAAGCCTAATAAGATTCTATCTCCTTCATTAATGAGCTTATAAGCAGCATTTGTTCTGCCAGTGATACTTAAGATTTTTTTGCTAATAGTTGGTTTAGAATCTACCAAATCTGTGGATTGTCTCGTGTCTGAAAGAATAGCTTGCTGCATAAAACTCCTAATACCCAAAATAGAATCGAAGTGTAGCAAAGAAATAATTCTGTTGCAATACAGGCAATCAAGGAAATGCTCTCCCTCTACATTCAACAGAAACAAGATTCTATATAATGTTGGTATTAATTAAAAAGGAAAAAGATGCAAGAACAAATATTCTTTAACAAAACCTTACGAAATATCAGCAAAATTAGTACGCATTGGATTCCATTTACACCCTATCGTCATAGAATCAGGGACGGACTTTTTGAGAAAATGAATGCGGCTTTTAATAGATTATTGCTCTCTCAATATCGGAAACAATATCAAGAAGAATTAATATGTGTGGATATGGCGATTAGCTTAGGCGACGCATGTCAAGCTGCGCATTATTTGCAAAAATTCGGATTACGCGAGTTTGCTTCGCCCTTTGATTGGATGATGTGCTATACGCTTAAAGATATACAGAATCTTTTTGCCAATGACTTTGAAGGATTCTTTGCAGACATTCAAGAAAAAGAGGATTGGGAAAGTGAGAATGGATGCAGATATATTACGGACTTACGTAATGGTATGGTATCTATTCACGCATTCAAGCAAGCTCAAAGCATTCAATCGCAATATTCGTTTTTTATACAGACAATGCAACGTCGATTTGCTAACCTCAAATCGCATATTTTTCAATCACAGCATATTTTGTTTGTTACCACTCGACCCAGCGATAAGGAATCCTGTGAAGAATTTTTATATTTTATGCAGAGCTATCATAATGCAAACTATACGATTCTTAATATTGCAAAAATGCAAGGAGAAAATGTACTTTCCCCTGCCCAAAAGAAAATTACAAAACTGAATGCAAAACTTAGCATTATTGATTATTCCTTTGTTGATACTTATCCTAACTCTGTACTTTTACAATCAAATAACACAGCTAAAACTACGGGGGGGGCAACACCCTTCAATTAACAATACAGAATCTTCTCTCAAGCAAAATTCTAAATCCCTCCAATGTGCAACTCAAACAAACAGCATAAACCACAAAGACTATCAAGATATTATCATTAAACACACAAAGCAAACGTCTAGAATCTATTTAAAAATCCCGATTATACGTATTCCATTGTGCAAGATTCATTATGCCTTTTATTTGCGACTAGATTCTCTGTATAATGCACATGGAGAATGGGTCGGGAATTTCATACAATGGAGCAAGATTATGCTCTTAATTGTTCCTCAAAAGCGCGCGAAATTCAAAGATATTTCTTCACACGACAAAGACTCTTTAAGCGATTCATATAGAATCCAAACTACCAAAAAAGAAAGTAAAACACCGATGATGTTTGATGATGAATTCTTGCAGGAAAATAAGCAGTAAACAAGTAAAATGCAGCAAAAACGAATTTAACAAAATAAGTTATAATCTCTTTACAATAATTATGAATCAAACCACGAATCAAACATAACACATAAAATAAACCGAATATTTATCATACTCAAACACGTTAAGGATGAATTATGTCATTAGCCATGAAACAATCACGGAAATCATACACTGTGGGCATTGTTGGTGCAAGCGGTGCAGTGGGAGAAGAGCTGTTACTCATCTTAGAGGAGAGAAGCTTCCCAATTAAAAAATTAATTTTGCTAGCAAGCCAAAGAAGTGTGGGCAAGGAAATGGAATTTTGTGGTAGAAAGTATCCTATTTTAGAGACTACTCCAGAAGTTTTTGCACGCGAAAATATCGAAATAGCTTTCTTTAGCGCGGGCTCTAATATTAGCAAGCAATATGCACAACATGCTGTCGATAGTGGAGCTTTGGTGATTGACAATACGAGTTTTTTTCGGATGCAAGAAGATATTCCTTTAGTTGTACCAGAAGTTAATCCGTATGATATTGTCAAAAATGCCAAAATCATTGCAAACCCAAACTGCTCAACAATACAAATGGTGCACGTGCTAGCTCCTTTGCATAAAGAATTTGGAATTGAACGCGTAGATGTAAGCACATATCAGGCGGTAAGTGGTGCCGGGAAAAGAGGTATGGAGGAACTTATCACACAGATGCAGAAATTCTTTGCTTTTGATCTCAATTCTGTAGAATCTGAAGTCTTTCAACACAGAATCGCACTGAATTTGATTCCGCACATTGACGTTTTTTTAGACAATGATTACACAAAAGAAGAAATGAAAATGCTCAATGAGAGTCAAAAGATTATGCACGCTAACTTCCAATTATCTGCTACTTGTGTGCGAGTACCAATTTTAAGAAGTCATAGTGAAGCAATTACTATTCGTTTCAAGAAAAAAGTTAGTGCTGATAGTGCGAGAGACATTTTAAGAAATGCAGAAAATGTGGTAGTAATAGATTCCCCAAATGAGAATTGTTATCCTATGCCAATTACGGCAACTAATACTGATAGCACATTTGTGGGACGTATTCGTGAAGATAATTTTGACAAAAGGATTCTACATCTATTTTGTGTAGCCGACCAAGTACGTGTTGGTGCTGCGACAAACGCTGTACGTATAGCCGAAAAGTGGATACAGCTTTAATATTTGTGTCATTATGAATAAAAGAAAAAATAGCTTTTTTGTTAAGTTAGTCGATACAAAATAACCCAAGTTAATTCCAAATTAATTCACGGCTCTAAAAGTAATAGTAAAGTAATTGAGCAATTCATAACTTGCTATGAATTAAAGATAAAATACTCCAATCTATATATTATATGCCAAAAGCAAAAGCAATTTAGAATCTATTTCCTCATACCGCGATTATCAAGACCTTTTTTCACTGCTTTTTCAAGTTCGATTTCAAGTTCCGGATGCCTATCTTGGAATCTTTTTTGAGTTGCAATAATAATGTCTTTTTGTGCATTTTTATGTAACGATAAGGCAATCAAAATATTCTTAATTTTTTGCTTATCTGGTTCTATCCTATCATAATCCTCAAAAAGCCTGTCAATAGCTTTTTGTATATCTTCTAATGAGCTCTGAGAAGAATCTAATACCATCATTACAGTTTCAATCCCAAAGGTATCCTCTACATCAATATGAAATTCTTTTTCTTTTGGTTTGGATAAAACAAATTTAAATAACGCAAAAATAAAAAGCACCACGACTATAACAAAACTACCAGCTATAAAAATTAGATTCGCAGAACCCATAAGCCAACCTTATATGTTAGTATTTTAAAACTTAAAAGCGCGATTTTATCATAAATTAGAGTGATATGATATAAATTGATTTTTATTTGATAGAATTATTGCAACTTTGATGATTTGATTGTTTGTTAAGTAAGGTTTTGTATGAAATATTTTCAAGCCAAATGTAATTATATAGAATTAGCGCAAATCTACAATACTCCACTTTACCTCTATGATTTAGATTCTATACAAAAGCAATACACCTCTATTAAAAACTCTTTTTACGGTTTTAAATCATTAATCTGTTATGCGCTCAAAGCAAACTCCAACCTTAGTATTATCAATACACTTGCAAGACTTGGTAGTGGGGCTGACTGCGTGAGTTTGAATGAAATTAAAAGAGCTCTGTTAGCTGGGATTCCGCGTTATAAAATCATCTTTAGCGGTGTAGGCAAGGAAGACTATGAGATTAAAGAAGCGTTGGAACTTGGAATTTTATTTTTGAACGTAGAATCTGAAATGGAATTGTTACGTATAGAGGAAATTGCCAAAGAGCTTATACAGTCTCATTCCAAACACACAATAAGCCAAGCAAGAATCTCCATCCGCGTCAATCCTGATGTAGATGCAAAAACGCATCCCTATATCTCAACAGGCTTGCACGAAAATAAATTTGGTTTAGATATGCAAAGCGCAAAAAGATTGTATTTGTATGCACACAAAAGCCCTTATCTTAGCCCTATTGGAATCCATTATCATATTGGTTCGCAGATTTTAGACTTTGCCCCTCTTCTAGAATCCACACATAAAGTCTTAGATTTGACAAAAAGTCTTTTAAGCGCAAATATTGATTTGAAGTTTTTTGATATTGGCGGGGGATTTGGTATCACTTATAATAACGAAGTGGCATTTGACATAGCCCATTATATTAATCAAATTATTCGACATATTGACGCCCTTAACCTCACTGCAATTTGTGAGCCGGGCAGAAGTATTATGGGAAACAATGGGGCAATTCTTACCCGCGTGATAGGTAAAAAAGAAACGCACAACAAGAGGTTTGTTATTATTGATTGCGCAATGAATGATTTATTGCGTCCAAGTTTATACCATGCGTATCATCATATTTCATATCTAGGAGATTCTCAAGTCGGAGAGACACAGATATGTGATATTGTGGGTGCTATTTGTGAAAGCGGAGATTATATTGCGAAAGATAGAGAGCTACCGCTATGCAAGGCAGGAGATTTACTTCTTATAGAATCCTGTGGGGCATACGGTTATAGTATGGCAAGTAATTACAATTCACGGCTAAAGCCAGCTGAAGTTGCAATATCTAGCGGAAAACATTTCCTAATTAAACAAAGAGAAAGCTTTGAAGAAAGTGTTAAAAATGAATTACAATATTTGCATCAAGAGACTTAGAATCTCGTATATACTCTTGGCACTCTTTTAGATACCGCGCAAACAAGCTCATAATTAATTGTATTGATACGGGCAGCTAATTCATCCACATTTAACTCATTATGATATTCATCATAGCCAAAGAGCAACACGCAATCACCTACTTTGACATTATCGATCTCGCTTATATCAACCATACAATGATCCATGCAGATATTACCTACTATCGGTGCTCTTTTACCGTGTATAAGTACCTCTGCCTTATTAGAAAGAAGTCGCATATAACCATCAGCATAACCAACGGGCAATGTCGCTATCGTAGTTCTTTTCGTAGCCACAAATGTACGACCATAACTCACGCTCTGATACTTGTCTATTTCTTTGATATGCACAATATTAGCCTTAAAACTCATAACGGCTTTAAGATTAATGTCTCGCATATTCATTTGAAAGGAAGGCTGCAATCCATACGCAATAATACCAAGCCTTACTATATCCATGTGTGTTTGTCGCGCGTGAAAAATACTCGCACTATTGGCACAATGCAAAAGCACATTTGATAGGTTTGGCAATAAGGCAAGGAAAGATTGAAAATCCGTATATTGCTTAATAAGATAATCCGAATCTGCACAATCAGCAGTAGCAAAATGCGTAAATATGCCTTGTATTCTAAGATGAGGCAAATGGAAAATTTCTTGAATCTCTTGTAGATTCTGTTCATTGAGTTGATAACCTAAACGACCCATGCCCGTATCCAACTTAATATGCAGTAATGCTTGCATGTTGTGAATAGACGCAATCTTTGAGAATGCTTTCGCTGTATGTATATCATAGACGCACATTTCAATATGATATTTGATAGCCTCTAGCGCATGTGATGGAAGAGTGTAGCCTAAAATAAGGATTCTTGCTTCTTGGTATTGCTCTCTTAACCGCATTGCTTCCTCAAAAGTAGCAACGGCAAAGTAATTAATGCCTTGCTCTAAAGCCACTTTAGCAAGCTGCAAAGCACCGTGCCCATACGCATCGGCTTTTAATACAAGCATAATTTGCGTCTGTGGATTCAATCTCTGTTTGACTAACGTAAGATTGTGTATAAAGTGATTAAGATTAATTTCAGCCAAAACCTGCCTCTTAAGATTCTGATAAGGCATGATTGTCCTTTCTGCTGGCTCGAATATAGACATAAAGTATAAAAATCATAATAATAATCCCGCCATATCCCAATAGAGGATAAACAATGCTAATTAAATCCTTAAATCCTAAAAGACTAGCAAAAAACCCCACAGCAGCCGTCGCGACAATCACAAGCAGAGATGAAGTGTATTGCAGTTTATAGAATCTTTTGAATCTCTGCACAGAACCGTAAAAGCAAGAAATAGCAGTTGAATATAAACCAAAGAAAAGCACAACAGCATAGCAAGCACCTATCCAAGAAGACATATTATTTGCAAGAATAATCATAGGCAATCTATGTGTGCCTACCTCTACAATGTGGGCTTGCAAAACTAAACAAAGAAATCCTGCACAACCGCCAAGCAGAACAGAGCCTAAAACTATTCCCCAAAACATCGTTCTATCATCTCGAGATTCATTGCTAATCGGCACAAGAACGGCTAAGGCTAGTTGAAAATTAAAAGCAACATATAAAATGCCCGAAATGCTCCAATGCCAAATTAAACTGCTGTTATTAATGCTAGCCTTTGCTATCTCTTCATCTGAAGCAGCACTCGGATTCAAAAGAGAATAGATTCCAACAATAGCAACGCCCAAGAACATACAAGGGGTAAGCACTTCCATAACTCGCACAATCATATTCAACCCTATATATGTGTTTATTATGAGCAACACGCACACAAGGAGCGCGCCAACAAACATAGGCAAATGAAATTTTTCCTCAAATGTCGTTCCTGCTCCAGCAAGCATAATCACTAGAGTACCAAATAAAGAAAGTGTGATAAATACATCGCAAAACACATTAAAAAACTTGTTACGATACGGGTTAATTGCTTGCAGATAGTTGCTCGTCCTAAAATAACTTGCAAGCCATGCTGGAATATAACCAAACAGAAAGAAAAACAATGTAGCAACACAAACAATAACAAAAGTATGCTCTCGAAAATACAAAAAATATTGCAAAATCTCTTGTCCGGAAGCATATCCCGCTCCAATCACTGTCCCAGCATAGGTTGCAGCAATCCCCATAACTGATATTTTTTTTGACATATTTATCCTTCATTGCAACTTTATAAAAGTTAACGTAAAAGATTTTAAAATGTCAAGATATTTTTCATAATCTACAATATTTATTGTTATAAAAAACGATAAAATGTATTGAAGCGGCGTAATTTGTAATCTAAACTCTGAAAAAATTACGCAGAACTTCCGTATTGAGAATCATAATGCTATACGTAAAACTATGCAAGTGAAAAAAATAAAAGATATTTAAATGAAATATCATAAACCGTTAGAAAGCCTAAACGATAAAACTCGTTTATGAATTTAGTGAATAGTTAAGCACCCAATTCAGTGTCATTTCGTTTATAGAATTTCTGCAATTTCTCATCAATAGGTGCAATGATTCGATAAAAAACAGGTACAACAAGTAAAGAAAGTAACATAGACACAATAAGCCCGCCTATCATTGCTAGCCCAATTGGTTGTTTCATGGCACTTCCATCTCCAGTAGCGATTGCTAGAGGGAGCATACCTGCAACCATAGCGATTGTTGTCATAAGAATAGGACGTAAGCGAGATTCGCCCGCAAATTGTATTGCCTCCACAAGACCCGCACCCATTTTACGTTTTTCATTCGCGACATCTACGAGCAAGGTTGCATTCTTACCTACCATACCAATCAACAAAATAAGCCCCATAATAGAAAACATACTCATAGCTGCCTCACTTCCTCCGACTAACTTAATAGCGAAAAATGCACCGCTAAAACTTAAGGGCATGGTTACCATAATAATTATGGGCTGTAAAAAGCTCTCATACAAAGCCGCTAGAATGAGATAGATAAGCACAAAAGCCATTCCAATAGCTATACCAAAAGCCACTTGCGTTTCTGTGAGACTATCAGCTTGCCCCATAAGGCGATAGCCAGCCCCATCTTCTAGCCATTTCGCCCCACTGTTAGCGTTTGCTTCAATAAGCTGTATCATTTCCCCGACACTAAGCCCGCTATGTTCTTTTGGAGCAACTGCTACGGTAATACTTCGTTGTCTATTGAATCTTGTAATATTTGTGGAAGTAGTGCTCTCTTCTATTTCCACCAATCCATCGATAAAAATCAAATCTCCATTTTGGCTTCTTACTTGAATACGTCGCAAATCATCAGAGTTTATACGTTTAGAATCTGGCGCACGTACAGTGATATAGTATTCTTTACCCGATTCTTTATAATAGGCTACTTGCATTTCCCCAGAAAATGCCATATTAATTGCTTGCCCTATGTCTGTACTTGTGATTCCATATTGCGCAAGATTCTGTCTAATTGGACGTAACTTAAAGGCTGGCATAGAATCCGAAGTAGAAAGGTGAAAATTCGTAATCTTATTCTGAAATTTTGGCTCTTGTTCAGTAATGTATTGACTAAGTTTTTTAACACTTGATTGCATAAGTGATTCTGAAGGAGAAAATATTGCAAGCTGCACAGGAGTATTATCTGCCCCTCCTCCAACTAATGGGACTTCTGAACCATACACATCAATACCTTCCGCTTCTGGCATTGCGCGCAATGTATCAGTAAGATTCTGTAAAATAACAAATTGATCCGCTTCTTTGCCTTGTTTTTTACGTTCTTTGAGTGGCTTTAGTGCAATGTAAAGTTGTGAAAAAAATGCTTGTTGCAAATCGCCAGGACCTACTTGCAATGTAACAAATGCAACATACGGATTGGATTCTATATATTTTGCGAAAAATTCAGTTTTTCGTTTCATTTCATCAATGCTAATACCCGGCTTGGCTTTAAACATGATTTGAAACTGACTCCTATCCTCTTTTAAGAGAAATTCATTGCCTAAGGTTGAAGCCACAAAAAGCGAAAAGGCAAAAATACCAAACACGCAAGCAGTAACAACCAACATATTGCGCCAACTTCTCATAAGAAATTGCAATATTCTAAGATATATCTCATCGATTTTCTGAAAAAAGGGCAGAGTTGCGTAATAGAATCTGGATTGTTCTGCCTTAACTAATAATGAGCTAAACATAGGAATAACCGTAACGACAACAATATAACTAATGCCCACCGCTAACGCGACTGTCAAACCAAAGCTTGCAAAAAACTTACCTGAAATACCGCTCATTGTTCCCACAGGGATAAAAACAGAAAGCAACATAGCAGAAATCGCAACAATGGCAAACCCGATTTCTCGCACTCCTTGATAGGCTGCTTCTCTACGCTTCATGCCTTGCTCTAGTTTCTTGTGAATATTCTCGATAACAACGATAGCGTCATCAATAATGATTCCAATGGCAAGCGTTAAGGCTAACATAGTAAGCATGTTGAGGGTAAAACCCATTATATGTATAAAGACGAATGTACCTAACACTGAAACAGGTAATGAGATAGCAGAAACAATCGTGATTGTAATATTGCGCAAAAAAAACAAAACAATACACACCGCTAAAAACCCGCCCAAAGCTAAGTCAAATTCTATATCGCTGATTGATGAACGAATATATTCAGTGGTATCCCAGAAAATATCAATAGCATACCCAGGGCTAACTGCCTCGATTTGTTTCATCGCTTTTCTTACACCGTCGGCTATGGCTATTTCATTGGCACCTGTAATCTTTTGCACCTCTAGTATTACTCCACGTTTGCCCTTGTAGGTCGCATAAGATTTCTCTTCAGCCAATCCGTCTTCAATCGTAGCCACATCTTTAAGTTTTAACCCGTCCTTAATGATAATATCTCCGACTTCCTCAACGTTTATACTATTTGCGTCTGTGGTAATATAAAACTCTTTTGTTGCATCTATCACTCTGCCGCCATCTATTTCTCTATTTTCTCTGCCTAAGACGTTGGATAAATCTGTATAGGTTAAATTGTATTTATTCATCAATGTGGGATCGGGAAAAATTTTAATTTGTCTTTCACGATAACCGCTCATTTGCACATTCCCTACTCCGCCGATTCTCTGTAAAATGGGGGCGATGACATTATTAGTGTGCTTCATCATCTCGGGAATAGGCTTATCAGATGAGAGAAAAAGCGAAATAATAGGGGTGCTGCCCGTATCAAGCTTTTGGACAGTAGGCTTATCAATTTCAGAATCTAGTACCACTGCGTTAACTTTATCTCGGACATCATTAACGGCTACTTCTAAAGGCTTTTCTAATTCAAACATCACAGCCACAATGCTGATATTTTTCGCAGAATTAGAAGTTACATATTTTAATCCATCAATAGCTAGTACCGCTTGTTCAATTTTATCAGTTACTTTGGTTTCAATCGTTTCAGCACTCGCGCCTTTATAGGTTGTCTTCACGACTACAACAGGAAAATCTACATCAGGAAAAAGTGCCTTAGGCATTTGCTTTATCGCATACATTCCAAAGAGAATAAGAGCCATCGCAAACATAAACGTTGAAACAGGTCGATTAATTGCAAATTGATACATACTTATCCTTAGTAAACTGCCTTATCGCCTAATAATACATACATTAACAACATTTTTTTCCACCATCTCGGCCGTATCTTTTATTTTGAGAATCTAAGAAAAATTCCTTACGGCTTTTTAGTACGCAGTTAGGGTGGTATTTATTGTGATATTCTTTATATTTCTCATAGCTTGGTAAACCTACTAAAAGATGAAAAAATTTTTCTGAATGCCTATAAAGCTCACAGATATATTTCACAATTTTGAAACCACGTCTGTCATGAAGCTTGTCTTTCATAGATGCTCCTTTGTCGATTAATGAAAATGTCTTTTCAGACGTTCTAGCTCTTGTTCCTTGCGCCACTCTTCTTGATACCATGAAGGAATAGTACGCATCCCTGATCGAAAGAACATTTTTTCTTTATTATGTAACTTAGCAAGATTCCATGATTCTAAATCCTGATTAAACATTTTTGCATTATGAAACATATCGCGCGTGTTTTTGATTTTTGCAAGATTCCATTGACTAATATCTTGATTGAATTTCCTTGCGTTATAGAACATGCTTCCCATTGCTTCTACGTTTTTGACATTCCACGAATCGAGGGGTTGATTAAAGTTGATTGCTCCTAGAAACATACTAAACATAAATCTCACATTACTTACATCCCAGCCATTAAGCGGTTGATTAAATTGTCGCGCTTCATAAAACATCCCGCTCATAAATTGCACATTGGCAACATTCCAAGATTCTATATTTTGATTAAAGAACTTTGCGCCAGCAAACATATAACTCATATCTTTGACATTACTCACATCCCAAGTCTCTATACCTGTGAAATCTTTTCGTAGTGAATTTTGAAACAATCTGCTCATGTCCGTAATTTTACTTGTGTCAATTTCAGCCAATGGAATTGTCGGGTCTTTCAATAAACGTTCAAGGTAATAACGTGTGCTAGGACTATATTTTTTTGTTTGTACAACCGCTTGAGCATCAAGCATAGAATAGAGTAATAAATAAAAACAGCTTATATATAAAAGCATTTTTTGCCTCATCGCCTCTCCTTATTTTATTCGTTAGATCGATAATTATACTCTAAGAATCCTCTCAAATAGAGGCGCATACAACATTTCAAATAAAATTGACAAAGCCTGCTTGAAATTCTCTACTTAAATGTATTGATATGAAGTATTACGTTTGAACAACTATTTATAACATTATAATAGAATCCTTATTTCGCATTGTGGTTAAGGAGGGATTCGTTGTCTTGTGTTGTTAGTACAAAACCAAGCTTTATTAGCCTCTATGCCCTTCTCTTGTCGCTTAGTATCAGCCTTGTCGCATTGCATAGCTTGCGCTCACTCTCTCTTAAGAAAGAAATTACTTTGATGCTTTATTTTCAAAAGCAATCTATGCTTTATGCGCAAAGCATAAGAGATGTGGCTATTGCATGTCTTAAGAAATTTGATTTTAATATTTGCAGGCACGATTCTTTAACATTTAGTTCATATTTTCATGCTGAATATTATCTTACTGTGCTAACAAATACAGCACAAGCACATAAAGATATTTTGTTAGATATTTCTGTTTTTTCAGAAACTCTTCTTAGCACACATCCGCTAAGATTTGCTAAAAGATACATTTTAAAAGGGTTTCCATGAATTCTCTATATGGGTTATTGCAAGAGGCAATCAAATATAATGCTACTGATATACATATTAATTCAAAAATTTACTTGCGAATCAATAAACAACTCTTCGCTTATCAAACAAACCACGCGTCTGAAGCAAACTATATAGAATCTCTTAAAAATACACTTTGCGCACTTTTACATAGAGAATCTTATTACAACGAAGTAAGCGAAACGTTCTCTATATGCCCCCATGAAACAGACTCTGCATCCATCACTCAACAAAAAACGTCCTCTCCTATAAAATGCCGCGTAACCGCCTTTTTACAGAACAATAATCTATGTTTTGCCTTGCGGCTTTTGCGTACAAAAATCCCTAGCCTCGAAGAATTGCATGCCCCCAAAGTATTACATAATCTTGCCTTGCAAGAAAGTGGACTTATACTTGTATGTGGAGCAACAAGTAGCGGAAAGAGCACAACAATAGCCGCGATGATAGAACACATCAATACATATACGAGAAAACACATTCTGACGCTTGAAGACCCAATCGAATACAATTATACAAATGCTCTTTCTTGTATCACCCAACGTGAAATCAAAACAGATTCTAAGGATTTTCACACGGCGTTATTATCGAGCCTACGACAGGACCCTGATGTGATTGTGATCGGCGAGATTTTAGAAAAAGAAGTGCTAAAGCAAGCGATTAATCATGCCTTAAGCGGGCATTTAGTTATTGCGAGTTTTCACGCGCGAAATGCTGTGCACGCTGTTTCAAGAATACTTGGAATGTGTCAAAACGAAGGAAATATTCATGCGAATCTCGCAGATTCTCTACAGAGCATTATCACACAAAAACTTTATGAAAAAGAACAAAAATTACAGGCGGATTATCAAGTGCTTGTAACAAATCCCGCGGTTCAGACACTTATTAAAGAAAATCAGATTCAACAGCTCGATTCACAAATCTCTATGGGGAAAGAATTTGGCATGCAGCATTTTATGCAAAAATAACGCAATTTGTTATAATTCCGTCCTAAATAGTAATTAAAAAGGGGGGTTGCATGCTATGTATTTACACAAAAACAAACAATGGTTTAGTACAAAAACTACACTTTAGTATTGAAGATAATATATTGCCGCAAAATATCCTATGGATGGATTTATTACACCCAACAAATGACGAAATGAACTACATTACGAAGCGATATAACCTCGATATTCCCACGCAAGAAGAAAGAGAAGAGATTGAATTAAGTTCAAGATATTGGGAGGATAATTCTTCGATTACCATTAATGCGCATTTTCTTATGCGCGTTACAGATGAGAACAATGAATTACTATTAATCAACGAAACAATTACATTTATGACGACACAAAATATTCTTTTTACCATTCGATTCAATGATTTTAAAATTTTTGAAGAAATGCAAACACGTATCCTTGCAAGCCCTAAGAATTTCGAAGACGGCTACGATGTGCTCGATAAAATGTTCGAAGTACGTGTCGAGAAAGATGCTGATATTTTGGAGTGGATTGATAAAGAAGCAAGAAAACTACGAATCAATGTCCTAGAAGAAAAGAATGAATACACTTATGATAAGTTACTCAAAGATATTTCAAGCCTGCAAGAGCTTAATATGCGCGTACGAGATTCTCTATTTGACAAACGAAGAGCAATGACTTCGCTTATCAAGAGCGATAAAATTGATAGCGATATCAAACGTAACCTCACTATTGTACTAAAAGACTTAAATTCACTTGTTGAGTTCAATGTAGCCCAACTTAATGTGCTTGACAATATTCAAACCATACTTGCAAGTCAAATCAATATCGAGCAAAACAAAGTAATTAAGCTTTTCACAGTCGCGACTATGGCAATGATGCCGCCAACCTTGATTGGCACAATTTATGGCATGAATTTCGAAGTTATGCCCGAGCTTAAATGGGAATGGGGATACCCCATTGTCATTATTGTCATGATCATTTCAACAATATTGCCTGTTGCAATCTTTAAAAAGAAAGGTTGGTTATAGTTGTATATCTCTTGATTGACTTTATCTACACAAAGGGAAATAGATGGATTCTTATGAATACAATGAATTATTAAAGACGCTCAAAAGTAAATGTGAAAACATAAAAAAAATCATTCAACCAGACATATTACACAATCGTCTAAATGAGCTTGAAGCAATGAGCATGCAAGAGGACTTTTGGAATAACCAAGAACGAGCGAGTAAGATTCTCAAAGAAAAAAGCAAACTGCAAAGTACGCTTGAAAAATACAATATAGCTTCACAGAATCTTAACGATAATAAAGAACTCTTTGAAATTGCAAAAGCAGATGAAGATCATGAAACGTTGGATTTGCTTTTCAGTGAGGCAGATACATTGCAAAAACTCATTACAAAGGCTGAAATCGAAGTGATGTTAAACGGCGAATACGATAACACAAACGCTATTATCACGATTCAACCCGGAGCTGGTGGCACAGAATCCCAAGATTGGGGTAGCATGCTGTACCGTATGTATTTACGTTATGCTGAAAGGAAAGGGTATAAGGTTGAATTATTGGATTACCAAGACGGCGAAGAAGCTGGAATTAAAGGCGTTGCATTTTTAATGAAAGGTGAGAATGCTTATGGTTATCTCAAGGGAGAGAATGGAGTGCATAGACTCGTGCGAAATTCACCTTTTGATTCCAACGACAAAAGACACACTAGTTTTGCAAGCGTACAAGTAAGTCCTGAATTAGAAGATGATATAGATATTATTATTGAAGATAAGGATATTCGCATTGATACTTACCGTGCAAGCGGTGCTGGCGGACAGCATGTCAACAAGACAGAATCAGCCATTAGAATCACACATCTACCCACAGGCATAGTCGTGCAATGTCAAAATGATAGAAGTCAACACAAAAACAAAGCCACAGCAATGAAAATGCTTCTCTCAAAACTCTACACTATTGAAAAAGAGAAAAAGAACATAGGCAATGACGACAAAGGAAGTAACGGATGGGGCTACCAAATTCGTAGTTATGTCTTAACGCCTTATCAGCAAGTCAAAGATTTACGCAGCAACTTCGCTCGTAGCGATAGCGATAATGTATTAGATGGCGATTTAGATGATATTATGGAATCTGTTTTGATATATAACAACACCAATGATTCAACCCGCACACAATAAATCATAGATTCTAACAATCCGCTTAGAATCTATAACTTACTTCAAGTCGATAATCGGTACCAGGCTCATAAAGTGCTGCTCGTAGCTTATTAATTTGTTCGTTTTTGCTATTGTCTGCTTCGACTTTAAGCGGCGAAGTGGGGTCAACATAATATTCATTAAAGATATTAAGAATGCTGAAACGTAAAGCAAGTTTTTCTTTGCCATACGGATAATAACTTATATAAATATCAGATACCGTATAGCCATCTTTGCTTATATCCTCAAACTGCCTTTGATAAATGTTATATCCTAACGTTCCTTGCTTGAATCCCGTAACAAAACGTGAAAACCATGCAATATCAAATTTATCTATCTCATAACGTAATCCTAGATTGAACGTGTAGCCCCAAGTAGCCCCAAGTTCATACGTATCAGCAATAAGTTTGCCCTGCCCTTCCCCGCCTGCTGTAAGCCAATTCCTCGCCATGCCTGCTTGCAATGTGAAACTCTTGTAATAGAATGCTGCGCCTAGTTCAAAGCCATAATTAATAAGCGGGAAATCAAGATTCTCTCTTATGCCTTCCCTAGTAGTTATTGTATTATTAGTCGTACCTTTTGAATAACTATTAATAAAGTTAAGAATATTGCTTATATAAGTAGAAAATTTGACACTCATGAAACTATTTGTGTAATCTACATTAAATTCACCGTGGTTAGAATATTCAGATTTAAGATTTGGGTCAATTTCTATATGTGTATTGCGCAATAAGGTCGCGTCCCCGGGCATCGCCCCTCGTGTGCTAAACGCGTATTTCAAGCTTATATCCAATCCATCAAAGATTTGATAAGATAATGCTGTGCTTGGACTAGCCCCTCCTGTAATGTGTCCTTGTGAATTTTTATCATAGTAATAATACAAATCTGCTCTCGTGCCGATTCCCCATTTGAGATTCGGAAGAATCTGCCAGCTATCCTGCAAAAATCCTCCAAAGATATAAGCTTCTTCCTTGCCTCTATTGCGTTTCAATCCCGCTTCTTCTTTCTCACTCTCTTGCATATTGTCATCACGAACACTCATTCCTTGAAAATCAAGTCCATATTCCACAAGATGAGCATGGATAAAAGGGGTGCTCAAACGTATATCGCCCCCATAGTTATTAAATACAATAGCACGAGGCAATCGACCTTCTTCGTCATGATTGTGGCTTGTGTCATTTTCTTGTATTGCAAAAAGAGGTGTAAGATTCACATTCTTATTATTATGGTAGGCATTAAATTTGATACTCGTTCCTCCTTGACTTGGCTTATACTCATAACGTGCGTTAAAATTTTGATTCTGATTTAAATGCCGAAAAAGCTCTGAATCAAAATGTTCTCCTATTGGATTGCCAATGTCTGCACGAAAAGGTCTTGTCGCTATATCATTAATTACGTTATACCCAACTGTGAAACTTTGATTGGCATTAACTTGTCCACCAACTTTTATCAGTATATTATTTTGTAAGGAATTACTACCCAACACAGCATTTCTTGTACTAAGGAAATTACTATATACATTTTTCGCATCGCGATAATTAAGAATATTTTGATGTGTAACCGCAGCCAAGATTCCTACATCATTAAACAATCTTGCATACACATTTAGATTTGCACGATAACCAAAGTTTGTATAGAATCCTGCACTGACTTCAGCACCAAAGTTCTGTCCATTCCTTAAAAAATCACTTGCATTTTTTGTCTCAAAGGCTATCGAACCAGCAAGTCCGCCCGGACCATTACTTGCATCTGATACACCCTTGCTTACAACGACTTGTTTGAGCAAGGAAGGATCAACCATAATATTACCTTGATGATGAAAGACATTGCCATTCTGCGCTACTCCATCAAGTGTTACGCGCATCATAAAGGTTTCCAATCCGCGCACATAGACTTTTTGCCCCATAATTGCCCCACCACCTACCGCTATGCTTGGATCACTTTTGAAAATATCCCTTAAATTTGTTGCCTGCATCCTATGCAAATCATCAGACGCAATAACGGTTTTTGTGCTAGTTTCATAGCCTTGCATAGAACCAACTACGGCCACCGTATCGAGCAAATGTGTTTGTGTCGAATCTACAGAATCCTTAGCGTCCAAAGAATCTGCTACTGCAAACAATAAAGTGATGGGCAAGAGAGAATATATTCTTTTCACAATTTATCCTTATGTCATGAGATAAGGAAACATTATAACAACTTTAATGATTTAAAGCAACTATGTTGCATATAAACAATAAAGCTGCGGGGGATAACTTGTAATAAATAAGTAATAAAGTGAATATACTTGAGAAATAAAAAGAATAATGATGTAAAGCTATCTTAACCAAATTTCATTTTGGCTGTAATAGTGAATAATAATAATTTCCTTGTCCACAATAAATGCCTCTAGCGAATCGCTATATCTCCAGCCGCCACTATTTGTATCAATCGTTTCTACAGAATCTAGTTGCGCTTTTGGCTCTGATGGACGACTCTTTAGCCTTTTTGCAAAGGTTAGCGAACTAAAAGCTTTATAGTCCATTTGGCTTTCGTTATCGTTTTGATTAAAATCACTGCCACCGTTTTGAATGATTTCCATCAGAGCATCCTTATAGTTTTTGTTGATACGTCTTGCAAAGATATTAGAATCTAAGAGCATCACAAGCGCGTCCTCTATGCTTACGTCTTGGAAAACATAGACACGCACGCCTGATTTTGCTCGAGAAAGCTTGCTATGATCTGGACTAACTGTATTGCTTTGTGTAGAAATTGCCTCTTGCATGAGGAAGTTACATCCATCGCATGCCTCACGCAACTCACTTAACGTATAGTCTTCAAGCCTTTGCTTAACTGCTTGAAGTTGTTCTTCGCTATTCCCAAATTGTCCTATCCCGGCACAGCTTGCTAAAATAACGCCTAGACATAAAGTAGTTATAATGTAATAGATTTGATAGATATATTGCATAATATTCCTTTTGGAAATATGAGTTTATTAATGATTATAGCATTTTTGGTTTTTATTATGTAACTTGCGCTATATTCCCAATACATTAAACTAACAAAAGGATATGACATGTTGATTGCATTTAAATCTATCAAACCCAAAATTGGTAAAGATGTGCTCATTTGTGAAGGGGCAAAAATCATTGGTGAAGTCGAAATAGGAGACAATGTGTCAATTTGGTACAATTGCGTACTACGCGGAGATGTGAATTTCATTAAGATTGGGCGCAACACTAATGTGCAAGACTTAAGTATGATACATGTCTGGCATAGAGAGCCCAATATGCCAGATAGTGGATTCCCTACGACTATTGGAGATAATGTAACTATCGGACATAGCTGCATTATTCACGCCTGCCATATTCATGATAATTGCCTCGTTGGTATGGGTAGTATTATCATGGACGGCGCAGAAATTGGAAAAGATTCTATTGTAGGTGCTGGAGCAGTTGTTACAAAAGGCAAAAAATTCCCCCCAAAATCACTGATATTAGGGAATCCAGCAAAATTTATTAGAGAGTTGACATCAGAGGAAATAGAAGAAATAGCGAACTCGGCGATACGATACGTTGCATTTAAAAATGAATTCCTCTCCTGAATCTTTCGTATCTCAAACAGCAGAATCACAAAGGCATTGTGCCAAGGGTGCCAAAACAAACTACCAATTTGCATTTGAACAAGATTCTTTATCTCCTGCATCGCAAGCTTTTTTGTAATATTGTTGTGCAAGAGTCGTATTTTCACTTACGCCTTTTGCATTACGATAGATATAACCTAAACTTGAACATGCTTTTGCTTCTTTTTTATCACATAATGTTTTGTAGAGCTCTATCGCCTTTGTATAATTGCCTTCATTATAAGCTTTATTCGCATCATCAAGACTATCTGCTGCTAGTAACATGCCAGATAACAACCCCATTCCAATTACCATTGTAAAAAACTTTTTCATGTCTTTCCTTTATTAAGATATTACCAAATGACTTTGTCAAATGATTAAAATTGTAGCAAAAATTCTATAATGAATCACATAATTGCAAGGAAAACGCGCATAGTTATAGTTCTACCAATCAGACAACACGAGATTCACAAAATATTTGTTAAACAAGTGAAATAGTTCAGTATATTGTCTAATTTATATGCAAAAATAATAACTATGTATAAAATTTGTCTTTACCGTTTTGAAATTAGACTCTAGATTTTCTAAGTTTTAGGTTAGAATGAAAATATCTTTAAAAAAGTTGTGAGCTTATTGAAGAAAGGTAATTTAAGGAGAGTGCATGAGTAATCTCAATACAAAGCATGTTGGTAAATATGAAGAAGCATACAAACTATCCATAGAAAATCCAGAAGAATTTTGGGCAGCAGCAGCCAAAAACATTCATTGGTATCATTGGTATGACAAGGTTTTAGAAGTCATTGACAATCATTATCGATGGTTTGTAGGCGGTTGCATGAATAGTTGTTATAACGCAGTTGATTTACATGTCCATCATGGCGATGGCGATAGAGCGGCAATTATTTATGACTCACCTGTAACGAATACGGTGAAAACTTACACTTATAAGGAACTTCAAACAAGAGTTGCAAAAGCTGCTTGGATTCTTAAACTAAAAGGCGTCAAAAAAGGCGATACCGTATTAATTTATATGCCAATGATTCCAGAAGCAATTATTGCAATGCTTGCTTGTGCGAGAATTGGAGCGATTCATACAGTGGTGTTTGGCGGTTTTGGTGCGCATGAATTAGCCCTTAGAATCGAAGATGCAAAACCAGCAATGATTATAAGTGCTAGCTGTGGCATTGAAGTTTCAAAAATCATTGATTACAAAGAGATTCTTGATTCTGCAATCAAGCAAAGTGCACATAAAGTCAATGCTGTTCTCCTTTGGCAGAGACCACAAAAGCATGTTGATACCATTCCTTTTCGAGATATTGACTGGGAGAACTTAGAAGCAATGGCTAAAGAAGAGCCTTGCACTCCACTTGATTCTATCGACCCGTTATACATTCTTTATACAAGTGGGACAACGGGCAAGCCAAAGGGCGTTATTCGCAGTAACGGCGGGCATTGTGTCGCAATGAAATGGACTATGGACAATATTTATGCAACAAAACCAGGTGATGTATTCCTTGCAGCCTCTGATGTAGGTTGGGTTGTGGGGCATAGCTATATCGTTTATGCGCCGCTCTTTAATGGAAGTACAACCGTGCTCTATGAAGGCAAACCCGTTCGTACGCCAGATGCTGGTGTATTTTGGCGTATGATTGAGCAGCATAAAATCAATGTGCTCTTTGCAGCTCCAACAGCTTTTCGTGCTATTAAGAAAGAGGACCCAAAAGGTGAACTGATTAAAAAATACAATCTGGATTCCTTAAAAAGCATTTTTGTCGCGGGAGAAAGATGCGACACTGATACCCTCAAGTGGATTGAGAAAATTTCAAAAAGACCAGTAATAGACCATTGGTGGCAAACTGAAACAGGCTGGGCAATCTCTGGCAACCCGCTAGGATTAGAAACACTCAAAATTAAACCGGGCAGCGCGACAAAGCCTATGCCCGGCTTTAACCTCAAGGTACTCGATGAAGACGGGAAAGAATGTAAAAGAGGTAAACTGGGCAATCTTGTGCTGAAGTTACCATTGCCTCCCGCATGCTTACTTGGAATCTGGAAAGATGACGAAAGATATAAACGAAGTTATCTCAATCATTACCCGGGATATTATCTCACCGGCGATAGCGGTTATATTGATGAAGAGGGGTATGTCTTTGTAATGGGAAGAATGGACGGCGTTATTAATGTCGCTGGACATAGAATCTCAACTGGTGCTTTAGAGGAAACTGTAAGCTCCCACCCGAGTGTAGCCGAATGTGCAGTAGTAGGAATTGATGACGATTTTAGGGGTGAAGTACCTCTCTGTCTGATTGTCCTAAAAGATGGTGTAACCGACAAGCCAGAGCTCATTAAAGAAAGTATTATTCGCCTTACTATTGCAGAAGTAGGAGCTTTTGCGAATCTTAAAGTGATAGGCATTGCCCAGAAGCTTCCTAAAACACGTAGCGGTAAGATTCTAAGAGGAACAATTAGAAGCATAGCAGAGGGCAAAGAATACACAAAACCCTCCACTATCGAAGACGAATCAAGCCTTACGCATGTTATAGACATTCTCAAAGAGATGGGTTTCCCCAAAACAACAGATTCTGCTAAAACGAATTAAATTATTTTGCAATCCATACCAAGCAAATAATCAAGTAATACAATAGTGCTTGGCAACAAAGCCAACGCTTTCGTATTACAACCAAGGATTAATAAATCCACAAACTTAGATTCTAAGCTAAGTCAATAATAAATATTGATATGAAAACACACAAAATAAGGAGAAATTATGAGCGCAGGCAAACGTTTTAGAGAAGCAGTAGCAAATCATGCTCCCTTGCAGATTCTAGGCGCGATTAACGCATATTCGGCTTTACAGGCAACGAAATCTGGCGCAAAGGCATTATATTTAAGTGGCGCGGGAGTGGCTAATGCGAGCATTGGCGTACCTGATTTGGCAATTACTACCCTAGAAGATGTACTTATTGACGCAAGGCGAATCACGAGTACTACTGATGTCCCTTTATTGGTGGATATTGATACTGGCTTTGGTGGTGCTTTTAATATTGAACGCACTGTGAAAGACATGATAAGAGCTGGAGTTGCAGCTGTGCATATTGAAGATCAAGTTTCACAAAAAAGATGCGGGCATCGTCCCAATAAAGAACTAGTGAGCAAAGAAGAAATGTGCGACAGGCTAAAGGCGGCGATTTATGCACGCAATAGCATAGACAAAGATTTCGTTATTATGGCGCGTACCGATGCGCATGCAAGCGAAGGGCAAAAAAGCGCGATAGATAGAGCATTAGCCTATGTAGAAACAGGGGCAGATATGATTTTTGCAGAGGCAATTCATACCCTAGAAGAATACAGTGATTTTGTCAAAGCAGTGCGAGTTCCTGTACTAGCAAACATTACAGAATTTGGTAAAACACCGTATTTTAGTGTGCAAGAACTACAAAGCGTAGGAATCTCTATGGTTCTATACCCCCTATCTGCTTTCCGAGCCATGAATAAAGCGGCATTAGAAGTTTTCCAAGATATACTCAAAAATGGAAACCAAAGCAATAGCATTGCCAAAATGCAAACCAGAGAAGAGCTCTATGCGATGTTGGGTTATTATGACTATGAAGAGAGATTAGATAAACTATTTAACAAATAAATTATCTTTGCAGTTTAGTGTCTTAAAGCATTTGTTTGGTTAAATCAGAAACTATTTTATCAAAGGAGACTATATGAGTTCTAAGAAAAAACAAGGTGGATTAGCAGGAATTGTTGCAGGGAAAACCGCAATTTGCACAGTCGGCGACGGACATAGTTTGCGTTATTGTGGCTATGACATTTATGAGCTAGCAGAGAAGGCAAGCTTTGAGGAGGTTGCTTATTTATTGTTGTATGGGGAATTGCCAAAGTCAGAAGAATTAGAATCTTTTACGCATGCGCTTTTTAGCAATAGAATCTTGCCCAAAGAAGTACGTGAGATTCTAAAGCTTATCCCTAAAGATTCGCATCCTATGGATGTTATGCGTACAGGCATTAGTGCTCTAGGCAACTTCTACCCCGAGAAAGAAGATCGCAGTAATCAGGATTCTATTGCTCTGCAAATCCTAGGAGCCAGCCCTAGCATTCTCTTATATTGGCACGCCTATCATCACAATATAGAACTCAATTTAGAATCTAAAGATTCTGTACTACAAGATAACACTGCTAAATTCTTCCTAGAAACATTGCACCAAAAACAAGTACCGCAACTTTGGATTGACGCAATGAACGTCAGTCTTATCCTTTATGCGGAACACGAATTTAATGCTTCGACTTTCACAAGCCGCACAATAGCCTCTACATTGTCTGATTTACATTCAAGCATTATTGGGGGCATTTGCGCATTAAAAGGTCCTCTGCACGGCGGAGCAAACGAAGCTGCAATGGAATTATTAAATAGTCTACCTAATGTAGAATCCGTTTTGCCATCTATGCAGAAAAAACTCGATAACAAAGAGAAAATTATGGGCTTTGGGCATAGAGTGTATGTAACTAGCGATCCTCGAAATGTGGTTATTAAAGAATGGAGCAAAAAACTTAGCGACTATAATGCGAACAACAGGGCGCAGCTATCGGGTTATGCGCTTTTAGATTCGAAACTAGAATCAAGTAATGATTTATATGCGAAAAGTGAGGTAGTAGAGCAGTTTATGTGGGAGTCTAAGAAGCTCTTTCCTAATCTTGATTTTTACTCTGCTTCTACCTATCATTTCATGGGAATCCCTACCGCCTATTTCACGCCAATCTTCATCATGAGTAGAGAAACGGGCTGGCTTGGACATATCTTTGAACAACGAAAAGACAATAAACTCATAAGACCAAATGCTGAATATGTTGGTATCCAAGAGAGAAAATTTATAGCTTTATCTGCACGTTAAATAAATTCCAATAAGTCATATTGCCCATTATTTGCCTTGATAAAGGGTTACAACAATAAATTTCTTGCTCACTTGTACGAGGGAATCCTCATTATTCCCCCTCCTTACGCGGAGGGGGTTATGTGTGGGTTGTTATGTTGATGTCTCCTCTTGTCATTTGGGGGCTTATGCCCGAAGTGCAGCAAATAACGCGCAACAAGCCTCCAGAATTACCATCCCCCCTCAAATAAAGTTGCTTCCTTGTCTTTCAGCTTCCATTCTCCTGTTTCGGTGTTTTCGTAGGCAATTTCTTTTAGAATATCGCGAATTATTTTATTGTTCGCCTGAACGCCGTTTTTAGATAGCGGAATAATATTCAAAACCAAATCATCAAACCTGATTCCAACATTTTGTTCTTTCGCCCTGCCCAAAATCGCCCTAATCAAATATTCAACTCGTCTTTCCAAAGGAATAGAATAATTGCTAAAACTCGTATTTTCTCTTAGGTGATATTTTCCATTATTGCATTCAAAGCGGTCATTTATTGCAGGGATAAAGCTTTCAAACTTGTTGGCTATTTTGTCAATATAATTCCCCTCAACAGATTTTATTACCAAACTATTCCATATTTCTTCCAAAGTCGCGCCATTATGTTCTACGATTATCGCCTCAATATCTTGATATATTTTTTCTATGATGTCCATACCAACTTCAAGCTTTGCGCGCGCTTTTGCATTATCGACTTTTTTAAAATAGATGATAATCTGCCCGCTTAGCACGGTGCTAGGATTTTGTCTTTTTTTGAATGTCGTTTGTCCATTATCTTGTCTCACACTCCCGACATATTCAAAGCCACAATTTTCAGCAGAATCAACAAGAATTTGCCAAAGTTTTGGGTCTTGGTGCTGAAAGACAAACGCAAGCCATCGATTAAATTTCAAAACCCGATACATTTCTTTCAAGCTTTCTTTCATCAAATCATAATATTCATATCGCGATTTATCGAGGCTACCTTTTTCGATACATTCCTTCTCTCGTATTTCATTTTCGACACTTAATTCAAGCCACGCATTCCACATTGTGCTTAAGTCAAGATAGGGAATCTTCGCGCCATACGGCGGGTCTGTGTAGATAAAATCAACACTCTGCGATTCTATTTCTTTTAGGTTTGTTGCATCGGCTTGGAAGAATCTTTGTCCATTTATCTTTTGTAGTCTGGAATCCAATTTTTCTATGTCTTTTTCTCTCCGAAAAAGCAATGTTTCTTCAAAATCCTTTACTACTCCAACCAATGGAAAGAAATAGTTTTGATAAAAGCAATCATTTGGAGCATTCTCAAGTTCTTTTTTGCCTTTGAGCAATCGTTGGATTTTGCGAATGAATGTTTCAGAAGCATCTATAAGAACAGGATTTTTTGCGATACGATGTCGATAATAATTATAAATTCCGCATACACCAGCATTCTTTTGCCCATCATTGATTTTTGAAGTATGATATGTAAGGTTGTGCATACTTAATGTATTATACAATCCTAGCATCAAACTATACCGCATATTCTTTTTTCTAAGTCTCGATTCTTTGTTGCCACTTGGCATTGTGTATTTAAAAATCAACTTTCGCAATATCGCAAGTTCAGCAAGCTGAATCTTGCTAAAAAGCTGCAAAACACTTGGCACATCGCTACCCTTTGGCAGAATCTCATCTTTTGGAATCCAAAGCGTCTCTTCTTGTTCTTTTTGTGTTGCGACTTCGCCAAATTCAGCATCAATCGCATTCGGAAAATACATCGCATTTTTTAAAATATTCCTTGCTTCTCTTTCGTTTTTTGGGCGAAGATTCTCAAACTCTTGCAGAATCTCTTCGCTAATCTCATATAGCTTTCCCAAATCAACCTTTGCGCTCAAAGCTTTGACCATAAAAATACTCAATGGATTTAAATCAACATGGATTCCAACCCGCCCATTCATCATCGCCTCAATCGCCGTTACGCCACTTCCACCAAAAGGATCAAGGACAACATCGCCCTCATTCGTAAAATTTTTTATATTTTCTGAAACAACGTCCCAACTCTGGCGCGTAAAATATGCCGTGCAGCCAAAATATCGAAACTTTGCTTGTTTCTGTGGCTTTGCTATCGCCTTTGGTAGCTCGCGACTTAGATACCAACTTTCATCTTTCTTTAATGTTTTATGCTGTATGGTGTTTTGCCTCAGAGATTCTAAAGATGTAGTTAAATATTGCTTGAATAGCATAAAGCTTTGATTGTCAAATTGATTTACAAAAAGTTCCTCGCAGTCAAAACTATGAAGCAGATTCTGCCTAGCTGTTTCAAAGAATAAAAACTTATAACCATTGCAAAGTGCATAGAATGGAGATTGAAAATATAAAACATAGCTCAATACTTGTTTTTCTGCTTCACTCCCTTTTTCTATATTGACTTTCGGAGCTTTCGCATCTAAAATACAATGAATCTTAGAATCTATATAAATGGCATAATCTGGTGTTAAATTTGCCTGTATATTTTTATTACTTCCGACTTTAAAATCTACTTTTTGCGTTTGCGAAAGGACTATCTCAAACTTGCTCGGATTTTGTTCATTTTTTGGCAGAAATCCTAGCTCTTTTAACAACGGCATAATAATATATTCGCGCACAGAATCTTCTTTGAAATTTTCATTATGAAGCAACGAAAAATCAATCATATTCACTCCCTAACTATCGTTCTTGTTCCTATGCTACTACCATCTCTTAAGTATTAATTAGCTAATTTACATTGTAGCTACAAACAAATACGGCAACTAAGAATCTCAATTGAATTGTTGACCTTGCTCTTAAATAGCGGTTGGCAAGTGTTTAACGTTTGATTGCATGTTTTGTAGCTCAAACTTTGCTACATGTTATTAGAACTCTTCTCGCACATCACTCTCATCGCTAACTTTTTTCGTTGTAGCAAGCAAACTTGCTACCCCCAAGATTGCAGCAATACAAGAAGCGGTTAAAATAGATATTTTAGCTAGATCAACAGCCAAGTTACTCTTATAGGCAAGATTCGCAACAAACATAGACATAGTAAAGCCTATTCCTGCTAAAAATCCAGCGGATAGAATGTGGATATTAGTGAGCCCGTTTGGTCGTTTAGCAATTTTTAATTTTTCACTCAAAATTGTGAATGTGAAGATTCCAATAGGCTTACCAAGTACAAGTCCTAACACAACGCCGTAAAAAATTCCATCGATATGGAAATCAAGAGTACCCCCGATTGGCACACCTGCATTAGCAAAGGCAAACAAAGGCACGATGAAATACGCATTAAGTGGCTGCAAAATAAATTCAATACGGACAAGCGGGTTTTGTGCATAACGCGAATAGCGCACTACCGTATCGAGGATTTCAACCCTCTGATGCTCTTTGTGCATATCAATTTCTCGTTCAGCATCGCTTTTAGGACTAATAAAATTCTTGATATTGCGGTAGGAACTTTTAAAAAAATCTTTGAATCCATAAAGAATCGCCCCCAACCTATTGGTCTCTTCATATTGTCTAGGCTCAAGCGGTTCAAAAGTTGTAAAGTCTGCTTTTGTTTGAAAATACAATTTATTGTAAGCGACTTTCAGTCCAAGATAGCTATGACGAGAAATTTGTGATTTGCCAGGTATTGTGAAAGCGAGGATAACAGCACCCACAGTAGCATGCACGCCGCTAAAAAAGAGGCACAACCAAAGCAAAATGCCTACTGCGAAATAAAGCGAAAGATATTTGACATCTAAATAATTAAAGGTAATAAGAATAATCAAAAAAATGATACTTACATAGATAAAAAACCAATTAATCTGTTCGGTATAAAAAATAGCAATCACGCTAATAGCACCTAAATCGTCTGCAACAGCCAATGTAACAAGAAATATCTTTATCACATTAGGAATCCTTTTGCCTAGCAACAACAATACCCCGAGTGCAAATGCGGTATCGGTACTCATAGCTACACCGAATCCGTGTGCGCTTGGTGTGCTGTGATTGAAGTAAATATAAATGATACTAGGGATAATCAATCCGCCAATAGCACCAAAGACAGAGAAGCTTACTGATTTAAATCCAGCAAGTTCGCCATATAACACTTCTCTTTTCATTTCAAGTCCAACCATAAGAAAGAAAAAGGACATAAGGACATCATTAATAAAATGCAAAATGCTTATATGAACAAGCTTATACCCACCTATACTAAAGTCTAAATACATACTCCAAACTTCATTATAGACAACACCGAAATTTGTATTTGCAATAATCATCGCACATATAACAGCAAAAAAGAGCAGCACTCCGCCAAATGATTCGTGTGTGATAAAGTTCTTTAATGTACTATTGCTTGCGCGATCATCAGTAACATAGTGGAGGTGATTATGAGATTGTGATGTCATCGCATTACTTTACAATAAGATTCTCATGAAGTTATTTCTCGGAAAAGAATATCATCTTGTAAATAAATAATATAACCTTTTATGGTTAATGATAGCGAGGACTGTGTCGCTAACTGCGTAATAAAACGTTTATATAATTCTAACTGCGCGGTGTGTTCTTCAAACAATATTTGACTAAGCTTTTGCGAAGTTTTAAATTCAAGAATGTAGAGAGAATCCTTATCTTGCAACAAAGCATCGAGCCTTTGAACGGTCTGATTTTGCAAGAAAGGGACTTCGCATTTTATCTTGGCATTTCTCAAATCTAAATTTGCATTAGAATCTTGTTGTATGACTTGATTAGCTCGCTCTATAATCTTCTCTAATTCTTCTTTATTCATAAAGAATCCATATTGCGCAAAGAGTATTGGCATAAGATTCTGTATCCTATAGCCCAACAAGAGTTCAAGACTTAAATGCGTGATGATTCCAATGAGTTGTTTGTGATGTGAAGCCGTGTTGGTGCTATAAGATATAACTTCATGTCGCAAAAATTCCTCTTGCTGTAATCTGACAAACGGTAACTCTGCAATGATTAACGGCTTATGAATGCTGGCAGAGGGCATTTCTGTCTCGTGATGTGCATGCTGGAATCTACCGCGACTATCTGCCGATGTAAGGTTTAATGTTTTAGCCGTATAGCTGTCTGTATGTGCAAAAATATAGAGTCCCTCTTTTGCCCTTGTACAAGCCACATATAAAACGTTGTGTTCCTCAACGATTTGTTTTCGCTTGATTTGCTCTATTAAAGATTCTAATTCTTTATCGCGCGATCCTGTATGGTTGTCAAGACGTATACGTTGCAAATAAATGCCTTGATATTCATACAATATCTTGTCTAGTTTTGCTTGTACATGAGGCTGTATATCCAAATAAATAACATATTGGAATCCCAATCCCTTTGCGGCATGTATTGTCATAGTTTGGATAGCTTCTTCTTGCGTAAAAGTAGAATCTTTATGCGCGATAGAATCAAAAAATTCTCGCATATCTTGAAATGCCGTATTGCTTGCTAACTCTAAAAGCAGAAGAGAATCTTCGCTGTAGAGATGAAAAAACTCGATAATTTGCTTGATTTTTAGTGCCAAGCTTTTTCCAGAAAGGTTTTGAGGGATTACGACATCTTCGCTGTATGGTTTATTGAGTAACTTATTCAGTAATTTTTGTGAGAATTTCTTGTAATGAAGAATCTGCCGTGCTTCATGGTTGTTTTGTGTAGCTGCATCATTAAGAATCTTCTTGTGTTGTGATTCATAGAGACGATAAAGCTGCTCGTTATAGTTCTCTATGGCTAATGTATGATAGATAATTTGAATATATCTTTGCTCGATAAGTTTACCGTTTTTGTCAAGATTAAAGCGAGCATTGGGAATAAAAGCTTTTGCATATTGCACAAACTCTTGCAAAACATGACGTTTCCTAGCAAGTATAGCAATGTCTTTTTGCGCGACTTTGCAAGCAAGCAACTCTTGCAGACATTCTACGGTTTCCTTAAAAGCATCGTTTTTAAGCCTTTTACTCTTTAATGCTCTCAACGTGCTAGGATGAGTCTTTTCTTGTATCCCATCTTGCTCATCTTCATAAGCATCTGGCGAATAGACTTTGATACACACAAAGCCTGCTTTTTCTGATTGGCTAGAATCTGCTTGTAGCGGATATTTTTGTATTGTATAGTCGTTAAATAGGTGCTGAAATTTTTCATTCACAAAATCAACTATATGCGCTTTACTGCGGTAATTATATTCCAAATGCTTTTCATGTAACCCGACCTTACTTTGCTCAAAGACGACTTGATTTGCTCCTCGGAACGTATACATACTTTGTTTAGAATCACCTACAAAAAAGAGCGTTTTATTTTCTTTCGTGCCACTACCTGCCAATATTTCTTTAAAAAGCGGTAAAAAGATTCTGTATTGAATATTGCTTGTATCTTGATATTCATCAAATAAAATATGACTAATCACAGAATCCAAACGGAAATAAAAATAATCGCTATTCCACCGTCCATTGTTATAAAATACATCATTCATTAATCCAAACACTTTGTGTTTGATAGCATCAAAATTTAAAGTATTGTTTGCCTTATACACCTCATCCATACTTTCTTGATAACTTGCAATAAGCGCACAAAGCGCGGCTATTCTCTCTGATTCTAGAGTCAGATTCCATAATATCGCGCGATTTTTCACGACACAACAGAGCTTATCAAGCATCATTTGCTGTGAGTCGTTGGGCTTAAGATCTCTATGTGGATTCTTCTGTGTAAGAACATTTGTTAAAAGGGTGTTCTTTAAAATAATGTTGATATTATTGCTTGTAAGTTCCTTGTAAGTTTTTTCCATTTTTTTTGGATTCGAAGCAATTGTTTCAATATAATTGGCAAGTGTTTCTGCCGCCTCATAAACAAAGGGCAAAATTTCAGAAGAATGCAATGAGTGTAAAGTAGGGATCTGGCATTGTTCTGCAAGGAGGATTCTTTTATCATTTGTTTGCTGTTGCTGAATCTGTATATTTGCAAGAAAGCCACTTTGTTCAAATTCAATTGATTTGTCATAAAGCTGTGTAAGCAAATTATTCAAATCAAGCGATCGCCCATATTTGCTTTGTCTAAAGGAAATTTGCAAATCTTGGTGCAAGTAATACAAAATCTTGCGTAAATCTGGATTGTTATAACTTCTCTCTAAAAAAACTTGCAAAAATTGCCGTGCTTGACTGCTTTCTTCTATTGCAAAATCACAGGTAATTCCCGCATAAAATGCAAACGGACGCAAAACAGAAATAAGAAATGAATCAATGGTGCTAATTTTTTTAGGAGAATGTAAAAAGCTATAATAAACCTTAGTAATGCGTTCATTAATCGTTGTAGAATCCAATCCATACTCTTGCAATGCTCGTTGCAAGTCCTTAGCCTGTTGGCATTGCTTGGAATCTTGTTTATCAGAATGCTTGAAACGATAGAGCAACAAAAGATTCTGTATGATTCGCTCTTTCATTTCATTGGCGGCTTTATTGGTAAAAGTGACCGTTAGAATCTCACTGGCATTCACTCCATGTAAAAGAAGAGCAACATAACGCGCGCATAATGCAAAAGTTTTGCCACTCCCAGCCGAAGCGTTCAGGAATACAGATTGTAACTGCTCTTGTTGCTCATATTGCTGCATGATTAATCCTTGTCTTCTTGGGATGTAAATTGTGTAAGATACGACTCGTTAAACATAATTGCTTGCAGAATGGCTTTTTCATTGACGTAAAAAATATAGCCTTTATCGCCATCGGCAAGTAACTTACTTACAATAGGTTGTTTGTTGCTATAAGCAATTTGCTGAATGGGGGAGAAATCTGTGCCATTCCAAAGGGCTAGATTCAAAGTGGTGTTATTTTGCGTATAAAGCAACAACACAAATTCGCCTATTGTGGCTAATTCGATTGAGGTTACATTGTCAATATTTAGGCTTTCTTGTAAAGAGTCCATCTGTAATGTCCCATTATGAAGTTCGCAAGTCTGAAAGTAGAGACGTTTAGAATTGTGAATATACGCCGCAATACAAGAATAAGTTTTTGTTTGTTTATCTAATGAGAATAATTCCTTGCGGACTGGTAATTGCGTGATAGTGGGCTGCTCCAATGATGTGTCTATAACAAGCTTTTCTTGTAATTTTAAATTAGAATCTAGGAGTGCAAAAATTGGCACATGGGTTTTTAGCTGCAATATAAAAGAAAGAATAAACGCCGAACGTGTTTGCGAATCTAGTGAATCCTGTGAAGCATGCACAGGAGACATAGTATCATAAATAGGCAAAAGAGTATCTGATAAAAAATGGTTAAAATTACCAAAGCCAGAAAAACTAATGTTTTTTATAAACTTAAATGGAATATTTGTTTTTGCATCACTGCGAAATACGTCATGCAAGTCGTTAATTGACGTAGAAAAAACGCGAATCTTATTAGATAAGGCGGCAAATTTCCCCTGTGTATTCAAAAAAAGGAAAAGCTGATTGTTATTCTGATAAATAATAGGGCGAGAAATACCATTAATATATTGCTTTGTTTGTTGCAATAGAAAATCTTGTGTCGCAAGAATCTTTGCATCACTCCATACTTGCGAATTATGCGTTGCTAGAGAATATTCACTTGGCGAGAAGAGCAGCCCATAAAGATTATGTCCTGTCAGACTAGATTGCATAAGTGGCGTATCAAAAAAAGTAATCAAATAAGTATGATTCCCTATTGTTTCTGCGCTAAGTGCATAAATGTTATGCAATTTATCACGTAAATCTTGCTGATAGACTTCATAGATTGGCTCTTGTTCTAAAGCATTAGTAGCCAATGGGAAATATTTATCGGTATAAGAACTATGTAGGAAAATTCCTATCCCTGCAACAAGACAAAGTACAATATAAAAAAGAATATCAATATATCTTTGCATAGATTATTCTTTGGGTATTTGCTGATTAGAAAGCTTATGCTTATCAGATTCTCTAGGATAAATTGCTATTTCTTTAATGCGATATTCAAGCGAAAAACTCGGAGAAAATACACTTATATCGCCATCTGGAGTATTGAGCATTGCAGAGTGAGGCTGTAATGGACGCCCATTTTCTAAAATAACAACCTTTGTAAACGGAAGTGATATATCATAGATTCTCATGCCGTTATCGCTTATAAAGCTTTGTAAATTTTCTAACTTGTTATGCTTGGCAAAGAGTGTTGCAAGAGATTCTAAGAGTAACGGCGCGCTAAAGATTCCGGCTGCTCCGCTTCGCTTTGCCTCAATGCTATGCGGTGCGCTATCAGAACCAAAGCTTATCTTAGAATCTGCACACAACATAGCTTCAAGGATGGCATCTCTGTCTTGAGGTGTTTTTACAATCGGCTTACAAAAGGCAAATGGATTAAGCTTGCCCCCTAAAATATCATCAAGTGTCAAAAGGGCATGATGCAAAGTAATCGTGCCAAACAAATTGGGATATTTATGAATAGATTCTAGGGAATGTCTATCGCTTAAATGCTCAATAATAATTCGCAAACGTGGAAAACTTCTCGCCAATTCTTCAAACACACAGAGAAATTCCCGTTCTCTATACATGCTAAATCCTGCACTTTCGCCGTGTATGCTTAGAATCATGTTAAGGTTTTGTGCTTCCTCTAAAAGCCGCAAGAAATCAGGAGTAAGAATCTCGCTTACACCATTATCTGAATTGGTTGTAGAACCCTTAGGGTAGAGCTTTAATACTTTTATTCCGTGTCTATATGCCTTATGTAACTCTTGTATGGTTAGAGAATCTGAAATAAATAGACTCATAAAGGGAATGAAATGCTGTGTGCAAGAATCATGAAATACCATTTGCCTATCATCACCCGTTATGTGGCAGTGTGAATGAGCAAGACGTCGAATTTCTTCTTGATAATGCAAAACAGAATCCACTGAAGTCAATGGTGGTGTCAGATTTGGCATAGCAAGTACCAAAGAAAAGTTTCGTGCACTAAAAGGCAAAATAGATTCTAAAACTCTCTCTTGTCGCAAATGTATGTGCATATCAAGAGGATTATACAACGAAAGTGTTTGCATGGATTTCCTTGACAAGATTTGTTGCGAGGTTCAGCGAACGTGTAAGAATGACACAAGGAATTATAACACAGATTGCATGACGTAGAAATGGCAATGAATGATGATTCTGTTTGAGAAAAATTTCAGAACCATGCCTTTTGTAGTAGAATATTGTTTTATTTTAGTTTGCAGCATAATTCAAATTTAGAACTATCATTTTTTCAAAGCATTAAGGATAATAAATGCAAAAAAACAAACAACACTTCACCTCGTAGCACGGCTGCGCCTAGCACGAATCGCGATATTTTTACGCGCGATTTGGCAGGAGAGCTGATTGATATGAATGACCCGGAGTTTGGGAGGATTAAAGAAGTTATTTTGGAGACAATTAGGCTAACAGATGAGTTAAATAGCGGACATCACAGCCCCGAGCGAGTGCAGGAACTTTTTGCGCAAATCATTGGCAAGGAGATAGATTCTAGCACATGGATAATCCCGCCCTTTTATGTCGATTTTGGGCGCAATATCAAAGTGGGCAAGAACTTTTTTATGAATCAGGCTTGCACATTTATGGACAGAGGCGGAATCACGATTGGTGATGATGTCTTTATCGCGCCCAAAGTCTGCCTAACAACGATTAACCACGACTTTAATCCTTATAATCGTCAAGCGACATTTTGCAAGCCGATTGTGATAGGCGATAGAGTGTGGATTGGCATTAATGTAACGATTTGCCCGGGCGTAACGATTGGCGAAAATTCTGTGATTGCTGCTGGTGCTGTCGTAACCAAAGATGTCCCGCCCAATGTGATTGTTGGAGGCAATCCTGCGAGAGTTATCAAATCTATTGAAGAATATGAGCTAAAGTAACAACATAATATCATTTCTACATTCAGAGAATCCATAAATTACACAACACGATTTAGCAATTTGTTGCCGTGATTTATCAAGGATTCTTTAACCCAAGATTTTGCAAATTTGCAAGCTAAGGATATAAAAGAGAATTATTATTCTAAGGCTTTTGGCGGTAAGTTTTTTAGCAAGAATGATTCTAAAATCATAGGTTATGTGCGTGATAGGCTAGATTGTCTTTTAGAACAAAAGCAAGTTAATGAAAAAGAATTTTGCATACTCTTAAGCTCTTTGCTTTATAGCGCAGATAGAATCGCAAACACCGTAGGGCATTATGATGCGTATCGTAAGAATATTGCTTTGCAAGATAGATTTGTATATGAGTTGATAGAGCCTATTGTAAGCAATGCAGAGATAGAAATATATAGACAAGATTCTAATCTCTTGGTTAAAAATTTATCTAAGCAAAACAGACAAATAGACATAGCCTTTTAAATCTTGAAGCTCAAAATATTATTTTTAACGATTCTTTAACAGAATTAACGATGATAGATTCTTTGTGATAATTTTCCTGATATTCAATAGATTCCAAAAGATATGTAAAGTTTATTAATTTTGATGAGGGATTAAATATTAGAAATTTTGATATTTTAGAGTTTATTAATAGACTTAAATAATTTATGAGCAACAACAATCAATAGTTAAACTAGTATGCTGGAATCAAATATTACTACAGAAAGAGAGACAATGACGATACAAAGTCCTTTAAATCCTCAAACAACAGAATCCAAGCCATTTGTGAAATGGGCAGGGGGCAAGAGGGGCTTGCTCGATTCGCTCTTGCCCTTTGTGCCCAAAGAGTTTGGCGATTATTTCGAGCCCTTTTTGGGCGGTGGCGCTTTGTTTTTTGCGCTTAAAGATCGCGGCTTGTTGGAGGCTAAGAATGTCTATTTGAATGATAAAAACATAGAATTAATGAATGCTTATTTGGCAATACAAAATTGTGCGCATGAGCTTTTGAGAGAATTAGAAATTTTGCAACAAAATCATAATAGGGAAACATTCTATTTTATACGTAATCTTGATAGGCAAGTTGATTTTTTGCATTTAAAGGATTATTTTCGTGCAGCAAGATTTATTTATCTTAATAAGACATGTTTTAATGGATTGTGCCGCTATAATTCTAATGGTGAATTTAATACGCCTATGGGGAGCTATAAGAATCCCAAGATTTATGATAGAGATTTAGTTTTGAGCGCCAACAATGCCCTAGAAGATGTGCAGATTATGAATCTCGATTTTGAGCAAGCAGTCATCAACGCAAAAAGGGGCGATTTTGTCTATTTTGACCCTCCTTATTACCCCTTGAATAAAACCTCTAGCTTTGTGAGTTATACGGATAATTTTTTAGAAGAGGAGCATATAAGGCTTTATCATGTTTTTAGGACACTCAATGCTAAAGGCGTCAAGGTTTTGCAGAGTAATTCTAATGCAGAGTTTATAAGAAAGCTTTATAAAGATTTTGAATGTATCGAGCTTAGGGCAAAGAGGGTAATTAATTGCAAAGGCGATAAAAGGGGCGAAATTACGGAGCTTTTGATAAGGGGGGATTATGAGTAAAAATAATGAGCAACAAGATGTAAGCAATAAAAAACATTTAGTTTTAGAAGCTTTGCTAGAACGATGCCAGAAACGAAATAATCTTATTTTTGATAATGATTTAGTCAAAGAGATTTGTAGGGAATATCATTTTGGTAATCCATTTGATGTAACAAAGCTTGATTCTAAGGATAAATTGCCACTTTCTTTTTTAGAACAAGATGTTTGTTTGTTACATTTAGGCAAAGGTCGCCATCGGTTTGTTCATGGTGTTGATAAGCTCTATCATACCTTTGAAGCTATGCAAGTTTCCATTGAATGGGAATATAAAAAGAGTTTGCTCAATGAATACAATAATAGCGAAAGCAATATTTTGAGCGTGGCAAATAATCAAAGAATCTTGCATTATTTTTTGTTTGGAGAAGATTTAGAATTTGAGAATGTAGAAATTGAAAATCGTCCCAAAACTTATTTTCCTCATCGAACAAAAACTACTTTAAATTATTATTTTAATAAACAAGAAGTTATTGCAGAAAATCAACAAATAGAAATTGATTTAACACTTGAATATAATGGTACTATTGGAGTGTTTGAGGCAAAAAATGGTACACCAAAAGATTTTAATATCTGCCAAATTTATCACCCATTTTTGTATTATTATAATTCGGGCTTAAAAATTAAACATATCACATGTGTTTATCTTGTACGTAATGCTGATAGTCTCAACTTATGGGCTTATACTTTTGATGAACCGAAGTGCTTAGATTCTATAAGATTTTTAAAATCATGTGAATATAATTTAGTGAGGAAATAATATGCAGCTCAACAAACTCTACAATGATGATGTTTTAAAAGTGCTTAAAAGTTTACCCGATTCCAGCCTTGATATGGTTTATGGCGACCCTGATTATAATGTTGGCATTAACTATAATGGCTCAAAATACACGCAAAAATGGGACGATTATATTGCTTGGTATTGCGCATTGGCAACAGAATCTATGCGCGTGCTCAAGCCTAGTGGGAATCTTTTTATGATGAACTATCCCAAACAAAACGCATATTTACGTGTTAAATGCTTGGATTCTATCGCGTATGATGTGCAAGATTATGTTTGGGTCTATAATACAAATGTTGGGCATAGCAAGAGGCGCTTGACAACAGCACACAGAAGCATCTTGCATGCCACAAAAAGCAAGGAGAATCATTTCTATAAAGACAATATTGCAATGCCCTACCAAAACCCAACAGATAAAAGAATTATGCAAAGACTAGCAGAGGGGCATAAGGGTAGAATGCCCTATTCATGGTTTTATTTCGATTTGGTTAAAAATGTGAGCAAGGATAAAACATTTCATTCATGCCAGATTCCATTAAAACTTGTAGAAATGCTCATCAAGTCTTGCACAAATGAGGGAGATTCTGTGTTTATCCTCTTTGGTGGTAGCGGGGGCGAGATTGTATTGTGCGAACAACTCAAGCGCCAATGGATAAGCTGTGAGCTGCACAAACCTTATTATGAAATGATTGTAAATCGACTTGAAAACAAAGGCGAGATTAAAGAAAAATTTAAATTACCAAATTTTCAAAAATCTAGCCAGAAACAAAATAATTTATTTGAAGCAAATTTATAAATTGAGATACTTAGAGTGAAAAAGAAAGTTATCACATACTTTTTTGAAACGAGGCGATGAATTGTAATTTAGGAATTTTCATTAAAGATAGATAAGTTGATTATTTAAAAGTACAAAATTTCAATTTGTATAGAAACTCATGTAAACTAAAAACATTCCCAAGATTCCTAGAAAGCTTTCTAGCCAAGAGCTTTGGGAACTCAATGGCATCAAACGTAGATTCAAATTATGCGCAATAGCCTATAACTAACGCTAATAAATCAAAATACTTAAAAATCTATTAATTTCCTGCTAAACTATTGACAAAAACTAGGTATCAGACTTTATAATTAGAGAATCTATTTTTCGCAGTAAGAAGAAGTGAAAATCACAACATTAATACATTGGTGATTGCGATTTAATTTACATAAAAGGCTTGGTATGGTAGTGATTATTATGGGCAGCATGAGTGATTGGAATGTCATGAAAGAATGCACCAAAGTATTAAAGCAATTTGATATTTCATTTGAAGTCTATGTTTCTTCTGCGCATAGAACACCGCTTCGCACAAAAGAAATTGTTTTAGATGCAGAACAAAGAGGGGCTGATATTTTTATTGGTGCGGCTGGTATGGCTGCTCATTTAGCTGGAGGTATCGCAGCTATAACCTGTAAACCTGTCATAGCAGTTCCTTTGGCAGGAGGGTTGCTCGATGGACTTGATTCACTACTGTCAAGTGTGCAAATGCCAAAAGAGATTCCTGTCGCTACAATGGCTGTTGGGAAAGCAGGGGCAATCAATGCCGGGTATTTGAGCGTACAAATCCTTGCCTTGCAGCCAAAATACGCAAATTTGGCTTTAAAATTAGCACAAGAAAGAGAATCTAAGGCAAAGCAATTAGAACAAGATACACAAACAATACAAACCGAATTACAATCACAATGATAAGGGGGGCATTATGGCAGAAACACATCAAACACAAGGGTTAAAAACGATACGAGAGATGCAAGAGGATTTGAGAGAAAGCTCCCTTGCAGAAATGCAAAAAGATGTTGCAATCCCCCAAGCCACATCGCAGTCAAACAAAACACAAATGCGCGCGCAGATACAAGATCAAGTACAAACAATAGAACATATTCTAGAATCAAACAATACATCGCCAGCACCGAACAAAACACCACCTCCAAAGCAACCCCAAGAAAAGCTAGTAAAAAAGGAATCAACACAAGAAAAATTAATGCAAGTAAATATCACAAAAACTGCCAATCCTGCGATGAAAAACACAAGCCAACCCTCAAATCAACCCACAAGACAACCAGCGCAAATGCCACCAGCCCCAACAAATGAAACACACGATACCCACATAGAATCTACAACACAAGCTGATATAGCGCATATTACTGCAAAACAAAATATAGAAACTAATCCAGACACACATATTAATGAATTGAAACAAGAGAAATATGAGCAAATAGTTAAAGCGAATCCGGTAGGCAAGCAAGAGACTTGGATTCTATTAGAAGAGTTTTTACATTTATCAGGATTGGAACGAGAAAAAGTCGAAGAACTAATCAGGAACAAATCGATTAAAAGCAGGCAAGAAAACAACAGAATCTATATCGAAGCAAGCACTGGAACTTCGGCATTAATTAAAAAAGTAGAGAATCGATTAGTCTCGCTTGATATGAGTGGCAATGCTTTGGACCCTGTTTTTGTAGAAAAAACTATTGCAACAATTTTAGGCTTACATGATAAGGTTATCCATTCTAAAGATGAGACAATTTCAGCTTTCAAAAGTGAAAATAGTTTCTTAAAAGAAGCCTTAGTTTCTATGCAGGAAATCTATGATGATGATAAAAAAACCATCGAGCTCTTGCGACAGCAACTACAAAAGACTCAAGAAGAAGTGGAATTTGTCAAACGTAAATATAAACTTATGTGGGGAAGAATAAGCAATAGCACAACTTAATATGCCAAATGTAGCGCACAAGTAATACGTATTACAATAATCAATCAGCCCAACTACTTAATATCGTGCGAGACTTTGTCATTCTAAGCATTGCGAAGAATGACAAACTTCTCTTGTCGCTCTGAGGCTTTAGCCGAAGAGTCTCTTAAAGATTAAAGATTCAAAAGAGATGTTTCGCTCACTTCACTCCCTCAATATAACAAAGGATAGAGACACTTCGGTTTCACCCCAGCATGACCAAGATAGAAATATTTATCCCTGTATGAACTCGCTCCCATAGCCTAACGCCAAAAATAGGGGCATAACATGGCAAAACAGCGATTTAATAAGTCTTGTAATCCACAGCAACACAGTAAATTCTTAGTAGCAATATTTCCTTTGTTTGATACGTAAGAAAATCACCGTTACGACAAAAGCCATAGCTTCAGCGACAAGGAGCCAAAACAGATTCCCTCAAGCCCCCCAAAAGATTGGCAGCACAAGCACAGCAAAAACCTCAAAAACAAGCGTACGCAAAAAAAAGATAATAGCGGAACTGATTCCATCATTAAGAGCCGTGAAGAATGCCGAACCAAAAATATTAAAAGAAACATACAAACAGAAACAACGGAAAGCAAAACAAAGCTTTTCTGCCGCACTTGTTGCAGACTAAGTGTATTTTTGCGCCAAAATGATAACTCACAATGGGCGAGATTCCAATAGAACAGCCGATAAAAATTGCTTGAAAAATAAAGCTGACATACGTTTACGACACCATACGTCGCAACGTCATTTTCGCCCACATATTTGAGTAGCTGGATATAGAGCATTCCCGCAATAGGTATACGATACTGCTTAGAAGTTCCGAAGAGCCATTAACACAGTTTGCAAAAGTGCGCTCAAATCCCATTGCGTCCTGCCAAGTCCCAAAAAGCTAGGATTGTTGCGCGCAAAATAGAAAGCCACCGATACATTGAGAAATAAGCGTTGTAAACGCCGCACCCCAAATCCCCCACGAGAATACAACGATAAAAAACGTGTCTAAAAGCCTATTGGCAATACCTGATACAAGTGTAATGACCAAACCTAAGCTTGGCTTGCCCGCTGTGGCAAAGAGGCATTGAAAGCTAAATTGCAACATAGAAGCAGGTAGAGCGAGGAGCAAAATCTGCCCATAGAGAATGCAAGATTCTAAAAGCACACCTTCTACGCCAAGAGAGGTCGCAACAAAACGAATGCTAAGTAGCCCTAAAATCGCAATGACAATCCCGCAAACAAGCGAGACATAAACTACTAAGAAAAAATGCTCTTTACCTTGCGCATGTCGCCCTACCCGATGATTTTGGCAATCAATGCACTACCATCTATGCCCAACATAAAACCAAAAGAACCCAGAATCGTGATAAAAGGATAGATGAAATTGACAGCCTCAAAAAAATTGGCCGACAAAATTTGAGATAAAAGTCATCGACAATCACATACATCAAGGCAAATCCACATAAATGTAGAAGGTAATGCGAAAATAATGAGCCTAGAGAGGCGCGTTATAGAGAGTGGCATTATTTTCCCTTTGCTGTTCTTAGTATTTTTGGATTGCAAAACTCTGCTGCGCTTTTTTGCGAAAAAGCGAAAGGTATTTTTTTTAAAAGCTGCGTGAGCTGCTTGGATTCTTCGGGCGAAAATTCGTTAAAAACGTTGTTTTCAAGCACAAAAAGCTGCGTGATATTTTTGCGCACAAATTCCTGCCCTAATTCTGTGAGAAAAAAAATGCCGCTCTTTTTGTTTTCGCCTTTTATAAGGACGGTATAACCTTGTATTTGCAAGTTTTTAATCGAGAAATTAATCATTTTCTTGCTTGCAAAATAATAATTGGCAATATCTCTCTGCAAGCAATCATCGTTAAATTCAGCGATGTAATAAACAATGAGCATGTGCTATCTGATAGTCTCATTGCGAGCGAGTTTTGATGATAGAGTTCATCAAACTCGAGATAGAGCGCATTAAACCCTTGTAGCTCGCGTCGTGGATTCATTTCCATCCTTTTGTGTTCCCTGTGGGCGCGCATGTTGCGCTAAGGATTGTGTTGCTGCTTAGTTACGATATAGTTGTGTAATTGTGCTAAGTACTAAGGATAAAATCCGAAATCGGGTTATACTACAATCTGCTTGGCTTGTCAAAATAGGGCTTAGATGGTAAATATTGCTATTAAGCAAAGATGTTTAGCTTTGGTGTAGTTTGAAAAAGGCGAGAATAATAAATATCCTTGCATTGCTTGATGCTAGTGTTTATCGCTCTAAGGGGTATAAACTAATTATTGTGAGTTTTTATGGAGCGCAAAAAGTGCGAAAAATATCAAATCAGAATTTTTTATGCTTTGATAAGGGTTGGCTTTCCATAGGCTTCTTGCATTTTGGGCATTTAGCAAAGATATCCTCGTGTTGTAGCACATCACTTTTTAGCCAATGGATTTTGCTAAAGCCACACAAACAAGTAAATTGTATAGGGTTAGGTCGTATCATATTATTCCTTTTGTTGGCAAATTGACTTAAAATCCTGCATCCAATGAGTATCTCCAAAGCCACAAAAATAACCAGAGACTAGCTTTATGTTTTAATAAGCTTTATATGCGTATCCGAGATTTTTTGTATCTCATAATCTCTTAGACAATTCAGAACACCAACACCTCCTGCTGCCACTGCAATGCTGATTGCTGTTATGGTTGTAGCAGTGCCAAGAATACCTACAGCCCCCGCAGCAGATGCTGCAGCAAATCCTGAAGTTATTCCAAGAGTTGCCGTGAGGCAAGAGCTAGAGCCACGGCAGCACCGATTGCAACTATGGGCAAGAACTTAGTTCATGCAGTCGCCACCGATCCCATCGGGCAAGCCCTCGCACAATCCGCAAGGATTTTGCCCATACTTGCAAACATGACAAAGGAAATTCAAATTGTCGCTCTGAAAAAGATTCCGAATCTTGTCATTCTGAAGAATCCCAAAAGCGCAAACAAGAGATTCTTCGCTTCGCTCAGAATGACAAAAAAAAAGGGGGGGGATATCAACATGACAAAAATGAGGCTCAACATGACAAAAAATATGCGATAGAAGTCAAAAGTAATAAAAGTCAGATCATGATAAAAGATTCACATCTTGCCTTAGAACAAAGCCCTCTATAAAAAGAAATGCGGCACAAATGACAATAGAACACATTCCAGAATCAAACAATACATCACCAGCACCGAATAAAACACCGCCTCCAAAGCAACCCCAAAAAAAGCTAGTAAAAAAGGAATCAAAGCAAAAGAAAAAATGATAAAAGTATACCACAATTCAATTCGCGCAAGTGAAGCATTATTTAAACCGATCGTGAATTATTACTAAAATTATTCATAACATTCAAGAAACTTTCTCTTTAGAATCTTGCGTACAATATCCATTGATGGTTTGTATCATACAATAAAGTAGCCCTACCGCTCTATTCGTATCTATTCATACTACGGGGGGGGGGGCAAAAAAAGTATCAATGCCTTGGGCTATCTTTACTCGCGCTTCCCCATTGCCATAAGGATTCGGTTTAGGAATACGGGTTGTTTCTCGCTGAAGTATTTCACTAGATTCCTTGACAATACATAGAGAATCTGTACCGACTAACTTCGCGAATCCTGCCTGGATTCCCTCTTTTCTCTCGGTTTCATGTCGCATAACAAGGATAGGTACTCCAAAGCTTGGGGCTTCCTCTTGGATTCCGCCGCTATCAGTTAGAATAAGCTTGCTATGTTGCATAATTAAAACAAGGTTCGGATAATCCAAAGGTTCACATAGCAAAATATTAGCAAACTTTGATAAGGAGCGATAAATCCTTTGCTTGACATTTGGATTAGGATGTACGGGAATTATAAAATAATGATTGGCAAAAGTTTCTGCAAGTGTCCGTATCGCTTTAAGAATCTCCTCTAATCTATCACCATGGTTTTCTCGTCTATGAGTCGTGATAAGGACAATATTACTTCCATCTCGCGCGCTAGATTGTAAGGGGATACCTAGCTGTTCCCAAAATTTCTTTGCACGTTGTAAAGATTCTTCACTCAAGCAAAAAAGCGCGTCAAGTACTGTATTTCCTGTTTCAATGATAGATTGAGCCGTAATTCCCTCTTGCAAAAGAAGAGCTGTTGCGAGATTAGTAGGAGTAAAATGTAAAGTCGCTATCTTACTTATCATCTGTCGCAATGCCTCTTCTGGAAATGGTTCAAGCATATTATAAGAACGCAACCCAGCCTCAACATGAAATAAAGGAACATGATAATAAAAGCTCATAAGTGCCCCACAAAAGGCACTCATCGTATCGCCTTGCACAATGCTTGCATGATAAACTCTGTGTTGAAAAACAGATTCTAATGCGCTAAGAATCTTGCTTTGTAGATTTGCCAAGCTTTGATTGGGCGACATGCAATCCAAATAAATATCAGCTTGTATTCCAAAGAATCCTAATGTTTGATTAGAAAGCTCTTTTTGTTGTTCAGTATTGCAGATAGTAATATGATATTTCTTTTGTCCTTGTAATTCTAATATCACGGGGGCTAGTTTGATAGCTTCGGGTCGTGTACCTAATATAATGAGGATATTTTTCATACATTACCCTTGCATTAAGAACAACTATCATTGATTGCTACTCGCAAACATAATAATTTCACACTACCATAGCACATCGTCTGATTCCTGTAGTCTTCGCGTTTCTTCGATTTGCTCAAAATTAATTCTCGAAGTATCGGTATAATAAATGTACTCATCTCTAATTTTCTGATGATATACTCCGCTAGGTACTCTAAAATGTCGACTAAGGCTTGGATTAAATTCTAACACATGCATAATAAAATCATGAAAGACAGGTGCCGAAATATTCCCTCCATAAGCTCCGCCGCCGATTGGCATATTGTCATCTCTACCATACCAAATAACAGCCTGTAAATCGGGAGTGTATCCACAAAACCACACATCGCGCGATTGGTTAGACGTACCTGTTTTGCCGGCAATTTGTATGCCATTTGTCCTTGCGCGATACCCTGTGCCTTTTTGGACAACATTACGCATAATAGAAGTAGTCAGAAAGGTTTGTTGCGCTGTGCTCACTGTTGATTGCGTGGTTTGAAATATTGTTGCTTTTCCTTCAGGATCAACAATTTTAGCCACAAGGTAGGGCTTCACAATTGTACCTTCATTAGAGAATAAACTGTATTGCATAGCCGCTTTCATTGGGGAAAGTGAGAGACTACCCAATACAACGGTAAGATCCTTAGGGAAATTCTCAAAGCCAAATTGTTCTAGCCCGTCATAAAGGGATCTTTCGCCAATTTTCAATGCGGTATCGATAGCTGGAATGTTGAGAGATTTTTCTAGGGCAGTCTGCATCGTTACGGGTCCTAAATATCTCTTGCTATCATTATTTGGTACCCATTTCCCGAATCTTTTTGGCGAATCAATGACAATCTCGGCAGGAGAATATCCTTTGTTAAAGGCAAGCTGATAAATAAACGGTTTCATTGTGCTACCAAATTGACGGTTTGTTTGTGTCGCACGGTTAAACGAGCTTTGCGCATAGTTAACCCCTCCCACCATTGCTAACACCTCGCCTGTATGCGGATTGGTAACAACCATAGCACCATTAAGTGTGGTAGCATGCTGTTGATTGAAGCTCTGCAATTCCTCTTGTGTGAGTGTAGGCTGTCTTTGTGCTTGCCTACTTCGTTGCTCTAAATCACCAATGCGATATTTGATATTTTCATAGCCTTTTAGCAGTGCTTTTTGCGCCGCCTCTTGATATTCCATATCAATAGTAAGATAGATTTTATACCCACCAGATTTTAAATCAGGGATATTTGTTAATTCTCGTAATGCTTCATCGACTACATAGGGCGCTTTGTTCTGCGTAAGCGTTTGATTATAAACTCTTGGAATCTCTCTAGTCGCTTGAGTAAACTCTGTCTGTGAAATCCAACCCAAGTCTAACATTCTTCGTAAAATGGCATTAGCGCGACTTAAAGAATGGTTAAGGTTAATTGTCGGATCATATTTTACAGGTGATTTGGGTAGCGCGACTAGCATAGCTATTTCTTTAAGAGTAAGCTCATTCATAGGCTTCTTAAAGTAACCCATAGAAGCCGTCTTGATTCCATAATAATTATGCCCCAAGAAGATATAGTTCAAATAACGTTCCAAAATTTCTTCTTTTGTTAGCACTTGTTCCGCACGTATAGAGAGAAGAAATTCTTTAATTTTTCTATCAAGCGTTCTATCACTAGTAAGTAACATATTTTTTACTAATTGCTGCGTAAGCGTGCTGCCGCCTTCCATATAACGCATATTGGCAAGATTTTTTAACATAGCACGTATAATCGCATCGATATTGACTCCCTCATGTTCAAAGAATGCTGTATCTTCGATAGCTAATAATGCCTCTATAACTCTACCTGGGATTTCATCGTATGTCGCATAGAATCGATATTCCTCATCAAAGAGATTAGCTACTAACCTGCCCTTAGAATCAAATACTTGAGTAATTTCATTTGGTTTATAATGTATCATTTTTTGCACTTGGGGAGACAATTCCTTATAAAGCTCATAGGCATAATATCCCACTATACAGGACAAGGCAAAGACAACAATAAGGAAAGCATAAAAAAGTATTTTGAGGATTCCAAAAAACCCTATACCTCCTTTTTGTAAATAAATATCTTCTAAAGTATGAGGTGTGCCCATAATGTTCCTAGACTTTATTGAATTGCAGACGGATATTTTACACAAAATTTAAGTGATTTCATTGGAAAACTATACGAGCATTACCCATAGCTATGGCAGAAATACATTTTTTAAATTTGACGGTAAATCTTGTATAATGCGGCATTTATCAGCAATCTAAGGAGGCAATATGGCAGTTGTTTTACAAATTGGTGCGGGGGGTGTTGGTGGCGTGGTGGCGCACAAAATGGCGAAAAATCGTGGGGTATTTTCACGCATTGTGCTTGCTTCACGTACACTTGAGAAATGTAAGGTGATTGTGGATTCTATCCGCTCTAAGGGATTGGGCGAGATTGAGATTTGCTCTGTGGATGCGGATAATGTAGAGGAGCTTGTGGCATTGATTGAACGTGTTAAACCTAAGCTTGTCGTGAATGTCGCGCTTCCCTATCAAGATTTGAGCATTATGGAAGCGTGTTTAAGGACGAAAACACATTATTTAGATACGGCAAACTACGAACACCCAGATTCTGCGCATTTTGAGTATAAAGAGCAATGGGCGTATGATACGCGTTACAAAGAAGCGGGGATTTTCGCCCTGCTAGGCAGCGGGTTTGACCCGGGTGTTACAAATGTCTTTTGTGCTTATGCGCAGAAGCATTATTTTGATGAGATTCACGCTATTGATATTTTGGATTGCAACGCAGGGGACCACGGCTATGCGTTTGCGACAAATTTCAATCCCGAAATTAATTTGCGTGAGGTTAGCTCAAAGGCTAGGTATTGGGTGCGGGATTCTAGCAAGTATTTTTGTCATTCTGAAGTCTTGCAAAGCAAGGCTGAAGAATCCTTTAGAGATACTTCGGCTTTTTTAGAGCCTCAGTATAACAAAGGGAAAAATTGTCATTCTGAGCCTTTAGGCGAAGAATCTCAGCCTACTCCCCCCTCTCTTGCGGAGGATTCTACCATCGTCCCCCCCCTCCCGGAACGAGAGGGCAGGGGGGTGGATAAAGAATCCCACAACCAACAATCAAGCAAAGCTGAAGTAAGCATTGTTTCAGAGCTAGATTTAAATCTAAACCCCGATTTGCAACAAGATAGAATCTATCGCAAGTTTGAGCGTGAAGAGAAGCATTTTGTGCTTGAATCCAACACGCAGGATTTACGAAATGAGAGTTATTTTGGCGGGGAGTGGCGCGACATCGCACCTCTTGCATTGATGAAAGAATGGGATTATCCCGAAGTGGGCGCGAAAAACTCCTATCTTTTATATCACGAGGAATTGGAATCTTTGGTGCGCAATGTGCGGGGGCTTAAAAGAATCCGCTTTTTTATGACCTTTGGAGAAAGCTATCTCACGCATATGAAATGTCTTGAGAACATCGGGCTTTTGCGTGTGGATAGTGTGGAGCATAAGGGGCAAAAAATCGTGCCTATCGAGGTGCTAAAGACGCTTCTGCCCGACCCTGCGAGCCTAGCAAGCCGCACAAAAGGCAAGACAAATATCGGCTGCTATATGCGTGGGGTGAAAGACGGAGTGGAACGCACGATTTATATTTATAATGTATGTGAGCATGAGAAATGCTATGAGGAAGTCAATGCGCAAGGGGTGAGCTATACCACAGGTGTGCCTGCGATGATTGGGGCGAAGTTAATATGTGAGGGTAAATGGGGGATCGGTGCAAGCAAGAATGTGTCTCTTACTCAATCTTTGAATGAGTGCGGCAATTCGGCTTTAGTTACGGACGCTAAGTCCGCTCCTTCGCCTCATTTTGCACAACATTCAAATCTTACGCAAGATACTAGAATTTATGATTCCAATTCTTCTACTTATCATTCTAACGGATCCTCTTGTCATTCTGAGCCTTTAGGCGAAGAATCTCAAAACTTTAAAGACCTAGAATCTTACAATACCAAGCGTTTAGAGCTTAATAAAGATATGCCACAGGGAGGCGAGACACAGGGAGTGGATTCTCAAAATGGGGCAGGGGTGTGGAATATGGAACAAAACGACCCCGATTGTTTTATGCAAGAGTTAAATAAGCAAGGATTGCCTTATGTGGTTTTGGAGATAGAATCGAGTGGGGAAATAAAAGTGCTAGAAGATGGGAGGGGGTAATGATAAAAGATTTTGAAATAAAGAATTTTCGAGGGATACAATCATTAAAATTAGAGGGATTTTCAAATGTAAATATTTTTGTGGGCAAACCAAATACGGGGAAAACATCGATTTTAGAGGCTATTCATTTTTATTTATCTGGGAATCCAGATGGATTTTTTCCTGTTTCAGCTTCAAGAGGCTTAATGGATTCAGAAGAGATTTTTGAGGGATTTTTTTATAAATATAATATAGGTGAGAATATTGTTTTAAAAACCAAAAGCAATGAAACTAAGATAACTTTTAATCAAAGTCAAAAATTTAACATAGACAATAATGGTCATCAAATTACAGGATTGATTTTTGAAGATGGCAACAATAAAATGCTGATTAATCGAATAAGTCCAAATCGATTTGAAGCAGAATTACAAAATCCAAAAAATAATCCAACAAATAAAATAGTAGAGTTTGTCCCATGTGCGCCTAGTATTCGGTATGAAAATCTTGCAAGAAACTTAGAAACAATGGTTATGATAAGAGAAAAACGAAAGAAACTCTCTGAAATTTGTAAAAATTTTTCAAAAGACATAGAAGATATCCGACTTGTTCGCAATAAGATAATGGTTGAAAAAAAGAATCTTTCTCGTGATATAGATTTAAGGTTAATGGGTAATGGGTTTCAAAGTTATATCTCTATATTCTCTTCCATCTTGTTTGAGCCTCAATATATCTTAATTGACGAAATAGAAAATGGATTACATTTCGAAAGTATTGATTTGTTGCTAGGAGCTATTTTAGAAGCTTCAAATGATATACAATTTTTCATCACAACACACAATGAAGAATTATTAAAACATTTGAGTGCCTTGCTTGAAGATAGACAAAAAGAAAGTGTCTCTGTTTTTAATGTGTATATAAATAAAGATTCCAATATTCAGGTAGGTAGATATTCGCAAGAAGATTTTATTGTTAATATTGACTGCAAAAATGAAATAAGGGATTAATGTGTTGATTATAGTTGAAGGGCATACAGATAAAGATTTTATAGAATTATATATAAAGCGTTTGTATTCAATCGTTGATGAAAAATACAAAGAGAAATTAAAGTCATACAAAATAGTAAAAACCGATGGTGTTTGCAAGCTAAAAAGTGTCGAAACAGAAATAAGGAAACATGAACAGATTAAAATAATTTTTGATGCAGATACGGATTTTGAAGATTCTAAGAGCAATATCATAAAGCAATTAGAAGATATGGGTAGCAATTTTTCTTCAAAGTGTGAAATTTTTCTTATGCCAAACAATAAAGATAATGGCACCTTAGAAATATTGCTAGAAAACATAGCAAAAGAAAAAGTTCTCTTAACATGTTTTGACAACTACAAGGAATGTCTAAAGAAATTACAAAAAGACAATCAAAACATTAAATTACCAGCCAAAAAATCTAAAATTTATGCCTATTTTCATAGTTTTGGATTTAAAAATGGAATCAAGGATTTTAAAATTAATGGTGATATGCTAGATTGCCAGAGTAATTATTTACAGCCACTAAAAAACTTTTTGTTAGATACAAATTGAGAGTAGGTAAAACAATGAACTACAAAAAAGCATTTTACAGCAAACCAAAAGATTGCTACTTGCGTTAAATTTCAAGGTTTCAAGGATAATGCCGCCAAAAGCAGTTTTAATAATTTAAAATTTAAAAGAAAGTATAAGTGATGCAAAAATCTCCCTATCAAAATTATCTTAACAACAACCTTTTTACAAGCCACACCCTAGAAGTGTCTTTTCCACAAATCTATGCGTTTGCCAAAAATGAATCAAAAGCCAAACTCGCCCTAGAATCCATAAAAGCCCTCTATGATAAAACAAGATTCCAAAAGCAAAATGAGCATCAATTTGAAGATGATTTCATCGCTAAAGTGCTAGAGATTTTGGGCTGGGAGTGTATAAGACAAGAGGAAAAAATCATTCAAGGCAAGCTAGAAAAGCCAGATTTCTTGCTTTTTAGCTCCAATAAAGAATATACAAGCACTCTTTTGTTATAGTTCCCTTATTTTAGGCGATTAGAAAGGGTAGAGATGATTTTTGAGAGACAAGTTTATCAGCAAGAATGCATAGGCAATGTTATTTCTGTATTACAAGGCTTTGACTTTGACACACATAATGCAGAAAATCTTAAAACTTGTTTAGATAGATTCTACAGCACACATACTATGCCCTTAAAGAATTTAAGCAATAAACTCAATCTTGATATTCTTATGGAGACAGGCACGGGCAAGACTTTTACCTATCTAAACCTCATCTTTGAATTACACCGCAATTTCAATCAAAACAAATTTATTATTTTTGTCCCACGAAAAGCGATTTTAGAATCTGTTAAACAAAACATCAAACTCACTAAAGATTATTTCTACACCCAATACAATAAACACCTCAAAGCCTATGTTTATAGCGATACAAAGAGCCAATCCAACATCATCAATCATTACATTAAAAATACCAATGAACTCTCTGTGTTAATCCTTACCAATAGCTCCATTGACAAAAAGGATAATATTTTAAATAGAAGCAATGAAGGGCTTTTTAATGTAGAGAGTATCTTTACAAATATTGCTAATCTAAAGCCAATTAGCATTATCGATGAACCCCATTTGCTAAAAGGCGAGGCATTTAATAAATATTTTTCACAGATTGATTCTTTGTATTTTCGCTTTGGGGCGACCTTCCCTAAAGAAAAGGAATACGCACTAAGCAATATTGTTTATTGCCTTGATTCTATGAATGCTTTTAATCATTATCTTGTAAAACAAATACGCACACACACTATCATTCAAGACAATACTAGCCCCTATCTCATCAAAGCCGATAATAAGGCAAATGCAACTTTTTCTTATTTTGTCAATGGAATCGAAAAACAAAAAAGAATAACCCTAAACCAAGACTTGGGAGAGCTAGACCCTAAATTTCGGGGGAGTTGCCTTATAAAAATCACCAAAGACAAAGTCTATTTAGACAATGGAGAGATAATCCAAACCAAAAAAAGCTATGTTTTGCAAGAAAGTGAGATTAGTTTATTGTTACAAAAAGCCATTGACTTGCATTTCAAAAAAGAAATAGCCCTATTCCAAAAGGGCATTAAAGCTTTAAGCTTGTTTTTTATCCCTAGCATTGAGGACTTTAGGGGCGAAGAGCCTTTTATCAAAAAGGAATTTGAGAGAATCTATAAGCAAAAGCGAGAGGAGGTTTTAAGGCAGAATCTCCCCCAAGAGTATAGGGAATATTTAGACCAAGACTTTGACAAAGACAATGTTTTACGCGTGCATCAGGGCTATTTTAGTGGCGATAGCCTAAAGCTAACCAAGAAAAAAGAAAGCAACAAAGAAAACATCGAAGCAAACGATATAAAAATGATTTTAGAGGAAAAAGAAAAGATTCTTTCTTTTCAAACCCCTTTGCGGTTTATCTTTAGCGTATGGGCGTTGCAAGAGGGTTGGGATAATCCAAATATCTTTACGCTCACCAAATTAGCAAATTCTAGCAGCGAGACAAGCAGGCATCAGCAAGTAGGCAGGGGCTTGAGGCTCTGTGTCAATAGCGAGGGCAAACGCATTACCCATTCTTTTGTGGATTATAACGACAATGAATTTTTTGCTATCAATTATCTTGATATGATTGTAAGCAGCAAGGAAAGAGGCTTTCTTGAGGGCTTACAAAAAGAAATCGAAGATTCTAGCTTTTCTCTAGGTAGCAGTATTTTAAATCGAGAATCTTTGCAGCACTTCAACCTCAACGAACGACAGATTAATAAGTTTTTAGACAAGCTAGAAGATTTGGCTTGTTTAGAGTTTGATGAGGATAGGAATGTCTATGCAATCATCTCTCCAATCTATGATGCGATGCAAACAGAGAGCATAAAAGAGCTTTTAGGAGGGCATTATAAAGAGGTATTAGAGGCATTTAAGCCCAAAGAAAATAAGCACGAATATGCAACAAATGGCGATAATGAAACGACCGATGAAATAAACATCAGGCAAAACCTTGCCAAAGAATTTAAAGAACTATGGCAGAGCATCAACGCCAAAGCACAAATTATCTATCAAAACATCAACCAAGCTAATTTAATAGAATCTATCGTAAAATCTTTTAATGCCGAAACTATCCCAAAAGAAAATATCCTCTATGAGAAAAAGATCTATGATAGCAAAAACAATAGAATCATTCCAGAAAAGCTAGAAAGCATAGCGACAAAAGATTATTTGCCCACTTTGCATAAAAACTTGCCACAATTACTCATCGAGTTTGCCAAAAACCAAAAACGAAGCAACGAGGAATTGCCCTTGAAATTCTTGCTAGAGATATATAACCACCCGCAACTTAACAAACAAAGCTTTATCAATTCGCCCAAAACAGCCTTTGAAGCTTTGCAAGATTGTATCAAAGAGGAACTACACAAAAACTTGATCCAATCTGTAAGCTATGATTTCTCACAAAATATCTTTAGCAACGAGAGATTCCAAATCCTCTATTTAGCAGATGGCACGCCAAAGCAAAGCATAAAAAAGCACATACTAGGCAGATATATCGCCAAAAGCAATGGGCGAGATTGTATCCCAAGCGATAAATATCTCTATGATAAAGCCGTATGTGATTCTAAAATCGAAGAAGAAATAAGCCTAGAAAATAACCTCTCTATCCTCAATCACCAAATAGAAATCTTTGCCAAGCTCCCTAAGCTTAGTATCCCCACACCCTATAAAAACTATGAACCCGATTTTGCCTATTTACTCAAAAACGACAAAGGGCAGAAAATCTTTTTTGTCTGTGAAAGCAAGGGCTATGATAAAGCAAGTGAGATTCCAGAGCAAGAGAGAAAAAAGATTGATTATGCCAGAGTGTTTTTTGAAAAACTAAACGAAAGTATGCAAGATAAAAATATCAAAGTGCTTTTTAATACCCGCATTAATAAGCAAAACTTGCTAGAAGTCTTGCAAGAGGTTATTCAACAAGAGATGATTCAACAAAAAGCGACATAAAAAGTCTTATAAAAATGATAAACAGATTCTTAAAGGAGTGCAAATGATAGACAAAGACAAGGCAAAAGAGCTAGGCATAAAGCTTATAGATTCTAAAAAAGAGCAAAATCCCCTCTATGAAAACCTCAAAACAAACTTCCCCCAAACCATTAATGCCGACGGTGTGGTAAGCCTTAAAGCCATTGCAATGCTTTTGGGCTTAAGTGAGAGGGCAGATATGCAAGGCTATGAGCTAACCTTTAGCGGCAAGGGTTTGGCTAATGCCCTTTATTCTACTCCAACTACAAAAGAGCTAAAGCTAGAGGAGGTCTTTTACCCAAAATATCTTTACAAAGGTGATTGTCAAACTGAAGGCGACAAGCCCGAAGAATCTCAAGCCCTCCCTTGTCATTCTGAAGGAGTGCGTAGCACGACTGAAGAATCTCATCAAGACAAAAGAGATACTTCGGCTTTTTCAAAGCCTCAGTATGACAAAAGCATAAATTGTCATTCTGAAGGAGTGCGTAGCACGACTGAAGAATCTCATAAACTAGATTCTAACAACGCAGAAGCACTTTATCGCCCCAATGCAACGCATACACGAAACGCTATTATTAGAGGAGATAATCTTGATGTGCTAAAGCTCCTAAAATCCGCATATAGTGAAAAAATCAAAATGATTTATATCGACCCGCCCTATAATACTAAAAACGACAATTTCATCTATCCCGATGATTTTAGAAAAGACTATCAAGCAATTTTGCGCGAAGTGGGCTTGTTGCTTGAAGATGAAAACGGAGAATGGGTAGAATCTGAAACTTTAAGATTTTTTCGCAATATCACAGGGAGCAAATCCCATAGCGGCTGGCTTGCCTTTATGCTCCCGCGTCTCAAGCTTGCAAGGGATTTGCTTAGAGAGGATGGAGTGATTTTTATCTCTATTGATGATAACGAACAAGCAAATTTAAAGATTCTCTGTGATGAGATTTTTGGAGAGGAGAATTTTGTAGCTAATGTTATTTGGCAAAAGAAAAAGGGAGGGAGTCAAGATTCGCAAGATTTTGCAAAAGAACACGAATATATTTTGTGCTATCAAAAATATGAGTGGAGAATAAACGATATAACACAAGAACAAAATGAAAAAGATTTTAACAAAATTATCAATGGTAAAAAGGCAAAGATTCTAAAACTTGAGAAATGGGGCAATCATTCTTTGAGAGCAGATAGACCTACTTTATATTATTCTATAAAAGACCCAAATGGTAATGATTTTTATCCTATTGCACCAAATGGAGCTGATGGGTGTTGGCGTAAAAAACCTGAAACTTTAGATGAAGAGCATATTTATTGGCAAGAAGATTCTAGGGGGAGATTAACGCCTTATGAAATAATTTATTTTGATGAAGTTTTAGATAAACAAAAGGTAATTAAAACACGCACAATATTTACAGAATTTGGCACAACAACAGACGCCACAAAAGAAATTTTGAATTTATTTAATAACCAAAAAGTTTTCGATACTCCAAAACCTTTAAAACTAATAAAACAATTTTTAAGGCTTTCTACTTCCTCAAACAACACAGCACAAGAGGGCAATTATGTGGCGGGGGGGGGGGGGTACAAGTTTGTAGCCGAATCACCAGATCCAGAACTTATCCTAGACTTTTTTGCAGGGAGTGGGACAATCGCACAAGCGGTAATGGAACTAAACGCAGAGGATGGAGGTAATCGGCAGTTTATTTTAGTGCAGCTTGATGAGCCTATAAAAGAGGATAAAAGTAAAACAGCCTATGACTTTTGTAAAAATGAGCTAGGGAGTGCAAACCCCACCATTAGCGATATTACGATTGAAAGAGTAAAGAGGGCAGCAGCAAAGATTGCTAAAGAGCATAGAGACTTTCAAGGCGATTTAGGCTTTAGCGTGTATAGCCTGTGTGAGAAACCAAGCCTAGTATGTGATAAATCGGGGCATTTGGAGCTATTTAGTGGGCGAGAGGGAGTAACGCCTAGCGATATTGCAAGGAATTTAAGCCTACAATGTGGCAAGAGCCTTGATAGAGAGCTAGAATGTATTGTAGAATCTAAACTCTATAAATGCGATGATGCCTATTGCGTGGTGGAGTGCGATAAAGAAGTCTTAGAGATTCTAAGGAATACTAAGAATGAATATATTTTGATTGATGGTTATGCCTCTTTGGAGCTAGAGGAGTTTCTAAATCTTAAAAATAGTGCAAATATTAATGAACGTCTAAGGATAGTGTATTAAAGAGAAATAAGCCCACGTTTTATTTTGTAAATTCTATGAGTGATTTGTTTCACGAAAAAATGCAAATTATGTTTTTGGATAGGGTTATGCAAATTATCAAGCAAACGCCACATCATCAATACCAGATTCTCACCAAACGTCCCCATAGAATGTTTGAATATTTTAAAGGGGAAAAATATCCTGAAAATTCTGCTTTAAACAAAGAAAATAAGGAGGTTTTTGGGGGTGGCATCGTGCGTGAGATTCCTTTTAATGTTTGGTTAGGTACAACGATAGAAATAAGCCACACTAAGCCCAGAATAGACATTATTCGCAATCTAAAGGCAAATGTGAAATTGCTCTCCATTGAACCTCTGCTTGATGATTTAGGAGAGCTTGATTTAAGCGGGATTGATTGGATGGTTGTCGGAGGTGAGAGTGGCTTTAGGGCAAGGGCTATGCAAGAATCGTGGGTTATGAATATCCAAAAGCAATGCCAGAATCAGGGCGTTGCCTTTTTCTTTAAACAATGGGGGACTTGGGGGAGTGATGGCATTAAACGCAACAAAAAAGAAAATGGTGCAATGCTAGGCGGTAGAATCTATAGAGAATATCCCAAAGTTTCTAGCCCAATAATGTCTTCGCTTTTGTAAAGGTAGCAAATGCTTCTCCATCCCTTCGACCCTAGCCCTATTCATCAAGATTCCAAAATCCTCATTCTTGGTTCTTTTCCCTCTGTGGCTTCAAGAGAGAGAGGGTTTTATTATGCACACCCGCAAAATCGCTTTTGGAGAGTATTAGGGGCATTGTTTGATAATGAAACCATCTATTTAAAATCTACAAAAATAAATAAAAAACAATACAAGCAACATATTAAAATACAAAAGGCATTTTTGCAATCCCATTCTATCGTGCTTTGGGATATTGTTTATTCGTGTGAGATTAGTGGCTCAAGCGATTCAAGTCTAAAGAATATTACCTTTAATGATATTTTTTCTTTGTTTAATTCAAGCAAGATTCAAACCATTTGTCTTAATGGCACAAAGGCAACAATACTTTTTCAAAAATATTGCAAAAATCTAGGATTTACCCTAAAGATTGAAACTCACCCACATTATAAAACTCTCATTCCTTTAGAATCTCTTATCCCTAAATTTACAACAGAGATTCATATCTTTTCTCTGCCCTCAACAAGTCCAGCCAATGCGAGATATAGCCTTGATAGCCTCTTAAATGCGTGGAAAGTTTTGTTGAGGGTTTATGGGTGATTGCCATTGTTTTTGCAAAGAGTAAGATCTATGTTGGGTAAACTCAACATGACAAAAGGGAAATTCGATATGACAAGAGGTAAGGTTAGAGATATTTCGGGATAAATCCCTCAATATGACAAAAGATAGAGACACTTCGGTTTTGCCCCAATATGACAATGGAATCCACAAACAATAAATATGAGACTAGGCATAACAACGGAAGAATTGCAATATAACAAAAAAGCCTAAAAGGCATATCGATTAAAAAATCTAAATACGTTAAAATTCTATCAAAACACATACAATTTAAACACACCCAAAGGAGCCATCATCAAAACCTTACCCCTTAACCAAATCTTGCAAGGCAATAGCTTAAAGCTACTACAAACAATCCCTGATTGTAGTATTGATTTAATCTTTGCTGACCCGCCCTATTTTATGCGTGTTGAAGGTAGCTTACAAAGACCAGAGGGGAGTGATTTTAGCGGTTGCGATGATATTTGGGATAGCTTTAGAGACAATGCAGATTATGTAAAATTTAGCAAAAAGTGGCTTAGAGAGTGTAAGAGAATCCTAAAGCCTAATGGAAGTCTATGGGTGATTGGCTCAATGCAGTGCATTTATAGCCTTGGTGGGGTTATGCAAGAATTAGGCTTTTGGTTTATTAATGATGTGATTTGGCATAAAAGCAACCCTACGCCAAACTTTCGTGGCACGAGGCTGAATAACTCGCACGAAACTCTCCTTTGGGCGACAAAGGACAAAAAGGCGAAATATACTTTTAATTATAAAACGGCAAAAGAGCTAAATTGCGAGATTGTAGGCTTTGAAAATGGAGGGCGTAAGCAGCTAGGCAGTGTGTGGAAAATCCCTGTTTGTAGTGGCAAAGAAAGGCTTAAAGATATAAATGGAGATAAACTCCATAATACTCAAAAGCCAGAATCACTTCTCTATCGCATAATCGCCATTAGCTCTAAACTAGGCGATATTGTGCTAGACCCCTTTGGCGGGACGATGACCACAGTAGCAGTGGCAAAGAGGCTTGGCAGGAATTACATAAGCTTTGAGCAAAACCCTAAGTATATTGAGTATGGCAGGAAGCGACTAGATTCTATTGCTTTTGAGGATTGCCCCATTACAAGGGCGGAGTTTGACAAAAAGCCCTTGAAAGTAAGCCTAAAAGAGATGATTGAAACGGGGTTTTTGCATATTGGGGAGAAGCTCTCCCTTAAAAGCACCGCATTTGAGGCGACACTTACAGATGAGGGGAAGCTTGAGTTTGAAGGAGGGATTTATGATATTCACTCTCTTGCTGCTTATCTTAAAAAGGCAAAAGCAAAAAGACTGAATGGCTTTGTTTATTGGGAAGTAAAAAGGGGGGATGGTAGAATCTTGCTAAGGGATATAAGAGAAAAATGTAGGAGTTTTGAATTTACAAAAAAGGAATGTGATGAGATACATTAGGCGGATACGATGTAAACATTGCAAATAAACAAAGATATATCAAATATTTTAAAACCATTCATTCCCTTTATGCAGTTATGGAAGCTGTATTGTAGTTTGTCATTTTGAGGGCGACAATCCCGAAGTCCCTCAATACAGATTCAAAAGAGATTCTTCGCAATGCTTTAGAATGACAAATAAAGATTCTTGTCATTTGACACTAAAAAGGAAATTTTAAGCAAAATATAAAATAGAGATGCAAGGATTGTCAGACTTAAGCATTGTCGATATTTCTCTATCTTGGAGAATAGAGGAATTACTTGCATGAATGGGCAAATTATGCAAGTCATAGCTCTTTTCAAGAGTTTTGCTCAAGGCTAACGCGGTGAGCGAAGCGGATTTGTCTTTGCAGATGGAAATTGGGGATTGTAGATATGATAAAATGCGAAATGCGTCTATATTAAGCTTGATGATTAAGGATAAACATGGAATTTGCACAATTGCTAAAATTTCGAATCGGGGACAAGATTAAGGGTAAATATCGCAAAAAGGGATAAGGGAAATGGAATTTTATTATGCGAATATAATCAGCAAAAGTATGAATTTAAGCCTTTGCTTAAAGGTAAAAATACAGAGGGGATTCTATCACAAGAAGCCCATAGGCTAACAAGCATAAAACACCCAAATATCCATAATATCGAGGTTTTAGAGGATGATGAGTATTTCTACCTTGTTAGCCAACGAGATTTACAAGCAAGGTCATTATCGAATATTATTTTTCGAGATAATGATGACGAAATTTGGTTTGAAAAGCTCATGCTTGGAATCCACAAAAAAAGCACTACCTAATCTCCCTTGTGTCATAACCACTATACTCTCTTTAAGGGTATGTGCGGTACTAAGCAAGGGGAGGTTCTCTCTCTGCATAATATCTGAAACCTTAATAAATAATTCACGACCGAGCCTGCCGCCAGGATGAAACAAAGCAAAATCTTCTTTGCTAAAGTTACGAGCGCACATAAGACAGACAGCAAGGGCATCCCCCATTGCCATAGCTAATGTAGTTGAAGTAGTAGGTGCTGTTTGTATCGGACATGCCTCTGTTTCTATAAGAAGAGGAAGAAAATAATCACCCATACGCGAGATGGTAGAATTTCTTGCTTTCGATAAAGTAATAATAGGGATATTCCTGCGCTTGATATGGGGTAAAATACTACTAATCTCTTCACTTTCGCCACTATAGCTGATTGCTAAAACACAATCTTTGGTGTCTAGCATACCTAAATCGCCGTGCATTGCTTCTGTAGGATGAATGAAAAAACTTGGAGTCCAAAAAGCTTTGAGCTTAGATTCTATGGTGGATTCTGATATTTTATTGATACAAGGACCACCCGGCACAGGGAAGACCACGACAATTGTTGAGATTGTGCAACGATATCTTAAAGCAAATAAGCGCGATAAAATCCTTGTTGTCTCGCAAAGCAATCAAGCAGTGGATAATGTGCTAGAGAAAATTTGCGAAAATATCAAAGCAATAAGAGTGGGCAAGGTAGAAAAGACAGAGGATGGCGAAAGAACAAAAGTAAGCGAGATTGCGTAAAACTACACCGCAGAGCGAGTGCTAGATACGCTCATTAAGGATACAATACAAAGGATTAGAGGCAATAGCACCGATAAGCCAGAATTGAAGCAAATTCAGCAAGAATTTTTGCAAACTTTGCAAACACTTAGTCAAAAGATTTCAGAAACAAATAGTCAAAATGAAAAGACGGTTGATTCTGAACTTGCAGAGAGATTCTTAAAACATATTCGCGTGTTTTTTGGCACATTGATAGGCATTAGCTCTTATAAGGATTTTAAGGGTATGCAATATGATTTAGCCATTGTAGATGAGGCGGGAAGAGCATTTTTAAGCGAGTTGTTAGTGCCGCTTATTAAAGCAAGAAAGATTATTTTAGTAGGCGATCATAAGCAGTTAGCCCCGATTGCCAAAGATGAGGTTGTGCCATTTTTATCTAAACAAGACACTACAAAAGAACAAGTTATAGAATCCTTTTTTGGGAGATTTTATGAAAGAATGAAAGAGGCAGGAAAAGAAAATCTCTATCATTTCTTAAACACCAACTACCGCGCCCATAGCGATATTTGTAGGCTGTATAATGAAGCTTTCTATGGAGGGGAATTACGCACACCAGAGACATTAAAACGTGAGCATGGTTTGTCGTATTCATCAAACATAATTTTGCTCTCTACAAGTAAGCTTAGCAATAAAGATGCCAAGCAAGATAAGAGTATAGAAGGCTGGTACAATCTATACCATATAGAAATCATACAAAAAGAGCTAGAAAAAATACACAAAGAACTCCAAGAGAGAGGCTTAGAAAAGAGCATAGGCATTATCACCCCCTATCGCTTGCAAGCCAAAAAGTTGCGTGAGTGCTTGAAAGAGTTTAGGGGCAAGGTAGATATAGGAACAGTAGATAGCTTTCAAGGGAGCGATAGAGATATTATTATTTATGATTCTGTACGTAGTGGCAACAAGGGGCAAAATATTACTTTTATCTCTGATGAAAAGCGGCTCAATGTCTCGCTTTCGAGAGCTAAGGAGCTTTTGATTATCGTAGGAGATGCGGACTTTCTTTATTTTGCTAAAACAGAGGGTAACAATCCATTTAAGAACATACTAGAAATAATTGATAAAGACAAAGCAAAAAATGTAATCGAGCTAAAGGATAGGCGATGAAAAATATTGAGAAAGAAATGTTAGTGCAAAAATTTAGTGATTATTATTGTGATGAGAGCGAAGATGATGAGGCAAAGAACTTTAGGCTCTATGATATATACAAGAGCTTTATTATCCTTATTTAGTAGTTAATGTGGATTATTATGCAATAGAATCTAAGAGCATTCATCAAATCGAATTGAAAATTTTAGATATGATAGAGATACTCTCAAGCACTAAATATGATAATTTGCATGAAAAGCTAAAAGCACTCACGCAATTAGATGAAGAGGTTTTTGATAGCATTATTAGCGATTTGCATTTAAAGGGATATATCACTTCTTTACCTTTAGCACTTAGTGCTAAAGGTAAAGAAGTGAAAAATAAGCCAGAAGAGATAAAAAGTGCTGATTCTAAGAAATTGTGTATAGATTCCATTATGGGGGAGATTGAATCTTTTGAAAATGATGATAAGAAAACTAAATACAAAAAGCCCCAAGACCTACCCAAAGATGCCATAGAGCTTAAGCCAAAGCTATCTTTTAGCCCAAGCACACAAACTTTAAATGAGGAATTTGCTGATAATAAAACTTTGCGAACCTGCCTGATTGAAGCACTTGAGAACATAGAATCTAGGGATTCTAACGCAGATAAAGAAGCTCAAAAAACTCAAAGAAAAGTGTGGGATATTGAAGAAGTAGTGCCAAATAGAAATAGCAAGATTTTTCAAAAACTTATCTGCTTATTTTATCAGTATAAAGACGAGAAAGACAAGATTCTCATTGTGGATTCTGATTATGAAAAAAATGAAGCACTCACACAAAGAGTTGAAAAGATATTAGAGACAGATAAATTAGAACCTTTAACTAATCCAAAGAATTCATCCAACAAATGGGAGGAACACACAGAGGAGAAAAGCAAAAGTAAGGAAAGATTAAGCTTTGAAGAGGGTCAGAATATTTTAGTCTATGATTTCCCTCGTTATTTAATCTATGCTTTACAAAATGCCATAAGAACTATCCATATTAGTTCGCCTTGGATTAAAATTAAAGCCCTAAAGAGATATGAGGAGCATATAGAAAATGCTCTAAAGCGAGGTGTGGAGGTATCTATAAAATATGGCTTTGCCAATGATAAAAAGAAAAATAAAAAATCAGATATTGATGTAGAAAGTCAAGAAATTTTTGATAGATTTGCAGAAAAATACCCTCATTTTAAGCCAATAAATGGGCATTCTCACGCAAAAGTTTTGATTTTTGATAATGAATGGGTTATCAAGGGTAGTTTTAATTGGTTTTCTTTTGGTGTTGATGAACATGATAAAAATACCGCTAAGGAAGAGGGATTGCTTACAAAAAACAAAGAAACGATTAAAAAAGCAAGGAAGAGCTAAAAGGAAGAGTTTCATAGAATCTAAAAGCTTGATTTACACTCCATTGATGAAATCCCACACAATCAGCCCAAAAAGCCCTAGCAATAGCATAGGCAAAGTAACCACAAACGCCACAGCCATATAATGTGTAAATCTGATAGGGATACCGCGAGATTTAAGGCTCTCTAGCCATAGCAAAGTCGCTAGTGAGCCTATGGGGGTGAGCTTACAGCCGATATTACAACCTAGTAAGTGTGCCATTATCAGGCTATCCATAGAATCCAAATGAGACATAAAGTCAGAAAATGCAAGATTACCCAGCATAACCATAGGCAAATTATTCATCGCACTGCTTCCGATACTGCTTGCAAAGCCTATGCTTAATATCTGCAAAGCTTTGGGTAAAGCGATGAAATGCGAGAGATTATTGCTAAGAAGTTGTAAAATCCCGCCATTTTTTAGCCCAAAAACAACAATAAACAATCCCAAAGAAAATAGCACAATGCCAAATGGAGCGTTTTTAACGCATTCGAGCAATTCTAGCTTCGCATTCCTTTTGCCATAGAGCAATGCCATAAATGCACACAGAAGCGTAAAGCTAGAGAGGAAAATAGCAAGTGTATGTGCAAACAAAATGCCCATTACTAGCAAAAGCAATACACCAAAGCAAAAGATTATCGTGGGGATAGAGATAAGGCTTGGGGCGTATTGGAATTCAAGTTTTGGCGGCACAAATGGCTTGAGGAGAAGCCAAAAACACAGACAACCAATGATGACAAAAACTTGCGGTAAAAACATCAGCACACTAAAATCAAAAGAAGAGATTCTAAAGAAATGTGCGGTGATGATATTGGTGAGATTGGAGATGATAAAAGGATTGGAGGCAAAATCGCTTATGAAGCTCACAAGCAATAAAAAGAGGATTAAAGGCGTGAAGAATCCTTTTGTTTTGTGGGGTTTAAAAAGCGTAAGGATTAGTGGCGTGAGGATTAAAATCGCACCATCGTTTGCAAAAAATGCCCCCAAAAAAGCCCCAAAAAAGACGAGAAAAACATAGAATCTGAAAGTAGAAAGGCTATGGATACCATTAGTCTGTGCGCCAAGCAGTAAAATAAGCAGGTTAGATAAAAAGGCAAAAAACCCTAGCCTCTCAAACGCAAGGGTGAGCAAGATAAGCCCGATAAGCGTCAATGTGCTATCCCATACCATTCCCCACACAAACCAAATATCGCTTAGATTCACTACATTTAAAAGATAAGCCCCCATAGCCCCCAAAGTGCTAAATACCCACAAGGGCAGCCCAAAAGGACGCCAATAAATCAATAACATTGTAAGGGCAAAGAGGCTAAGAGCTATGAAATCCATAAGAGATTGCCTTGAATATTTCTGTGATTTGTAAGATTCTAAGCTTTTTACCAATAAGCTTTGTCAAATGGACAAACGCTTTTAAGCTTGAGCTTTATTTTACCCATTTGCCTTTATCAAATCCTAAAGAATGCGTGAATTTAAGCGAGATTCAGTCTTTACGAAACGATGTATTATGAGACTTATAACAAATGCAAATACTTGGACTAAAGTATTTATTAATGGATGGCGACACAAGAGAGTCAATGCGTAGTGGTTTGACAAAGGTTTTTTTTGGAGATTCTAAAGGCTTTAGATAGGGGGGATTCAAATTGTCGCTCTGAAAAAGATTCCGAATCTTGTCATTCTGAAGAAGCACGAAGTGCGACTGAAGAATCCCAAAAGCGCAAATAAGAGATTCTTCACTTGCTATGCAAGTTCAGAATGACAGAGACGCTTCACAAGCGTTTAGCATGACAGAGAATAAAAAAACAACAATAATAAATCCCTGTCATTCTGAGAGCGACAAGCCCGAAGAATCTTATTTAATGGATTTTTATAGGGATTCTTCAGTTTCTATGAAACTTCAGAATGATAGAGATACTTCACATTCGTTCAGTATGACAGGGATAGAGATTCTAAAGAGATATTTATCCCTACGGGAATTGTGCAAGTATGGGCAAGAACTTCGTTCGTGCAGTCGCTAACACTCCCGCATTGGGCAAGCCCTCGCACAATCCGCAAGGATTTTGCCCACACTTGCAAATAGGACAATGATGAGAATCAACATGACAGAGTAGATTCTTGTTAAGGTGTTGCGTGGCTTGGGTGCTACGCCGTTCCTGCTTTGTACGCCGTTTAGCAAAGCGACATCTAAGCAGATTCGTCCACTTGGTTAGGTTTTCTTTATTTGCACAAATTTCCCAAAAGCGATGCGCTAACTTTAGCAGACGTCTCATCATCGAGCATGCCGCAAATGGTTCTAAGTTATTGTTCAAACTATGATAAACTCTTTATTTGTAAAACGTTAAAGGGGAATATCCCATGGAAGAAAAGTACTATAACAATAAACGGAATAGAATATTGGCGAATTAATGGAAATTATTTAGCAAACAAAAGCATGGAAATTTTGATATTGCTAATCAATAACTAAACCTTAAGAAATTGCTTTGGCTGTATTGATTGCGAGAGTTGTATAAGCTGCAATAATTGCAACCGATGTTCTCATTGTATCGACTTGGAATTCTACAACAATAGCTATCATTGCAAGAGCTGTAAAATTGTAATGGGTGTTCCTATTGTCAAGAGTGTGAATTCTGTCAGACTTGCCAATATTGCCAACGATGCAATTTTATGGGGGGGTACGATTATATTCAAGATAATGTTATGTTGCCTATTCGTCCTTTTTACAGCAAAATTCTTTTCAATCGGTCAATCAATTATGGGTAATGCCCCTTAAGAAACAAGGAAGCAACTTATCTTTCATTATAAAATTCTTTCTTATAATAATTCTTTAATCAATAAAAAATGGTTTAAGGCAAACCTCGACTAGCGAGGGATTAAGAAACACAAAGAACTTGAAAAACCTATAACATTACATACAACAAAACACAGCAAACCACACTTTCAAGCACCAAAATAGTTACGAATCCAATTTGAATCCAGCTTGCAATAATGTATGCAGATGCACAACTCCCTCTAAGACATTATCATCAGTAATAATAGGTAAAATTTGAATCTTAGAATCTTGCATGATTCTTAAGGCTTCTATTGCCAAAGTATTAGAATCTCGAATACTTTTCGGAATTTTTGTCGAATATTCAAAAGCATGGGATTCTAAACTAAAAGAGGTATCAAACATGGCTCTACGTAAATCCCCATCGCTTAAAATTCCCAACAAGTGGTGCTTGGAATCCACAAAAAAAGCACTACCTAATCTCCCTTGTGTCATAACCACTATACTCTCTTTAAGGGTATGTGCGGTACTAAGCAAGGGGAGGTTCTCTCTCTGCATAATATCTGAAACCTTAATAAATAATTCACGACCGAGCCTGCCGCCAGGATGAAACAAAGCAAAATCTTCTTTGCTAAAGTTACGAGCGCACATAAGACAGACAGCAAGGGCATCCCCCATTGCCATAGCTAATGTAGTTGAAGTAGTAGGTGCTGTTTGTATCGGACATGCCTCTGTTTCTATAAGAAGAGGAAGAAAATAATCACCCATACGCGAGATGGTAGAATTTCTTGCTTTCGATAAAGTAATAATAGGGATATTCCTGCGCTTGATATGGGGTAAAATACTACTAATCTCTTCACTTTCGCCACTATAGCTGATTGCTAAAACACAATCTTTGGTGTCTAGCATACCTAAATCGCCGTGCATTGCTTCTGTAGGATGAATGAAAAAACTTGGAGT
>NZ_NXLW01000008.1 GCF_003364265.1 Helicobacter aurati
CCATATATGTTTCTTCATCCCGAAAATGTGTTTTCATATACTCAAAAAGTGCCGCTAACATTTTTTTTATTTCTGCAGGATCAGTCTGCTTACCTATCATATTACCTGCCATATTTGCTAATTCGAAAAGCTTCTTGTGTTGCTCATCAATAAGGTAATTTCCAACGCTATATTTATCATCCCAAGCTAGCAACATAATAACTCCTACTGCTTGACTGATTGATCTTAGTTGACCTCATGATCGGTAACATATTTGATATTTGTTGTGCAATCTTGGCATTTATGTGTTTCTTCTCCACTTTGAATCTTTGCATGAATATCTGGCGCAATGTTATAAGTATTTCCACATAAACAAGTGTATATATGCATTACTCCTTTTTTGCCTTTTGCTTTTGTTTCCAAAGTGGAACTTTTTAGTATGCTTGTACTTTTATTTTCTGTGGTTGGAACATTTGTTGTGCTGGCTTGTTTTGCTCTTTTTGCTTTCATATCCTCTCGGTAATTATGATACCCCATATCTTCTTGTAGGATATGCTTTAAGAGCCATTGTTCCATGATGATAACAAGTTGTTGTTTGAAGTCATGCTTCATATTTTTGACTAGTAAAGTTATTTCTGCGATAATCTGCTTGTGTTTTTCTTTGTGAAGATTTAATCCGGGATACTGTATGCCTGCCATATATGTTTCTTCATCCCGAAAATGTGTTTTCATATACTCAAAAAGTGCCGCTAACATTTTTTTTATTTCTGCAGGATCAGTCTGCTTACCTATCATATTATCTGCCATATTTGCTAATTCGAAAAGCTTCTTGTGCTGCTCATCAATAAGGTAATTCCCAACACTATATTTATCGTCCCAAGCCAACATAATAACTCCTTTACTCATTAAAACTAAATAAACCATTAACTTGCTAAAAATTATAGCATATTACATAAAAATTTTTAATTATACTCTAACCAGACTTAATTTACTTGGTTTGAGAATTGTATAATGGGTTTAGTTAGTCGTTACAATGTTATTATTTAACTTTTCTAGTTAGAATCAAAGGGCTAAGAATTAGGAGAAAGCAATGGGTTATTATAAGGTATTTATTTTGTTTTTAGGATTCTCGATAGGCAGTATTGTATTTGCTTTAGAAGAAGCGCAGTTGCAAGCCACAAGGTCCGATACTCAAACTCAAGACATGCAAATAGATTCTCCTAAGCATACAATTAGCTACAAAAAGAGAAATATTGTTGATGGCATTGCCCTTTTTGTCAATGGAGAACCTATTACCCTCTATGCAATTTCCCAAGCAGAAAAAATGCTCAATACAGACAAATTGCGAGCCACAGATTTTCTTATTATGGAAGAGTTACGTAAAGAGGAAATTAAGCGATTAAAGATAGAGGTAACAGACGCGCAAATAGATTCTCAAATTAACCAAATAGCCGAGCAAAACAACATGAATTTGAATCAATTTTATGCAGCAGTTGTAAAAGAGGGCATGTCATTAAGCGAATATCGCGCAAAACTTAAAGAGCAGATGTTAATGCAAGATTTGATGCGTAAGATCTTATTTTCGAGTAATATAGGACAAGAAGATGAATTGCGTAAATATTACAATGAACATTCAGAAGAATTCCTTATCCCCAAAAGAGTGCAAAGTATTAAATTTGTTAGTAAGGATAAACAAAGCTTGGAATCTTTTATACGATCGGGACTTTCTTCACCATTACCTAGCAATATTGCAAAAGGCGAGGAAGAGTTAGAATTAGAGAGCTTGCCACATCAGATTGCAGATGTGTTTCTTACTACGTCGCAAAATACCTTTACTCCAGTTTTGGAATCAGGGGAAGGTAGTTATGTTGCATTTTTTGTGAAAAATAAACTTGATATAACCCACGTGGATTTTGAGAAAGCAAAAGGCTATATTGTTCAAAAACTTATGATGACTAATCAAGAAAAGATTCTTGCAGAGTATTTTGAGCGCGTAAGAACTCGCTCAAAAATTGTGTTTATTCGCTAGAACAATATGGAGAGAGAACATTATAGAATCAAAGATTTCATTCCGCGTAGTTTGAGTGTGAAATCGCATAGAGTGTATCTTTCTGGTTCTCCTTCTAGTGGTAAGACAACATTAGCGTTAATGGGAGAGGCTGTTTCGTCTCTTTGCTATATTAATCTTATGTTTGCTTCTAATAAGAAGTTATTGCAAGAAGCAAAAAAGAAATTATTATCTGTAGATTCAGGAATCAAACTTATTGTAATTGACAATTACCGAGAAGGTTTTTTAGATAGCGAATTACTTTCGCAATTGGATGAAATAAGAATTATTTTGATTGGTAAATATGCCGTTTATAAACAAGATTCTATGCTTAGAGATTTTTCTTACGTAATATTACGACATTTGAGCTTTGAAGAATATTTGGCTAGCGATACAAAGAATCTTGGCATAGAGTCTCTTTTTGGAAATTTTATCCAATGTGGTAATGCACCTGAAATTTATCATTTACCTCGATTCCAAAGAGAGCAGAGAAAGTGGCAGATCATGAGGCTTGCCTTAGAAGAGAATCTTGCTATTTTTTGTGCTATGTTGTCCTTCCAATCACTAAAGATAACTACTAATAGCCTTTATACGCAATTAAAAAATTGTGTACAAATTTCTAAAGACCGTCTTTATCCCCTCATAGAAAAGCTGCAAGATGAATATATTATCTCTGTATGCGAGCATACCAACAACATAGAATCAAAGCACAAAAGATATAAGTTATATTTTTATGATTTTTCACTTTTTGTGTTTGCTGATAATAAGCATTTTTTGCGCATGTACGAAAATATGGTTTATTTAGAGCTTATTGCGCGTGGGTTCATGTTGTGTTACGATGATTACTTTGATTTCTTAGACAAAAAGAAGCGAGTGTATTTTCTGTGTATGCCTTTTGCAAGCCTAGAAAGCATACAATTGCGCATCAAGAATCTTCAATCTATGTTTACAACTCGAGATAGACAACTCATTATTGTGTCTATGAGTCTCAATAAACAATTAAGCAAACATATCGACATTGTGGATTTCACGAGTTTGTATAATCTTAGCACTTTAGAAGCATGAGCTGATAAGAATCCAATTTATAGTATAATCATCGTATAAGTTTCGTTAAAAGGTTGGATATGACATCAGTTGTTATTTTAGCTGCTGGGTTGGGGACAAGAATGCGTTCTACTGTTCCAAAAGTGTTGCATAAGATTTGTGGCAAAAGCATGCTTGATTATACTATTGATACTGCCTTAAGTGTGAGTTCTGATGTGCATGTTGTTTTATTTCATCAAGAACAAGTGATTAAAGAACATATTGAGCAGCGTTATCCTCTCTATTTACGTGATAAATTACATTTTCATACGCAAATGTATGCTAAGTATCCGGGTACGGGTGGAGCACTTATTGCAGAATCTTCCGAAGAACATGAGCAAGTAAGACTCTTGCCATTACAGGGAGACAGGGTAATTGTCATGAGTGGGGACACGCCTTTTGTAGATGTTGCAGATTTAGAAGTATTATTGCAGAGTCGCGCAGATATTTGTGTTGGAATTTTTGAAACAAACAATCCTTATGGCTACGGTCGTATTATTACCACAAATAGCAGCGGGAATCCATTGTGTATTCGCCAGATCATTGAAGAAAGAGACTGCACACAAGAGCAAAAGCAAGTGTCTCTTGTCAATGGTGGAGTGTATTGTTTTCAGAAAGAGATTCTTTGTAAGTATATTGCTTCATTATTACCAAATAACAATCAAAGTGAGTATTACCTTACGGATATTATTAGACTTGCTGCACTTGATGGGGTATTAATAGCTGGGCATATTTTAGAATCAGAGCATCTTTTAGGGATAAACTCTAAGGTAGAATTAGCAAAAGCGCAGGATATTATGTTGGATAGTTTGCGATTAAAGGCAATGCAGCAAGGGGTAATTATGCGTATGCCTAAGAGTATTTATATAGAAAATGATGTGGTGTTTGAGGGGGAATGTATCCTTGAAAATGGCGTTTGTATCACAGGTAGAAGTATCATTAAAGATTCCCATATCAAAGCACATACAGTAATAGAGAATAGCAGTATTATCAAGAGTGATATAGGACCTAATGCCCATATTCGCCCGTCTTGCATGATTACCAATTCGCATATTGGTAATTTTGTGGAGTGTAAAAACGCCAATCTTACGGGTGTTAAAGCTGGACATTTGAGCTATCTAGGAGATTGTAGAATCGATGAAGGAAGTAATATTGGTGCTGGAGTGATTACCTGTAATTATGATGGTAAAAAGAAACACCAAACACTAATTGGCAAGAATGTATTTGTGGGGAGTGATTGTCAATTGGTTGCGCCATTAGAAATACAAGATAACGTTTTAATTGCGGCAGGCAGCACGGTTACTAAGAGTGCAAAATCTGGATCTCTTGTTATTGCAAGGCAAAAACAGACTACCCATGAAAATGGTTTTTTTCGCTTTTTCGAGCAAGATAAGGAATCTTAAAAGACAAAATAGCAAGCAAATACTTATAGAAGTAGGTTAGGTTACTACACAAACAATAAGATTCTATGAAACTATCTTGAACAAGAGGAATAAAAAGTTCAATGATTTTAACGAGAAGTGAGTAGCCGCATTCTTTGTTGATAAGAAAGTTTAGTCATAACAGCTTAAATATAGCCAATGAAAAGATAATATTGTGTTGGTGTACTGATATTAAATGTAGTCTTATATTTAGTATAAAATTCATAATATTTTAATATTTCTCTCTAAAATCCATAAGCCGAAGTTATATAGTTATATGGATAACTAAAATATTTATATCTGTAAAATAATCAATTCGTAGAGAATTTGAGATTGATTGATGTATTGTCATGATTTGTAATTGAGTTTATGTTTCAAGCAGTGCAGATTCTAAAACTTACTCTGTTTTATAACGTATTCTTAGTGTTTTCTAATCTCTGTGCCCTTTCTTTTTCTTGTTCTTTATAGCAAATTGCACAACCTTTCGCAAGTTGTCGAATCTTAAGAATATATTCTTGTCTTTGTGAAACCGATAATGCCCCTCTAGCGTCAAGTATATTAAAGAAATGGCTTGATAATATTGTATAGTCATAAGCCGGTAGTGGCAATTTTGATTCTAGGCAGTGTTTCGCCTCATTTTGGAAGTTTTCAAAGGTTTGTAATAAAAATTCAACACTTGCAATTTCAAAATGGTACTTGGAAAATTCATATTCTGCTTGTAAATGAACATCTGCATAAGTTTTTGTCGTGTGAGGCTGGATTTTATCATGTCCATTCCATGCAATTTTAAATAGAGATTCTACTTCTTGTATATACATTGCTAATCTTTCAATACCATAAGTAATTTCTACGCTAATACTTTCGCAGGGAATACCACCTACTTGTTGAAAATAAGTAAACTGCGTGATTTCCATGCCATCAAGCCATACTTCCCAGCCCAATCCCCACGCACCGAGTGTAGGAGATTCCCAATTGTCCTCTACAAAACGAATATCATGCGCATAAATATCAAGCCCTAGAGTACTTAAGCTCTGCAAATAAAGCTCTTGAATATTGTTTGGCGACGGCTTAATAAGTACTTGAAATTGATAATAGCTTCCTAGACGGTTGGGATTCTCACCATAACGACCATCAGTTGGTCTACGTGAAGGAGCCACGTAAGCTACCGCCCATGAGGTTTTATCCAAACTTCTTAACAAAGTTGCGGGGTGGAAAGTACCAGCTCCCGCGGGTAAATCATAGGGCTGCAGGATAATGCAACCTCTTGTAGAATCTGCTTCTTGTTCATTAAACGTTGCATTTGCCCAAAAGGATTGTAATCGTAAAATAATTTCTGAAAATGAAAGCATAATCAACCTTGACCTTAGGATAATGTCTAATTATACACTACTGTGATTAGCAATTGGTGTTTTGAGAGCATAAATATTCGTCTATGTAACTTTATATATTAATAATAAATATTAAATTTATATATTTTTAAGTTTTGTTATGATATTCTCTATATATTATGAATATCAAAAAGTAATTGATATTAATTTGATTTTTCCTTATGATTAATTTATATATAAAGGTTATTAACAATGAAAAAGGGAATATATGTAAGCCAAATCCTTCTCTTGATGGTAAGCTTGTCTGTTGTTCATGCAGAGGATTCCAATTCGCAAATGTTGCTGGCGCAAGTCAAAGAGACAAAATCTTATATACTTGATAAAATTATCACTACCGCTACGGGTTTTGAACAAGATATTAAAAATGCTCCAGCTTCTCTATGTCTGTAATTAGTAATAAAGATTTACAGAGTCGCCCTATTAGGGATTTAAGTGAGGCTATTGCACAAATACCTGGTGTAAGTGTTGATGTTGGAGCAACAAGCTTTGGTGGTTTTGCAGTCTCCTTACGGGGTATGCCGGCGAGCTATACTCTTTTTCTTGTCGACGGTGTAAGGCAGGATAGCGATCAGGAGACATTTCCTAATGTGAATTTCTCACAAGGTTCTTTCATGCCTCCTATTGCGGCTATTGAAAGGATTGAGGTTATTAGAGGTCCTGCTTCTACAATCTACGGAAGTGATGCTATTGGTGGTGTTGTGAATGTGATTCTTAAAAAGAGTTTTGATAAATGGGTAAGCAATGCTACACTAGAGGCTACAGCACAAGAGAGGCAAATATTCTCTAATTATTTGGGTGTTTCGCTTTTTACTGCTGGTCCTCTAGATTCACTTAAGAAATGGTCATTGCAATTAAGAGTAAAAGACACGTTTTCTTTTTCTCCCTTAGAGAGGCTATCTAATCTGAACTATAATCCTTCAGATGCAAATTCAACGCCCACATTAGGACCGAATGAAATTTCACTTATTGGTGCTGGCAAAAGCAATCAATACCAAATAGGCACGCGATTGGGATATGCAATGAATGAGCATAATTATTTCTATACTGATTTTGCACATTTTGGTCAATGGTATGATCCTCATGCGTTTGAGAATACTCTTTTCATGCGCAATAATTTTCTCTTAAGACATCAAGGTAGTTATGGTACAAATGGTATTATTCGCACAGATTCAAGTGTGCAGTATAATAGCAACTACAATGAAACGCGCAATAGATTAGGGCAGGATATAGTCGCAGAGCATAAGACAATTGTTCCATTTTGGCGTATGAAAGTTATAGCTGGAGGACAATACGTCTACAACACTATTACAGCACTTAATGGTACGAAATTTGGGGGCGATGTTCCCACATTGCTTGATAGGCACAATTTTAGTATTTTTGCTGAAGATGAATATATGATTCTGGATAATGTAATTCTTACATTTGGTGGAAGATTAAACGTCAATTCAAGTTTTGGTTTTAATTTTTCTCCACGAGCTTTCTTTATTTATCATATCATGGAGGATAGTATTTGGGGTTTTACATTGAATTTGGGGGTGTCTACTGGCTATAAAGTTCCCACAATCACACAAGTTGCACCCGGTTGAAGCTCTAGCACAGGCAGAGGTGCTATTAGGATATATGGGAATCCGGATTTGCAACCAGAGTCTTCGATTAATAGTGAAGTTACTCTCATGCACGATACAGATTGGCATGAAATAACTCTTACAGGATTCTATACTGATTTTAGAGATAAGATTTCTAGTATTGCGGTAGCCGTCGGTGGCGCATTGCCTGCAGGATTTATATGTCCTAGTGGAAGTGCTGTTGGCAGTATTCAACCGGGTTGCCAAAATCCTATCAATGTTGATACCGCGCGAAGTTATGGAATTGAGCTTGCAGCCCAGCTTAAGCCACTTGATATAAAAATCGGAGATATTGGATTCACACTTTCTTATACTTGGAATAAGAATGAGGCAACTTCAGGAGCTCAAAAGGGATTGCCTCTTGCAAATATTCCTGAACACACTCTGAATATGGCTCTAAATTATTCCTATCATGATATTTTTGGAATATTTTTACGTGGGGAATTTCGTGCGAAACAATTGCGAACGAATATTTTAGGTAGGAATAGCACCACCTCCGCTTTAGAGACGATTCTTGCAAGCAATCCCAATGTTAGTAGATACTATAATCCTTATTTTCTTGTACATTTGGGAGGTAACTATAATATTACGAATTTTTTACGATTAAATTTTGGAATCTATAATTTATTAAATCAAAACTTTGTAGATTTTTATATTATTAATAGCAATGCCTCTGGACAAACAACAAGCACTGCTTATAATAATTATGCTAACATTTATGAGGGTAGGCGATATTATCTTTCACTTAGTATGGATTTTTAAACGTAATTGGATAGAGATTCTAATAATAGAAGTCAGTTGAATAAAACAATATGTACTTTCTTAATTTCTACAAGTTCTTTATTTTAGATTTCGTGATTATGTGCTGAATCTTTTTGATATTCTTTAACATTAATGAGACGTGCCTCTCTTTTTCGTAAGGCGACGTGATTACCATGTACGTTAAAGCTGTAAGTGTCTTTTGCTAGAGAAGTGTGTTGCAATACGGCAATATTCCCCTCGCATAATCCCATTGCATAGAATCTCTGTTGCAAGTCATAAGAAGCAGAATCAATCGAAGTAATGAGATATTGTTTATTAAATTGAGAATCCACAAGTGTCATAGTAATGCCTTTTTGCTATATTTTTGCTATATATTGCAGTTAAATTATAGCGTAAAAGGTTAAATTTTAATATTTATGTTACAATATGCAAATTTATAACAGGTTAGGGTTTTTTATGAATTTTCATAAACATTTATCTGATTTGCCTACTTATCAGGCGGGTAAGCCTTTGGAAGATGTGATAGCTAGCTATCACATTCTTCCAGAAGATATTATAAAATTGGGTAGTAACGAAAATCCTCTTGGTGTTGCTCCTAGCGCAAAGGAGGCAATAATAAAATACGCAAATTTAGCAAGTGTTTATCCCGATGATTCTTACAGAGACATTAAAGAATCGTTAGCCAATAAATATCAGATTCAAGCACAAAACATTATTATTGGTAGTGGGAGCGATCAAATTATCGAATTTTGCGTACATGCGATTTGCGATTCAACAAAAACTGTGCTTATGGCGCAACATACTTTTGCTATGTATGAAATTTATGCAAAACAGTGCAATGCTAAAATTATAAAAACGACTGATTTTTTTCATAATTTGGATTCTATGAGAGAAATGTATCGCATGTATAAACCCGAGATTATTTTTCTTTGTACTCCTAATAATCCTTTGGGTGAAGCACTAAAGAGAATTGATATAATGGAATTTTTAAATGGGATTTCTGCAGATTGTTTGGTGATTCTTGATTGTGCTTATATGGAGTATTGTGCCTATAAGGATTTAGACTACGCTGTTTCTCCGAAAGACATTGTGAATCTTCCGAACGTAATTTACCTGGGCACTTTTTCTAAAATCTATGGTCTAGGAGGAATGCGTATCGGCTACGGCATTGCCAATAATGCTTTAATTGCCCTGCTGCATAAGTTACGTCCACCGTTTAACGTAACAACTTTAAGCCTCAAGGCAGCGAATGCGGCATTATTAGATACGGATTTTATCAATAAAACGCTTGATAATAATTTAACACAAATGCAAGAATATCGAAAGTTTGCAGAAAAATATTCATTGGAGATTCTTGAGTCTTATGGAAACTTTGTAACTTTTTTATTGCACAATAAGTTAAATTCTATTAAAATAGTAGCTTTGCTATTACAGCAAGGTATTGTTGTTCGGGATTTGACTAGTTATGGATTAAATGCTATAAGAGTTACAATAGGTATGCCTAAGCAGAATGAGATTTTTTTCCAGAAAATGGCAGACATATTGGATAGTTATTGATTCTATTGAATAACAGATTATGATGAGGAAAGTAGATTGTGGATTTTAAAGCAATATTTGTGCAATTACAAACTCTTATTAATAAATTAAATAGAAAGCAGCAAATTGTCGTTTTAGTCACGGTGATTGTAATTGTTGCCTTTTTATCATATCTTCTTGTTTCATCATTAGGTGGAAAACAAACAGGAACTTCAGACGGTTATTCGGTATTGTTTTCAGCTGAGAATCCTAGTGATACAGGTGCAGCTATTTCTTACCTTAAACAACAAAATATTCCCTATCGTATGCCAAATGAGAATACTATAGTTGTTCCTCAAGAAAAAGTGTATGAAGTTCGGAATGAACTTGCTATGCAAGGAATACCAAAAGGAAGAGTAGACTACGGGATTTTTGATGAGAGTACTTTTGGACAAACTTCTGAAGAAATACGTATTAAAACATATCGTGCAAGAAAAGGTCAGTTAGAACAAACACTCATGGTTCTTAGCCCTATTAAAGAAGCAAGAGTAGAAGTTTCTGAACCAAAAGATGATGTTTTTGTTCGTGATAAGGCTCTACCAAAGGCAAGCGTTGCATTAGTTTTATATGAAAACATGAGTCTTAGTCCAAAACAGATATTTGGAATCAAGAATCTTGTTGCCAATTCTTTTAATGGCTTAATTCCAGAAAATGTTTTTATTACCGACCAAACCGGCAGAGCATTGGGCGAACAAAGTCCTGATGAAGTGGAGAATGAAAGGGCTTTTAAAGAATTACAATATCGGATTCAAGCTGAAAGGGAAACTGCAGCCAAGATTCAACAAGCCATTGCGAGATACGTTGGCGGTGCTGATAGAATGAGCGTTAGCGTCAACATGGAATTTGATTTTGGAAGACAAGAGAGTGTAGAAGAAATATATAGTAAAGATTCTGCTGTCGTTAGTGAAACCGCACTAGAAGAAAAACGGGAAGGTTTAGCACCTAAAGATCCAGGTGGTGTTCCAGGTGTTATTAATAATATCAAGGAGGTTAATGATTTAGATGGTGGAAATAGGGAAAAATATGAGAAATCTCAATCTGCTACCAATTATTTACCCGACAAGAAGCAAACCACTACAAAGGTGCAATATCCACAATTAAAAAGAATGACAGTGGCTGTTGTAGTTGATGGTACATATACAGAAGTGGTTGATGAACAGACAGGCGTTATTACGATGAAATATACCCCTAGAACCGCAGAAGATTTGACAAATATTCAGAAAACTGTTGAAGCTGCATCTGGATATAATGCTGAAAGAGGGGATATAGTAAGTGTGGTTCCTGGTCAACTTAATGCTGTTGGTTCTGGTATTCCCCCTCTTACGAATTTTGAAAAAGTAGCACAAGCCGTAGAAAAATATCTTGGTCCATTTATGCCATTGCTACGTTACATTTTGGTAATTATTGTGTTATTCTTCTTTTACAAAAAAGTCATTGTTCCATTTGCAGAGAGAATGCTTGAGGTACATGAAGAGGAGGAGGTTGAACAACAACCACTCTTTGATTTTGATGACGATGATGATACCCTTAACCGTGCCAATGAAATGAGAAAAAGAGTAGAAGAGCAGTTGGGTATTGGAGATGGATTCAACGAAGATGCCGTCAAGTATGATGTTTTACTAGAAAAAATTAAAGAGGCGATAAAGACAAAACCAGATGAAGTGGCAGGATTATTTCAAGCATTAATACGAGATGAAATAGAGATGAAATAGAGATGAAATAACATTGTTTTGAGGAGTACACTATGGCTACGACATTAACACAAAAGCAAAGAGCACAATATGATGAGCTTTCGATGTCTGAAAAAGTAGCTATCTTGCTTATTCAGGTTGGTGAAGAAATTACAAGCGAAGTGTTTCATCATTTAGATATAGAATCTATTACAGAAATAAGCAAGCATATTATGCAGCTTGGAGGCACAGATAAGGCAGTTGGGGCAGCTGTTTTAGAAGAGTTTTATACAATTTTACAATCTAACCAGTATATTAATTCTGGTGGTGTTGATTATGCAAGAGAATTGTTAATACGTACGCTCGGTCCAGATGTTGCCAAAAGAGTGCTTGACAAACTTGCAAAGACAATGCAATCTACAAAGAATTTTGGTTATCTTGACAAGGTGAAGCCACAACAACTAGCCGACTTTATTGTGAATGAACACCCACAAACTATTGCATTGATTTTAGCACATATGGATTCAGGTGGTGCAGCTGAAACCTTAGGATTTTTTACTGATGAATTGCGTGCGGAAATCGCTATTCGTATGGCAAATTTAGGCGATATTTCTCCTTCTGTTGTTAAACGTGTTTCGGCTGTGTTAGAACAACAAGTTGAATCTCTTACAAGTTATAAAGTTGAAGTTGGTGGTCCTCGTGCTGTTGCGGAAATGTTTAACCGCATGGGACAAAAAACCTCAAAAGCAACTCTTGCCCAGATTGAACAAAGAGACGAGCAGCTTGCTAATGAAATTAAAGAAATGATGTTTACATTTGAGGATATGATTAAACTTGATAAATCTGCAATTGTTGAGATATTAAAAGTGGCTGATAAGAAAGATTTAGCATTGGCTTTGAAGTCTAGCGCAGACGAGTTGAAACAGAAATTTATGAGCAATATGAGTTCTAGAGCAAGCGAACAGTTTGCCGAAGAGATACAATTCCTTGGAGCAGTTAAGGTACGTGATATTGAAGCAGCACAAAGAAAGATTATCGAAATTGTTCAGAATCTTTCAGAACAAGGTTTAATCCAGTTGGGAGAACAAGACGATGTTATCTCGTAGCCATAATCTTATACAAGAAGAACAGATGAGTAGTCATGTTGTAAATAAATACCAATTTAAATCTATACAGGCGATGCAAAAACCTGTGCAACAGAAAGAAGAAATGACTCCAGATTCTTATGAAGAGGAAGCCAACACGGGGCAACTAGAGAATAAAATTGATAAAAATGCAATTACTAGTTCTTTAGAGAAGGAATTGATTGAGAAATTATTGCATAAGAGCGATGAGCTGTCTGGCAACTTAGCAAAGTTGCAGATACAATTTGAGAAATCTCAAGCAGATATGCAAGAAACAATTAATAAAACCAATGATGAATCATACAAAAGAGGTTTTGAGGAAGGTAAAAATGAAGCAAGAGCGGAAATGGAATCTCTTATTAATCAAGAACGAGAAAAGATTGTTCAATCTCTCATTACATTAGAAAGTACCTTGAAGCAATCACAGACTCATTTAGAAGATTTAGAAAAAGAATTAAGTGGTATTGCAATAGATATGGCAAAGGAAGTGATTATTAAGGAGATTGATGAAAATTCACAAAAGGTTGCATTAGAACTTACAAAGTCGCTATTGTCAAACATTATGGAAGCCACTCAAATTGGCATTAAGGTGAATCCAATTGACTATGTTTTTCTTAAGGAAAATTTAAAAAATAATGAGAAAGTCCAGCTTGAAGCTGATAATGCAATATCGCGTGGTGGAGTAGTTATTGCATCAAATTTAGGGAATCTTGATGGCAATATTATGTCGCGTTATAAAATGCTTAAGCAATCAGTGTTGGATAATCTCAAAGAATGATATAATTCTATTATTGGTAGAAGGATATTTATGGAAATTTTCCCCGCTATTGATTTACTAGATTCTAAGGCTGTACGTTTGACTAAGGGAGATATTGCAAGTACAAAGGTTTACGGTGAAGCTTGTGATTTTGCTAAATATTTTGAAGATTGTGGTGCAAAATGGATTCATATTGTAGATTTAAATGGAGCATTTGAAGGTAGTCCAAAAAATCTTAATACAATAGAGAGAATTCTTCGTGATACTTCCTTAAAGATTCAAATTGGTGGTGGTATACGCAATGAGGAATACATTAAGCGATACAAAGAGAGTGGTGCGACTAGAATTATTCTCGGTTCAGCCGCACTCAAGGATCCATTTTGGGCAAAAGATATGGCAAGCAAATATTCGATAGCTATTAGCATAGATTCTAGAGATTCTAAAGTAGCTACAAGCGGTTGGCTTGAAAATAATGATATTTCTGCATTAGATTTTGCAGGACAATTTTACAATTCAGATGTAGAGGCAATTATTTGCACGGATATTGGAAGAGACGGGCTTTTGTCTGGAATTAATGTAGATTTGACTTGTAATATCGCTAAATGCAGCGGTATTTTTACTATTGCTAGTGGTGGATTTTCTTGTGCAAAGGAATTAGAATCTTTACAATATTACAGTGAAATATCTGGATTAATTATTGGAAAAGCATTTTATGAGAAGAAGCTTGATTTTAAAAAATTAAAATTTACTTTTTAGTTGAAAAAAACATGTTACAATATGAGATACTTAAAGTTTAAACTAGTGAGGAGCAGAAGTTGAAATTGCTTGTAGTTGATGATAGTTCTACAATGAGAAGAATCATAAAAAATACTTTGCAGAGATTAGGATATGAAGATATTTTGGAAGCTGAACATGGAGTAGACGCGTGGAATCAAATGACGACCATAGAAGGGATAAATGTTCTCATTACCGATTGGAATATGCCTGAAATGAATGGTTTAGAGTTAGTGAAGAAAGTCCGAGCGGAAGATAAATATAAAGATATACCTATTATTATGGTAACTACAGAGGGCGGTAAATCTGAAGTTATTACTGCTTTAAAAGCCGGAGTTAATAATTATATTGTGAAGCCATTTACCCCTCAGGTTCTTAAAGAGAAACTTGAAGTTGTTTTAGGGCTTAATGAGTAGTTTAGTAGTATATTCATCCTTATTTATTTTTAAGATTGCTGCTATTATTTTATATTATATTTGATTATACTTGTATTCCTTTCTTAGTCTTTTATCAGATATACTTAATATTTAGTTTGTAGTTTTAATCGTTTCACAACTGAGTTGAGCGATAAGTTTACTATTTTTTATATAATTTTTAGGGAATCTTGAATCTTATGTTTCATTGATAACTATTGTTTTACCCATGCTAGATTATCATAGACAGTAACTTGTTTTTGACTTTTTTCAAAAAGTAATTCTCCAACAAATTGATTTCTCTCATAGAATGTGATATGCACCTTATTTTCTCCTTCCCACTTGTATTCTACAACAATATCTTGTTCATGTGCGATTTTTATATTATCTTTTGGTAAAACAGGTTCTAAAAAATCCTTAAAATCTGTAATTTCCAATCTGTCCAAGTAAGCTTTTTCAATTGTCGAATCTTCAAAAACATATTTGATAAACGGTATATCATTTACTAAGCAATTGCAATAAAAAATACAAATTTTTGCCTTACATTCTTGCATCAATTGACAATGACATGAGCTATACGGATTTTGCTCATTTGTATGTGATTGCTTATTGTTTATGGAATCTTGTTGATGATTTTTCTGATATAAACCTTTTTGTTTTTGCATGATAGTAGCTTCGTCAATTTGATCATCTGTTTCTATATATTTGTATTGTAAATTTCCAGAATTGGACTTATATCCTTTTTGCTCTAGGGTATATGATTCAATTGGCAATGCTAATAGGAATATTATTAATGTTTTTCTAGTGAATTTATGCTTGATTATATTTGTTATCGTATCAATATGTATCATAACATTCCTTCTTGGATTTAGTTATTCAGCAGATTCCAATAAAGCATAAATTATTAAAATTATTAGAGCTATTTGGTGTGATAAGGGTTATTTTATTTGGAAAGACATTAATATTTTGCTTAAATTTTTTCTACGTGTTTTCGTCCCAAGGAGAAAAATATCAACTATCCACCATATAGCAACCATAATAAATCCTATATAACCAATAGTAATGAGAATGAAAGTAAGTAGTTTATATTCTGTAAATTCACCTATAATCGAACCAGCTAGCATGATACAGTAAGAAAGCCCCAAAAGTGTTATTTTTAGAGTACCAATGAGTTTATCACCAATCATAAAACGACCTATGCCCAACATACCAAGTAATACACCGCCTATCCAAAAAACGACTTCAATATTATAAAGACGTAGCAATGGTAATCGCAATATAAATTTCGCTAATCCCAACTTATCAAGTTTATTTAGTTTATCTTTAATGAGCGGTATGCTTTCATGTGGAATTTTGTCATATATGTGCAGCATAATAAGTGAAGCTATCATTTTTTTCCTTTTTAACTAATCCGCATGTGATTATAGCACAATATCTTTAAGTGTATTTTGGAATATCGCATTCAAAATTTCTTCTTGTTTTACACTGGTATGCGAAATCTCTTTTTTGTATTTTTTACTAAGAATTTTACAAAAAGCAAGTATGCAAAAAGGGCAAATTTTTAAAGGATGTTCATAGAATAATCTTGTATCTACTCCATGAGATCGGACTCTATAATCAAATGCGTTGATTTTTGGAGTGCATATTTTGAGATATTCTGTGTTTATTGTTTGGATTTCTTGGCATTTAATAAAATGCAAGGCTGGTGCTTGTATTTTGGTAAATGTTCGCTCGTCGACAATGTGATTGTACGCACAAGCGAGATAAAGAGTAGAACCTAAATATACTTTAAAAAATGGAGAATCTCCTGTATCAAGAGAGTCGAATCTCAATCCTTTTTCTAATATTTGTTCATCAAATATGCTTAAATTTGCAATTCTTTCGAGTTGTTTTTGTGTTTTTTGAAATAAGAATATTGACTTATGTGTTGCATTTGATGTTTGTTTGTTTGAAGATTCTGACGTGTGAAGTGTATTGTTTTGTGATTCGATAGTAGGTGTAGATTGCTGCATGAATATTGCGTTGGTTTTTGTATTTTCTGTATTAGCCTTTGTATTTTCATTAGAAGTTTTGGCAGTAAACGTGTTATTTTGTAATACCATAAATCCCCCTTTTGCTGATATTCTAAATCATAGCTGATTTATTTAAATAATGTTGTGTAGAAAAGAGGGGCTTAACAAAAGAGAGGTTACTTTGTAATAATTAAGCTGATTCTAAGAAAATTTTATGCTAGACATTATTGTCAAATAAGATTCTTATTTTGATTATATTAATGTCTCTTGAAATCTAGAATCTTTGTGTGTGTCGCATGGAAATGATATTGTATATTATGTATTTGTTATGGCTTTTGCGACTGAATTTGAGCTAGCACAAATTTTTTCCATCACTTCTTTTGTCTGGTTTGCTAATTCTACACTGGAGTTTACTTCACTAATTGATTCCTCAATGCTACCAACAACTTGCGATGTAACATCTCGAATAGAATTGATGGTCGCTGTGATTTCTGAAATAGATCTGCTTGTTCTTTCGGCAAGTTTTCGCACTTCATCGGCTACGACTGCAAAGCCTCTGCCATGTTCACCTGCACGTGCGGCTTCTATTGCGGCATTTAATGCTAAGAGATTGGTTTGGTCTGCAATATCTTTGATAGTTTGAATAATGGATGTGATTTCATCTGATTGCGCATTGAGCTGTTGCACTAAGTTTGAACTTGTTTGCATAATTTCTGCAATATGTTGAATATTAGAAGTCGTGGTTTGTATCGCTTGAGCACCTTCATTGCTTAGAGAATCATTTTGCGAAGCCAATTCAATAGCTATCCGACTTCGTTCTTTATCAGTGTTAACTTGTTCAGAAATATCTGTTGCAAATTTGATAACCTTAGAAACCTTTCCATGTAAGTCAACTATCGGGTTATAGCTTGCTTCGAGATAGACTTTTTGAGCGTTTTTACCTATTCTAGTGAATTTACCACTTTGAAATTGTCCGCTTCTTAGGGTATCCCAAAACCTCTTGTAATCTGGAGATGATGTATAATTTTGTTCAACAAATAAGGAATGATGTTTACCTTTAATTTCATCTAGTGTATAACCCATAGTCTTTAAAAAATTTTCATTTGCATTGATAATTGTGCCATTTAAATCAAATTCTATGACTGCCATAGAACGATTAATTGCCTTGATAATGCTTTCTGTGTCATTTGCTTTTATTTTAGCTTGTGTAACATCAGAGGCAAATTTAATAACTTTTATCGCCTTTCCATTTTCATTAAAAATTGGATTGTATGTTGCCTCTAGCCATACTGGATTGCTATTATGTTTGATTCTTAGAAATACTCCACTTTGAAATTCGCCTTTTGCGAGATTATTCCAAAAGCTAATATATTCATTGCTGCTAACATAGTTTGAGTCACAAAAGATTCTGTGATGTTTACCTTTAATTTCATCTAGTGTATAACCCATAGTCTTTAAAAAATTTTCATTTGCATTGATAATTGTGCCATTTAAATCAAATTCTATAGTTGCCATAGAACGATTAATTGCTGTTAAAATAGCTTCTTGATTTGCAAGGTTTTGTTTTAACTCTAAGAGTTCCTGTTTAATTTGATTTGTCTTAAAAAACATTATTTTTCCTTAATATTTAAAGTTAAATCATAAATTTTATCAAGTAATTATTAATATTATATATAGATATCATAGACAATATTTATATAATCGCGTATATGATATTATTTAAAATAAAAATATGAAGATAAGAACAATACCGTTATTAACACGTAATAATTTGAGAGATTTTCTGCATATCGTATTAATAAATCCAATATGAAAGGGAATCATACTGTATTACAAAAAAAAAAAAAAGAGGGATACGCAATTTTGCAAAAGAAAATAGAGGGTTAATTATTCCAAGAATACTTACTTTTTATCTAGTACTTCAAAGGTAGGGAGTATATTTCCTTCTAAAAGCTCTAAGCTTGCACCTCCTCCTGTGGAAATAAAGCTCATATTGTCTCTTTGCCCAGCTTTATCGATAGCATCAGTAGTGTCTCCTCCACCGATAAAGCTAAAGGCATAGGTGTTTGCTAAAGTGTGCGCTAGATTAAATGTTCCACGCGAAAATTGGTTAATTTCATACACGCCAAGTGGACCATTCCATATAACGGTCTGGCAAGAAGTAATAACTTCTGTAAAAAGTTTCACACTAGCAGGTCCAATGTCTGCTGCAATACAATGCTCTGGAATATCTTGAGAAGGAGTAATATGGATATTTTTTGGGTGATTTAAGCTATCTGTGCTTACAATATCAACAGGTAAGTATATTTTTACGTTTTTTTCCTTAGCCAGTTGCATGATATTTTTTGCATCATCGACAAGATTCTGTTCTACAAGACTTTTTTGCATATCATACCCCATTGCCATAAGAAATGTGTTACTCATAGCACCTCCTATGATAATCTTATCAACTACGTTCAGTACCTTATGTAAAAGACGTAGTTTTGAACTCACCTTGCTTCCACCCACAATTAATAAAAGTGGTCGTAATGGGTTATGGGTAACTTTTGCAAAAGAATCAATTTCTTTTTTTAATAAGATTCCAGCGACTTTTTGAGAGACAAACTCGGCAATGCCATAAGTGCTTGCGTGAGTCCTATGGCTTGTTCCAAACGCATCGTTTACATAAATGTCGCAGAGATTGGCTAGTTTTCTACTCAACTCTTTATCATTCTTTGTTTCTCCTTCATAAAATCTGATATTTTCCAAGAGAATAATTTGATGCGTGTTGATTTCTTGTTGTTTTTTAGCAGATTCGATGGTATCAGCAAAAAACACCTCCCTATTCAGCAATCTCTCGAGTCTTTTAATAACATGTTTAAGAGAAAAACTTGCGTCTTTCCCTTTTGGTCTACCAAGATGGCTAACTAACACAATGCTTTTTGCACCATTATCAATGCAATAATTAATCGTGGGTAGTGCTTCCCGCATCCTTGTGTCATCGCTAATATTAAAATCTTTATCCATAGGAACGTTAAAGTCTACGCGAATGAGAATATTTTTGGATTGTATGCTTATATCCCTTATACTCTTTGTTTGTTGCATAAGGGATATGCTTGTGGGTTTCGACATATTTGCTCCTCTCTATACTGTGAAGTAAATTGAAAGCTTATTTTATCATAAGGAACCTAACTCAATATTGAATAAAAGCAAAGATGCAATCTAGGATGTTTGTTAATGTAAATTATTTATTTTTAAACGATTACGAGAAGATATATTTATTTTTTTGCTTTAATTTTTGCTATTTCATCTTTTAGTGCTTTACCAGGTTTGAATTTGGGGACCCATTTATCTGCTGTTTTGTAGGTTTTATCACTGCCAGGGACTTTACCCTCCTTGCCTTTTTGCCAAACATTTTCGAATTTTCCAAAGCCTACTAGCTCCACTGTGTTATTTGCTTTTAGAGCAGATTCTACCGCTTTAATGAAAGAATCTAGGGCTTTTTCAGCTTCTTTCTTTTCTTTATACTCACCAATTTCCCTCATAGTCGCGATAAATTCACTTTTATTCATAAGAACTCCTCAAATTATGATTAAACATTTTCTTCAAATCATCATAAAATATGTTTGAAAAAGAATAAACATTGTAATTTTTTTTTACATGAAAATCAAGTGATTTTTGCTTGAAAGTGTAAAAAATGGCAACTTTCTGATACAATTCATCTGCTATAAAACAACAGAAATTTAGGATAGATTTGAGGATTAAGCATGAGCATTAAAGTTGCGATTAATGGAACAGGGCGAATCGGGTTATGTGTTGCAAGGATTGTCGCATTGAGAGAAGATATGGAATTGGTTGCAATGAATAGTACGGCTGATATTGACACGTTGATGCATCTCTTGCGCTATGATTCTGTGCATGGCGTTTTTCAAGCAACAAAACAAGATTCCAATACTTTAACATTAGATAATAGCCAGAACGTTAAGGTATTAAATGATAGAGATCCGGCGAAGCTTGATTTTGGTAGGGCTACTTGTGTTATTGAGTGTACAGGGAAATTCAACTCTCTTGATAAGGCTAAAGCACATATTAGAAATCATGTTCAAAAGGTTATTATTTCTGCGCCTGCGGATAATGTTCCTACTTTTGTTTATGGTGTGAATCATCAGCAATATAACGGTGAAAATATAATTTCTAATGCTTCTTGTACAACAAATTGCCTAGCCCCGCTCGTTAAAGTGCTTGACGAACATTTTGGCATAGAAAACGGATTGATGACGACTATCCATAGCTATACCAATGATCAGAATCTGCTCGATGTAAAACATAAAGATTTAAGAAGGGCAAGGGCAGCAACACTTAATATGATTCCTACTAGCACTGGAGCAGCAAAGGCTATAGGATTAGTATTGCCACATTTGAATGGTAAATTAAATGGCATTTCCGTTCGCGTTCCTACCCCAGATGTAAGCTTGGTAGATATAAGTGTGAATCTTCAACAAAGCACAGACAAAGATTCTATCAACAATGTCTTCTATAAGGTACAAGATTCCACAATGAAAGGCATTATTTTGGTTGATGATGAGCAGAGAGTCTCAAGTGATTTTATTGGTTCTTCCTTTAGCGCGATTGTTGTTCCAGATAAAACCGTTGTAGTTGACAGGAAGCATGCAAAAATTCTTGCATGGTACGATAATGAAATGGGATATGCGCAAAGACTTGTGGATATGACTACATTTATCAATAATTAATCAAAATACGGTTTTCTTCTCAATTTCTTTGAATTTCTCCGTTTTTCATTAAAAGTACTATGGCGTGTAAGTTTTCTAAACTTTCGAGAATAAGTCAAACTATTATAGATACTATGTTGTAATGATATTACTTAAACAAATAAAGACTTCAGGCAATTGTATGACATGATTTCAAGTACAATGATTAATAGCAATAAAACATTACTCTGCATTTTTGATTGAATGAATAAAATAAATGATAAGTAAAGAAAAATTATGATCAAAATGAGTGTTGTTAGTCCAAACACGGTATTCCACCTTATAATAATATCGACGTTGAAGATATTCAATCTATCGAAGTGTTACTTTGGTGCCGTTGTTTATGGGAATGGTACGCGAGGTGGAGTAGTTAACATTATTACAAAAATACCAAGTAAAGATTCTGCACGTATAGTATTAAAAGTGTGAGTGGTGAGATTCTCGCTTTTTGAGTGTGTTGTTTGATAACGTTTATTTTGCTGAAAGTATAGATTCTAGTGGGAATCATGATAAAGATGGCTATTTCCTTAGCGATTTAAGTGTGGAATTCTCGTTATAAAGTGAATCTTGGTATCAGAACTTCTTTGATTCATGGTATGCCACTTATCAAAACTATCCGCAATATCATGTGAGTTTAGGTAGAAGCTATATTATGTAGAGTTTAGACGGCATTTTTAATTTTAGTCAAGATTGGATTCTAGAATCTTGAGAATCTCCATATACTTAGGGCTTAAAAAACATCTTGTATAGTTGAGTTATGGGGATTTGTGGGCATTAAACTATTGTTATTATTCATCTTCCTTCAAAATATTTCAATGCTTGTCGTTTCCTTTTATCGATTAATTTTAACCTGGCAAGTTCATAGAGATTCGCTAAATATTGTCCGTATAAGGTCAAATCAGCACATTTTTATGGATAAATAATGTAAAGATAAACAGGCATTTTTGATTGTTAGCGTGAATAGTATGTAGATTAAGAGGAAGAGAGCATGAAAACATAAGGTAGGTTTTACCTATGTCTTTCATTCAAGGTTTTAGAAGTTTAGTTTAGGAAGAGTGGAGTGCTTAGAATCCAGATTCCTTAAGAGTCTTAACCCAAGCATCGAGTCGTTCGTCAGTTTTATCATCTTGATTGATTTCATCTATGGCTAAACCTACAAATTTACCGTTTTCTACGCCTTTGGAAGAATCAAATTCATAGCCATCGGTTGAAGTTGAACCAATAATTTTTGCGCCCTTTGCAGCGTTTTTCAGATGGTAGAGCGCATCACAGAAAGTTTCGCTATACCCATCAGAATCGCCTAATCCCAATAATGCAACGCTTTTGCCATCAAAGCTTGTTCCCTCTAGGGATTCTGCGAAACTTTCCCAATCGCTTTGTAGTTCGCCATCCCCCCATGTAGAGCTTGCGAGGATAATTTTATTGTATTTTGCTATATCATCAGATGAAGCATTTGCGACATCAACCAAATCTGCTCCACCTAATTTGCTTGCTAGTCTTTCGCATACATCGGTTGTTGTGCCATTATCGCTTCCGAAAAATATTCCAATACTCATTGTTTTTCCTTTATGGATAAAAATCACAAATCCTATCAATGATTTGTCTATGCTCGTAAGCATACTATAAATTACTTAAACTACACCTTACATTTTGCTATACTTTGGCAAATAATTTTTTAAGGAAAAAAATGAAAGTACAGAATGCTATCGTTAAAAATTTCACTACTCCGTTGCTTTTCACACCAGGTCCTACACCATCTCCAGAGCCTCTACGTGTTGCTATGGCAGAACCTACATTGCATCATAGAACCAAAGAGTTCGAATCTATCTTTATGCAAGTAAGAGAATCTTTACTAAATATGTTACAAATGACCGAAGTTTTAATGTTAGCAAGCAGTGGTACTGGTGCTATGGAGGCATGTATTAGTAATTTTTCGCGTAAAAAGATCCTTACTATCAACAGCGGAAAGTTTGGTCAAAGATTTGGCGCAATTGGTAGGGCATTGCAGAGGGAGGTTGTTGAGATTAGCAACGAATGGGATACTCCTGTCTCTATCGAAGAGGTTGTACAACACATGCAAAATCATAAAGACATTGAATGCGTCTGCTTGCAAATATGTGAATCTGCTGGCGGCTTGGCTCATCCTTATAAGGAAGTTTTTGCGTTTATTAAAGAGAATTATCCTCATGTTTTCACAATAGCCGACGGGATTACTGCTATTGGTGTTGAAGAGATTGATATAACATATATTGACGCATTAATTGGTGGAAGTCAAAAGGCTTTTATGTTGCCACCTGGGCTTGCTATTATAGGCTTAAGTGATGTTGCAGTTGATTTTATAGAATCAAATTCAAGCGGATATTATTTCAATCTTGCAAGAGAGTTAAAAAACCAACGCAATAATACAACAGCCTATACCGCTCCAACGTCCATCATCATAGGATTAAAGGCTTATTTTGATAGATTGCATTCTCAAAAGCTTACAATGCAAGATGTTTATTGTTATACGGCGACTATTGCCAATGCCGTGTCTGAAGCAATGCAAGCACTTACCTTAAAGATTTATCCAAAAGTTCCTTCAAAAAGTATGACTGTTATAGAATCTCCACTTGCTAAAGATATTATTAGCATGCTTAAAGAGCAATATAATATCAATGTAGCTAACGGGCAAGATCATTTAAAAAATAAAATTTTCCGAATCAATCAAATGGGATATATTCCTCTACATGAAATGGCGTTTGTTCTTAATGCTATTGAATTGAGCTTGCATGCTCTTAACATTCGTAAATTTGATTCTATCGCCAATAGAGTATTTTATGAGGCAGTACGCGCGTAGCGTAGAAAAGTGTAAAAAGCGCAGAAAGATGTAACTACGTCCTTAATGCACTTTGTAAATGCTGCTTTGCACCCTTATCAATGGCAATGCCATGCTACATACAGAACCATATCTAGTTGTTTTGATTGCCATATTAAGTATTTAAGTACATCAGAAGAGTTTGTTAATCGTTTTGTTTTTCTAGCTCGGTTTCTTTAGGAATATTCATTGCAACTATAAAACAACAAAATAAGAAAAACATAATATAGATAAAATATCCCCATTCTGGTAGTCCCAAAATAAGATTTACCACTTTTCCGTCTACAATTTCATTCCCGTATGGACCGCCTGCTTTAAACCATAACGCCACACTAGGCACAGTACCACCAAAGCACGCGACAGCGATAGCATAAGGGAATCCTGTACCTAAGGCACGGATTTTTTCAGGGAAAAGAGTGGCTTTAGCAATACCTGCAATAGAAGTGTAAAATCCAGAGATTGTCAGTCCCAAGGCAATGAAAATAAAGGCTAACAACGGACTATTGAAAAATCCTTGAGGACCACACTTAATAATACCTGTCATTAAAGGAAACACGGCAATGATTCCTAATCCACTAAAAAGTGAAAGCATTTTTTTTACACCAATTTTATCTCCTATCATTCCCATAAATGGCTGAATGATCATTCCGAATCCTAAGCCGCACATAGCAATCATATACGCTTTATCTTTATCAAAAAAGGCACTTTTCTCAAGGAAGGTGTGCATATAGGCAGTGAAGTTATAGTAACACATACTTCCAGCCGCAGTTAGTCCAAAAACAAGTACGCAATATTTGCGATATTGCCATAACATTTTTAGAGAACCTCTTTGTGAATCTTGTCTATCTAGCTCTTTTGCGCTTTCGTGCATGTTTGCTCGAAGGAATAAGGATCCAAGAGCGAGTATTCCAGCTAGGATGAATAAATATCGCCAAGCCTCTTGTTGCATTCGTTCTGTACCAAAAAAGCTTACGGCAGCCCATACACATCCGAGCGCGACAAATTGGGCGGCAATCAGCGTTACATATTGAAATGAGGAGAAGAATCCCCGATTCCCCTTAGTTGACATTTCGGAAATGTAAGTCGCTACTAAGCCGCCCTCACCACCTACAGACAACCCTTGTATCATACGTGCTATCACAAGTAAAATTGCCGCCCAGATTCCAATTTGTTCTTTTGATGGCGTGAATGCTATCATGAAATTTCCCACAGACATCAAGATAATTGCATAAACCATAGTTTTTTGTCTGCCTATTTTGTCTGCCCATGAACCAAAAATCAAACTGCCAATAGGACGCATAAAAAACCCTAGTGCGAATACGCCAAAGCTTTTTATTAAGTTCATAGTTTCATCTTGAGAATCAAAAAAATGATGTGTAAAATAAGTTGCCAAAGAAAGATAAATATAAAAATCAAACCATTCTACAAAGTTCCCCGAGCTAGCAGCCAGAATAGAACGTATCCTTTGTCCTTTAGTAATATCGCGCTGTATGCGAGTCGTGTTTGTTGTATTCCCCATAGTGTTCCTTGTGTTTTTATTGTAGATTATGGTTATATGATATTTATTGATAATGAATATTGTAAATAGTTACAATAAAATATTTAAAAAAGAAGAAAATTAACAATGAATTTTTGGGGTTATTGTAAAAGAGGTGTTGGAATTTATGGTAATTTTGTGCTAAGTTGTTTTATATACAACATGTAACTTTACGTAACTTTAATGATAGTAGCAAATTGGATAGACAGTAATCAAAGATTAAAATAATTTGGCACTTAAAATTCTGAAACCCAAGCTTACAAAATGGTTTTGCCCAGAGAAATCATTGCCATAGGTTAGGTTTATTTGTAAAATATTTTTAACCAGCCATGTTTGTACTCCAATTTGATATAGCACATTATCAAAGGCACGTATCCAATATATTTCTCCTAAAAGAGATAGAGAATCAGGTAGCACAAAAGTTTCTAAACCAGCTCCTAAAGTTATAGTGGAATGCTTGAAATTGAAGTTTAAGATATTAAATCCCATGCTTATATGTCCAATGATTCTTGATTTCCATAATTCGATACTTACAGGGATATTAAAGTGTGTGTTATTACCTTCATTGTTATTAATTTTATTGTTATTAATCCAATGGATATAAGTGTTACCGATTGTTAATGCAATACCCCAACCTTTTTGCTTAATATCAACAAAAAGTTTTTTGATTTGAAATTGTAGTATGTTTGTTTCTATCCCTATCATACCGCCTAAACTGACTTCTGTGTTCCAAAAGAGATTGCATGTCGGTACAGCCCATAGTTCGCTAGTATCATTTTGTCCTACGTTAACCCATGTTTCAACTTGACAATGATTTTTTCTGATAATATCCGCATCATCTGTGTTAAGTGGTCTTGCTGCAAAACTAAGTTGCAGATATATAAAAACGTACAACCAAAGAACTGTTAAAAAATATTTCCCCTGTTTTTTTTTTTTTTTGATATTTATTTTTTTCATAATTAGCCTATTTATTACAATAGAAATGAGCGGAGGTATTATAGCGAAAGTCAGAATAATTTTATTGATAAAAAGTATGTTGAATATTCTAGGTAAAATAAGTATTTGTACGTTGTTTAGAACTTAAATGATGCAAGATGGCGCCATAATGGGAGTCGAGATCCATAAATGAGAATCTTAGTAAGAATATATGCTGCGCAATATAACCATAAGTATGGACATATTAGGCTTTCTAATGGTGATTCATTATAGTCTGCGAACACACTAAAGAGTACAAGTGCTATGAGTGCTAAGATTCCAAAACTGGGGTTAATGCTATAAAGTGTGAGGATAAAGCTACAAATAAATAAACCTTGTAAAATGATATGAGAATGATAGATGTCAAAATCAATGAAGCCTAATATTCCAAGATATAACATGAATCCATAAAGAATAAGCATTGTTGCTGTTGCAAAGTCTAACTTGATTTGTTTGATACAAAGGCTATTATGTATTTTGAAATGATTGTTATTTTGTATCATGTCCGCAATGACTATTTGACTGCATGTTACAACAATGAATAATGTACATAAATAACTTGTTCTATCGAAAAATGAATAGATGAAGTTTATTATAGATGATTCTTCAAAAAGGGGTATAAAACAACCTATTGATAAAAGAATCCACAATATATATTTAAGTCTTCTTTTGTAAAGTGAGCGAGTGCGGTATTTTGACTCTTTTGTGCGAAAAATAGCCTGTATAATAATCAATAAAATACCAATGACGGAAATTCCTGTTGCAATCATCATTGCGCCTTATTATTTGTCTCACGTATTCGCGAAGATTCAATAAGTTCCAAAAGAGAATCGAGCTTTATGCTTACATGTTTAATTGTTTGACGATTATAGGTATAAGCTATATGTAAGTGCTGTTCGCTAAGAGCCGCAGAAGGATAGCTTACTTCACCGAATCGAGGGGCAAAATCTATGGTCGTGAGATAGACAAAGTGTCCGTTTGTATTATTTTGTAGATAATACAGGCTTAGGCTTTGTCTATCGCCAACGGGTTTATCTGCATTTTGCAAAAGTGGATTATGTTTCCCGTCATTATGAATTAGTAAAACTTCTCCTCCGATATTCACAAGTAATACAGAACTATCGTAATTAAAGAGATTGCTCGTAATTACTTCATTCCATTGATTACCGTAATTGCTACATGTCTGAAAATACGCATTCATGTTATAGCGGTTGTTTGTTCGAAACAAACTTACACAGTCCGAATCATTAACAGGCACGAAAGTTGGTTGAAGTTGTGCTTTGAGATTATTAATTCGCTTTGTGAATATCATATTACCGTGTTCATCAAAGTACGCAATAAGTGGAAATTTATGCCACATTTCATGCGAAATAGGCAAGTAAAATCCTCCATTTTCAAGAATCATAGCCGGTGTGCGAATAAGATGGGAATAATTACCAAATGGACTTAAGTGTAATTCCTTGATGTAGTGTATATTTTTTAAAGTGTCGTCAAATGAGAATTGATAAATTCGTGAGGTAGCCCAGCCGCCAAGGCTCACACCTACAACGAAGAAATACACTTTATCATTAGTATCTTTAAAAATAATCGGATTGCCTAATTTTTTAATAAATCTCCCACTTAATTTAGAAAGTTGTTGAGGTGTGAGCAGTACCTGTGTATCCCTCCATTCATTTTCAGAATCTAAATCCAAAAAACTTTGATAAATCTTCACATCTCGAGCCCCTTCTCTGCTACCCGCATAAAATAACGCCATAAGTGTTGAATCGCGTCGTAGTAAAGCACTTGCATGTGCGCTGTCCTCTGGATTTATGATAAAGTTAGATGTTGTAAGTAATCCTTGTTGATTATTTGAGGTCTTTGTTATATACGGGGGGGGGGGGGCAAGACAAAGTGGGATTGTGGAATCGTTGCATATCCCTTTCGTTGTAGGGTAACAATGAAACTTAAAATCAAGCATGCAGAACAAAAAAGTGAAAAAGAGGGCTTGAACCTCGACATATAAATATCCTTATGATTGATGAAACGGTGTTTATTATACATTAAGTTTTAAAGATTTATAACGTACTTACTGTAGTGGTTATATTTTTGTATAATGTTCTTTTGGATTCTGATTGCAGACTTATTGCAATGTGATTAACGAGGAAATTAATGTTTCGCTATAAACTTTTTTTATTTGGCTTTCCTGATTTGTGTAAAGATTTTAATGATGTGTTATTGCATTTGAAGCAAGTACCTCCGCAAAGGGCTGCTGTTGAGACTATGGAGCAATGTTATTTAATTGATATGCAAACAGGCGCAAGATATGCCATAGGTTATAATGAAAAAGGCTTGTTTGTTAGGGATTTTGACAATAATCAGTGATGAATGTCGGTAATTCTTGCGGTTTTTAATACTTTCATTTGAAGTTAGCTAGTGTCTTATTGAGTGAGAATCATCATACTAGTAGTTCTTAAGAAAATTCATAATTCCCCTATAAATCTAAGATTTGTTTTACTATTCTGTTATAATCGAAAACTTACAGAAGATTCATTTAATTACTTTAAGGAAGATTATGAAACAATATTTATATTTCTCTCATTTACTGCGTCTTGGCAAGCTCATTTTATTTTCTTTTTTCTTGTCTCTATTGCACGCAGATGTATTGGTGTTTAAAGCAGAGAATTTAGCTACTAAGGAATGTATAGAGGTTAACAAACAGGCTGATTTTGAAAAGATTCCTACGTGGCGCAATAATTACACTATTACTCAAAATGCTACCCCTCTTTATAGTGCGCCTTCAGAATCCTGTATGTTAGATTCTAGCCATGTTTTGCATGCGAATAGCAAAGTAGAGGTTTTGGGTGTTAGTGGCGATTTTCTTAGTGTGAAATATAAGATTCAAGAAAAAGGGCAGAGTAACACACATGTTACATTTGGATTCATTAAAAAAGATGCGGCAACACTTAGTGCCTTTTCTTTTGATTTCTATTTTACGCTTGTGTGCATGGTGCTAGTTTTGCTTGTAGGACGTTATATTATTTCTAAAGTAAAAGTTTTACAAGATTACAACATTCCTGAACCTGTGGTTGGTGGAATCTTAGCGGCAGTTTTTATCCTTTGTGTGTATCAATTTTTACATGTTGAATTTAAGTTTGATTCTTCACTCAAAGATCCGCTTATGCTTGCTTTCTTCTCTTCGATTGGATTAAGTGCAGATTTTACATCGCTTAAAAAGGGCGGTAAAATGTTAGGGATTTTCTTGATTGTAGTGGTTGTGCTTTTGTTTTTGCAAAATATTATTGGTGTAGGTGTGAGTTATATTATGGGGCAAAATCCATTGCTTGGCATGTTGGGCGGCTCTATTACCATGAGTGGAGGGCATGGCACAGGCGCGGCGTGGGCAGATATTTTTAAGAAAGCACCCTATGATTTTAGCGCGGCTACTGAAGTTGCTATGGCGTGTGCGACTTTTGGGCTTGTAATGGGTGGACTTATTGGAGGACCCACAGCGCGCTATCTTATCAAAAAGCATAATTTAAAGCTCCCGGGTAAGGAGCATAATAATGACGATTCGCACGGTTTTGAAACCCCAAATAAAGAACGTCTGATTACCCCTATTAGTTTTGTAGAATCACTTGCTTTGATTGCGATGTGTCTTTTAATAGGGACATTGCTTAGTGATTATAGCAAGAGTGTGTTTTCTGGATTCAATCTCCCTACATTCGTGTATTGTCTGTTTGTGGGAGTGATACTGCGCAATGTCCTAAGTGCTTTGAGTATTCATCAAGTGTTTGATAGAGAGGTTTCTGTATTAGGGAATGTCTCTCTCTCTCTCTTTCTTGCGTTTGCGATGATGACATTAAATCTCTGGGAACTTGTTGCCTTAGCGTTGCCTATGGTAGTGATTTTGGGTGCACAAGCGATATGTATGGTGCTTTTTGCCTTATTTATTACTTTTCGATTCTGTGGAAAAGATTATGATGCCGCGGTGCTTGCGGCCGGACATTGTGGCTTTGGTTTGGGTGCGACACCTACCGCTATGGTTAACATGCAAACGGTAACTTCTCATTATGGACCAAGCCATACAGCGTTTATTGTTGTGCCTTTGGTTGGAGCGTTTTTTATTGATTTGATTAACGCTATTGTGATTCAGACAATGTTACAAATAGTGCCGCTTTAGTGATAATTTGGTGTTTTGTCGTGATATTATAAAATATTGTAAAGAGAATTAGGAAGTTTATGTTTTGTCATTCAAGATTCTATGTTTTCTGTTCTTATGGAATCAAGAGAATAGATAATCCCTATTTAAAAATCAAAAGGTTTAACATTTCGAGCCATGCAATACAATGCAGCCGAAGCATGGAATCTGTTGCTGTTTGTATTGGGATTTAAGGACTTTTATTGAATCAGAAATCGCCTTTGCTTATTCTATTGATGATTATTTTATTTTCTTGTGTGATGCAGGCTGTAACTATGCAAGACGTTATTCAAATGTCTCTGAACAATAGCTATCAGTTAGAAAATCGCAAACATCTTATAGAATCCTCAAAATTTCATCGCAAGAGTTTGCACACACTTTTTTTCCCAAGTGTGAGTGTTGGGTATAATTTTGGTTTTAATGCGCCGCAAAATCGTCCGTTGTACTTTCAAAACTCTGTTAATTTGACGGGGCAAGTGAATCTTTTTAGGGGAATGCAAGATATATATACTTATAAAAAAACCCATACTGCTATTCAAATAGAGGAAAATGCCCTTGATTCTAATAAAAATGATCTTGTTCTTAGCACAAAGTTAGCTTATATTCAGATTCTGCAAAATAAAGAATCTCTTAAAATTGCTAAAGAGTCTATTAAATTATTAGAAATTCAATTACAGGTTACAACGCAATTTTATTTACACGGTATTGGCGATAAAAGCGCAGTTCTTAGCATAGAGGTGAATCTCGCAAATGCGAAGATTGAGCTTGCACGGGTCCAAGTCGCATTGAATTATAATTTAGAGATTCTGCATAAATTGAGCGGTGGAAATTTTAGTTTAGATTCTTTAGAGGATATAGAAATTGTTGATGATATAAACTTCGATAAAGCGGAATTGTTGCAAGATATTTATCAGAAAAATCCGCAATTTCGCGAACTCTCACTGATTACGCAACAAAATCTCTATGATATGAAAATAGCGCATGCGCAGTATTATCCTCAAATTGATTTGAGTGGACAGAAGTATTGGCATTTTGCAGAATCAAGTAATGCTTCTATACCAATTGCGCAGCAGACTCGAGTCCAATTGCAGGCAAGTTGGAATTTCACCAATAATTATGCAGCCTTTTATCAAGCGCAAAGTAAAAAGGCTAATGCTTTGGCTCTGAATGCGCAATATTCGGATTTACGTAAGGATATTGAAACAGAAATATCGAATCTTCTTAGCAGTCTTAGTGTTGCAAAGCAACAATTGTCTTTAGCAAAAATAGCCCTTACTCAAGCCGAAGAAAATTATCGTATTATCAGCAATCGTTATCAAGAGAATATTGTTAACTATATCGAGCTTCTTAATGCGGAATTATTGCTCACTAATGCAAGAAGTTCTCTTGTGAATGCGCATTACGAAATTGCTACAAATATTGCAAGGATTAATCACTTTCATAATCAACAATTTTAATTTTGTTCTTTACCCTCATTGGTGATTGAGGTAATGCAATATCTAATGGATATGCGATTGTGTATGTTTAAGCTCTATTATGATTAATGTGTCATGGCAATGGCTGTTCTAAGCAAGTGCGTAAAGTTTGTAAGACTTTGTAATTTCTGCATTGTCGCATTAATTCAAATCGCCTAAATTGTGTGATAGATTTGTTAGCTGTATAGAATCGTTATATGGAATCCTATATAGGCTGTGTTCTTTGTAGTAGCCACTCTCTTGCCTTTCCGTCTAATTTGTTTTGTAAGGCTTGTTTTACTTTGTCGTGATAATTATTAAGCCATGTTTTCTCTTCTTCATTCAAGAGAGCTGTATTAAGACATGAGATTTCAAATGGACACAATGTTAAAACTTCAAAGCAGAGAAATTCTCCAAATTCATTTTCTTTAGGCTCTGTTACTTTTGTGTTCACTACAAGATTCTCTAGTCTTATTCCCCATTTGCCATTGCGGTAAATTCCAGGTTCAATTGAGCTTACCATGCCTATTTTTGCTTGTGTTTTAGGAAGTGGATTAGCAGAACAAGAGATAGCTTGCGGCCCTTCGTGGACGTTTAGGAAATATCCTACACCATGTCCTGTGCCATGAAAATAATTGATTTGATTTTTCCATAAAGCTATACGGGCAACGGAATCTAAAAAAGGCATCGGTAGATTTAAAGGGAAACTCGCCGAAGCAAGAGCTATGTGCGCTTTCAAAACCAATGTGTAATCCCTTTTCTGTTCGTCGCTAGGTATCCCAATGGGTACGACACGTGTAATATCTGTCGTACCTTTGGTGTATTGTCCCCCAGAATCAATAAGCAGTAATCCTTGTGATTCTAAGTATGAAAAGCATTGAGGGGTTGCATTGTAATGTGGTTGTGCCCCATTGGCATTAAATCCCGCTATTGTCGCAAAACTATCGGAGATATAAAGAGGGCTTTTTGCACGAAAATAGCTTAATTGTTGCGCGATATCTAGCTCGCTAATTCTTTGCTGATTTGTTAGTGCTTCTTCTAACCATGAGAAGAAATTGCAAAGTGCTATTCCATCGTGTTGCATTGCTTCTCTAATATGTTCTATTTCTATTGGATTTTTACAAGCCTTTAGTAGTTGGCTGGGGTTAATGTCGTCAATTATCTGATTATTCTTTTGTAGAATGTTTCCAAAATAGGCATTAACTTTGCTGCTATCAATTAAAATACGTTCGTTTGTAAGGCACTGTAGAGCCTTTTCAATTGCCTCATAGGGTTCGATATTTATACCGTCCTTTTGCAATTTATTGACAATCTCACTTGCTACTTTTTCTGGTTGCACAAACAGGGTAGCATTCTCTAAAGAAAGTAAGAAAAAGCACAGAAATACGGGATTGTAGGATATATCATTGCCCCGTAGATTGCATAGCCATGCAATATCGTCTAATGTTGTTATGATGTGATAATTTGCTTGATGTTGTTGCATTTTTTTACGTATTTGCAATAATGTTTCTTGTCTATTGCGTGGAGAATAGATGTGTTCATAAATGGGGGCGCACGGAAGAGCTGGTCTATCTTTCCAGAGAGTCGTGAGAAGATCGTAGTGTGTGAAAGTAATATTTTTATGTTGCAAGGTCGTTTGTAGTTTAGTTTGCATAGCGAGAGGTAGGACACGAAAATCTGTTGCTAAAGTCTGCTTTTCTGTGAGGTTTTTTTCTAGCCACTTTATGAAAGTATTGCTAGAATCTTGTTTTTGTAGCTCTATCGTGCTATTTTTTAATTCCTGCTGTGCTTGTATCCAATATCTGCCATCTGTCCAAAGTGCTGCATAGTCTTGTGTGATAATGAGACTTCCAGCACTCCCATTAAATCCACTAAGCCACTTTCTGCTCTCCCAATACTCTGGTAAATATTCTGATAAATGCGGATCAGATGTTAAAACAATATAGACGTCAATTTTATATTTTGCCATAAGTAAACGTAGAGCCTTGATTCGTTGTGCATAATTATTCATTGGTGTCCTTAAGAATTTATTATTGATTGATGTGTAACTTTTTTAAATATGTTTGAAGATAATAAAAGTCTTTTTACATTCTATATTGTTGAAATTAATATTAGATTAGATATTTGGAGTTTGGTTGTGTGGATGATTAACGATTGCTTTCCGTGTAATTCATAAAAATTGTCGGAAAGCATAAAGCCTTTAGATAGATTCAAAGAATCTAGCTTATTTAATGTCCTCTTGTTTGGTTAAAAATAATTCCCAATTATAGGCACTTTCAATAATTAATCTTAAATCATTGAATCGAGGCTTCCATTCTGTTGCTTTAAGCAATTTGTTGTTATCTGCAATGAGTATGGCTGCGTCTCCTGTTCTCCTGCCTGAAATATAAGTTTTGAAATTATTCTTACTTACTTCCTTGACACAGTTGATTACTTCATGTACGCTAAATCCTCTGCCATATCCTACATTAAAAATTTCAGCAAAATGCCCCACTGCATTTTGTAAGAGTTTAAAGGCTTCTATATGTGCCATGCTTAAGTCATCAATATGAATATAATCTCTAATACATGTACCATCTTTTGTGTGATAATTTGTCCCAAAGATGCTCATACCCTCGCGTTTGCCTACAGCGCATTCGCAAGCTATTTTAATAAGATGAGTTGCATTTTTGGTTCTTTGCCCCAAAGACGTGTTGCTTGTATAGTCATTCTGCATATTTGCACCAGCCACATTAAAATAACGTAGAATCACGTAGTTAATTTTTTCAGATTCCGCTATATCTTGAAGCATGGTTTCTACCATTAATTTACTCCAGCCGTAAGGATTAATTGGACGTGGCATTTCTTTTTCTGTGATAGGCATTTGTTCTATATCTGGCTCGCCATAGACTGCGGCTGTACTAGAAAATATGAAATTTTTAATTTTATATTTCGCGCAAAAAGAAAGAAGTTTGAGTGTTTTTGCCGCATTATTATTGTAATAAAGGATAGGGTTTTCTACGGATTCCTGAATGCTAATAAAAGCTGCAAAATGCAAAACTGCAGTAATTTTATATTGTTTAAAAACTTCTTCGCTATTTTCTATATCTTCGCGTATTAATCGAACTCTGTCTCCAAACTGCTGTTTAAGATATTCGTAATTCTTTAAGAATCCTGTTGAGATATTATCGATAATGATGATTTCTGCATTGGTGTTGATAAGGAAATGATAAACGCAATGTGAGCCTATATAGCCACATGCTCCTGTAAAAAGTAGCTTCATTATAACTCCAGCTATAAAATTAAATGTTAAGAAACTTTGTCATAAGTGGGCTTAAATCTACTATTATACATTATAATTCCTCTTTTTTGTGAATAGAATTAAAAGGATACAAACTATGGAGCAGATATTTGATAATAAAACTCTTACTATGTCGATACTTGCTACTCCATCACATGCTAATTTTAATGGTGTTATGCACGGCGGCGATTTGTTAAAACTTCTAGATCAAGTTGCTTATGCTTGTGCTACTCGATATTGTGGAATGGGTGTCGTTACCTTGAGTGTTGATAGAGTATTATTTCGTAATCCTATAAAGATTGGGAATCTTGTGCATTTTTTAGCCTCTATTAACTATATCGGGCAAACAAGCATGGAAGTTGGAATTAAAGTTGTGGCAGAAGATATAGCAAAAAGTTGTGTTGTGCATTGTAATAGCTCTTATTTTACAATGGTTGCATTGGGCAGTAATGGCAGACCAGCAAAGATACCGCAATTAGTGCCCGTTACAGATGAAGAGAGGAGACGATTTGAAGCAGGTAGAGAGCGAAGAATGGCAAGTAAGAAGAATGCAAAGAGGCACTAATCTATCACACAACAGGCAGATCAATCTAGTGTAATTTTGTAAATTACCACTTAAATGGGCAATGAAAGAACGCATAACCCAATAGAATATGGTTTGAATATTGATAAAATTTCCAATGCAGTAGAGCATTTCATTGGTTTTTCGTTATAATATAACTTTAAATTTAGTTATTCTAGGAATATTATTATGTTGGAATGGATGCAAAAGCACAAAAAATATTTAGTTGTTACCGTTTGGGTTAGTGCTTTGGCATTGATATTTGCTGGACTTGTTGAATGGGGTGGAGGTGGATTTTCTGTAGGAAGTAAAGATATTGTCGCAAAGGTAGGAAATTTAGAAGTTAGTCGCTCTGAATATCAACGTGCTTATGATTTCTATGGTATTACTGATGACGAAGAAGCAAAAATGCTAGGTGTGGATAACGAAGCTTTTAGGGAAACTGTGCGTGCTAAATTACTTGAATTGATTTCTAAGGAAATTGGGATAACTACCACAAAAGAAGAAATGCTTGATTTTTTGTTGCATATCCCTGCTTTTCAAGTTAATAATCGTTTTGACAAGTCGCAATATTCAACATTTCTTGCCAAGACTGGACAGAAGGCTGAATCATTTGAAAAGCTTGTAGCAAAAGAAATTCTGAATGCAAAAATACAAAATTTTCCCTTATTCTCCCCAGCCACCTTAGAATTTAATACATTTTTAACAGCCAATAATATTGCTGATGATATTTCTGTGGCTGTTCTACACAAAAAAGAGCTATTAAAGAATGAGCATTTTGATATATCAGATTCTCGGATTCAGGAATTTTGGAATACAAACAAAGATAATTATTACAAACCAGCAGTTTATAATATTGCTTATATTGCAATAGATTCCAATCTCATTCCTTTACATACAGAATCTTTAGAGCAATTTTTCAATGATAATAAGACAAAATATTCAGCAGATGCTTTGGAGACACAAGATAAGAATTTATTGCATGATTACAGGCTTGAGCAGGCGAGACTTTATGCGCAACTTGCTTTAAGTTTTATAGAAACTCATTTAAAAGATTCTTATAAGCCACAGAATGTAATGAAGCTTACTAAAAATGCGGATTTTAAAATGTTGAGCTTGGAATCTCTTAAGAAAGTACAGGATTCCATCCTTGACGGGGAAGCAATGCCCAAAGACATGATACCAATAGAGTATGCTGCAATTAGTGAAAAAAACACAGAGATTTATCCCCAATTATTAATCAATTTGAATAGTATGAGTTCCCATATTCCAACCGATGGCAAAGTTTCGGATATAGCCCAACAAAGATTAGACCTTATAGAAAATGATAATATTATTATCGCCCCTTATTTTATTGCAAAATCACAAAGAGTACCTTTAGAGTTTTCTGAAGTTAAGGAAAAAGTTACCCATGATTTACTGACTCATGATGAGCAAACTAGATTTAAGGAGATCGCACAACATAAATTAAAATATATAATGCAGCACGGCAATGATGATAAAATGATGCAACATATTGGTTTTGTAACTTTAGCGGATTCCACTTTGCGCAATTCAAACGCCATTGTTCCTGCAAGAAATGATATACATATACACTCCTTGCAGGATTCTGAAATTAAATATTTTATTTCACAAATTTTCCAAGAGAATAGTAAATATGGTTTAGTTTTTTTAGATAATAATAGAATATTGTTGTATATAATTAATCAGCAACGTTTACTCAATTTGAATGAGCTACTTAATGCTTCCAACAATGCGCTTGATGAAATAGCTCAATCTAAAACAAGAGATATGCGCAATGCCCTTTTCGAGTATGCTACTGCTAAATACAGAGTTATTGATTATAGGAGGAAAGATTGAGTAAGATTATTTTAGCAGTTGATATCGGTTCAAGTAAAATTTGCTCTGTCGTTGCCGAATTAAAAGATTCTACTATGCAAATTATAGGTACTGGTTACTCTAAATCAAAAGGAATCAAGAAAGGTGTAATTACCAATATTGATCTGGCAAGCCGAGCAATTCGTGAGAGCGTTGAAGATGCTAGACGTATTACAGGCGTCCCATTACCCGGTGCTATTATCTCTCTGTCTGGCGCACACACTAAAAGCTATAATGCAAAGGGAATTGTAAATGTTGTAGAGAAAGAGGTTAATCTTGATTCTATTAACATGGTGCTTGATAATGCGGTGCATGGCGCGAATATTCCGAGAGATTATGAGGTAGTACATGTTCTTCCTTATTGCTTTAAACTTGATGAGCAAGATAATGACATAGAGGATCCTATTGGTATGACGGGTAGGAGCTTACAAGTTGACGCTCATATAGTTACTGTGCAAAAGGCAAGTTTAGACAACCTTAAAAAGTCTATTATATTGGCAGGAGTTAAGATAGAAAATATTGTATTGGCTTCTTATGCGGCGTCTATTTCTGCACTTAACGAGGATGAGAAGCAGCTAGGTATAGCGTGTATAGATATGGGTGCTAATACTTGTGAGCTTATGATTTATAAGGGAAATTCTATGCGTTATAATGATTTTTTGGGGGTTGGCTCAAATCACATTTCAAATGATATTGCTAGAATCTTAAGCACGCCAATAGAAATTGCTGAGGCTATTAAGAAGGAATATGGCAATTTAACGTTAAATGAGCAGGGTTCTATTGAGATTCCAAAAATAGGAAATACGGGTGAAAAGACAGAAGTAGGTTTGGATTTAGTCCATAATATTGTTTGCGCCCGAGTTTATGAAACATTAGCTATTTTAGAACGTTTAATTAAAGCAAGTGGATTATCTGATAAAATTAATGGTATAGTTTTAACTGGAGGTATGGTAAACTTAAAAGAAATGAGAGATTTTGCCGCAGATGTTTTTAAGCCGCTGTCAGTACGTTTAGCGCAGCCCGCAGAAGTTGGGGGGTTGTTTGCAACACTTAAAGATCCAAGCAGCGCCGTAGCAGTGGGATTGCTTCTTTATGGTGCTGGTTATTTTACCAACTATGAAAAAGATTCACAAAATGTTATTAGAAGTAAATATGAGAATGTAAGCATGTTACAATCAGATTATACAAATTATGTTTATGAGAATGATGGGATTAATAAGATTAATTTGGAGGATTTGAAAGCAAATGAAGAGGGATTAGAATACCAAGAACAAGAAAATACAATAAAACAAGATTCATTTTTTAAGAAAATGAAAAAAGCAGCGACTGGGATTGCACAAAGATTATTTGGATAAAGGTGAAATATGAATAACAATGCGAATGTAGATTTAACATCAATAAATTTGAAAGAAATGAAAGTAGAGGCAACTATTCAAAAAAACGATAACGCGTCAATAACAGTAGTAGGTGTTGGTGGTGGTGGTAACAACATGATAAATCATCTTTGTGAAATAGGCACTTATCCAAATATTCGTCTTGTTATTGCCAATACTGATTTGCAACACATGAAGAATAATCCCGCACAAACACACATTCTTTTGGGTGAGAAGACAACACAAGGTTTAGGTGCTGGTATGCGACCTGAAATTGGTAGAAAAGCAGCTGAAGAAAGTTATGATAAATTAAAAGAAGTCTTTGAAGGTTCGGATTTAGTTATTATATCTGCTGGGCTTGGTGGCGGTACAGGTACTGGTGCTACACCCATTATTGCAAGTGCGGCAAAAGAAGTTGGTGCTTTGACTATCGCAGTTGTTACGACACCATTTAAAATGGAAGGTAAAAAAAGAGCTAAATTGGCTCAAGAAAGTCTTGTTTTGCTAAAAGAAGTTTGCGATTCTATTATTATTATTCCCAATCAAAGACTACTTAATATGATAGATAAGAATACAAGTTACGAGGAAAGCATGTCTTATGTTGATGACGTCTTAGCACGTGCGGTTAATGGAATTGCGAATATTATTCTTGCTGAACCAGGAGATGGCATTAACCTTGATTTTGCTGATTTACGTACTGTGGTTGCAGGTAAAGGGCTTGCACTTATTAGCATTGGCGAAGCTGAAGGTGATGATGCTGCGCAAAAAGCTGTTTCCAACGCTATTGAATCGCCACTTTTTGAGGATATTTCAATTAAAGGCTCTATGGCTATTTTGATAAGTTTTGAAGTTAATCCAAAGTTTCCTTTTGTCCAAATTACTCAAGTAGTAGAGAATCTCCAAGAGGTTGCAGACGAAAATGCAGATATTATCTTTGGAACAGTCACTAATCCTAATTTTCCAGAAAAAAGAGTTTGCGTATCGATTATCACAACAGGGTTTCAGCAAGCTATTCAACATAACGTTTCGCATTCAGCTCAACCAGCTTCTAGTCCCATTGTAGAATCTTCTGAACAAATCAACAATAAAACTAATACTGTTTCAACGCAAGCAGATTTATTTCCGCATCAACAAGAATCTTATAGCCAAAGAATAAAAGTAAGCAATTCGGATTATAGTGAAGATGACTTGGAAGCTCCTGCTTATTTCAGGCATCAACAAGATTAATGAAATTAAAACTGCCTATACTTGATTCTATATCTTAAAAAGATAGTCGTCTTTATGTAAGTTAGAATTTGCTTTTAAAATGTTCTTTTGTAGTGTAGAGTGTAGGATGTCTAGCAGTAGCCGCTTAGATTCAGGGGAAGATTCTTGTGAATTTTCTAATCCCAATTTGTTGAAGTTGTTGAGCAGCGATTTAGCAAATTAGCAACAAACTTTCCTTAATTTATATTAAAGTGCTTGGTAGGCAATATCTTTACGATAATGTTTGCCTTCGAATATGATATTTTCTGTAAGACAATACGCATTGTCTCGTGCTTCTTGCAGAGTATTACCCATCCCTACAGCTATAATAGCCCTGCCACTATTCGCATAGAGTTCCCCGTTTTTCATTGAAGTATTTGCAAAAACTACGTGCGATTGAGAATCAATAACATTAATGTCGTTTTGTAACTGTGTTTGCAGATTCTCGTGAAATTCAATTTTTGCGGGATAGCAATTAGATTTTTCATTTTTTGTGTAATCGCTACTTGTCATTACAACACAGACGCTACATAGGTTTTTGAATCGTATATTGTTTAATTTTTCCCCTTTCACGCAAGATTCCAATACTTCCAGTAAGGGCGTTTCTAAAAGTGGCAATAACACTTCGCATTCTGGATCTCCGAAACGTACATTGTATTCAAGTAAATATGGCTCACCCGATACAACCATAATGCCCGCAAAAATCACTCCTTTATAAGGTGTTTTGGAATCACTCAAGGCTTGAAATGTAGGTGTTAATATCCTATCTTTAATTTTGGATTCTAGAGTTTTATTATAGAGATTGCGGGGAAGATTGCTATAAGCACCCATGCCGCCAGTGTTTGGTCCTTTATTAGAATCTAATAGTCTTTTGTGGTCTTGGCAGGCTGGTAATACCGTGTATTCTTTGCCATTGCTTAATGCAAAAATAGAAAGTTCGTAACCGTCTAAAAATTCTTCTATAACGACTATTTTACCCGCTTCACCAAAAAGTTCTCCTGTTAACATTTGTTGTAGTTTTGTTTTTGCTTCTTCTTTTGAATTTATAATAAGAACACCTTTTCCTGCGCATAAACCACTAGCTTTCAGCACAATTGGTAGCGATAAAGATTCGATAAATTTATATCCCTCATTGATAGTATCAAGTGATATTTCTTTGTGCATTGCCGTAGGAATATTTAACTCGGTAATAAGTTGCTTCATATAGGCTTTCGATCCCTCTAGTTTTGCATTTTGACTCGATGGTCCAAATACTGCAATGTTATGAGATTCTAGAAAATCGCTTATTCCATTTATCAGGGGTTCCTCTGGTCCTACAATGACAAGGGAAATATGATATTCGCGAACATATTGCAGCAATTCCTGATATGTTTCGTAAGAAAAAGATTTAGCTTTAAGATAGAGTGAAGCAGCAGGATTCTCTGGGCTTAAAAAAATGTCTTTTACTCTTTTATCTTGCCGTAGAGAACGTGCTATGGCATATTCTCTGCCACCATTACCAATAATAAGAATATTTTTATTTGTTTCCAAGTGATGTCCTTATGATTGTGAAAGTATAAAGGGAGAAACCCAAAAGAACGTTACTCTTTTTTCTTTTGCAAGCCCAACAAAGCTACAAAAAAGGGGTTTTAGAATCTAATTAGGCGGCAAATCCTTAAATGCTTTGCATTTTTCACTATTGGTAAACAACAGAACGAAAGTGCTGACACACATAGACTAGCTGCAACCCAAAATATAATGTTTTTATAGACTGCCAAATATTATAGAGAAATACGGAACTTTCAGGCTGCATAATTATAGCGAATTTATCGTATAAGGGAAAGAAATTGCTATTTCTTTAAGTAGTATGAATGTTTGTAATTTTTAGAGATATAATTATAGACTTTTAGCCAATAAAATTAAAGGAGACACAATGCGAAGCGACATCATCAAAAAAGGCTACCAAAAAGCCCCTCATAGGAGTTTATTACGCGCCACAGGGCTAAAAGATGGGGATTTTAATAAGCCCTTTATTGGTGTGGCAAATAGCTATATCGACATCATTCCCGGGCATTTTTTCTTAAACCGCTATGCGCAGATTGTCAAAGAAGAAATCCGCAAGGCTGGTGGTGTGCCTTTTGAGTTTAATACTATCGGTGTGGATGATGGCATCGCGATGGGGCATAGCGGAATGCTTTATTCTCTGCCAAGTCGCGAACTCATTGCTGATAGCATTGAGACAATGATGAATGCTCATAGTCTTGATGCGATGATTTGCCTACCTAATTGTGATAAAATCGTGCCCGGAATGCTTATGGGAGCGTTGCGCGTGAATGTGCCAACCATCTTTGTGAGCGGGGGACCGATGAAAGCGGGTAAGCTAGAAGATGGCACGATACTCGACCTAAACTCTGCCTTTGAGGCTGTGGGGGCATTTGGTGAGGGTAAAATTGATGAAAAAAGGCTTTATGAGATAGAGTGTAATGCCTGTCCAAGCGGTGGGAGTTGTAGCGGAATGTTTACTGCAAATTCTATGAATACACTTTGTGAGGCTATGGGGGTTGCGCTACCGGGTAATGGCACGATTTTAGCCTTGAGCCAAGAGAGGGAAGAGCTTTTACGCAAAGCAGCGCGTAGAATCGTGGAGATTGCGCTTAGTTCTGAAAAAACCGAGCAGTTTAGATTCCGCAATATTCTAAACGTCAAAGCCGTGCATAATGCCTTTGTCGTGGATATGGCGATGGGCGGTAGCACGAATACGATTTTGCATATGCTCGCAATCGCCAAAGAAGCCGAGGTGGATTTTAATTTAGATTCTATCAATGCTATCGCAAGCCAAGTGGCGCATATCGCCAAGATTGCCCCTGCATTAAGCACAATTCATATGGAAGATATTCATCGCGCAGGTGGCGTAACTGCTGTGATGAATGAGGTGGCAAAACGAGATTGCGTCTTAAAGCTTGATGCGCTCACGATTACGGGAGAGACTTTGGGTGAGCGCATAGCAAATGCCAAAATTACAGATTCTGAAGTTATCCGCCATAATGAAAATGCCTATTCGCAGGTGGGTGGGTTAAAAATCCTCTATGGCAACCTTGCGCGTGAGGGTGCGGTGCTAAAAGTCGCCGCAGTGGCAGAATCGATGAAAGAATTTGAAGGAGTGGCGGTGTGTTTTAACTCTCAAGATGAAGCGATTAAGGGCATTGCAGGAGGCAAAGTAAAGGCTGGGAATGTCGTGGTAATCCGCTATGAGGGACCCAAAGGAGGACCCGGAATGCAGGAAATGCTTGCGCCAACAAGTATGATTATGGGAATGGGGCTTGGTGAATCAGTGGCACTTATAACCGATGGACGCTTTAGCGGCGCAACGCGTGGCGGTTGCATTGGACATATCAGCCCTGAAGCGGCAGAGGGAGGAGTGATTGCACTTATCGAAGATGGCGATAGAATCGCGATTTCGGTAAGTCGCGGAACATTGGAATTGCTTGTGGATTCTGCTGTTTTGGAGGCACGCAGGGCAAAATGGAAGCCCATCAAAAAAGAAATTAAAAGCAAATGGCTTAAAAGATATTCCTTGCTTGTAAGCAATGCCGCAAATGGCGCGGTACTGAAAACGGAGCTGTAATTTATGAAAACCGCCCTAGTATTTCATCAGAATCAACAAAATCTTTTTTATAAGCATAATACTTTTGACGATAAAAAGGTTTGCTTTTTAGATTCGCTTAAAGGCAAATCTTTACACTACAAACACGGCTGTGAGTTGTTAATTATTAAGGAAAAGAAATGAAAAAACAAGATTTTATACAAAAATTTAGATTTTTTCTTAATACCATACAAGATAAAATTTGCGAAGATTCTAAATGGAAAATTAAGGGTTTTATTGATAATGATAAAACAATTTTTACTCTCTCAAATGATACAAAAGTTATCTCTAAAATTCTAGAAATTCATCTTTTTCCCTATATTTTAGACTTTGCAAACACTCATAACTTTGAGGTTATTTTACCTAGTCATCAAAATTATTATCCTGATTTATCTTTTATCTCAAAAAAAGATTCTCAAGTTAAGTTTGCAATTGATATTAAAACAACCTATCGCAACGAATCTAATCCAAATCTTTGCAATGGTTTTACATTAGGTTCGCACGGAGAATATTTTAAAAATAGAGAATCTAATAAGAATATTCAATTTCCTTATAAGCAGTATCAAGGACATTTTTGCTTAGGCGTCATTTATGATAGGGTAATGATTAATGAATTTGTGCGTTATGGAATTGATGATTTAAAAAAGATTCCATCTGTAATACAAAACCTCACTTTATTTTTTGTAGAGAAGTATAAAATAGCAAGCAATTCTAGCGGTAGTGGCAATACTGCAAACATAGGTAGCATCAAAAATATTGATGATATTATCAACGAAAGAGGGATATTTGCAAATTTTGGCGAGGAAATTTTTGATGATTATTGGATAAATTATGGGCAAATTAATATTACAGATTCTAGAGGAAACATAAAGACAATAACAAAACTCAAAGAGTATTTAGCATATAGGGGTAGAAATGAAAATTAGGATTCCACCACTTAAGATTCAAGGCATTAAAAGTAAGCTTGTCTGCTCCATTAAAAACGCAATGGAATGGGACAATCAAGGAATCTACTTTGAACCATTTATGGGAAGTGGTGTTGTGGGCTTTAATATCGCACCCAAAAGAGCTATTTTTAGCGATAATAATCCGCATATTATCAATTTTTATAGAGCAATTCAAAAAGGTTTTATTAATAAAGAATCTGTGAGAGAATACTTAAAACAAGAAGGTGCTACATTGGAAAAAGAAGGACTAGAGCATTATTTAAAAGTTAGAGAGAGATTTAATCAAACTGCTTGTTCTTTTGACTTTTTGTTTTTGAATCGCAGCTGTTTTAATGGGCTTATGAGATTTAATTTAAAAGGCGGTTTTAATGTGCCTTATTGCAAAAAAGATACAAGATTTACTCAAAGCTATATCACAAAGATTGTTAATCAAATAAATTGGGTAAGCAACCTTATAAAAAATAATGATTATGAATTTAGAATCTGTGATTTTACATATATTCTTAAACAAGCACAATATGGAGACTTTATCTATTGCGATCCACCTTATATTGATAGGCATTGTGATTACTTTAATACTTGGAATGAGACGAAAGAAAAAGAGCTTTATGAGATTTTATCCAGCACAAAAGCAAGGTTTATACTCTCAACTTGGCATAGTAATCAATATAGAGAAAATAAATACATAACAACATTATGGAGTGGGTTTTATAATGACATTATTGAGCATTTTTATCACTTAGGAGCGAGTGAAAATAACAGAAATGCAATGAAAGAAGCATTAATAAAGAATTATATTGTGGATATGAATCTTATGCAAAGCAATCCTACAAAACAAAAATCTTTATTTGGATAAACAATGCACGTCAAATTCTATGAATCACCTTATTATTCTGCCACAAAATCAAGGCTCTATGGCAAAAAAAGGGAATTTACATGCAGGTTTTAATCATCTACAAGCAACAAAAGGAGTGGAACTTTTAATCAACAATTTTAGTTTGGAGCGATGTCAAATTTCTATCTGGAATGTGCAACAAGGAATGAGAATGAAAATAGATAAAGTCAAAACCGCCTTTAAAATTAGCCCCGAAGCGGCAGAGGGCGGGCTGATTGCGCTGATTGAGGATGGTGATAGAATTGCGATTTCTGTCTCAAAAGGCACTTTGGATTTGCTAGTAGATTCCGCTGTTTTGGAGGCACGCAGGGCAAAATGGAAGCCCATCAAAAAAGAAATTAAAAGCAAATGGCTTAAAAGATATTCCTTGCTTGTGAGCAACGCGGCAAATGGTGCGGTGCTAAAGACGGAGCTGTAATTTATGAAAACCGCCCTAGTATTTCATCAGAATCAACAAAATCTTTTTTATAAGCATAATACTTTTGACGACAGGAAAGCTTTCTTTTTAGATTTGCTCAAAGGTAATTCCTTACATTATAAACGTTACACCAAAAGCCCTTTACGTTATGGTGGAGGCAAAACTCTAGCAGTTGGGTTAATCCTAGAGCATTTTCCCAATGATATAAAGCGTCTTGTTTCACCCTTTATGGGAGGAGGGAGTGTAGAAATCGCAAGTGCTGTTGAGCTAGGTTTGGAAGTCAAAGCCTTTGATATTTTTGATATTTTGGTGAATTTTTGGCAAGTTTTGATTGCAGATTCCCAAAAGCTTTATGATGAATTACTTAAGCTCGAACCTACAAAAGAAAATTATGCAAAGATAAAAGATGAGCTGAAAGCCTTTTGGAATGAACGACACAAAGATTCGCAAAATACTGCTCAAATCAAGCTAGATTCTCTCACACTTGCAAGAGATTATTATTTTAACTTTAATCTAAGCTATGGACCCGGATTCCTCGGCTGGATGAGTAAGATTTATGAGGACAAAAATCGCTATTTAAATGCTTTGCAAAAATTAAAAGACTTGGGGCAAGATTCTAGGTTGCAAAATCTAAGTGTGGAATGTCAAGGTTTTGAAAAGGTGTTTGAAAGCCATCCAAACGATTTTTTCTATTGCGACCCGCCTTATTTTTTAGAAGGGGATTCTAAAATGTTTAAAGGAATCTATCCTATGCGGAATTTCCCAATTCATCATAATAATTTTAATCACAATCTTTTGGCACAATGCCTCAAAAAGCATAATGGCGGGTTTATCTTAAGCTATAATGATTGCACCTTTGTGCGAGAAGCTTATAAGGATTTTAGAATCTTAGAGCCTAAATGGCAATACACTATGGGGCAAGGCGAAACACGTATTGGCAAAAATCGCGTGGAGCGAGGCGACAAAGATAATATCAAGCAAAGCCACGAGTTGTTGATTATGAATTTGCAAGCTTGAATTAGGTAAAATCTTGTTTGCAAGTTCAATGGAGGTACGTATGTCTTATGTTATTAATTTGAAGAATCTTTCTTTCTTTACTTCATTTTCTATATGCCTTTTTCTTTTTGGTTGTAGCACAAGACACTATGTCGTATTACAAAATATTCCGCCTCATAGTTGTATAAATATTTTTAAGGATAAGACACAAAATAAATTACTACAAAAGACATGCTTAAATATACCTTTTGAATCTGCGAGTTTTGTAGAAGATGAATTAAAAATCCAAGCATTCAGCAAAAGAGATGAAGATGATGAGAGATTCTATACATTTGTTTTTATAAGTTTTAAATTATTTGAAAACGCTTTTTATCTCTATGAATATGGACAAGAAGAAGGATTTGATGATGGCACTATCAAAAAAATAAACATGACTGAATATTTTTATTGTTATTATGGTGCAAACAATACAAACAAGCAATATATCTGGCTAGATTCTTTTAATGATAAGCTCTTAGAATCATTAAAAAAGAAAAAATGGGGTTGTTGATGCAATATATATGCTAAAAAATCCAAAATTTCTTCTATCCCGCAATGGCAAGATTTGTTTTATATTAAAGTAGGAGAGGAGATGCAAAAGCCCGATGTTGATTTGGTGATTTATAGTTTAGATTCTAATGCAAAATTACATAAATGCTTGATATTATCCCTTAAGACTTCTTTGCGTGAAAGGGCGGGGCAAACTTATAAATGGAAACTCTTAATGGAAATTGCTAGCACAGAATCTAGCCTTAAAGAAAAATATGATATTTCCTATAATCCTCCCATTTTGCCACTTGTATGTTTTGCTACTGTGAATTTTTATAATGAAATTAATAACCCCCAACATAGAGGAATGTTTAAATTTTTTGATTGTGCATTTATTGGCAAGAATATACAAACAGGCGATTTTATCAAGCCATTAAGATCCCTTATTGATTATATAAGCGAGAATCTCTAATGATACTTTTAGAAAAGCCCAACTTTAACTCAAACTTTATGCAAAAACAAATGGATAAAGATTCTAAAAAACAAGACTATTTGGCAATATATAATCCTAAATACGACTTTCTAGGGCAATCTTATGCGTCAATATATCCCAATCTACATAAATATCCTGCGACAATGCTTCCTCAAATTGGCTTAGAATTACTCAAGGAATTTAAAGCTAAGAAAAGTAATCTTTTAGACCCGTATTGCGGTAGTGGAAGTAGTTTTGTAAGTGGTTTAGGGTATGGAATACGGTATTTTGTAGGTTTTGATTTAAATCCCTTGGCGATAATGATTGCAAAGGCTAGAATGACTTATATAAATTCCTCTTATCTTATTCAGCAAAAAGAAAAGCTTTTGCGTCAAATAGAATCTAAAAACGAATTATCTTTAGATTCTAATCCCCTAATAAATATTACAAATCTCGATTTTTGGATAGAAAAGAACGCCCAGCAGGATTTAAAAATTATTTTTTCTTATATTAAAAACTTGGAGGATAAAAATTTACAAAATCTTTTTATACTTAGCTTTAGTGAGACCTTGCGGGAGTGTAGCTATACTCGCAATAATGAGTTTAAACTCTTTAGAATGAAAGATTATGAAAATTATAAACCCAATGTGTATGCAATTTTTACGAAAAATATAGAATCTCTTGTAAAGAATTATTTGCAATTTTATCACCCCAAACTACGAGATATTGCCCTTAGTCTTACAAATATAAATTTCAAAAGCCCAAAAGAGACATTTGATTCTTTACTTACAAGCCCTCCCTATGGAGATTCCAAAACAACGGTTGCTTATGGGCAGTTTAGTACCTTTATCAATGAATGGTTAGGATTCAAAGAAGCAAGAAGGCTAGACTCAAGACTAATGAGCGGGAAAAAGGCTAAGAATCTCTACAATAAAGGCTTGATAAAAGATTATATTACAGAAATTTCTACAATAGATAAAAAAAGAGCTTTAGAGATTTCAAGCTTTTATTTTGACTTGGAATCTAGCATTAAATCTTTGATAAATTCTATAAATGAGGGTGGCAAAGTATTTTTTATTGTAGGAAACCACAGAGTAAAAAACATAGAGCTTCCCACTGATAAATTTATTGCTGAAGTTTTTTGCAACAATGGCTTTACTCATTTGCAAACTATCAAACGCAAAATTTCTAATAAATCAATGCCGCTTCAAAACTCCCCAACGAACAAGGCAGGGATTCTCTCACGCACGATGAATGAGGAATATCGCGGTGTGTGAAAATAAGGATAAATGAAAGAATCTAAATAGGATATTATCGCTTTTCTTGTAATGCAATGTTTGCTTTATCGAAGTAAATTGTAAAAAATCAACGATTCAATATTAAATATTATATAAACTAAGAGTAAGAATTGCATTATCAAACAATGGTTTAGAAAGTCTAGGTAGATTCTAGGACTTTGTGTATTTTGAATCTGAAAAAACATTTGTTGTATCAAGGAATATTCAAAAGAAACTATGCAATAATTTTAATATTTAGGAAAAAATATGAGCATAACAAGACGAGATTTTTTAAATGGTATAGCCCTTACAGTCGTAGCTGGAGCATCTCCGCTAGAGCTATTGTATGGCAAGGAGCAGGCAAAAAAAGAGGCTGCAAAAATTCTTTTAGAGGATAATTACTATCCCCCAAAGCTAACAGGCTTACGCGGGAGCACTGATGCAAGTTATGAATTTGCTCATATGCTACGCGATGGAGAAAACTTTGATTTCCAATCTTTGCCAATAGAAGAGGAATATGATTTGATTATCGTTGGGGCTGGAATTAGCGGCTTGTGCGCGGCATGTGTTTATCAAGATAAAAATAAAAATCAAAAAAGAGTTTTGATTTTGGATAATCACGATGATTTTGGCGGGCATGCTAGAAGAAATGAATTTCATTTAAGAGATAGGATGATTCTAAGCTATGGAGGGAGTGAATCGCTCCAATCTCCAAAGGCTCTTTATTCAAAAGAGATTGTAGAATTTTTAAAGGGCTTGGGGGTTGATATTGATACTCTAGCAAAAAGTTTTAATGTCAATTTCTATCCTGATTTAAATTTAAGTCGTGGTGTGTATTTTAATAAAAAAGATTTTGGCGCGGATAAAGTCGTAAGTGGCAATCCAAGAAAGATTATTTGTGATGATATTCCAGAGGATAGGATAAATGGCAGAAGCTATAAAGACTTTATCGATGATTTCCCAATGTCGCAAAAGGATAAGGAGGATTTGATTGCGCTTTTTGAGAATCCTAAGGATTATTTAGAAGGCATGAGCGAGGAAGAGAGGGTAGAATATGTGGAGAAAACAAGCTATAGAAATTTCTTAAGAGATAAAGTCAATCTCTCTCCTAAAGCCATTTTATTTTTTGAGGGAATGACAGATGATTTTTTAGCTCTTGGGATAGATTCTATCTCTTGTGAGGACGCTAGAGGTTCCTTTTTGCCCGGGTTTGATAATTTAAAGCTCCCTCCACTTAGTAAAGCAGCAGAAGCAGAGATTAATGAGCCTTATATTTATCATTTTCCAGATGGTAATGCAAGTATCGCAAGGCTAATGGTGCAAAAGCTAATCCCTAGTATCGCCCCCATAAAAAGCGCCGATGATGTGGTTTTAGCAAACTTTGATTATTCCAAGCTTGATATGTCGGATACGCCAACGAGGATTCGACTAAATAGCACGGTGATTAATGCCAAAAATACAAAAGATGGCGCGATAGTTACCTATGCAAGCGGGGTGGATAAGAAACTTCATAAGATTTTTGCCAAAAAGACGATTATGGCAAATTATAATAGCTCTATTCCTTATATCATCCCAGATATGCCGCAGATTCAAAAGAACGCATTATCAAAATGTGTCAAAACTCCACTAATCCACACAAAAGTTATTATCAAAAATTGGGAACCTTTTATCAAGCTAGGGGTGCATGAGATTTATTCCCCGCGTATGTTTTATGTGCGCACAAAGCTAGATTATCCTGTGAATATGGGAGGTTATGAGCATCCAAAAGATCCTAAAAAGCCTATTTGCCTTCATATGGTAGCTGCACCTGTGGTTTTAAGTAGAGAGATAGCAGATGGTGATAGCATGGATGCAAGAGAGCAGTCAAGGCTAGCGCGTCATCAGCTTTTTAGTCTCCCTTTTTCTGAATTAGAAAAAATGCTAAGAGAGCAATTACAAGGAATGCTAGGATCTGTTGGGTTTAAGCACAAAAGAGATATTTTAGCCATCACTCTTAATCGGTGGGCGCATTGCTATTCTTATACCCTCAATACTCTTTATGATGATGAAAAAGAGAGTGAAAAAATCATCGCAGAGGCAAAAAAACCCTATGGAAATATCACGATTGCAAACTCTGATGCTAATTGGGACGCCTATGCGCATACTGCCATTGAAGAGGCGATGAGGGCTGTTAGAGAGTTATAACTTATCTTTTAATTTCTTGTTCTATAAGTACTACAAAAGGACTTTTTATTGATTTTGCATAATGAAACATAAAATCTCAGATATGGTTAAAGATAGTGTAATGGGCAGAATCTTTCTGTTTCTTAAACAGATAATGCCCTTTCAGGCAAAATGGGATAATAATCGCGGTATTGTTAAGAGAGATTTTGAAAATGCAAAAACATTTTTACTTGGTTCTTTTGAAAAATCTTTAAAATTAAGAGCAGAAGCCTACCTCCATTTTAGGAGATATTTTTATGAATCTTGATGTAGAAAATTTAGGGCAAGTTTTCACACCACCACATATTATAAGCGATATGTTAAATCTCATTCAAAGCACCAAGAGGCTTTCTAATCCACGATTCTTAGAGCCAAGCTGCGGGAATGGAGCATTTTTTGAAAATCTACCTAGCAATAAAATAGGCATAGAGCTAGATTCCAAAGTCATTTGTGATAAGTCTGTCTTAAATATTGATTTTTTTAGCTATTCTGTAAGTGAAAAATTTGATTGCATTATCGGCAACCCTCCTTATGTGCGTTATCAAGATATTTTAGATTCTACGAAATTCCTTTTAAGCACTTATAAAAATGTCTTTGATTCTCGCTCGAATTTGTATTTATTTTTTATCTATAAATCTATCTTGCATTTAAAAGATAAGGGGGAACTGATTTTTATCACGCCTAGAGATTTTCTAAAAAGCACAGCAAGCATAAAACTCAATGAGTTTTTATTCTCGCAAGGTAGCATAACAGATTTTATAGATTTGGGAGATAAAAAGATTTTTAACAAGGCTCAACCAAATTGTGCTATATGGAGGTTTGAAAAAGGTAATTTTGGGCGAAAAACCCAATGTTTGAGGGAATTTAGTTGCATCAATGGACAGATTCTTTTTACTAAAAAATCTTATAGTATTCCCTTTAGCTCATTGTTTTTTGTCAAAGTTGGGGCAGTGAGTGGGGCAGATTCTATTTTTGCTAGTGAGAAGTGGGGCAATGTAGAGTTTGTCCATTCTGCCACAGCAAAAAGCGGCAAAACTAAAACAATGATTTATGGAGAATGGGCAAAAGACTGCAAATATTTGGAGCAATTTAAAGAAAGGCTTTTACAAAGAAAAATTAAAAAATTTGATGAAAGTAATTGGTGGGCTTGGGGCAGAGATTATCATAAAAGCGAAAAACCACGAATCTATGTCAACACCAAAACTCGGAATAAAAAACCTTTTTTCTTACATTCTTGCAAGGCTTATGATGGCTCTATTTTAGCGATTTTTCCAAAATTTGAAGCAGATTCTAATATCTTACAAGAATTGTGTGAGAGATTAAATAATGTAGATTGGGAAGAGCTAGGATTTGTATGTGATGGACGATTTTTATTTTCCCAAAGAAGCTTGGAGAATTGTATGCTAGATTCTGGTTTTAAGGACATTGGCAGTAAATTGGGCATAAGGATTTAACTATGAAATGGATTCTGCTGTTTTGGAGGCACGCAGGGCAAAATGGAAGCCTGTAAAAAAGAGATTCCAAGTAAATGGTTGCGCCGCTATGCGCTGCTAAAGACGGAAGTGTGAGATATTAATAGGCTTAGATAATACCTAGATAATAAGAGATAAATATGTTACAAGCACAAATTCAAAATTTTTCTTATAAAAAAATATGGCAAGAGAATTTAGAAAACTTTACGTTCGTAAATATTAATGCTTTACCTAGTAAGTGTTTCATTAATTTTCAGAATAAAACTTTAGCTTTAAGCAAATGGGTTAGCCCCAAGCGCACACGGTCTTATCCTTATGCTAGAGTATATGATACTTTTGATAGCGGAGCAAACAAAGTTGTAACGATAATTCCACTCATTAAAGATGAGGGCATTAATGGAGATATGGATTATTTGCAATGGGATACGCTTTCTTTAATGAGTCTCTTGAATGTCTATGTGATTATAGGTTTTTATGATAAAGCAGAACTTAACACAAGCAAAATTGATAAAATTACGAATCAGCTTTTTAATAATGAATACATTGTAGAACAACTCTCTCAACTTGTCAACTATCATCAATCTGCATTGCATTGGAATCTTAACCAGCTAAACAATAAAAATCTTTCAAGGCTTGTAAATCTTGCAAAAAAATCTTACTTAAATATTTCTGCTATTCTAAATACTAAACTTCACAATCCTCAAAATATAGATAAGTTTATACAAAAAATCTTACAGAGCAGAGAATCTTTTATGCAATTTTCAAGAAAAAAGGCAGAACAAGCTCAAAACCGAGAAAGTTTGACTTTACAACCTAAGGAATATATTGGCATAGGACAAAAATCAAAAATTGTTATAGAAAATTATTTAGGTGGACAATATTTTTTCACAATTGATGATATTCTTTTTAAAAATGACATATTATATTTATGCGAAAGCAAGCATAGTAAAAATGCGTTATTACCAAGTAACGATGATATAAAAGATGGACTTTTAAAACTTATGCTTTATAATAATCTCTCCGAGATTGAAGGATATGATAATTTCAAGATTATTTTGAGATTAACTTCAAATATTCTACAAAATAGCATTATTTTGCCAAATGAGAATCTCGAATCTTTTATTCAAAACAATACCTTCAGCCCATCTCAAATTACCACCCTAAAAGCTTTAAATACAGAATCAAAGCAAAATAATTTTGAAATTTGGATAAATTGATGAAAGCTAGATTCTGCAAATCTCCCCTTCGCTATCCCGGTGGCAAATCAAGGGCAATTCAATATTTAAAAGAATATTTTCCAACAAATTTTAAAGAATATCGCGAGCCATTCTTTGGCGGTGGGAGTGTCGGAATCTATCTCATACAAAAATATGCTTCTAGCAAAAAAATAAAATTTTCCGCTAATGATTGCAACTATGATGTCTATTGTTTCTGGGATATTCTCAAAACGCAAGGTAATCATCTTATTGCAGAAATTCAAAGGCTAAAAAAAACATTTAAAGACGGGAGAGAACTCTATCATTTTTTAATGGCTAGAAGAAATGAAAATTTAAGCAACTTTCAAAGAGCAGTCGATTTTTTCATCTTAAATCGCATCACATTTTCTGGCGTGGTCGATTGTGGAGGATACTCACAAAAAGCCTTCGAATCGCGCTTCACGCAAAGTAGCATTGAGAGACTAAAGCCCATACAGGGCATTCTCGATAATTTTCATTTCTATTCCAATGACTATCAAGAATTGTTACACAAAGGCGGAGAGGACGTCTTTATCTTTTTAGACCCTCCATATTATGGCACAACCAAATCAAAACTCTATGGCAAAAAGGGGGATTTGCATACGCATTTTGACCATAAAATGCTTTGTGAAAATCTAAAGCAAACAAATCATAAATTTTTACTAACCTATGATGATAGTCAGATTATTAGAAATCTCTATAAGGATTTTTATATTCTTGAATGGAGCTTGCAATATGGAATGAATAATTATAAACAAGAAAAAGCCAACATTGGCAAAGAGCTTTTAATTAGTAATTTTAATCTATTACAAAAAAATTGCTTATTTAGTATGCGATAGATTATGTATATAATAGGGAGATAAAGAATCAATGCAAAAACACCTAAACAAAGAACGAACCGTTAATCTTGGTTCGTTTTATACCCCCACAAATATTGTCCAAAAAGCCTATGAGCTACTACAAAAAAGAGTGAATCTTAAGGATTTTTTGCTCTTTGATAGTGCTTGTGGTTATGGGGATTTTTTCATCGGTGATTATCAATATTTAGGTGCAGATATTGATGAGATTGCCTTGCAAAAAGTCAATTCTAAAATCCGTACAATTGCGACAAATTCTCTTTTAAATGTGTCTCGTTCTAAGTTTGGAATCCCAGAAAATGAAAATCTCATTATCATTGGAAATCCACCCTATAATGATAAAACTTCCATTATTAATAATGGCATTAAACGGCAACTTTTTGATATAGATAAAAATCTCGCCCACAGGGATTTAGGAATCTCATTCTTGCGATCTTTTGCGCTTCTTAATCCAGGTTTTATATGTGTGCTTCACCCACTCTCATATCTGATTAAAGAGAGTAATTTCAAGGCGTTAAAATTATTCAAGGAGTGTTATGCACTGCTTGAGGATATAATTATCAGTTCTGAAATTTTTACACCCCATTCCAAAACTTTTTTTCCAATTATTATTGCTCTCTATATAAAAGATAATCGGGGAATGGATTATGATTTTATTAAAAATTACCAATTTAGTACGGATAGCGGGAAAAAACTGCGATTAAATGACTTTGATTTTATTGGTAATTATGTCCTAAAATATCCAAACCCAAAAGACAAGCGTAAAGAAATCGCCTATTTTCATACTTTACGAGACATCAATGCACTCAAACGCAATCAAACTTTTATGACAAAATGCAGCGCAAACTCTATTCGTGTATTTCAAGATAACATACAATACTACTATTACATTCATCATTTTAAGAAATTCGCCGATAAACTTCCTTATTATTTTGGTAATTTAGATATTTTTATCAATCACGAGGAGTTTCTCAAAATTTCAGATGCCTTTATGGATTTTAAGACCAATGCATGCGTACAAGAGTACTTTGAAAAATTATTCAAGGAACTTGCATGAAAAACTTTACATATTGTCTGACTTAAACTTAAGAGGAGTTTTTATGAAAATAATTCAATTCAACAAAAAGCATAGGCACAGCCAATACTTCTGTTTATCCTTATTTATCATTCTAAGTAAAGTGAAGAATCTCATTTAATGGATGCTTATAGAGATTCTTCAGTTTCTAGGAAACTTCAGAATGACAGAGATACTTCGCATTCGCTCAGTATGACAAATAAAAGAGATGTTTATCCCTTTGGGAATGCAATATGGGCAAGAACTTTGTTCGTGCTAGTCGCTACCACTCTCGCATCGAGCAAGCCCTCGCACAATCCGCAAGGATTTTGCCCACACTTGCAAATATGACAAGAATGGTCGTAACATCACAAGGAAATTTAACATGACAAAGCCCTCAACACAATACAGCACGGATTTAAAGATATTCGTTCAATTCACATAAGACGCGTATTGTTTGGCAAGCTTTTAAACATACCAAATCAAGCTTTTAATGTAGAAAGTGCTTGTAAGGAATGCTAAATAAATACATCATTAATACTCGTATGATAGATTATTAATTTTATAAATTTTAATAGGATTAATTAGTATGAGGGCTTTAGTATTTATAGCATTTTTTTATATGGCGGTTAATATGGGGAATACAGCACAAATTGTAAAAAGTCGCTATGACTTTGACACGACTATCAATAATGTCTATACATTTTTGACACAAAGAAATATACCAATATTTACAGAATTTAATCATAGTAAAAACGCTCAAGAAGCTGAATTGCAACTTTATCCAACAAAAGTTATAGTTTTTGGGAATCCAAAAGTTGGTACACTTCTCATGCAGGAAAATCAACAAATAGGAATTGAATTGCCATTGAAAATTATCGTATGGGAGGATTCTAAGCGCAATGTGTTCGTAACTTCTACGGATATTAAGAATCTTGCAAGGCAATATCGTCTTACCAATAACAATGTTGTTGAAAATATTGCACAACTTTTGACAGAAATCCTTAATCATTCTGCTAAGTAACTGATTATAGTGAGTGTATTTATTTTATCTGGATACTTTTTAATTTTGTGATTTTGTAAAAAGATTTCTTATGCGTGATAAATTGTTTGGACTTTATGGTATTAGCGATTATAATCTCACACCTTATACAAAAATATTTGACTATTTAGAATCTGCAATTGACGGTGGATTACAAATATTCCAATTTAGAGACAAGATTCACAATGATAAAGAGATAGAGGGGCTAATAAAAGATTTGCAACTATTTTGTCGAGAAAAAAACATACTTTTTATTCTTAATGACAGATATAAACTTGCAATCAAAATGCAGTTAGACGGTGTTCACTTAGGGCGAGAGGAACTGCAATGTTTCTCTACCATACGCAAGAATTTTCAAGGTATTATTGGTGTGAGCTGTTATGCTAGTCTAGAATCTGCCCTTTATTATCAATCTCTGGGTGCCGATTATGTTGCGTTTGGCTCATTTTTTCAATCTCCTACAAAGCCAAATGCTACTCTAGCTCCAGCTGCGTTGCTTAAGAGTGCTAAACAGAAGTGTGATATTCCCATTTGCGTTATTGGTGGTATTGCTCCAGACAATGTGCATTTATTAAGGGAGGCAGATATGATTGCCGTAATTTCAGGTCTTTGGCAAAAAAGAACATCGTCTTTACAGGCTCAAGATTCTCATGATTTTGTCCGACATAATGCAGAAAAGCTTATATCTTTGTGGCGATCGTAATAGATATTGAAAGTATAGAGGGGTTTTTATGATACAGCCAGCGCATTTGCAAGGTCTTTTGAGTCAAATTGCTACTTCAAGTAACAATAAAGAAATTAATGCAAGTTTGCCTATGCTTTTACGGATTTTAAGCAAACAAGATGGCGGTAAATATCTTGTGCAATTAGGTAAACTTGTAATCGAGACAAATAGCAATAAAGAACTCGCGGTTGGTACAAATTATTGGGCGAATGTTAAGCAAGGAAAGGAGGGGCTTATAATCTCTGACCTAATTAAGCAACCAGCGATATTGCAGCAGCTTGAGAGTTCTTACTTAAAACTACACACAAAAGATTTGCGAGAACTATTGAATGAATCTCATGCAAGCGGTAAGCAAATTGAGAATCTTTTTAAGGAGTTTTTACTTGAAAGATTGCCGCTTGCTACTACAAAACAGGAATTTTTGGAGTTGTCTAATCTTCTTATAGCATTACAAAATGGTGTTTTTAGCATGGTTATTCAAGATGATAACGGTAGAGACAGGCTTGTGCAAATAAAAAAACAGGTTGATTTTTTGGAATTTTATAGTGTTTTTTTGCATTTGGGTGAGATAAGCGGGTTGGTTATGCTTGAAGATTCTGGTATTACTGCTAGATTACAGGTTATGAGTGAGAAAGTAAAAAATATCTTAGAGAATCATTTGCATGACTTGCATGGCTTTGATGAAATAAAAATTGAAGTAGGGCAAAATACACCGTTGTGGGATTTCAGTACGCTTAATACTGCATATATGTTAGATTTGCGCGGGTAGTGTATCAGTATTGTAAATAGAAACTACCATTGCAATTCGCGCAAACATTCTTTCTGTGTACCTACAATTTCGAATTTTTCATAGAATCTTGAAAAGAGATCGTCGAAAAAATAAATGTTGTTACATCCCATTGTTACGAGAATATTTCCCATTTGCGAAGCCCTTCCTCCTACTTTGCAATGTACGAGGATTTTTTTATCTGGATTATCTTGAGCGAGGTTATAAATTGCATGGGGTTCTCTAATATTTGGTACCCCCTTAATACGTGCGGCATTAACTTCCTCTTCTTCACGAATATCAATCACGATAAAGTCTTCTAGATTCATTTCGTCAATATAAATGGCTTTTGCCATGCTTTTAAAATGTACTCCATATTGCTGCATATTGTCCCTTTTAGTCAATGTAGTAAAAGGAATGATTATATAACATTTATGCTAATTTAACCTCCACAGAATCTAATGATAAATTTATGTTGTTATTTCTCTTTGGCAAACGACAGAGTTACGAAATAAACGAATGCACTTTTTGTGCTAAAGAAACACAATCCAAGCCTAAACTTTGCTCTACACGTTCGGTTTTTCCATGTTTAACGAATATATCATCTATTTCGAAACTTATAATCTTTGGAATCTTGCACAATTCATTCTTGGTATATAATTCATTGGCAAACTGCATGATCCTTGCGCCTACACCGTTAATTTTGTAGCTATCACTAAAGATAAAAATATGAGTATATTGTTGCAAGCATTGAACGAGGGAAAGAGAATCGAGGGGTTTTAGGAAAATCAAATCCATAAGATGAGCTTGTAATCCGTATTCTGTATAAAGTGATTCTAATGTAGCAGCCGCTCTGCCCACACCATTACCATAGCCCAAGAAAAGAATAGGGCATTTGCACGTATCGTGTGTTATCGGAAAATTTATTGTGTCGTTTGTTCCTTTGTTATTCGAGTGTATTTGTGCCGAATTTGTTTGTAAAGAATCTTGTACAGAAATATGACTAAGGGAATCGGGAATGAGATTATCGTGTTGCGTATGAAAAGCATTCTCCCAATTATCTAAAATCATTTGTGCTTTCTTATGATGTAAATGTGTTTTGTAATCTTTTTGTTTCTTGAAAAATGCACAAGCGATTATCTGACTTGCCATGCAACGTCTTTGTTCTTTGGAATGATTATGTAGGTTTGAAGAATCAGAATAATGCTGCTGCATATTGGCGAATGATTCCATGTCGCGTATAATGTAGAAATCTTGCGCAATGAATTTACCTCTAGGGTAGCGGATACCGAGCGGAAAGTTAGCATTAACACTCCATTGCAGTGCGTATTCTAGGCTTAAATTATCTCGCGGGGCGACAAGAACAATGTGCGGAATGCTTTGTAAATAGGCAATGTCTAACAAACCCTGATGGGTTTCGCCATCTTCACCTACAATGCCAGCCCGATCAATGCAAAAGACTACGGGAAGATTCATGATGCTGACATCGTGGATAATTTGGTCGAATGCTCGTTGTAGGAATGTGGAATATATAGCGATATAAGGCTTAAACCCTTCTTTTGCCATAGCCGCCATAGATGTAACAGCGTGTTGTTCAGCTATGGCTACATCAAAGAATCTTTCAGGAAATTCATCTATGAGTTTATCTAACCCAGTACCGCTTGGCATTGCAGCGGTAACCCCTACGATATGACTATGATGCTTTGCCATAGCAAGCAGGGTTTTGCTAAAAACTTGCGTAGGACTTTCTGTTGCATTGGCAGCAAGTGCTTTCCCAGTGTGCAGATCAAAAGGGGCAACTCCGTGCCATTTTTCATATTTTCCTTCCGCGATTTGGTATCCCTTACCTTTGATAGTTTGACAATGAATAAGAACGGGGCGATTGAGGTTTTCCGTACTTTTTAGTACAGAAATCACTTCCTCTAGGTTATTTCCATTAATAGGACCAATATAATCAATGCCAAATTCCTCGAAAAGCAGTCCAGGGGTAATAAGTTTAAAGCTCTCTTCGAATCTTTTTGCAATGAAAGCCGTTCCTTCGGGCATTTTATCCACTATCTTTTTTATTCGTTCTCTCATGGATTGGTAGAGTGGAGTGGCAATGGTTTTTGAGAGAATCTTCGAAATTACACCAATCGGTTTAGCAATACTCATTTCATTGTCGTTGAGTAAAATCACCACAGGCAATTTTAAATCTCCTAGTTCATTGAGTGCTTCATAAACTAATCCCGCGCTCATAGCACCATCACCTATCATTGCTATGGGTTTGCCTGTTAATTTTGCAACGCCAGATTGATTGTTGCTGTGTTTATTGAGTTTGCGTGCTTTGGCGACACCCACAGCTAAAGATAACGAGGTTGAGCTATGTCCAGCAATGAAATAATCTAATGCACTTTCATTTGGTGCTATAAAACCACTGATGCCACCAAATTGTCTTAGACTGCTAAATTGTTCATATCTTCCTGTAAGTAGTTTATGCGCATAAGCTTGATGGCTTACATCATAGATAAATGGATGTTTTGTGCAATCATATACGGTGTGCATGCCTACAATAAGCTCTACTGCTCCTAAAGTAGAGCTTAAATGTCCGCCGTTCTTACTGACTACTTCTAAGATTCTTTCTCTAATTGCTTGTGCTATGACTTCAAGCGATTCTATATTCGCAAATTGTAGCTGCATTCTGATATTGTTACCAGCTTTAAATTGATGTAAGAGGCTTTGTGTCGTGCTATATTGATGCTGCGTGCTTCCTTGTATATTGCCACAGCAGCCTCTGTCATTGATTAGTGAAAAAGAGTGTTGAGGCATTGACAAATCCTTTCATTAATTGAAGTTCAGCATTATATTATAGCATTTTATGAGTTATACATTTTTGGATCATATCATCTAATTTTTTGCTAGTTTAGAATATTTTAAGCAATGTAGAGAGAAGTTTTTGTGTCTCTAAAGATTTGATGAAATCCGAAGATTCAGTGTTATAATATGGGAATTTTTAACCACAAAGAGGAGCATTGTAATGAATAAACATGCAGCAATTCTACCACATGATTCGGAAAGTGATAATTCTCTTTCTGACGTAAGCTTTGAATCATTGGGATTAAACAAAAAAGTGCTAAAAGGCATCAAAGAAGCCGGTTTTAGCATTCCCAGCCCAATTCAAGAACGAGCAATTCCTCCAATAATGGAAAAACGAGATGTTATAGCTCAAGCGCAAACAGGAACAGGCAAGACTGCTGCCTTTGCTCTACCTATTTTGCATAGTTTAAAAAATGATTCTTCTATTGAAGCTTTGGTTATCACTCCTACAAGGGAACTTGCAATGCAAATTAGCGATGAGATTTTTAAATTAGGAAAATTTCTCAAGATTAAAACAATTTGTGTATATGGCGGTCAGAGTATCAAAAAGCAAATTGAGCTTATTGATCGCAATCCGCAAGTTATGATAGCTACACCAGGGCGGCTATTAGATCATCTTAAGAATGAAAGGCTGAAGAATTTTTGTCCTAATGTAGTAGTGCTTGATGAATGCGATGAAATGCTTGATATGGATTTTATAGACGACATTGAGGAGATTTTTAAATTCATTCCTAATAATGTGCAAACTTTACTTTTTTCTGCAACAATGCCCCCGCGCATACAAGAACTTGCTGAAAAAATACTCTATAACCCTTTGCATATTAGGATTAGTTCAGCAAATACAACTAATCAGGATATTTCTCAACGATATTATATTATCAATGAAAATGAACGTAATGAAGCACTTGTACGATTAATTGATACCGAATCTCCTCATAAAAGTATTGTGTTTATTCGAACTAAAAAAGAAGCTGAAGAAGTAAATACCTTTTTGCAAATCAAAGGCTATAAAAGTGTAGCTTTGCACGGCGACATGGATCAACGTATGAGGCGAGACGCCATTATGGCTTTTAAGAAAAAAGGTGCTGATATTTTGGTGGCAACTGACGTTGCAGCTAGAGGATTGGACATTAGTAACATTAGCCATGTCTTTAATTATCATATTCCTTTGAATATAGAATCTTATGTACATAGAATAGGTAGGACAGGTCGTGCAGGGAATAAAGGCGTAGCTATAACACTTTCTACTCCACTTGAATATAAAGATTTAAAGAAGATTCAAAGCAGTACGAAATCCCAGCTTAAACTTTATGAAGTGCCCAATGTCAGCGATGATGTAGTGATTAATGAGATTCTTCAAGCAGAAGTGTTGGATTCCGCCATATCGCTTTATGAGAATGTGAAAGATAAGATTGATGCTACACAATTAGCACTTAAACTACTTACGTTGCATTTGCAGAAAAATGTCAAGATTGGATTGAGTAAGCAGGAAGTAGAACACAATATACACGGTCAAGATGAAGCGAAGACAATGGATAACTCTCGCAGAACGTATGGAAAAAAAAGAACAGAAAAATTAGGCAAAGCAACTAATTATAATACTAAGAAATCCCAAGATAGAGCGCATAAAAAATCAAGCAAAATGAAACCCACTGCCAATGAGCTCAAGCAGCACAGAAAGCTGCAAAGTCAGCAAAAGTATTATAAAGGTTAATTTTGCGCTTAAATCATTTTATTGCATTACATAGTAAATATTCGCGTAGAGAATCAGATAAATTAATAGAAACAGGTAGAGTAAGAATTAATCAGATTCTTGCTAGCAGGTTTACTAATGTACCTACTTTAGCTATTCAGAATCCACGAGAGGCACAGAAAGATTTTAGAATATTCATTGATGGCAAGTTGCTTAATTATGTTAGTGGACATGCAAAGCGACGTTGGAGTGCAATTGTTTATCACAAGAAAAAAGGCGAGTTGGTTAGCAAAGTGGATCCAAGGGGGCGACCCGTAATTTATGATAGCCTTGATTCTAAATATGCGCATTTTATGCCTGTCGGACGGCTTGATTTTGCAAGTGAGGGGCTGCTTATTCTTAGCGATAATAGAGAAGTTGTACGTCTTTTAATGGAATCTAGTCTCAAACGTGTTTATCTTGTCAAAATAGATTCTGTGGTTCATCAGAAAATTATCGATGCAATGACTAACGGGCTATCCCTCAAAAATTCAAAAGCCGGCGGACATGCTCTTGGTAGTAGTGTATCTATGGATTTTCCCGCTATGGATTTTCAGATTCTTAAAAATGGTAAATTTTCCAAATTAAAGCTTTCTTTGAATCAAGGTAGAAATCGGGAAATACGACGTTTTTTTGCCCATTTCCGAGCGAATGTATTAGATTTGAAGCGCGTAAGTTATGGATTTGTAAGCCTTAATGCGCTTCCGCTTGGTACGACACGTTTTTTTACTAAGGACGAGTACAGAGAGTTAAAAAATTTTATGTCCTTGCAAAAATCAAATATTGAAATAACAATTAAAAACAACACTGATTAAATGTTACAACGTTTGCATATTGCTTCAAATTCCAAATAATACCGCCATGATTCTATAATATCTGGTCGAGTTTGTTTGATGTGTTCTATTTCGCCGTCCAAAATCACTTTTAGTTTCTTTGCTGTTTGCGGATTTCTTTGCAAGTATTCTAAGACATCTTTTTCAGTGAGTTTCTTAGAATCATTGCGATTCATTTCATTCTGTAAAATAGAAAACAGCTTATCTAGTTCTTGAACAACGAAGGTTTTGCACGGATTCTCTTGCAATTTCTCGAGACTTGCTTTGGTCGTCCATATCATAATATGGCTAAAGTTTTTATCGTGTTTATAATTAGCTGGCATCACTTGAGAGGTAATATTGTAGCTATATGATTCGAAAGTCATGCTATGTTGTTGTAGATTGCAAATAAATTCTAAATCTTGATTCTTATAGGGGATATGGAATCTTATGGGTAAAAAGGGGCGCAATGAGCCATAAAGACTTCCTTCAAAGTAATGCTTGTCTTGTGGTGGAAGAAAATCAAATAGAGAAGAAAGTTTTTTGATACTTTTCCAAGTTCTTTTGCCTGTTATTTCATTCATATCGATATAGTGGATTTTCGTAATATACGGTAAAGATTCTTTAATAGCGTGGGTTATGAAGGAGGTTTGCATGCCTTGCATGGAAGTTCGTTGAGAAATAAGGTATTCGAGCATATTTAAAGATGGTGTATTAGAAAGGAAAGTTTGCTTGGTTTGCGTGTTGTAGCCGTTATATTGTATGCAGTCTGAAAATAGGGCACTAAGGTCTGCCCCCCCCCCCCGTATTATTGTTGTTATATTCTTTCTCTCCATTGAATGATTAATTGCGGATTTACATATCGCGATAGGATCCCTTACGAGAATAATGGCGGGAACTTTTTCGCGAATTGTTGCAAAAAACTTTTGATGATCTGTGAAGTTATATTCAGATAGAGTGATTATGTTGTAATGATGTTTATCTTTAATCAAACGTTTATAAATATCTTTATATCTCGTGTAGCCATCTTCTTCAAAATGCCAGTTCGTTTGGATATTGCATTGTGTAAGAAATTTCTGCATAGCGTTGTGCCCTGTTGCGTGCGATGCGATATAGAGGAATTTGTATCCTTTTGGTAGTTTTTTATTCAATTGCCATGCAAGCGGGATAAATAAGTCGATAAAAATATTATCACGTAAGATTCTGTTTAGGCGATGTGTTAGGGCTTGCTTGATTCCTTTTTCTCTGAAAATGCGCCAAGTATTATTGTTTGTTAGTTTCATAATTGTTCCTTTGGTTTTAATTATTTCGGTATTTTATCTATTCGTGATTTTCGCCCATTATTACACAGATAATTCCTATGAATCCAATAATTACTCCGCAATATTGTTGTGTTGTTAGCGACGGTTCAAAGAAAAGGAAAGAAATACATAAAATGCCAATTAATCCCACTATTTCCCATACAGAATAAGCAACTCCAAGCGCAATAGTACGTAGAGTAAGCGACATGCAATAATAGGAGAGTGTTATCATGCAGAGTAAGTTAATTTTTGGTAGCAGTTTGGTGTCGATATGGAATCCATAGATTTCTATGGATTCTTGTATGCCCAATTTTTGTAGCCATGATGGTATGATTTGCAGGAGTGTTATTCCTCCAATTTCTAAGCTAATTGCAATAATCAGAAAAACCCATGCTAAGAATCTGGAATGCGTGTGGGGTTGTTGCATGTGTTCCCTCTAGTTTCTAAGATACTAGCTTATTATAACATAGATAAACTATGCTAGAATCCTGCTAGCTTTGTTGAGGGGAAAATAATGCCAAGTATTACTCAAGCAAGCCTTGAAACACTCAAAACACATATTGATATTATTGATTTAATCGGTCATTATATTGACGTAAGAAGAGTAGGGTCGAATTTTATGGCATTGTGTCCATTCCACGATGATAAAACGCCAAGCTTTTCTATTAGTCAGGCAAAGGGGCTTTATCATTGTCATGCTTGTGGCGCGAGCGGGGATGGAATTAAATTTATTATGGAATATCAGCATATAAATTTTCAGGAGGCAGTAGAAAGCATTGCGCATTTTTTTCATGTTCCACTCGAGTATGAAAGTGGTGTGCCACAAAAGAAAAGCGAGATTCTTTCTACACTTACACTTTTTTATCATCATCAGCTTCTTAAACAGCAAGAAATTATGCAATACCTTTTTTCTCGTGGTATTACTTTGGATTCCATTAAAACTTTTGAGATTGGTTATTGCGGGGCGAGTTTTGAGACACAAAAAGCAATCCAGCAGCATAATCTTGATTATCAAGAAGCTTTAGAATATGGCATTCTTGGGGAAAGCCACAATAAGCCGTATGCGCGTTTTGCAAATCGCATTGTGTTTCCTATTCACTCAAGTAATGGTTCGGTGGTCGGTTTTGGTGGAAGAACCTTAAGTCAAGATAAAAATATTGCGAAGTATATTAATTCTCCTCAAAGTAAATTATTTAATAAATCTAAAATCTTCTATGGTTATCATTTGGCAAAGCAATTTATATATAAGCAGAAAAGTATGATTATCTGTGAAGGTTATTTAGATGTGATTTTGTTGCATCAAGCAGGATTCCGTAATGTTGTCGCAACTTTAGGTACAGCATTGAATCAGGGGCATTTAGGAATTATTAATAAGGATAGTCCAAGAATATATATGTGTTATGACGGGGATAATGCCGGAATTAATGCGGCGTATAAGGCGGCAAAATTTCTTTCTCAGCAGAGTAAAGATGGTGGCGTGATTCTCTTGAAAAATGGGTTTGATCCTGCTGATATGATTCTATTACATCAGGAGACAGAATTTAGAGTAGCTTTAGAAACTGCTAAGCCGTTTATTGATTTTGTATTAGAGAGCATTATTTCTCGTTTTGATTTACATAATCCCATTCAGAAAGAACAAGCATTAAAGGCGAGTATGGAGTTTATGTCTACTTTAAGTCCACTTATACAAGATGATTATAAAGAGCAAAGATTACCACAAATGCTTAATATTGAGAAACGGCATATTAAAAAAACATACCGTAACTCTCATAAGGAAATATTTATACCTACACACTTTGAAAATATTGCAGAGGCAAATATTCTTGTTAATATGCTTGATAGCGAGGAGAATTTTTATCTTGGCATGCAGTTTTTGGAAGCAAGGCACTTTCGGCAATATCATGAAGAGTTTACTATGATAGCGCAAGGTATAAGAGAACACGATAGAATTGTAGCTCTACGTTTTAAAAGCGATGCGAAATGTTTTAGCCCAAAAGAATTTGCGTATGAATTAAGAATCTTTCTGCTTGGATATGCCAAAAACTGCGTAAGACAAATCACAAGTGATACTAGGTTAAATGGTGCGGCTAAAATCGAACTTATTGGTAAGTTAAGAAAAGCTATTGAAAGATTAGAACTAAAACGAGAGTTGGTTGTCGTGTAGTGATAGAGTAGCTTGATTGTAGTGATTCTTTATTGCGTTGCTTATTCCTTATAGATTCTTAAGAAAGTCGGGAATCTTGGTATGCCGTTTTTTGTTAGTCCTTGATATTGGTATGTAATAATGCTGCCGAGTTTGGGTGGATTCTCACGTAATGTATTATTCCAACCAGAGCCAACTTTAAAACTAATATTTTCAGTTTGAGAATCTATGGATAATTTGTTGTGATTATTCGATGTGGATTGCCTAAGACTAGCTTTTGTTTGTGTGCAAATTACTGCCCCCATTTTGCCTTGCAATTTCCCTTTGCCCTCTACATAGCCTATGATTTTGCATTCTGAATCTTGACGTTTTTTGAGTTTGAGATTCTCATTATTTCGACCACCTTGATAGGGGTTATAGTTTTTGCGGATAATTAATCCCTCACCTTGTAAGTTGGTAACAACACGTAGTTTTTCGTATAATGCTTTTTTGGATTTGACAACTTCTTGTTGAAGAACGGTTATATGTGGATGAGGATGGCTGTCGAGATAGTTTTGTATTTTTGTTAATCTACCTAAGAGGCTACATTCAGATGGTAGGTTTTTAGTGGTTTTGGTAGTAGGAGTTTGGCACAATTGTTTATTAAAATTATAAGGAGGAATCACATCAAAAACATAGTAAGTGATTCTATCCCATGATTTACAAGTCGGCTTTTGTTGTCGAACAATACTTGAGATATTCTCAAAATCATTACGTTTTGTCCACAATTCTCCATCAAGTGGAAATGGAGGAAATGATTTTATCCAGCATGTTGGAGCAGGAATAATTTTCCCATTACGTGTTTTCATGACTTTGCCATCCCATATTGCCCTTATGCCATCAAGTTTTTCGCTTATAAGATATTCAGTAATATGAGATTCTTTAAGCAATTTATCTTCATAATTCTTAAAAAGAAGAATAACGTTTGTGTCGATTGATTGAGCGTTGCCTATCGAGTAAAGTACAAGTAGCATCAAATGCAAATATTTTAGGGGGCTTTTGATTCTGTTATATTGATTACTCATTGTTGTTGTACTTGGGTTTTAATAATATTATAGACAAGCTCGGGTTGTATATCCTCTATGCGCCTACCTTGCAATTCATTTTGCGTAAAATCTTTAGTAATTTCTGCAAGATTACGGTGGGAAAATATGCCAAATGGCGTGAGGATAATATGATTCTTTTTTTCACTAAAGATTCCATAACGTAGAGGGTTGTTGTATTTTGTATAGAGGTAAAGACTTACCGTTGCAATTCCTAATGCACTCGCACAATGCAACAATAGAGTATTGTTAGAAAGAAAGATTTTTGCACAGCTTATAATGCTTAAAAGTTCATTGGAATCAGCCGTTATATAGAGATTTTTTGCATGCAAATGCGCATATTGTTCTAATAAAGCACTATAACCCACACGTTCGCTAGGATGTGTAACAAGCAGAATCGTGTGTTCTGTTGCCAATAGATCGGCGATAGCAAAGAAATTCTTCGCTAACCATCCGCGAGCATTATTGTCGTTGCTAGGACAAATAATAATCAGATGGGAATCTGGCTTTTCAGAGAATCTTGATTCTAGGTACTTGTGTGCTTGTTGTTTTTGTTGTATTGTAAGATAGAGTTTAGGGAAGAAGATGCCTTGACAATTTAGTGGTTTTAATAAATCAAGATAATATTGCGTTTCATGCTTTTTGAAAGGATGTCGAGGCTGTTTAATTTTATAATTAAACAGAAATGAATATAAATGGGAAAATATTCCTATGCGGATTCTTACTCCCGCTAAAAATAAAGCTAAGGTGCTTTTTCTATCTGAAATGAACGAAATAGATATGTCTATTTGCGCTTTTTTGAGTGTTTTAGTAAGATTGGATTCAGTATCGATAAAAAAAATATTATGAATAAAAGGGTTATTGCTTAATAAATGTTGCATACTAGAGTGAATAAGAAAGCTAATATTGGCTTGAGGATAAAATGATTTGATGGATTCCGCACACGGCAAACAGAAAATAAGAGAAGCCAAACTTGTCATTTCATTGCAATGTACAAGTAGGAAATGATAGTTTTTATTTTTGATTAATTTGATCATGAAGTACTTTCATTGTATCTTGAAAAACGTGTTCGGGAGTAGAGTTCGCATTAATAATGATATTGCTTGCTCGTATATATGTAGGTTCTCGTTGTATAAAGAGCTGTTTTGCCTTTTCCAAATCGCAGAACAATGGTCTTATGTTTGGAGATTGCATAACCCTTTGTGTGATAATTTTGAAATCGACTTGTAAATATAGGCAGATTCCCAGTTTACTTATATCATTAAATATTGGCATGCCTCCGCCAGTAGCAATAATATAATTTTGTGTATTTTCGAAAGAATGAATAAATTGCTGTTCTAAATTACGAAAATGTTGTTCGCCTTGTGAAGCGAAAATTTCTGTAATACTACGTTTTTCTTGTGATTCTATATAGTTATCACTATCAATGCACTTGCTACCTAATGCTTGAGCCAAAAGTGGTGCTAAAGTACTTTTCCCGCTGCCCATAAAGCCAATTAAAACTATATTTTTCACTTGTGTTCCTAGATAAAACAAGAATATTAATATCCATCATGATTAAAAGATGATAGATAAGTCTAATTAAATCCTGCATTATAATATAGATAAAACTATAAAACTTGGTAAAATCTAGTAAAGTTTTAAGAGCCTTATATATATCATAAAATAAAAATTAAATCCTCAATTATATTCTTGTAAAAAATAAGTAATGTGTAATTTTTACTCATTACTACAAAAAAATAATAAATACTAAATTTTAAAGTTATTTCAAGCAAATATATTTTATAATTTTTGCAATCGCATATAACCTAAAGTCAGTTATATGCTATTACAATTTGGAATTATCCATTTTAAGTTTTAAGGGAGGCTTAATGCAAGAAGAGAAGATTATTGAAGGATATTTAGGTATAACTCCTGAACGTAAAAAAAGCAGAGTGCCCGCCAAGCTAGATTGGTGGCAAAGCGCAACGGGGTTATTTTTAGGTTTGTTTATGATTTTTCACATGTTTTTTGTTTCTAGCATACTTATCAGCGATGAATTTATGTATGCAATTACTAAATTCTTTGAGGGAAGTATTTTTATTGCTGCAGGCGAACCTAGAATTGTTAGTGCTGTGGCAGCATTTGTTTTTATTGTATTTGTAGCACATGCTTTTTTAGCAATGCGCAAATTTCCCATTAATTATAAGCAGTTTTTAGCATTGAAAGCACATAAACATCTTATGAAGCACAGTGATACAAGCTTATGGTTTATTCAAGCTATGACAGGCTTTGTGATGTTTTTTCTTGCAAGTGTTCATTTGTATATTATGTTTGCCCAACCCGATACTATTGGACCCAATGGCTCATCTTTCCGCTTTTTTAGTCAAAATTTTTGGCTCCTTTACCTAGTGTTGCTTTTTGCAGTTGAGCTTCATGGCTCTATTGGATTGTATAGGTTATGTATTAAATGGGGCTGGTTTGAAGGACTAGGAATCACAGGATTAAGGAATGCCAAATGGGCTATGAGTGCATTTTTTATTATTCTAGGATTAGCAACCTTTTATGCCTATTTTTCTAAAGGAAAAAATCAAACTTTTAGAGACATTAATGAAGCAAAAGAATATGATCATAATAATTTTGGCAAACATGCACAAGCAGAAGCAACAAGCCCCCAAGATATAGCGACAAAAGCAGTTGCTATCGCGAAAGAAAATTTAAGCAAATAACCTTAAAAGGAAGATTTATGAAAGTAGTATATTGCGATTCATTGATTATTGGCGGAGGTTTAGCAGGTTTACGTGCTTCCATAGCGGCTAAACAAGAAGGATTGAATGTAATTGTATTGAGTCTTGTTCCAGTGAAAAGAAGCCATTCTGCTGCTGCTCAAGGAGGCATGCAAGCAAGTTTAGGAAATTCCATTAAGAGCGATGGCGATAATGAAGACCTGCACTTTGCTGATACAGTAAAAGGTAGCGATTGGGGTTGCGATCAAGATGTGGCTAGAATGTTTGTTACTACTGCCCCAAAAGCTATTCGTGAACTAGCTGGATTTGGTGTGCCATGGACTAGAATTCAAAAGGGTGATAGACCTGCAGTTATTAATGGTGAGAAAGTTACGATTACTGAAGATGACTTTAGACACGGTTATATACACTCAAGAGATTTTGGTGGAACAAAAAAGTGGCGTACTTGTTATACAGCTGATGCAACAGGGCATACTATGCTTTATGCTGTGGCAAATGAGGCATATAAACTCGGCGTAGATATTCAAGATAGAAAAGAAGCTGTTGCAATTATCCACCAAGACGGTAGATGCTATGGAGCAGTTGTGCGTGATCTTATTACTGGCGAATTGATTGCTTATGTAGCTAAGGGGACATTGATTGCTACAGGTGGATATGGTAGAGTGTATAGGAATACTACTAATGCTGTGATTTGTGAAGGTATTGGTGCCGCTTTAGCAATGGAGACTGGAATTGCAAAGTTAGGTAATATGGAGGCTGTGCAATTTCATCCCACACCACTTGTCCCTAGTGGAATATTGCTTACAGAAGGTTGCCGTGGTGATGGTGGAATTTTACGTGATGTTGACGGTTATCGTTTTATGCCAGATTATGAGCCAGAGAAAAAAGAATTAGCAAGTCGTGATGTTGTTTCAAGACGAATGCTTGAACATATACGTAATGGAAAGGGTGTAAAATCTCCTTATGGAGATCATTTATGGTTGGATATTGCTATTTTAGGCAGAGCACATGTTGAACGTAATTTGCGAGATGTTCAGGATATTTGTAAAACATTTGCTGGATTAGATCCAGCTGAAAAATGGGCACCAGTTCGTCCTATGCAACATTATTCTATGGGAGGGATTCGTACAGATTACAGAGGAGAATCTCATCTTAAAGGGCTGTTTGCTGCAGGCGAAGCTGCATGTTGGGATCTACATGGCTTTAATCGGTTGGGCGGTAATTCCGTAAGTGAAGCTGTTGTGGCAGGTATGATTATCGGTGGTTATTTTACAGAGTTTTGTAAAAATGCAGAAATTGACGTACGAACATCGACGTTAGAATCATTTATTAAAAAAGAAGAAGCACATATTGCATCATTATTGAATAATGCAGGAACAGAAAATATTTATGAATTAAAGAATCAGATGAAAGATATTATGGATAATGATGTTGGGATATTCCGTGAAGGAAAGAGTTTGCAAGAAGCAGTAAAAAAACTAGAAGAACTTTATAAACGCACGAGAAATATACATGTAAGTAACAAAAAAATACATAATAACCCTGAACTTGAAGATGCTTACCGTACTCCGAGAATGCTTAAGATAGCTTTATGTGTCGCTAAAGGTGCTCTTGATAGAACAGAATCTAGAGGAGCACATTCAAGAGAAGATTTCCCAAAACGAGACGATTTAAATTGGCTAAAGAGGACTCTTGCAGGTTGGAGCGATGACCCAAATCAAACCTTACCAGATATAACCTATGAAGATTTAGATATTCTTAAGATGGAAATAGCACCTGGTTTCCGTGGTTATGGTGCAAAAGGTATGATTATTGAACATCCAAACAGTGCTAAGAGACAAGCTGAAATAGAAAAAATTACCAAAGAAATTCAAGCAAAAGGTGGCGATAGATATGCTATACAAGAAGCTTTAATGCCATTCAATTTGCAACCACATTATAAAATGAGAAATCAAAGATTAGGAGATAAGCAATGAGTGCAGAACAAGGAAGAACTATTACTATTAGGGCATTGAAATTTGACCCTCAAAGTGCAATTTCTAAGCCGCATTTTAGAGAATATAAATTACTAGAAGCCCATTCTATGACGGTTTTTATTGCATTGAATATGATTCGCGAACAACAAGACCCTGATTTAAGTTTTGATTTTGTTTGTCGTGCAGGAATTTGTGGTAGTTGTGGCATGATGATTAATGGGAGACCTAGACTTGCTTGTAGAACACTCACTCAAGACTTTCCTGATGGTGTCATCACTCTTATGCCATTACCGGCATTTAAACTCATTAAAGATCTAAGCGTGAATACAGGCGATTGGTTTGAGGGTATGACGAAGAGAGTTGAGAGTTGGATTCACACACAACATAGACCAGATATTTCCAAACTTGAAGTACCTATTGAACCTAAAATTGCGGATGAAGTATTTGAGCTTGATAGATGTATTGAGTGTGGCTGTTGTATTGCTAGTTGTGCAACTAAAGTTATGAGAGATGATTTTGTTGGTGCTGCAGGTATGAATAGAATTGTTCGTTATATGATTGATCCCCATGATGAACGCACGGATGAAGAATATTATGAATTAGTGGGTAATGATGACGGTGTTTTCGGTTGTATGAGTTTGATTGCATGTCACGATGTTTGTCCGAAAGAGTTGCCATTGCAGAGTAAGATTGCATATTTAAGACGCAAAATGGTGGCTTTACGATAGACGGATGAAATAAAATAATTGTAGAGCAGTAATATTTGATTCATTATATATGGATATATAGATGATTTTCTCTTTTACCTATGTGTTTCTTTGAACTTTGTCATTGTTTCAAGTATTTTTGCGTATAATATTTTCTAATATTTTAGTCAATTACAGGATATATTGCAATTTTAAGATGAAATCTGCATCTAACGATAATTACTGATTGTTAAACAAGGCTTTATCGAATTGATACACAGATTCTTTTTAAGTTTTTATTATTAAAACTCAAGAAAGAATCTTTGTAATTTCATATTCTTGTCTTTAACAAGGTTTTTGAATATTTTTTGTTTACTTAGACGTAAAGTCTACCAGATAGTTTATGGCAATATTATCTTGTTTGTATTTTTTGATTGTTAGGATTTTGCTTTTTAATCTTAAGCTACATTTTTTGCTAACGTTTTTAAAGGTTAATCAGAATCAAAATACTTTTTATATTTGTGGGTATGCAATTAAGCAATAATGTCATGAAATTTTGCGTTAAATTTGTATTGATTTTTTCATGCTGGTGTTGATTAACTTATGTTTAGTTATGCGATTCTTAATTTTTTATATTTAGAAAGTATCCTTTGATTGTTAATTTTATTTATAGTATTTTTCTAATTTTTAGGTTTTCTTGTTTGTGCATTTTTGCAAGTTTTCTATTCTATAATAAATATTTTGTTTATTGAGTCATACTTAAAGTCTCTGTATTATTTACATAGAATTTAGCATTTGCTGATTGCAAATTTCTGTTATAAGGAGAGGTTCGCCTTATAACATTCCAGATTATTTTTTAGGTATCTTAATATTTTGTAATCAGACGAGCAATACTAATACTTTTTCAAAAGACATGCAAACATTGCTTTTAACAAGAAATCCCAAACAATTTACTCTATGGGTACCCTCCCAAGAAATTATTATGCTTTCTATTTTTTATACTTTTATTAAACAATATAAATTATATTTATACAATTAGACAAGCTACAGTACATTACTTGTATTTCAATTTTTTGTTATATTTCTAGTCATATTAATGAATTATTTTGAGGAGTTTTTATGCGTTTTGGAAAGATTGAATATCTTAATTTACTGGTTTTTGATGTTTTTATTAAGCAATACAAAATGAGTTCGAGTCCTAAATCTATTTTTTTTCTTCGAAAAACTTATCCTTCGAAGCTAAATAAAGATTTTCTTTTTCGACGCATTGATGCGGGTTTTATTTCTTCTGTTGCAGGTGAAAAATCTCATAGAATCTTTAAGGCTTGCGATGTCGGTATTATTGCTCATAAAGAAGTATGGAGTGTGCTTGCCATTCTTTCAGATTCTGGGGATGATTACCAATCAGCAACTTCTAATGCACTTTGTAAAATTTTACATTTGAATGGACAAGTAATGATAGGCGATCGTGCACTTAAATATTATTATCTACACAAAGATAGTTGTAGTTTTATTGATATGGCAAATTTGTGGTATCAGAAAACACACTTACCTTTTACTTTTGGGAGAATGTGCATGAATGCTTATGTTGATTTTTACCGAAATTTAATGTTAAGCTTTGTGCGCAAACTGGGCAGAGGTAAATCGCGTTTTAAAGGAATTAAAATCCCTCATTACATTATTATGCGTTCTGTAAAACACATAGGGATTGATAAATCTTTCGCTCTTGCATACTTACGAAATATTTATTATACGTTAGGAAGTAAAGAGAAGCTAGGTCTTTTGAGATTTTATCGTGCTTTGCGTTTGCAGAGAATCAAGTTACCCCAAAGATTTTAGCTAAAATTTATGTTATAGATTTATTGCATTTTATATTATTAAAATATATTATTACACCGCCCACACCATCATAAACTTCCTAACAGGCATCAACAATGAAGAAATGTGTTTCATAGGATTCAAAGAGAAATCTCGCACACAAATCTTACAAT
>NZ_NXLW01000009.1 GCF_003364265.1 Helicobacter aurati
CGTTATGAGATTCCATTCTGTGTTGCAAATCGCAGTAGCGAAAAACTTGATTTTTTTAAATCTTATGCAGAAACGAAGAACTTCACGGAAATTGTGTATGAAGTAACCCACGCAAAACATGATATATTGGAATATGACATCATTGTTAATGCAACAAGTGCTGGTCTTAGCAAGAATCTACCATTACCTAAAGAAATATTACAGTCATTATTCACGCGTTCAAATTTAGCATTTGATTTAATGTATCAACAAGGCGAATTAACAACATTTTGCAAACTAGCAAGTCAGTGTAATATCCCGTTCTTGGATGGTAAAAATATGTTAGTATATCAGGCTGCAATATCCTTTCTGTATTTTCATTGCAACGAAAATTTAGAGCATGAAGCAAGGAATCTTATACTTCAAGATATTATCACGTTGATGAATAGCGCGCTTGGCATACAATGAATTATTGTAAATTGTATTCTCCTGCTGCATATTGGTGCGCATCGCCACAGATTCTAATAAATTCAGCTATATTAGAAATTTCTATATTTACCGTATAGTTATTAGGAGAATTGCCGCGAGAATTATCTTGCCGAGTAAGAAGAATCACTGTTTGCGGAATCAGATTGGGTCGCAGGAGAAATTTTTTCTGTTTTTTATTTTTTTCTTGTGCTTCATCTACAAGCATGCCCTTTGCGTATAGCCCGCAGTTTTGCGATTTGCCCGTATATATAAAGGTAAAATCAATTTTAAAATCCACGTAATTATTTAATGCACTTAAAGAAACTTTTTCCCAGCTTGAATCATTAATATTTCGTATATATTGCCTTTCAAAAAGCCATTGTTCCTCTTGTAACGAAGCCTTTGAAGAAACCGCTGTATCATAAGAATCTTTTTTCTCACAACCAACTACTACTATCCCCACAAAAATAACAAGCAAATACAAATATCTATTCATCCACATCCATTACTGTTTTGCAGAATTATACTTAACTTCCAATTGTTATAAGAAAAAATTCTCACTTTTATTGCGTTATATAAAGCAACAGCAAAACAAAATATTCGCTTGCCGCTTAACAGCCGCACAAGAGTAATCATAAACACAAATAACAAGTTTCGCTAGTGTGCCTTAAAAAGTATATTGCAATTCAGTTCTTGTTTTAAGAAATTCAATATCTCCTAGAAATGTTGCCGCAAAGAAAGAAATTTCTAAATTATTAGTAAATTTATAGTTAATTGACGGAGTAATCTCTACAAATGCAGCGTTCCAAATAAATTGTTGTGAAAGGGTGGAATGCGTAATAGTATTAGGACTCGCCGAAGAAGCTTTTAAATGTGGCATATTAGTATTGCCAAAAATATAGGCAATATCAAGTCCAATTTGTAATGGAATTTTAAACCCATATTTGGCAACCATATAGGCAACATTGATACTACTATTATTAAAGCTACCAGATCCTAACAAACCCAATCCTTCATAAGTTGCAGTAAGATTCCCATTCCAGACCTTACCCCCTGTAGATATGCCTCCTTTATAATCTACAAGAACACCATATCCATCACCAAAGCTCCCTAGATAACCTATGCTTAGAGAAGACTTGGCAATTTTAAATTGTGTTTGCAAATTATAAATACCTCTAAACTGTGCCGCACTACTTAATTCGGTATCAAATTTACTAGTAGCAGCATTGCCTTTAAAACCAAGCTCTAATCTCGCATTGCGACTAAGTGATGCTAAGCTTGTTTGTGCAAGAAAAACAAGTTGCATGCTATCGCTCAATTTCATCTTATAGCTCACATCACCATACGAAACAATATCCATAAATCCCCAAATGTTCCCTCCATAGACTTTAAATTGCCATTCCTTGAAATCGCCACCTATACCAAGCAATGTAAAATTATTGCCAATACCAATGCTCCCAGACAATTGATTTGTGCCAATGCTTGCGCCACCAACTACTTGAGGTGTTCTTCGTCTAATGTTGTAACCAACATGATCTCCACTCCAACTATCAAAAAATGATCCGTAATAGCTGAGACTCCCTGTGCTAACCTTTTGTTTCGCATTCACAACAATGCCCGTTCCCAAATCGACTTTTTTATCACTCAACGGAGATGCAATATTTATCTTGCCTACATCTATAGCTGCTTTCCACGAATCGCGAACAAACTCTTTGCTTGCATAAATCTGTCCAATATTGAATCTATCTGAAAAATTATCGTTATAAGCCGTTCCTCTGCCCCCTTGCACAGCACTGTCGGTATTTCCACCTGCATCTGGTGTGCTTGAGCCTTGAGAGAAAAAGATCCCTGCTGTGGCACTAAAGCCCTTAACTTTCCCGGTAGTTACATCGAGTTTCAATCGATACTGCTGACTTTGTGCATTTTTCCTCGCGCTATCAAATCCGTTCAAAGTAAAATATCTCGCAAAGCCAAACCCTTTAACCTTTATGCCTGTAAAAATATTTTGCAACTCAGAATCTTTTTTTACTTCTTTTGTAGCTTCATGCACGTTTTGCGGCATCGCAGAGGGCAGCTCTGAATTAGCCATAACAAGATTCTGTGTGCTCAAAAGACCTGTAACAATAGATGTGCGGTATAATATCCTTTTTACAAAAGCCAGAGATCCTGTATTTCCTGTTGTCATTTGTTCATGTATCATAATTCGTATCCTCTCTAAAAAATTGTAATATTTTAAACGGAGGCTGTAAAGATGAAAAACAAATTCTATAAAAAAATTGTAAAATGTTGAATTGGCACAGCTTAACCTCAACAAGGAATGATATGTATATTCTTATACGACTCCCCAATTGGTTGGGCGATGCAATCATGCTTACACCTACAATTGTCTTACTACGTAAAGTTTATCCTAATGTGCGCTGTATCCTAGTGGGTAATGCCCTTACTGCGAATGTCTTCTGTCTAAATGACCATATCATTAAAATCTTTATAGATGACAGTAAAAAAGCAAAAAATATTATTCAACGTCTACAAGCAATCAATGCGCTTGCGGCTAATATTAATGTTTACCTTGCACAATCACAAATCAAACTTGATTGTGCGATAACGGCGCAAAATAATTTTTTCTCCGCATTTCTACTTTCAAAAATTTCAGCGAAAATGACAGTGGGCTATGGTGATAAAAACGCTTTTGGGGTACGTAAATTTTTACTTACACACAATGTCAAATTTGCAAGTGGCAGACCTCCTGCATGTAATCATCAGGTATTAAGCTATGCAAATCTCCTACTACCCATTTTGCCGTACTCATTCTTTCAATCTATTGACTTACAGACAATTAATTACATCAGCAATCCACAAGCAAGTAGTCTGCAAAATAAACTTTTTTCACAAGTTGAGCAATTACATTTGATTGACAATGAAACTAAACAACAAAATCACAATAACGCGTCTATTGTTGCCATAAGTACTGGAGCTAGCTATGGAATCTCAAAAATGTGGTTACCAGAGTACTTCAGCGAAGTAGCAATAACGTTACTAAAAAGGGGGCACATTGTCCGACTTTATGGGGCAAAAAATGAAGAAGAGTATAATGCGCGTATAGAGCGCAGCATCCTGCATATATTGCCACAAGAGCACCATACGAGATTGCAGAATCTTACAGGCGCAACAAATATTCCTAGTCTTATTCAATCGCTGCAGCAATGCTCGCTTTATATTGGCAATGATAGCGGCTCTATGCATATTGCCAAAGCATTAAAAATCCCTAGCATTGTTTTCTTTGGTCCTATGCCACTTGCATGGTGCAGCCCATGGAGTCCTAATTTTTATCAACAGCAATTCCTTACGCAATCGCACAAACAACAGGCACATTCTGCAACCCACACAGAATCTATTGCCATTGATTCTAGTATTATTGTCAAAAAAACTTTGCCCTGCATGCCTTGCTATAAACGCGTATGTCCGCTTTCCCATCACAATTGCATGCGGCTTATTACCCCCGATGAAGTACTTAATATTGCTGAATCGCTACTGCTGCAAAAACAATAAATTTCACATTGCATAAAAATTTAAGATATAATATATTCGAAAAATTAGCAAACTTTAAGGTTATAGGAATCCCCCTTATAAAATAACAGCTCAATCGTTGAGGAATTTTGTGAAAAAATTACTTGATTGCTTTGATTACATCAAACAATATCACTCTGATATTTTGGACGTTGTTAATATCATGCTTGAGCTCTTCGTCTTTCGCAAAGAATCTTCAGAAACCATGTCTCAACTTATTACAAAAGCGCACAAAAGACATCCTATTAAAGAAGAGTTTGCAACAGCTCTGCACAACCTCATAGGTAATGAACTCTATATTCCTATTAGCAAAACGCTCAATATCCTTAAAGTATTAAAAATCCTGTATTCTAGTAATGTTGAGATTGGTGACGTCGAACATTTTTTGCATATTATTTCGCAAAAAAGGACAACCAATAAACTCTATTATTATTCCACGCCAAAAGAGGTTAATGATTTGCTTATCCTACTATTGGAATTACACGATGGAGAATGCGTCTATAATCCGTGCTATGGTATCGGAAGTATTTTTTTGTCAATTGGCAATAAGAATCCCTATATTACACTCTATGGTGAAGAATTAGACTGGAAACTCTCAAACATTGCAAAACTCATTGCTCGCTTTAGTGGCATCAAAGAATACAAATTATATGTCAATGATATTCTACGCAAGCCATTATTTAAAGAACAAGGCAAACTAACGGAATTTGACAAAGTGATTTGTAACCCGCCACTTTATATTCACATGGGCATAGAACAACTAAAAGAAGATGAAAGATTCAGTAAAACGGGCATGCTCGCGAAGAATTATCCAGAATTGGCATTTCTTACTCATGCTCTTTCTCATTTGAAGCATAGGGGCGTATTTATCGTGCGCAATCAAACATTGCAAAAAAGCTTTTTAGAAGAAAAACTAAGAGAGCGATTAGTGCAAGAGCAAATGTTAGAAGCCGTAATAGAGCTACCCAAAAACATATTCCCTCATCAATCCCACGATTTCTCAATACTCATCATCTCGCACAACAACCAAAACATACTGCATATCAATGCAAACAATCCTTATTTCTTCACAAAAGACGGCAAATACAATCAACTCACGAATATTCACGAAATAGCCAATATTTTCAAAAAGAAAAAACAAACGCAGTTTTCGAAACTTACAAGCATAGAAGAGATAAAAATTCATGATTTACGCGCAAGCTATTATCTCTCTAACGCTCAAAATCATAGAGATTCCCTCCGTTTGGGAGACATGGGGATAAATGTATTTCGCGGGCAACGCGTCTATGGGAGCAACAAAGATAGCAGCATCGAATACTATGATATTGGCATTGCAGACTTCTCACCTTGCGGTTTTAGTACTCACTTTGAAAATAAAAAAACAAGCGGAGATACGCAAAAAATTTATAAATACCGCTTACAACCCTATGATATTTTATTGTCATTGAGAGGAACCGTTCCAAAGATGACGATTCTAAGTAACACCGTTAGTAATTTCATCGCCGTAGCGAATGCTGGTATTCTGATTTTACGATTGCAAAGCAAGGGCGAAGCCATTGGATTATATTGTTATTTTTTCTCGCTGAAAGGGTTTGAATGCCTCTCTGAAATGTATAAAAAAAGCGGGGAAAACATCATTTATACTAATGAACTCTTAGAAATCAGAATCCCCTCTGATTATCTTATTGGCAGTATCGCAAAAATGCAAAAGATAGAAGAATTAAAAGCTGATTTTGAAATTTTAGAATCAAGATTAGAAAGACTTAAGCAAAGTTAATGTTTTCATTGCATTTATTGTTTTCATAGATGATTTCCTAGTATAGCTCGCTTAACCAAAATGCAAAATCAATAATGCTCTATCAAAACCAATCAAACTATTACAATAGCTTTTCTGGCATAATTTTTGCCAGTGTCTTATAGATTCTAAGCCATAGACTTGTATTGGGGGAATGATAGAATTTTTGCACACATTGCTGCATAGATTCTTGAGTGTCTTGCTCTGATTTAGCGAAATCGGATTTGGGAGAATGCGCTAGAGATAGCTCCCAATGGCAACGTTTTGTCATGCTATCACAGACTATCGCGTAAGATTCTGCCATTTGTGCTTCTGTGATTTGTTTAAGTTGCTTAGCTAATTCTTGACTTTTAAAAAATACGATACTTTCCGTATTGAGCATTGCGGAGCGATAATCAAGATTGAAACTTCCCACAGCAATAATACGATCATCAATTATCATATTTTTAGAATGTAGGCTTACTTTACTCTTTTGCGCATTATAGAATTTGGCTTTGTTCTTTAACCTTGCTTTTTGTGCCGTAAAATTTGGATATTCATACACCTTTGCCCCCATAAGGGCAATCTTGTCTCGATAATTCTCCCAGTGCGAATATACGGGGATCACATCTATTGCGGCTAATGAATTTGTTAATATTTGAATGTCTATTCCACGTTCAATAAATCTTTTCCACGAATCTAAAGCGGCCAAACCGGGAACAAGATAGGACGAAGAAATAACAATAGAGTGTTTGGCTTGATTGAGATTGTACATAAGAGCATCTAAAATAGGAGTCTTAATCATATCGTTGCCTCTATCAACTTTATCTGGTAAATCTGCCAAAAATATTCCATCGCCCCAAGAAATATGAAATTCTTTCTTGTAGTATTTGGTTTTAAACTCCTCTATGTCACGGAGATATTCCTCCCACTCGTCATTGCTAATGCGATATTTTTTTGTTGCTTGCAGACTTTGTGCCTTTTTGCTGTATTTTCTTTTAGTACGTTCGCTAGGGAAAAGATTGGCTGGGATACTACGTTTATAATTCCAAAACTGTTCAAAATTTAGTTTCGCATCTTTAGCGATATTCCCAATAAAAAGCAAATCTGTATCCGTAAAGTTCACTGAAGCATTATCGAAATACGCATCGGCTATATTTCTTCCGCCCGCGATAAGAGCCGTATCATCAAAAATAAAAAGTTTATTGTGCATACGTTTGTTAATGCGACTAAAATCAAAGAGTGCCTCAAACGCACGTAATGCTTCAAATCTAAAAAAATAAGGATTAAAGATTCTTACTTCTATATTTTTGTGAGAATCTAACTGCATAATGTCATAAAAATCTGACGAGATGCCGTTATCATCAATTAAGATTCTAATTTTAACGCCCCTATCCGCAGCCTTGTAGAGCTCATAGAGCAAAAGTCGTGAGGTAAGCTCATTCTTATAAATATACGTTTGAATATCAATGCTTCTTTGTGCCATTTGCACAAAAGCAAGCCTATGCAACAATGCGCTAGTGCCATCGGCAATAATTAAGGCTCCATCTTGATTCCCTCGTAATTCCTCTTTATAAGGTGTCGCAATGGGACTAGTAAAAGTATTGTATTGTGGCATATAATCAGAGCGCGTGCTATGATTGATTGAAGTTAAAGGAGAGCATGCGGTAAGAATAAGGATAATTAATGCGGCAAATAAAAAGGTGCTTAAGCATGTAACAAACGTGCCAAGGATCGAAGACAAATAACCAAAAGACATGCGCATCATGCTTCTAACACTGAATCATATTTGGCTATAAAGTCTTGAAGAATCGCAAGTATGATTTCTATACTTTCAATCCAAACACATTCATTAAGGGAATGCGGAGAGTTGATTGTAGGTCCAATGCTTAACGCAACAATATCTTGCAATCCCATATCCTGCAGGCAAGCAAGCAGAACACCACATTCAAGCCCTGCATGTAACTCCACAATTTTTGGCTTAATATCCAGAGCGGAAAGCTTAGACTCCATACTATGCAACAAAGAATCAATAATTTCTTGCGATTTTGTAGCAGCTAAAGAATGTGTGGCTTGTTGCCTCTCCCATGGAATATAATATTCGCTCATCTGCAACACAGAAGTATTTGGAATCTGACTGCTATACGATTGCGACAAAGTTTCGCGCAAATTCTTGAGATTAGAATCCAAAAGTGATTTTGTGTTTGCTCTACCCATAAAAGACAATTCAAGATGTCCATTTGCAAAAGAAATATGCGATAAACTCAAAGAGCTTTGAACTTGTTCGCCTTTGCTCTCTAATACGCCTATATCGAGACTTTTTATTATTTCATAAAGAATAGCAAACGTCGCGGCACGCGGTACGTCTAAAAAATCTTCATTCACAGAATGTAGCTTGTCGCTTGCCTTGTATTCCTCTAGCTCCTGCATGCTAAAGAATTTTGGACATTTTTTATTAATCGATTCTAAATCAAGCTGTTGCAGAGTCGCCAAAATTATTTTAGAATTAATGGGAATAGAATTGCGCTTTTCTCCTCCCTGCCAATTAATAACATAAAACGATTGTGTTGCTGAATCTTGTGTGTCCTGTACTTCGCATAAGAACTCCGCGCTTGCTAAAATGGCATTCTGAAATTCAGGTTTATCATTATTAATATCTAACCCACTATGCCCACCTGCAAAATTATGCGATTGCAAAATATAATAATGCCAATGTGGCGCAATTTCTTGTATCTCAAAGTCGCTTGCAAAAGAAAAATCAAATCCTCCCGCGCAGCCGGCTGTAATTTCACCCAAAACTTCGGAATCCAAATTAATAAGAATCTTAGATTCTATGGGTATTTTTAAATTCTTTGCGCCTATCATACCTATTTCTTCGTCGTTTGTAAAAAGAAATTCAGCAGTAATTCCCTTGCTCATAAAATACATCATGATAGCTACACCTATTCCATTGTCTGCGCCTAAACTTGAATCTTGCGCTTTGAGCCATGTTTGTTCTCTGCCATTTTCGCAAGTTTTATTATTAATGAGTGTAAGAGGGGAATTCTGCATTGCCGCACCAACGCACACCATATCATAATGACTCTGCAAACAAACAAACGGCTTTTCGCCCTCTGTATAAACTAACAGATTCCTTGCTTCGTCTTGTCTAACTGCATAGCCATACTTTTTTGCAAAAGATTCTATAAACGATCGCATTGCTTGTGTATTGCCGCTCCCATGTGGAATAGTGGTAAGCTGATAAAAAATAGAAAGAACTTCATTTAGCATAATATCCCCCATACCAAAAAATCACAATATTATAGCTATGTTCTATATGATTTTAGGCAAGGTTATAAGTTTACAAATTAGCTGCCTAAAAATATTGTAAAATATACATAGAGACAAGGAGCATGTATGCAAAAGGAAAAAACACAATATACCATTAATGAATCTTATCATAAGGGAAATTATTTTAATCGTGAATTAAGCTGGCTTCGATTCAATACGAGAGTCCTTAATGAGGCAAAAAACACAAAGTTGCCTCTCTTAGAGAAGTTGAAGTTCCTCGCTATTTATAGTACAAATCTTGATGAATTTTATATGATTCGTGTCGCAGGGCTACAAAGACTATTTTCTAATGGCGTTAGAGAAAGTGGAGCTGATAAGCTTACGCCTTTGGAGCAACTTACAGAGATTAGAGAATATATCAATAAGGAAAAACAAGAGATTGTAACTTTATATAACGATATAAAAAAGGCTCTAATCAAGGAAAAGCTTATCTTGCGTAACTTTGCAGAGCTGGACGCAAAAACAAAACAAGAAGTACATCAATACTTCACAAATTACCTCTACCCGATTATCGTGCCGATTGTTGTAGATTCTGTCCATCCATTTCCACATCTCAATAATCTTAGTTTCGCGATTGCTATTATGTTAAAAAATAAAGAAACCAAAGAAATTAAATATGGCATGGTAAGAATACCGCGTGTCCTCAAGCGGTTCGTACGTGTCAATAAAGACTCCTTTATTTTCACAGAAAGTATTGTAGGAGAATTTGCTGACGAGCTCTTTGAGGGCTATGAAACTCTTGCGTATATGCCATTTCGCGTTACAAGAAACGCCGATATGGAAATCGAGGAAGATGAAGCAGATGACTTTATTGTACTTATGAGCGAAGGTTTAAAATCCCGCAAGAAAGGCGAGATTGTACGATTAGAAGTAGGTATCACAGAGAGAGAAGCAGAACATAAAAAACTGCTTGAATTTGTGAATTCGCAGCTCAAGGTTCCAAAAGAAGACGTCTATGAATACCAAACGCCTCTTGGGTTTAATTCATTCTGGGAATTAATAGGATTAAAGGAATACGCCTATCTTACTTCCACGCAATATGCCGCAAAAGTCCTGCCGCCATTAGATGGTGCTGGCAATATCTTTGACTGCATTGACAAAGGAGATATATTATTGTTTCACCCCTATGAAAGCTTTGATTCGGTAATAAATTTTATCCAACAAGCAGCAAAAGACCCCGATGTACTATCAATTAGGATGACGTTGTATCGTGTAGGGAATAACTCTCCTATCGTAAAGGCTCTTATGGAAGCAACAGAAAACAAACAAGTAACGGTTCTTGTAGAGCTTAAGGCACGATTTGATGAAGAAAACAACTTGCATTGGGCAAAATCTTTAGAATCTGCTGGGGCACATGTTATCTATGGAATACCCAACCTTAAAGTGCACGCAAAAATTGCCTTAGTTATCCGCAAAAAAGACGATAAGCTCCGTGAGTATGTGCATTTAAGTACGGGGAATTATAATGCACAAAGTGCGAAAATCTACACAGATGTCAGCCTACTAAGTGCTAATACGCTTTTTGCTAAAGATGCTGTGAAGTTCTTCCATTCTCTGTCTACTGGAAGCTCCAAACATGTAAGATTAGAATCTCTCTACACCGCACCAACACAAATCAAAGAGCAACTTTTACAGCTTATCGCCAACGAATCTACGTATAAAGAGCAGGGTAAAATCATTATGAAAGCCAATGCGTGCGTGGATATAGATATTATCAACGCTCTTTACAAAGCTTCTCAAGTGGGAGTAAAAATAGACTTGATTATTCGCGGAATCTGCTGTTTAAAGCCCGGGGTAAAAAACTTAAGCGAAAATATTCATGTCTACTCTATCGTAGGGAAATACTTGGAGCATGCCAGAATCTATTACTTCAAGCACGCTAAAGAATCTATTTATTTTGCAAGCGCAGATATTATGCCAAGAAACTTAGAAAGACGTATCGAATTATTAACACCCGCCATAGAATCAAATATCGCAGAAAAACTAATGCAAATTCTTACTCTGCAGTTAAACGACACATTGCAACGTTATGAATTAAAAAGCGATGGGGAATATTATAAAGTTCCAGCAAAAGAAGGGGGATTAAATTCGCAAGACGCATGGGAACGTATGACTAATCAAATCCACAATGCCAACAAAAAAGTCAACGAGAAAATGAAAAGATTGATTACTAGAATGATGGGAGAATCATAATTTCTACCATACCCACAACACAGCCCATCCCTGCTCGTCCTACTTGTCCATTATTAAAGCATTATGAATCTCAAAAAGACTAGGGTTGCTCTTAAAATCCGCAATAGCTTCTTTATACACATCCAAGATTCTATCAATACTTCTATCGAGCGAATAGTTCGATGCCGATTCTTTATATTTACTTTTCATTGCCTGTAATTCTTGAGGATGCTCTATCCAATAATCAATCTTCGCACACAAATCCTCCACGTTATTTGTTATAAATAAACTACGTGAGTCGAGGGCAAATTGATTAGTTGCGCTCACTTTTGAATCTGCAATCACAGGAACCACGCCCACAGAGACCGCCTCTAAACATGAGATAGCTTCACTTTCTACTTGCGCGGGATGCACATAAAGATTCATACATTTAAGCTTTTTGATTAAATCATGATTATCGATGAAACCAAATTCTACTTGATTGGGCAAAAGACTATCACATAAATTGCGCAAATACTTTTCTCTAGGACCAAGCCCGTGCAAATGCAGTTTAATGTTTTTTACGTATTTACTTTGAGCAATGGCTTTGATTAAAACATCTTGTCTTTTTTCTTTAGAGAATCTACCCACTGAAATAATATGAAAAAAAGAATCATCAACATGTTGCGTTTCTGATTCTGTAATATTCAACTGAAATCCATTGCTAATTACATATTTCTTGCCTGCATATCCTGCCCTCTGTATTTCATCTTCCATAAGTTTACTTGGGCAATGAATATGATGGGTATAACGGTAAAATACCCTATAAAATCTCCTAAATAAATACGCATTAAACCATGCAAAATCCATATTCATATTGTAACTAATATGTTGCGGCTGAAGATGAAATGCACCGATATAAGGGATTCGCATTTTTCTGCATATTCGCATTCCCGCAATTTCCAACGCAAAAGGCAAATAAAAATGCGCAATATCACACCCTGTAAGGGCAGATTCTAAAACTCGTGAATCCGGATAACCAAAAATCATGTGCTGCTTATGCGAAATCTCTGTAACAAGCGGGATATATCGCTCTCTAACAAAAAATAACTTCTCTCCTTCGCTTCCCATAGCCTCATGCCGATTCTCTTGCGTGTCCGTTGCTACCACACGTACTTCATGCCCTCTCTTAATGAGTTCTCTTGCAAAACGAAAGGCTGTCATAGAAGTTCCATTACTTCTATCGTTATAGCTATCTACAATAATGGCTACAATCATTAATTATCAAATTTCAATTTAAAGATTTTTTTGTCGAATACAGCAACGTAAAATATACCGTAAAAGATTTTAATATCTAATAGAAAGCCTTCTACTTTTATTTCGCATTTTTTAGTGTCGTCTTGCAAGGCTTCGGCTTTAAAAATAACTTCGTGTCCCAATTCAATGGGTGCCAAAAACTTTACATCAGCACCAATAATAAGACTGTTTTTTTTATTGAGGGCAGTTAGGGCGGCATGGGCGGCTGAACTAAACACAAATCCACTATGAATCAGACGTGAATCTACGCACATTTCTGGAATAGGGGTAAAAACTACTTTAGAGAGATTATTTGCAAGTCCCACTAATTCACCTGAAAATTTAAAATTTAAATCCTTAGCGATACTTCTATCTTCTAGGTGATTTGTAAAAGGGGTACTTTGCACAAGATTCTCTTCTGACATCATAATCCTCCTTATAATCAATACAAACATTTTAAAATAAGATTCTAACACAAAATTAAGAACTTCACATAATCAAGAGCAGAACTCTATCCCGCAATGATACAATAGAGTTTATGTTTCATTATCGAGGAAATAATGTATTCTTTGCTTACAACCAATCCAGATCCTACAATTCCGATTGTTTCAGCTACCTATCAAGTCAAACAATCAGAGTTTATTGCCTATCTTTACACATTTTCGGATATAGCACATACAAGCAATATGGAAACAAGACAAACGCTAGATTCGATTCTAGCTAATTTGCACAACGAGCATAAGAAAGCTGCCCATTTCACATTGGCTTCACGTATGATAAATGCCAACAGACAAATTGTCGAATCTAGCAGCGATGATAAAGAGCCGAAAGGCAGTGCTGGTATGCCTATATTGTCGGTTTTACGCGGCGAACAATTAATTGATGTTTTATGTGTGTGTGTCCGCTATTTTGGTGGAATAAAGCTTGGTATTGGTGGGCTTGTGCGCGCTTATACACAAGCAAGCCTTAAGGCAATTACACAAGCCAAAGAAAACGGATTCTTAGAATCTTATAACTTCAAAGAAACCATTATCATTACGGATTCCATTACACAATACAACCGCATTGCGCATTATGCCAATATTCATCACATAAAGATCGTGCAGCGAGAATTTCTGGGGGAAACTTTTAAGCTTATTCTACAAGGACAGCCACAAAACATTCAAAATTTTCTAACCAGCATTAAAAAATACTAAAGCAAACAAGCCAACGGAGTTTTGCTATAATGTTCTTGAATTACAACCACAAGAGTAAATGATGATATTAGCAATGTATAGCATATTCGTTTTTATCTTTATTGGCTATGTTGCAAAAATACTACGTCTAGTGGGAAATAAACAAAGCGGTATTCTACTTGGATTTTTACTTAATTTCGCATTGCCCGCGCAAATCTTTAATGGCACATATCACGCAGAGATTGATATTGCTTTTTTATTTATGTGCTGCATTGCCTTGTTGTGCAACATTTGTGCAGCAATGATTCTCTTATTAATAGGCAAACTTTTTCATATCCATAAAGACAATATTATTGTGCTATGTCTAATGGGCATGCTAGGCAATACACTCTACTTGGGGTTGCCCATCATCAAAGGGGCATTAGGAGAGGACTATGCTAATCAAGTTGTGGTTTATGATCAGTTTGTAACGGGAATCCCTTTTGCATTTCTCGCGCCAATTATATTGAGTTTGGGAGGCAAAGGCACATTTTCATTACGCGCTGTCATGATTCGACTTTTTAAAAGCCCCCTCTTTTTATCTTTAATATGTGGATTTGCTTTTCGATTGATTCCATTTGAAATTCCACAAGATTTATTTGTACCCCTGCAAAGTCTCGCTCAAACTGCCACTCCTGTCGCGCTTTTTGCTATTGGCGTGCAACTTGAATTAAAAGGAATATTAGATTGGAAGCTTACGTCATTGTTGTTGACTGCAAAAATGATTCTTGCTCCATTAATCATGTTTTGTTTTGTGTATTTTGTTATAGGCGGCTTTACAAATCAATGGCGCATGGCATTGCTAGAAGTTGCAATGCCCCCTCTTGTTAGCGGAGTAGTGCTCGCAATAAAAGCAAAATTGAATGGTAGATTGGCACTTAATAGTGTGGCGTTTGGCTTGTTGATAAGCTTTATCACAATTCCTGCTTGGCTGTTTTGCATCGAAAATATATAACAAGCAAGGGGGATCTTCTTTGATTCTAATCCTACTCTTTTTGGGACTATAAGCGACTCTTGTATTTGGCTTTGTTGTGTAGAATACAGCATTATCAATAATATATCCTGTTCTAAACCTGATTCTAACGTCCAATTGTATCTTTTATGACGTCATAAACAAACGTTGTGTCATGTTTAGTTTTCATGAAGCTCTCATCGCCAACCAATGTATTATCGCCCGGGGTAATAGCAAGAATTTTCCCGGGATAATGTAAGTCTTTTCGTTGATAAAACATCTCTTGAAATTTTTTAAGGCTTACTTTGATATTGCCAAAACTTGGATCGGCTAGATAAACGAAATGCTTGTCTATGCCTTTATAGACAGTAAAATGTTCATTGTCTCTTATTTTGACGTAAATAATAACAGGGGCTTTGAGCTTCGCAAGAGATTCTAAAGTGAGTGCCAATCCTAACGCTTTCATTCCTTTTTTTTGGGCATAGTTTGCCAAATCCAGAAAAGAAAGGTTTGCTTCTTTCCGCAACTCCTCATCGTTTTCGATTTCTTCTTTTTTGCTGCTGTCAATGCCTTTTGATAAAAGGATAGAATCCAAAATTTCTTTTTCCCCTATTTCGAAATGATAATAGTAGTTAAGAATCGTTGCAAGCGAAGCACTTCCACAACTATAATCATATTTCTGTTTGATAAGATTGCCGTCTCTTATCTGTGTCCATGAAGTAATATTTTTTTGCAGCACGGTTGAATCGATATTAATAAAAACCTCTGCACAACAAAAAGAGAGGCACAAACATACAAAGGGCGCGAATTTCATGATTAGATTCTGTAAGAAAATGTAAAATTAACGGCATTGCTTACATAATTGTCCGTTTCAAGCCTTTCGATATTTGCAAAGAAAATAAGATCTTGACGTATTTCGCAAGCAACCCCAACGCTATAAGCAACAGAAGAACCTTCCCACGCAACAACATTACCGTCAATGCTATCTTTTGTCTTATACTGATACTTTATGCCGAAATTCAAAGAAACATAAGGATTCACAGCAAAATATACTGTAGGGCTAATGGAAATAATTTCTCCATTATTGCTAGACAGATTCTTAAATTTATTTTCTAAATTTATTCGAAAGCTTGCCTGTACAAGAAAAACAATAGGATCAACAGTATAAAAACTTGTGGCAAAGAATGAATATCCTTTAAAATATTGTAGTGCATCGCTACCATCGCTAAATCTCGTTACGTTCATTATATCTACACTGCTACCAACAAGCAAAGAGGGGGAATTTGCCTTCTTTTTTTGCTTCTACCAAGAAGCCAAGATTCCATGTATTGAAGTTTCCGTTGTTTGTTGTAGTAAAAGTTCTATTCGCGTTTGTGGTATTTTGTTGCCAAAAAGCACTAAGGGAGCTAAAAATTTCTGTTCTCTCATAAATACCGTATCGCGCCGACAAGGAGAAGTTTAGGTAATCTTGATTGAGATTAGTGTAATTCGTTATAGGAATGCGAATAAAGCTTCCATCTGGCATTTGATATGGAATAGAAGTTAACAGAGCATTTTTGCTTTTAAGATTAATATAAGAAATAGAGGGAAGTAGTCGCAACTGCTTCTTTTTGCTAAGAATTTCATCAATATTAACAGACCTTGCTTCTAAAGAATCTATTATCGCAACAAAGAGTAAAGTTGATAAAGTTGCTCTACTCCATGACATCATGGGTTATAACTTTCACACATTGGTTGCCACGTTATAATCTCTTATTATTTTGAATTTGTTGTGAGATCTCTATATGCTTGGTCAATAAGGATTCCAAGAAGAAGTGGCCAAAATTCGCCTTTTGTCTCTTTCATCTCTTTAGAATCTAAAATAGCTACTTTATTTGTTTCAATTCCGTTAAATAAGAAATTGGCATCAGCTTGTGAAATTGTTGCTACTTTATTGGTAGCAGTCATTGATTCAAGATTCTCATTTATTGCTTTTGCCTGCATAAAACTTAAACTTAATACTGAACTTAAAATCAGACTTGAAACTATCTTTGTCATATTATATTCCTTGTAAGTAATTTAAAATTTTATTAGGGTCACAATAAACTAGCCCTAAGTAAATTATATCATAATCTATAGTATAAGATAAAATTATATTTCATATTTATAGAAATAATGATGTAATAAATAATTAAAATACTGATACTAATATTTTAATAGTTAACTTCAAAATACACAAAGATAAACAACCTTATTCTCTCAAATAGCTATAATTGCATAACTTACCTAAGCACAACAAGAAAGGAATCATAATGAAACGATATAGCGATGAAGAAATCCTTGATATGATGCAAAATATGCCGTTAAGAGAATTAGGCAAAATGGCAAATAAAAGAAAGGCGGAACTCCACCCTAATAAAATTACTTCTTTTATCGTTGATAGAAACATCAACTATACAAATATTTGCTGGGTTGATTGTAAGTTTTGCGCATTTAAGAGACGATTGGGCGAAGATGGCGAATATATTTTAAGCTTCGAAGAAATAGATTCCAAAATCGAAGAACTATTAGCTATTGGAGGAACGCAGATTCTCTTTCAGGGAGGCGTGCATCCAAAACTAAAAATTGATTATTATGAGAATCTTGTTTCACATATTGCAAACAAGTACCCCACGATAACTATTCACGGTTTCTCTGCAATAGAAATAAACTTTATTGCGAAAATTTCTAAACTAAGCATTAAAGAAGTTTTAGTGCGACTACAAAAAGCAGGGCTTGCTTCTATTCCGGGTGCTGGCGCAGAGATTCTTAGCGATTCTGTGCGGGATTTAATTGCCCCTAAAAAGCTCTCTAGCGATGAATGGATTGAAGTGCACGCCCAGGCGCACAAAATCAGTATGAAAAGCACAGCAACAATGATGTTTGGCAGCCTCGAAAACAATCTTGATATAGTCGAACATTGGAGGAGAATACGAGACTTGCAAGATGAGACAGGAGGATTTCGAGCTTTTATATTATGGAGCTTTCAACCAAATAATACGCCACTCAAGGAACAATATCCACATATACAGAAAGCTAGCTCTAACCGCTATTTACGACTTTTAGCCTGTTCTAGGCTCTATTTGGATAATATCAAAAATATTCAAAGTAGTTGGGTTACACAAGGAAGCCACATCGGACAATTAGCACTTCTCTTTGGCGCAAATGATTTGGGCAGCACAATGATGGAAGAAAATGTCGTTTCATCTGCGGGCGCATGTAATTCCATGAATCAAGATGAAATGATAACTTTGATAAAAGACATAAATGAAATCCCAGCAAAAAGAAATACGGCTTATGAAATATTAGAAACATTTGCGTGAAATTTATTTAAAAAGTGAAATAGTTTCGTTCGATAAATGATAACAAGAATAGGCTTCAAGCCAATTTTTATTATTATTGCGATTCGAGTAGACTTCATTGTTAGAGCATTTTGCAATGCGCTTGAACTAAAAGAGAATATTTATTAAAATTTTAGAGATTCTATCGGAAGGGTGCGAGCAAAAGCTTCCTAGCCCACTCCAACGACACATAAATCAAACAGACATTGCAATGAGCCGATAAAAAGGAAGAATTTCTTAAAACACAAAATCTACATTCAAATAAACTTGTGCTGAAGTTTTTGTATATAATGAGCCGTTGAGCGCAACACCGCCAAAGGTAAAGTTGTTGCTTTGGTCATGATATTTAGAAAAAGGAATCTTTGTCCCTAATTCTAACCTTATTTTAGAAAGACTCCACGACATACCTAGATTGGCATAAATTTGACCTGGGTTTGAAGGATCTGATGCTTTAATAAAATCTCCAAAAGCATAGTTATATCCTGCACCAAGAAAAAGACCAAATACCCCGCCAAAATTATGTAGATAGTCAAGACCTCCGCCTGCCGTCATGTGATAATAATTCTCGTCGTCTCCAACTGTAAATCGCCCCGCTGTAAAATCAGCATAGATTCGAAACGCATTTCTTTCATTCAATGCGGCTATGTAACCCAATCTTGCACCATAAATAAGATCGAATGAGGTTTTTGTGCTAAAGCCAGAGCTTGTTTGAGTACCGCCTGGAATATTGGTTGTAATCGTTGTTTCCGAATGGGTGGTATTAAACCCATTGCCCAAAAATGCACCAACAAAAAATCCACCTTGTTGTTCAGCATGAGCAGAAGCCATACCTAAAACCGATGCTAAACCTAAAGATAAAACGCTCTTTTTCATAATATATCCTTGTTAAAATTTTATTTATTTAATTCAAACAAAAACAAGTTAATAACTACTATGAAAATACAAAATCAAAGACGACTATTAATTATTAGATAAGAAAAGTTACACACAAGATTGTGATAATCCCCTCTTACATGCAAGAGGGAGACATTCACTAAAAATTAGAGGGAATCTAAATTCAAATGAAGACTATTGTAATAATCTTAGAACATTTTGCTGGACGGCGTTTGCTTGAGCCATTGCAAAGCTACCAGATTGTGCCAAGATATTATGCTTGGAGAATGTTGCAGATTCTTGAGCAAAGTCCACGTCTCTAATTTGACTTTCAGCCGCTTTTACATTAACTTGAGTAATAGAAATGTTGTTGATTGTTGCAACTAATTGCATTTGAACAGAACCCATATCCGCACGAATTTTATCAAGTTGCTTAATAGCAGATTCTGCCATATCCATAACAACCATTGCCCCTCGTAAAGAAGTAACTCCTGCACCAATTCCATCGATATTCTGTACCGCCTGTGCAGCATTGGCATTCGCGCCAGACGCACTTGCAATATTTTTATCCATGTTACCTCGCACAGAACGTAGATTCACTGTGTATTGTGCGATTCCCTGTGCAGAATGCAATCCTATATTACTAAAATTCACCCCGCTAATAATAATATCTCTTGCATCGGTTCTAACAAGACTTAAGCGTCCAACAATGGCATGCTTATCGCCATCAATACCATTAAAGCTTCCGCCACCAAACACACGTCCTGTTTTGCCCTCTGTATGCACAGAAATTGCTCGACCATCCAAACTTCTAAGGTTTAATTTACCTTCAATATCGACGTATGCTTCGACTCCTGTACGTTCTTTGATTGAATTAAAAGCATTAATCAAACGACCATCGGAATCATTCTTGCGAACGTCATTGATTGTCCCGATTGTTGTCCCGTTTACTACTAAGCCGTGTACAGTGCCAGACTGAATAGGAACTGCCCCTGTCCCTAAAACGGTCGCATAAGCGCGTACGCCAAGACTATCAGAAAACTTATTGATTGTGTCAGCTAATACTCCTATCCCTGTACCTGCACTTGTGGAAATAACGGCTGTTTCTAATTTATAATCCTTTTTCCCGTCAACTTGGCGAAACTTCAAGGCAATCTCTTGTAGATTCTTAGAGCCAGCACTTGCAAGCATACCAACACCTGTTACAGAAGAGCTTTCTAATCGAACATGCCCTATTTTATCTGAACTTGTTGGACCGATAGAGGCTTTCACTGTGGTATTAGAGTAAGCTCCGATTTGAAATTCTTTGTTTGAAAACGCGCCAGATAACATTTGTTGCCCGTTATAGCTTGTAGTGTTGGCAATGTTATCAAGTTCCTCTAAAAGTCTTACAATGTCATTTTGCAGTGCTCTTCTTGATTCGGTAGTTTGTCCATCTTGTGCTGCCTGAATCGCTTTCACTTTCACAGTGTCAAGAATCTTTAGTTGCTCATCCATTGCCTTATCTGCAATTTGAATCATACCAATTGCATCATTGGCATTGCCAATTGCCTGACCCAACGAGCTAGCCTGACTGCGCAAGCTATCCGCAATCGACATACCAGAAGCGTCATCCGCCGCCTTATTGATTCTTAACCCAGAACTTAACTTTTCTAACGAACTAGCTATGAATCTATTATTTTGCACACCAATGGTATGTGCGTTGAGTGCCGCGATATTTGTATTTATCCTAAAACTCATCTTTGCATCCTTTGCGAAAAATTTGAATACAAAGCCCTTTAAGCAAAGTTTGTTCCTAAACAATGGGAACATAAACGCAACGAATTTGATAAGCTTTATCTATTGAGAGCAGAAAGTATTTTTCAACTTAATTTCAAGACTTTGCATTTGGAATCTGTCAATAAATTTGTTAATATTGCTAAGTATTTTATTAAAGATTGGCTTACAAGGATAAAAATGAAATTACCGAGTTTTTTACTAAAGATTTTATGGCTTTGTGGCTTCATATTCCTTTTGAATTTCTCTTACGCAGACGATAAAACGCTTACAATTACCACAGAAATACAAAATACTCCCAATATTCAGGTAGTAAGTAGCGATGATTCTGAAAATACTATGAAGATTTATAAAATGCTTATTCAAGACCTTAAGACACTAGGACACTTTAATGTATATTATGATGACACGCTTACGACCAATATTTTGAAATATGATCAAGCTATTCAGGATTACAAAGCAGAAAATATACATTTTATTGCGCAAATATCCCACAGAAAAGAAGGCAAAAAACTTATTGGAATCTTAACTTTGCGAGATTTGGTTGCAAATAGAGAAGAGGTTACCGAATATGCCCAAGAGGAGCTAGAAGCATATCCTTTCATCGCCCATACTATGGCAGCTTATCTAAGTCGTTATATCAAGGCAGAAAATGCAGATTGGATCAATAGATATGTAATTTTCTCAAAGTATGTAGATTCTGCAAAAAGCGAAATTGCTTTGGCAGATTATACTTTCACTTACCAAAAAACCATCATTGCCGACGGACTAAACGTCTTTCCTAAGTGGGCGAACAGCAATCAAAGAGAGTTTTATTACACGTCTATTGGCCATGAAGCAACTATCTATAAATACGATCTTTATAGCGGCAAGATACAGCGGATTCTTTCTTCACAAGGTATGGCAATCGTTTCTGATGTTTCACGAGATGGCTCTCAATTGCTTATGAGCCTTTCTCCTATTGGATTGAGCGATATATTTCTTTATGATGTAAAAACAAAAGCAGTTACACAACTTACTACTTATTCTGGTATTGACGTAAACGCGAACTTTATCAATGATGATACTGCCTTTGCATTTGTATCTGATAGACTCGGGTATCCTAATATTTTTATCCAAGAACTCTCTCCTGAAGGCAATGTCTCTCAAGCTGTTTTTCGCGGTAGAAACAACAGCATGCTTGCAACATTTGGGAACTATATCGTTTTCTCTAGTCGAGAAAATTCAGAAAAAACATCAACTGGTGTAAATGGGTTTAATATTTATTTGGTATCTTCACAAAGCGATTATATACGCAAGCTTAGCAAGACAGGGATAAATCGAATCCCAAGATTCTCTTATGATGGAGATTCTATTTTGTTTTTGAAGCAATCTAATGGCGAAAGTGCCATCGGCATTATTAGATTATCGCTTAATAAAAGTTTTCTTTTTCCGCTAAAAAACGTAAAGATTCAGGCATTTGATTGGTAAAATTTATATTTTTTTGATAGAATAGAGATTTCATTTAAAATGCGAGGAGATTCTTGTGAAATATGTAGTGCTGTCAGGAGTTTTACTAACATTATTTTTTACCATTGGCTGCGGTTCAAAGACTGTTGATTCAACTGGAAGGGGGGAGAAACAAACTACCCAGAAAGAATCGGCAGAAAATCCTACTCAAGAACCAGAAAAAATTGCACAAAATGACGGGGGTTTTATGCCTGTGCCTGGTCCAAATGGGGGAAATTTAGGCAATGAGGCAAATGGTGCGGATTATAGAGCAGATTCGAACTCAAATAATTTCTCAAATAGAGATACTAGCGAGAATCAAAATAGCAAATATGTCGACAACAATAATAACGTCGAAGGAGAGGACTCGGTTGACGGCGACTATAGTGCGACAATCCCGGCCGACTCTTTATATACTATTTACTTTGATTTTGATAGATACAACATTAGAAACGACATGAAGCCATACATTAAAGCTGATGCGGAATATATCAAGCAGCAAGACATTAAAGCCGTTGTTTTGCAGGGCAATACCGATGAATTTGGTACAGACGAATACAATTTTGCATTAGGACAAAAGAGAGCGGTATCAGTGCGGGATGCGCTAGTCTTACAAGGTTTACCTAGAAATATGTTTTCAACCGTATCATTTGGGGCAAGCAAACCCGTATGTAAAGAAAAAAGCCCAGAATGCCACGCAAAAAATAGGCGTACTGACATAGTTGAAAAATAACAAGCAATTATAAGGTTTGATATACCAAATAAAGATTCTATAAATTCTGTAATCCCCCAACAGCATCATTTAGAAATCTTTTAATCAGCAGTGAGCATAAAATGATAAGACTATTATCAATGTCTCTCGTTAAGTCTTCATGACAGCTAATTACAAACAAAATACCAAGGTTTTATGAATGAATATTATAAGGTATTGGATTTTCTTCATATTCTCTATCATTGTAATACCAAACCTTTATGCAGAGCCTTCGGCTTTCGAGCTACAAAGCGGTGCCACAAAAAAAGACATGAGAGACCTCAAAGATCTTGCGGACTTCACTCGCTCTGTCATTTCGGATTTCCATACTAAAATTGCGAATCTCGAACAGGCAATAGAAGGATTAAAGACTGTGTACGAGGGGGTTAGTCTCACTTCAAGGCAAGATAGCCTCTTACTCAAAACCCAAATTGACAAAATAGCCAACATGCAAGATACCTTAGAATCTCTATTGCTATCCCAAAAATCAAAATCAAAACTTACAGAGAAACTAGAGCTCCAAGTGGCTACAAATACTCAAAATATTGCACAAATTAACCAAAAGATTGACAAACTATCTGAAGCTTTCCTACAAGCAAATGAAGAAATACTTAAGCAAATCGAGGTTTTAAGCCAACAGGCACTAGCATTGCAAACTAGCATTCAAGCAATACAAAATCAGCCCGCTGTTAATCCCCCAACACACGACAGCACTCCAACCCCTGAACAAAAACACAACTTTTCAGATAACAATAGCGACAATCTTAAGGAAGCAAAAAAATTACTAAAAACAAAGAATCTTGACGATGCTAAAGCTTACTTTGAATATCTCATTAGCAAAAATTACGCAGTAGCGGAATCTAATTATTATTTAGGTGAAATCTATTATGCGCATAAACAATATAATGACGCTCTGCCTTATTATAAAACCAGCGTAAGTTTAGATAGCAAGGCAACTTATATGCCAATTCTATTATGGCATACCGCTTGGTCATTTAAGTATCTCAACGATACAGAAAATTACAAAAAATTTTTACAAACTTTGGTTACCTTGTTTCCAGAAAGCGAACAAGGACGTAAAGCCAAAGATATACTTAGCAAATAGGAGAAAATTATGATAGAGCACAATAAAGTCGTATCGATTAATTACGAGGTTGTAGATATATTGACAAAGCAAACTGTTGATAGCAACAAAAATAGCAAGCCTCTAGAATTTGTCGTAGGGCATTCTCAAGTAATCGAAGGGCTAGAAAAACAAATTATAGGTGCAAAGATTGGCGATTCGTTAAATTTTGACGTTGAGCCAGAATATGGTTATGGCATTCGTAATCCAGAATTATTGCAAGAAGTTGACAGAGAACAATTTAGCAATATTGAGTTAGAAAGAGGCATGACACTTTTTGGTCAAGCCGAGAATGGTATGCCTGTACAAGTTATCGTAGCAGACTTTAATGACAATACCGTACTTATCGATTATAATCACCCTTTGGCAGGTAAAACATTGAATTTCAAAGTGGACGTCTTAGATGTAAGAGATGCTACTCCAGATGAACTCATTGCGGGCATGGGAGGAGGTTGTGGATGTTCTAGCACAGCACACGGACAAAATTCTGGAGGCTGTTGTGGCGGAGGTGGAGGTTGCGGCTGCCATTAACATAAAAATAATTTTACAAACAAAAGTCGCATGGGTTTATTAAAACAGCGTTGCGACTTACAATAACTGCAGTACATGTCTTAAAGAGGGTAACAGCGACTCAATGGTATTTCTCTTTGTCATTGAATCGCACAAAGGCTTAATTCCTCTACAAGATTTCATTTCCCAATCAAATAAACACCGATTAATAAACATATCTTTTTCAAAGTCCCAATACTACCAATAGCACAAAATACGATACAATTTAACTCAAATTATTAGTAGGGGATAGCATGATCCAAGCCGTCATTGGAAAAATATTTGGGACCAGAAATGACAAAATTTTAAAACATTACCAGCATCGTGTTAAAAAAATTAATGCCTTAGAGCCCCAAATGGAACAATTAAGCGATACAGAACTGCAGCAAAAATTTCAACATATTTACAATGAAACCTTACGAAAAACAGAAAGCCTCGACAATAATGAAACCGCAATTTCTTTAATCAATTCTTTTTTAGATTCCAAGCTTGAAGAAGTTTTTGCCCTTACAAGGGAGGCTAGCAAAAGAGTACTTGGTATGAGGCATTTTGATGTGCAATTACTTGGAGGAATGGCTTTACATGATGGAAAAATTGCTGAAATGAAGACAGGGGAGGGCAAGACGCTTGTAGCCACGTTGCCTGTAATATTGAATGCGTTATCCGGCAAAAGCGTGCATGTAGTCACAGTAAATGACTATTTGGCAAAACGCGATGCAGAAACTATGATGCCTTTATATGAATTTTTCAACTTAACTGTGGGCGTTATTACAAGCAAGATTCAAAGCGATACAGAACGTTTAGCGATTTATGCAAACAACATTGTTTATGGAACAAACAACGAATACGGATTTGATTACTTGCGTGATAATATGAAATACAACCTTACACAAAAAGTGCAGAAACACCACTTTTTTGCCATCATAGACGAAGTGGATTCTATTCTTATTGATGAAGCTCGCACTCCACTAATTATCTCTGGTCCAATCAATCGAAAAATGGAAAATTACCAGCTTGCTGACTCGGTAGCTAAGGCAATGAAAATTGTACAAGATTTTAATATTGACGAAAAAAATCGCGTTATCCTCACTACTGAAGAAGGTATCAAAAAAGCAGAAAAGCTTTTTGACGTTGAGAATCTTTACGCTATTGAAAATGCCTCCTTATCACATCATTTAGACCAAGCATTAAAAGCAAACTATCTTTTTGTTAAAGACAAAGACTATGTTGTGCAAAACGGTGAGGTAGTTATAGTGGATGAATTTACGGGTAGGCTTAGTGAAGGACGTAGATTTAGCGAGGGGCTTCACCAAGCTTTAGAGGCTAAAGAAAATGTTGCCATTAAAGAAGAAAGCCAAACCTTAGCGGATATTACCTTTCAGAATTACTTCCGACTCTATGACAAATTGGGCGGTATGACAGGGACAGCGCAAACAGAAGCAACTGAATTTTTAGAAATTTACAAGCTAGAAGTCATCTCAATACCAACAAATCTCCCTATTGCAAGAAAAGACTTAAATGACTTAATTTACAAAACAGAAAGAGAGAAATTTGATTCTGTTATTGCAAAGATTACTGAATTACACAAATTAGGACAGCCTGTACTTGTTGGTACGGCGAGCATTGAAAAGAGTGAATCTTTGCATGTATTGCTCAAAAAAGCTAGAATCCCCCACAATGTGCTTAATGCAAAACAGCATGAAAAAGAAGCTGAAATCATCAAAAATGCAGGATTAAAAGGCGCAGTAACAATTGCCACCAATATGGCGGGACGCGGTGTAGATATTAAAATCGATGAAGAAGTTAAATCTTTAGGTGGGCTATACATTATTGGCACAGAAAGACACGAAAGTAGGCGCATCGACAATCAATTGCGCGGACGTGCCGGCAGACAAGGAGACCCTGGTGTTAGCCAATTCTACCTAAGTTTGGAAGACGCTCTACTTAGAATCTTCGGAAGCGATAAATTAAAAGGTATCATGGGTAAACTTGGTATGAAAGACGGAGAAAGCATAGAATCAAGCATGATTACCAAATCTGTGGAAAAAGCACAAAAAAAGGTGGAAGCTCTCCATTTCGAATCGCGCAAGCATTTACTAGAATACGACGATGTTAGCAATGAACAACGTAAAGTCATTTATAGATTCCGCAATGAATTATTACAAGAGCATTTTGATATGCACGAACGAATAACAGAAAACAGAATAATGAGTGTTCAAACTCTTTTAGAAAGATGTCAGATTCTACCCCACGATGTTCCAGAAAATTATGATATAAAAGGCTTATTGGCGATATTAAAAGAGGAATATCTACTTGAAATTACAGATTCCTTACAAAATAAAACCTATGACGAGATAAGTAATTTCCTTATAGAAATGCTACAAGCAAAGTATGAAGAAAAATTCATAAATACTACGGCAGAAATGCGCAACGAACTGGAACGTATAATTTATTTGCAAGTCGTTGATAATGCTTGGCGGGAACATCTCTATGCGATAGACCATCTTAAAACAGGAATTGGCTTGCGAGGCTATAACCAAAAAGATCCTCTAGTAGAATACAAGAAAGAAAGCTATAACCTCTTTTTGGAATTGGTGGAAAATATCAAAATCGAAGCCTACCGCACATTACAAATTATTCAATTTGCCCCGCAAGATGTCGCACAAGAAGAGGAAAAAATTAGAACAGATCTTGAACAAGAAAATACTAATATTGTCCTCAATTATAACACATTAGATGAAGAAATTAAGGATAAAAAACCCGCTAGAAATGATATTTGTCCTTGCGGTAGCGGCAAAAAATATAAACATTGTCATGGGAAAAGTGGACCAAAAAGAGGGATACTAGCCAATTCAAACGCATAGTCGAAACATAGTCCATAAGTGAAATCCCTGTTTATTTGCGACCTAAGCGGGGCACCTATATATTAAAATAATCGCTAAGACCTACATGTGCTACCAATAGCAAAATCAACTATAATTCGCTGTTTACTTCAAGTAACTTAAATATTCATACCACCATAAATTTGTGCAGTATTTGCTTCTCTATCATCAGCATCAAGCTTTTCCTCAATTATACTGCGGATTTCATCATATTTTTTTGCCTTAGCATAATTAAAAAGCCAACTGTCCACCCATTCTGGTGTTACGCCTCTCGTATTCCAGCCCACAACACCTGTATAACTTGCATTTACCATACTAGCAAATTCTTTTTTCTTTAGCTTTAAAATTTTTAATTGACTTTCAAAATCTTCTATTGTCATTAGATACCTCTTGATTAAAAAATAATTAACAAAGACTTCACTTCTATTAGCAATACTATTCAACTAAAATATACAAATATTGTAACTTACATACATTATATTCTATCACTACCAATAAAAAATTAACGCAAAAAATTGTGTTTAGTAGTGCATTATGTATTTACATAATAGAGATAAAGGTATAGATTACTAAATTATAACCTAAAAAATATTTGAAAATTAGTTGATATATTATTGACATAAAAACTTTTGTTAATGAAAGAAAATTTTTATTAAAAATCTACATAAAAGCAAATAAACAAGCAATTAAGACAAATCAAACTATTAACGTCTTAAGAGTTTTTGCATGTCTGTAATAACCATTTTTTATAAGATTTGCTTATATGCGATATTTTTGTTGTAATAAATTCAGGAATATCGTAGCTATGCTTGTTGCGAATAGTTTTGTAAATTTTCTTGAGATTCTTAGAATCTGTTTTACAAACCAATACAAACTCTTTCTCGTCAATCATTTTATCTAGCCACATATACTTGGTCTTAGTCTTATATATTTGTGCACACGCAATAAGCTTTCTTTTCAAGAGAATAGTTGCTATGCGGCAGAGCTCTTTTTTCTTATTGGACGTTGTTTGCAAAAGCACTAACATATACACCTCTACTAACAATATTTTGCAATCAAGGTTTCTTCTTTAAAGAAGAAACCTTGACATTTATTATCAAATCTAACAATTAATTGCATATTTCTTTTGTAAATATAATTTGCGGACAAGGAATAGTCCTAAACGATGGCTACTCTTATAACGGTTCTGGCAATAAAAAAGCATTATAGAATCATGCTTACACAAAATATCATCACTAACCTTGATAAAACCGTGCGTCAGTGCATTTGTGCAGCAACTTCTGCGGCAAAATTATCAACCTTTTTCTCAATGCCTTCACCAAGCTCAAAATTGATAAAACTCACGACTGTTATGCTATTACCAATCTCCTTACTTTTTTCAAGGATAACTTGCTCTACTGTTTTTTTATCATCAAGAATATAAGGTTGTGCTAATAATGTTAATCTTTGGTCTAACAACGTATTATCAAGGATAAATCTCTCAATTTGACCGGGCAAAATCTTATCCCATATTGTTTCGGGCTTACCGCTTTGCTTGAGTTGCAGACATAGTGAATCTTTTTTCGCATTTAGCACATTTTCGTCTAACTCTATGCGGCTCACATATTCTGGAATACGATTTAACGGTTTTCCTAATCTTTGCAATTCTTCATTTTGCCTTTCTAGTTCGGCAATTATCGCTATTTTTTCTTTGACAATAAACTCACTGCTCATATCTTTATAGCTTATTACTTTAGGCCTCATCGATGCGGCTTGCATGCCAAGGAACTTCGCCAAATCTCTAAGCTTTGCCGTGCTTTCTGCATTCCCGCATTCAAGAAGCACCATAGCACCTATTTTTTTATTATGATGGAGATACCCGCCAACAATCTGATTTGGTTTGCATACTATTGTATTTGCGCGTCTAATAACGATATTTTCACCAATGATAGCAATTTTTTGTTTGAGGTATTCCTCAAATATTTGATTCTGAATAGTAAGCTGCATAAGACTTTCTGTATCATTAAGCACACGTTTAAAAGCCAATTCAAGAACATTCTCAACAAGCTCTTGAAAGGCTTCGTTTTTGGCAACAAAGTCTGTCTCGGAATTTACTTCTACTAAAGTTGCTTTGCTACCATCGTCGGCAACTTGTAGTCCTATTACGCCCTCTGCTGCAATTCTATCTGCTTTCTTTGCGGCTTTGCTTAAGCCTTTTTTACGTAAATAATCAATAGCTTCTTCAATATTTCCTGCGCATTCTTTGAGTGCATTCTTACACTCCATGATTCCTGCATCAGTCCTATCCCTAAGCTGTTTTACAAGTTTTGCAGAGATTTCTTGTGTTTTTGTGCTTACTTCCTTTGATAAGTCTTTTGCTTCTTCTTTAAGCTGTGCCCCTAACGCGCTTACAGCTTGTTTTACATTTTCTAACGCCTCTTTAGTTTCGTCTTTCATATTATTGCTCCTTTATTTGTCGCTTATAGAATCTACTTTAAACTCTTCTGGCAATGCGTCTTGTTGTAGCTCATTAATAACTTCTTGTTTCTCTTTATCAGTCGGAGTCGGATTCTCGCTATCTGCATTCGCATTATTTTCAACGTCATTCATTTCTCTACCTTCTACAATAGCTTCACTGATCTCTTTGCAAAAGAGTTGAATAGAACGTATTGCATCATCATTCCCTGGTATAGGATAATCAATCAAGTCAGGGTCGCAATTCGTATCAAGAGGGGCAACAATAGGGATTCCTAGTCTCCTTGCCTCACCCACTGCAATTTTCTCTTTAAGTGTATCAATAACGAAAAGCATGTCGGGGGCTTTTTTGAGATAACGTATCCCTCCTAAATATTTATTTAATTTTTCTTTTTTGCGCAATAACATAAGCTTTTCTTTCTTTGTCAAAAGTTCCATTTGTCCGCTAGATTCCATTTCTTCTATAACTTCGAGTTTGCGCACAGATTTCTTGATAGTACTAAAGTTTGTCAACATTCCACCTAGCCAACGATAATTAACATAGGGCGCATTAACTTTCTCTGCAAATTCCTTTAGAGTATCGCTCGCTTGTTTTTTTGTTCCGACAAACATAATAACCTTGCCTTCACTTGCCGCGTCTCTAACAACATTATAGGTATAACGAAAATAACGCAATGTCTTTTGTAAATCGATAATGTGAATATTTTTACGAACACCAAAAATAAATTTTTTCATCTTTGGATTCCAACGTCTTGTTTGATGCCCAAAATGAACACCGCATTCTAAAAGGTCTTTCATACTAACCATAAATTGCTCCTTATTGATATGTAATTGGTTTTGCCGCCATGTTCCTTCACCTTTGTTTTACAAAATTTTACAAAAGCAACCAATAAAGGATTAACATGTGAGTTTTGACAAACTTATATTCTATAATACTTTTGTGTATTTTGGTTAAATATTTCTATTAACCTCTATAAGTTATAGTGTTTGGATTTTAGAATCTTTATCAATTTAATCATCAGCAATGAATGGCAATATTGGCAATTCAATAGGGTCCAAATTTCCACGTAAAGAATGCAGAAAAGCAATGATTTTGTTTATATCTTTATTGGATAAATTAACTCCAATCTGTATTTGTCCCATTTCCCTAATCGCGTCTTCTAATTTTGCAAAAGCACCATTATGAAAATACGGTGGTGTTATCGTAACATTACGTAAAGTGGGAACTTTTAGCATGTTATTAGAATCAAGTGGCAAATTTCCTAATGACTTGAATCTATATTCGCGCATGATTCCAAAGGGCTGCATGCTACCGCCTAAGTTTATGCCGTTATGACAAGCCACGCATCCGCGTTCAATAAAAATATTCAGCCCTTCTGATTCTTCTAAGCTTAGTGCCTTAATGTTCCCAGCCAAAAAATCATCGTAGCGACTAAACGTATTGAGAGTCATAACGAAACTTGCAAGGCTCTCTGCAATAAGTTCGGGAGTAACCTTAACTTTCGTTCCATAAGCACGTCTAAAATAAGACATATATTCTTCTGACTTTGTAATGTCTGTAAGAATTTTATTGATATTACCCCGCATTTCATTCTCTGCGGTTAAAGCACGTAAAACGGCTCTTGCAACAATATTATTTGGAGTGAAATTTGTTGTATTTTTATCAGCCCTATCTATCTTGTTAATGCTGCCTTGATAATAAAGAGAATCGTTAAACATCACGTTAAATATCGTGGGCGTTAGTAAGTGTTGAGGATTATCTTGTGCGACACGAGCATTTGTTCCAAACAAAGAAATATTATGGCAAGAATTACAAGAATACTGCTTATTGCCACTAAGACGAGGATCAAAGTAGAGAATCTTGCCTAATTCAATTTGCTCTTTTGTCATCTTTGCCGTGTTTAACATATCTTTTTGCATAGCAAGCAACTTACTTTGATTAGGCAATGCCCGCAATCCGCTTGCATTGGCTTTGTCCATAATCTCCTGCACTCGCAAAGAAACATCAGTAAACCCCGAAGCAACAGATAAGAAAATTATGCAAAGAATCATAATAATACTGCTATACAGAATCTTTGTATCAATCATAGATTCTGTATGAAATGTACGGCTAGATATTTTAGTTGCCATCCTCAAACAATCCTTTAGAATCTCTACTTGTCTCTGTCGTAGAATCTACAATGTTAGCAAACTCTCTGAATAGCTTGCTGGCTTCTCTTGGTCCTGGACTTGATTCAGGATGATGTTGCACTGAAAAAATAGGGTAATCTTTATAGCGAACACCTTCAATAGTGTTATCAAAGATATTGCGGTGTGTAATTAATGCAATTTCGGAAATTGATTCTGGTACATTGTAATTGTGATTTTGTGCCGTAATTTCTAAAACATTACTTTGAATATTCCTTACGGGATGATTGCCTCCATGTTGCCCAAATTTTAGCTTATAAGTAGGATGCCCAAAAGCATTGCTTAGCAACTGATGTCCCAAACAGATTCCAAACATAGGAATTTTTGCCTGAATAAGAATCTTAATTTTATTAATTTCATTCTGTAAGAATTGCGGATCCCCTGGTCCATTGCTAAGGAATATTCCTCCGATCTCTTTTTGTTTGTATCTTCTGACTAAATCCTCTGCATTGAAATCATAGGGGATAACCTCCACTAGCAAACCAACGGCACTTAACTCATTGAGGATATTTCGTTTTATACCAAAGTCAATAGCAACAATCTTTTTATATGCTTGCTTTGTAGCTGTATTGCTTATTGTAGGCTGCATCGATGAATCGCTCGAAGTATCAAGAATCTGATTTGACTCTTGATATTCACATTCCTGTTGCAAAGCATCTATTGAACGGTAGGCAAAGCTCTGAAAATCAAACAAAGAATCCTTATGAATATACGTGTGCTTTGTGCTTACTTCTTGGACAAGATTAACTTCACGTATGTTTTTTTCCTTTTCTAATGCAATCCTAAGCGATTCGCTATCTTGCAAAACACAAGAAGCTATCATCATCATTGTGCCATTATCACGTAGCATTCTAACAAGTCCTCGCGTATCAATATCGCAGATTCCCATTAAATTATGTTCTTGACAAAATGCAAGCAAATTTTTCTCCGCGCGAAAATTAGATTTCATCTGATTAAGATTGCGAATAATAATGCCTCTAGCAAACGTCTGCTTTGATTCCATATCCTTCTCGTTGCATCCTACAATACCAATCTCTGGCATACAAAAGACAATAAATTGTCCTGCATAGCTTGGGTCTGTAATAATTTCTTGGTAGCCCGTCATAGAAGTATTAAAAACTGCCTCTCCAACGATATAGTCAGCTGCGGTGTTTAAATATCCAAAGCATTTTGCTTTAATAAAAAGATGATTTTCAAAATACAAAAAAATATCTTGCAACCCCATATTAGCCTCTTTTGCTCAATTCTTCTTCATAGAGTTTTGCAAAGACTAATTCATACTCATCACTTCCTGCAATAAGCTTTTTCTTGTAATTCTTAAGTTTAGCAATAACGGCATCATAAGCATCTTCTTGAAACTTCATGTAATTTTGCATTGATTGAAGCATGATATTTTTGACAGTATTTTCAGGCACTTTGCAAACAATATACTTTTCTTCTATAAACTCATCAAGGATTCTATGTGCCAATTGACTGTATCGCTCATTATATGAAAGTAAAAAACCCTCTTCTTTTGCAATTTGCTTTTTCACCATCATAAAAAGTTGTTTTTCATTCACTTCGTCTTCTTCAATTTCCTCTTGGTATTGCTCTAATATATCGCGCGCTTTCTTTTCAATATTCGCTTCTTGTTGTATGTCTTCTCTAATAATATCAGTCGCTAGTCGGTTGAGATTCGCTAGAGTAGCAGTTATTTGTATGCTGTGAGATTGGCTTAAGTCCAGCACAACATGATTGGCGAGAAATTGAGCATGTTGTGGTTTTAACTTCATTATTGCTCCTTGTGTGAAATTATAAGAATCTAAATACAGAGATTAATTTTACTAAAAATTTCATTAAAATTTTTATGAATCCTTGCTAACGGAGGAATCATACAGGCTAATGGCATGCCCCCAATGTCAACGCAAGAAAGAACTACATTAGCAATTTACAATTTAGTTATAATGCGAAGTAATTATTAATACTTAAGAATGGAACTTAAAGGGATATTATGCGATTCTCAAAACTTTTCACCCCCACAATAAAAGAAACCCCTAAAGATGCTGTGCTAAAGAGTCATGTTTATTTATTACGTGCCGGATTCATTCATCAAATCGGAAGTGGAATTTATAATTTCTTGCCGCTAGGTAACATCGTGCTTAAGAAAATTAAACAAATCATAAGAGAAGAAATGAATAAAGCAGGAGCAAACGAGGTTACAATGGGCTTCCTTACGCCAGCTACCCTTTGGGAAAAAAGCGGCAGATACGCACAGTACAGTGAGTTAGCTATCTTTAAAGATAGAAAAAATGCAGAATTTGTATTAGGACCAACACACGAAGAATGTGCAAGTGAAATCGCAAAGAGTTATATTAAGAGCTATAAACAATTGCCTCTTAATCTCTATCAAATTCATTTAAAATTCCGCGACGAAGCCAGACCGCGATTTGGCTTGCTCCGCGCAAGAGAATTTGTAATGAAAGATGCTTACAGCTTTCATGCCGATTCAGATTCCTTAGATGAAGAATTTATGAATATGTATGCTACTTATAACAATATCTTTACAAGATTAGGGCTTGATTTTCGCGTTGTAGAGGCTGATTCTGGGGCTATTGGCGGTAGCGGTAGCCGAGAATTTATGGCATTAGCAGAATGCGGTGAAGACACGATTGTAGCATGCAAGGAATGCGCCTATACTTCCAATATCGAAGCCGCCAAAAGAATGGTAAAGACTTGTGATGATATTGCTCCTCGAGCAACAACCCCTTATCATAAATTTCATACACCAGGGGTAAAGACCATAGACGATTTAAGCCAATTTTTTAAAGTTAATCCCTTTTATCTTATAAAAGCAGTGGTACAAAAAGTTCTTCTACAAGAAAGAGAAGAAATTGCCATATTTTTTATGCGCGGCAAAGACAAATTAGAATCTACAAAAGCTCTAAACGCATTAAAAGCCATAGATTCCAATGTTATCGATATAAAAGAGGCAGACAATGACTTTTTACGTAACTATAATCTTCCTGTGGGCTCTATTGGTCCCATACATTTACGCAATGTCACGCAATCGCGTTTTATTATCTTTGATTGCGAATTACGCGATGGTGAAGATTTAATATGCGGCGCAAATGAGCATGAATTTCATTATGTGGGTGTAAACCTCGCAGAATTTGAGGAAGTATTTTATTACGACTTAGTTGCAGTACAAGAGGGAGACTCATGTATAAAATGCGGCGGCACACTCTATTATACAAAAGGCATTGAAGTAGGGCATATTTTTAAACTCGGCACAAAATATTCTCTGCCATTGCAAGCCAACTTTTTAGATTCACAAGGAAAATCTAGTCCTTTTATTATGGGTTGTTATGGTATTGGTGTTACGCGTTTATTATCTGCAATCCTAGAGCAAAAAAGCGATACATTTGGCTGCGTTTGGGGGAATGTCGCTCCTTTCCAATTTGTTATTATTATCTCGAATATGAAGAATCAAACAGAAGTTCATAAAGCAGAGGAAATTTATAAATATTGTCTAAAATTTGGCATTGAAGTAATACTTGATGATAGAGATCTACGATTTGGAGCAAAGATTAAAGACTTTGAGCTTATAGGCTTCGCCTATGCTCTTATTATAGGTAAAAAACTTGAAGAAAATATGATAGAAATTATCAAACGTGACGGCTTGGAGAAAAAAGAAATTCCATGTCATATTCTCTTTGAAGAACTAAAAAACTTAACGTAGCTAAACAGAATCTCCTTGCATCAATACTGCATTGGACTTCTTGAGAGTGATATTGCAACCTATTACAATCTTCTGCGATCTTCTTAAATAAAAAGAAGCCATATGACTTAGAAAACGTTGCATAACTTCACAGGTCAAAAGACTTATCGCAAAATTTGCACTCTTAGAATAAAAATCCATTCTGTAAAATCTTACATTCCCTACATTCTTTTCACATTCTAAAATTTAGAATCAAATCCATTCAACGAAAAAGGCTGTGAGACAAATTGCTAAAGACAAACGGTAAATTCAGCTTGTGTTTTTGCCTGAATCTCTTCAAGAGTTACATTAGGCTGCAATTCAATAAGCTGCATTACTCCATCCTTAAAGTCAAAAACTCCCATGTCGGTTATTAAGCGATTCACGACATTTTTGCCTGTGAGTGGTAGATCGCAGATTTTTTTTACTTTACTTTCGCCTTTCTTGTTAACATGTTCCATAACAACAACAATCTTTTTTGCACCATTGACTAAGTCCATAGCACCGCCCATACCCTTAACCAACTTTTTAGGTATCATATAGTTTGCCAGATCGCCATATTGCGAAACTTCCATACCACCTAAAATAGCCAAATCAATATGTCCGCCTCTAATCATAGCAAAGGATTCTGCGCTATCAAAGAAGCTAGCACCCTGTACCGCTGTTACTGTTTCCTTGCCCGCATTAATTAAATCCGCATCCACTTCGTCTTTCGTAGGATAAGCCCCAATGCCTAATAATCCATTTTCGGAATGTAAGAACACATCTAAGCCTAACTTATCTATCTCATCAGCGATAAGTGTGGGGATCCCTATACCTAGATTAATATACATTCCGTTTTTCACTTCTTGCGTCGCCCGCTTGACAATAACTTCTTTTGACATATTATTCCTCTCTTGTAATGATTTTTTCAATACGTTTTTCATATTGTTTGCCCAAATAGACAAAATCCACGTAAATCCCCGGCAAATGAATAGAATCTGGGTCTATTTCCTCTACAATTTCTTCAACCTCGACAACGCTAACATTTGCTGCCATAGCGCATAATGGATTAAAATTTCTCGCTGTTTTGTTAAAAACTAGATTGCCATGTTTATCTGCCTTTTGCGCTTTGATCAACCCAAAATCCCCTGTAATCGCTCTCTCTAAAAGATATTCTTTGCCATTAAATGTCTTAATCTCCTTGCCTTCGGCTACTGCTGTGCCAATACCTGTTGGTGTATAGAATCCAGCAATACCAGCACCGCCAGCCCTAAGCTGTTCGGCTAATGTGCCTTGTGGCGTGAGCACAACTTCCAATTCACCACTAATAAACTGTTGCTCAAAGAGTTTATTCTCTCCTACATACGAAGCAATAATTTTCTTAATCTGTCTATTCTGTAACAAGATTCCAAGCCCGCAATCATCAATCCCACAATTATTGCTAACAATAGTAAGATTCTTTACGCCCTTTTGTCTAATCACTTCGATACAGTGCTCTGGAATACCGCATAGACCAAATCCACCTACAAGCAATGTCGCACCATCAAAGACGTCTTTTAATGCGCCTTCTAAACATTCAACAATTTTATTCATTAAGTTTCCTTCTAACTATTCTTCTATTTCAACAATCGCACTTATACCTTGACCGCCGCCTATACAGAGTGTCGCTAATCCCAAAGATTGTTTTTTGCGTCTTAGGGCATGCACGAGTGTAGTAAGGATTCTCGCGCCACTTGCTCCAATAGGATGCCCAAGGGCAATAGCCCCACCATAGATATTCACTCTATCAGAATCTCTCTCAAGCTGCAATTCTCTAAGGGTAGCGATACTCTGTGAAGCAAAGGCTTCATTAGCCTCTATTAAATCTATATCTTTTATCTCTAGTTGTGCTTTTTGTAGTACCTTTTTTGCTGCGAATGCGGCACCGATACCCATAACGCTCGGCTCTACTCCGACACTACCAAAAGCCTTTAATGTCGCCAAAATAGGAAGCGATAATTCTTTTGCCTTGCTTTTACTCATCAATAAAAGCATTGCGGCTCCGTCATTAACGCCCGAAGAATTTCCCGCAGTTACAGTGCCATCTTTGTCAAAAGCTGGCTTGAGCTTTGCTAAAGATTCTAAAGTTGTATCCGACTTTACAAATTCATCAATCGCAAAGATTCTTTGCCCCTTTTTCTCTTTAATGCTTAAAGGAACGATTTCCTCTTTGAATCTCCCCTCATTAATTGCCTTGCTTGCTTTTATTTGTGAATCTAGCGAAAATCTATCTTGTTCTTCTCTGCTGATTTGATATCGCTTAGCAACATTTTCCGCTGTTATTCCCATGTGATAATCTTCAATCGCGCACCATAATCCATCGTGTATCATGGTGTCAATACAAGTCTGATTACCCATTCGATACCCTTCTCTAATCTTCTGCAAAGCAAAAGGTGCTAAAGACATATTTTCTACGCCACCTGCTAAGGCAATATGACTAGCACCAAAAGCGATACTTTGATATGCTAACTCTACCGCTTTTAATCCCGAACCACACACGTGATTAATAGTAAAAGCATAAGATTGTGTGGACATTTGAGACTTTATTGCAACTTGTCTCGCAAGATTCTGTCCTTGCCCGCTTTGTAATACCTGCCCTAAAATAAGGCTGTCAATCAACGTAGCATCAAGCTGTAATTCTTTGATAATAGTCTGGCTAATCGTTGTAGCTAAATCCAACGCTTTGCTATTTTTTAAACTTCCCAAAAAAGAACCTATTGGTGTTCTTTTAGCGGCGACTATTACGACTTCTTGTAAGGTATTTTGCATTGTTCGCTCCTTTTTTAGAATCTATCATAGCAAAATCCTATAATTGCTTCTTATGCGCTTTTGTATTTGTTCCTGCTTATCCTTTAAAAAGTGTAATTTAGTAACATAATGAAAATGTCATAGAATAGTCATTTATACAAAAAGTTATGATAATATCACTCTCACATTTTACAGGCAATCGTTTATATGATAAATATTTGCACTTGCAAATATTTATTCAATGTATTCATCAATAGCTAAACATAGACTAGTCATTATGAAATTATTGAGAACGAGGCATTGCAAAACGAAATTAAGGAGTAACTTTGAAAACAAATAGAATAATTTCTAAACACAAAAGCACTATTGCCTTTTTGCGCGTATTTCCTATCTGCATTGTTATGTTGTTTTTGCTGACTAATCAGTCAGGATTCTCATCTGGATTTCGTTTAACTGAACAAAGCCTCAACGGTACAGCACTCAACTCTGCTTTCATTGCTGGAGCTTATGGGGCAGATTCTACCTATTATAATCCCGCAAATATGAGTCTTGGGCAAGACAATGAAAACTATGAATTTGAGATTAACGGGACACTGATCTTTATTGCACCATTCACATTCGACACGGAAAATAGAGATAAGGGGATTAATGTGGAGGGTAGTGGCATAACAGGTGCTTTAGCCGCAGGTCATTATTGTGGCGTCAATGGAAAATCACAACAAACTACTGGCGCACAACCCAACCCCAATAACGTTTGTGGTAATGCCACAGTAAGCGGTCATGCAAGGGCGACATTTCAGCCCGTCCCTAAGTTTTTCTTTAAATCACGTTCTTTTAAGCTCTCACCCAATCTTCGTGCAAATTATGGAATCTCATTTACTACGCCATCTGGATTATCCATGCAATGGGATGGAGAAGGGGGAGGATTCTTAAGAGATGTAAGCATAGCGATGCTTGAATTTAATCCGGTCGTTTCTGTTGCATGGAGAGATTTCCTAGCCATTGGCGGAGGGTTTCGCGCAATCTATACCTTTGGGGAATTTAATAATACGTTGTATGTGCCTTTTCGACAAACCGTGTCTCTTGGTGTATTGGGTTCAGTTTTAAGTTACGGCACTACCAAAGTCGAGCAAACCTCCGATGCGTCCGCATGGGGATTTGGCTATAATCTCGCAGCAACAATCAAGCCTTTCGCGCTTTTTGATTCTGAAGCTTATAACAGTATCAAAGACCTCTCTATTGCTGTAACGTATCGCTCCAATGTACATTTAGATATGAATGGGAAGCTTTCTGCTAAATCTTATGTTTTTCAAGGGAAGGGGATTACATTGGTTGAAGGCTATATCGGAATGGACGCACACTTGACGCTTGGGGCAGATGTACCTCCTATTCTTAATGTCGCAATCGCTAAAGACTTTGGTAGGCAAAGGGTAGAGTTTGTGTATGAGAGGACATTCTGGGGAAGTGCGCAAATCTTTGAATTTACCTATGCTAATCAAATATTTGATAAAAGCAATTTAACAGGGAGTCAAACGGCACTTGGTCAAATTAATCCCGAAGAAATGCTAGCAGGAGCTGATTATTCAGCCGTCGCCTATGGGAACGGCTGGAAAGATTCTAATGCGTATCGTTTAGGCTATACATATTTTGGCAAAAGCTATAAGGTTATGGGTAGCCTTGCCTATGACGAAACACCTGCACCACAAGGGCAATTTGGAATCCCCGATGCCAATGCTTATATGTTTGGGCTAGGATATAGGAAAAAATTATTCGACGACAAATTGGATATAGGTATAGCTTACTCACTTGCACTAAAGGACAATAGAAAGAGCTTCATTGTTTCACGCGATGGATTCGGGCAACTTCACCTCTTGACAATTGGAGCAAAATTACTATGGTAAAAGAGCGTTTGCTATACAATAATAGTTGCAGATTCTAAGCTTTAAATGCAATATTTTAAACAATAGAATCTTCTGATTATGCTAACACAATTCTATATACAAGCCATTGCGTCTAATCTTACCTTGTAATTCATATTCTAAAACTTGATTGCCAAATTTTTGCAACGCTTCTACAAATAACCCGTTATTGCTTGCAAAGTCTAAAAGTCCATCTTGTTCTTTTTGTTGAGGAGTGAGATTCCATGTCTTGGATAGAGTGCTAACAAAAGATTCTATATTGTAAATAGCCTTAGCATCTCCTTGATTAAGTAACTCTTGTGTTCCTAAGCTTTCATTGATTCTTTGCGGCAAGACAAAAAGCGGCTTTTGCAGTGCTTTGCAAAGCCTAGCAGAAGAGCTAGAACCACTCTGCAAATCAGCCTGCGGGATAATCACAATATCACTTAATGCAACAATAATGCGATTACGTTCTAAGAAATGATAGGCACGTGGCGACGCATTATCTGGATATTCACTTAATAACAATCCATACGTTTGAATCTGCTTGAAAAGAGCTTTATTTTGTCGAGGATAGACTTGATGAAGTCCTACAGGGGAAACTAAAATGCTATTTGATTCACTATTAAGATGTGCTATCGTATCGATACCAATCGCACCGCCGCTGACGATAACAAAGCCGCTCTGCGACAACTGTGCCGATAGAATCGCCGTATATTGCTTAGAGTATTGATTAGGAGTTCTTGTTCCAATAATGGCTATCTTGGGCTTCTTTAAAAGATGAAGATTCCCAGAATAAAAGATTCCACAAAAATCCTTATAAAGGTGTCGGCTTGAAAGATTAAAGGTTTGTGCAATATCTCGCATAGAAAGCAACAAATATGTTTTTTGTGAATCTATGTATTCCTCTAATTGTTGCACATTAAGAAACAAAAATATTCCTTGATTTCTCTTGCAACCTACTTCTTAGGTTGAGGTTTATTTTGTGGAATGTTACTCACAGTAATATCATTCTTTATCTTATCAAAGATTGCTTGCCCGATACCACTTACTTGCATAATGTCCTCGATTTTCTTAAAACGAGTTTTTGTGCGATAAGCAATAATTGCTTTTGCTTTGGCTTCTCCAATCCCGCTAAGTGCCATAAGCTCCTGTTGATTCGCTGTATTAATATTGACTGCAGCAAACAAAAAACTTGGGCACAACAAAATGAACATGAGCAATTTTTTCATAAACGTACCTTTTATATTAAAATTACATTATCACTATTGTAGTATATAAACTCTTAAATAGCTAATAAAATCGTAGAAATACAGGAATATTTTCTTACATAAATAAGAGTAATAATTCTAAAATTCTACATCTATTCTTTCTCTATAAAACAAAAATATTACTATAAGTTACATTTAATAAAATTAAAAAAGAAACATGTTGACCTACAAAGCAAACGTGCATTTTTATAGTAAAATTAAGAATATGTAAACTTTAAGGACAGGTAATGGAAAAGACAACGTCAAAATTACAATCTATCACGAACACTCATCCTCCTTTAACACAACACAAAATAACATTGGATTACAGTCAAAATCCGCTAGGCGATAATCTTGAATTCACCACAAAAAAGGGGTTATTCCGCAAAATTAAAACAAGATTAGATACTCTGGCAAAATTACCTTCTTTACGTAAAGGCAATGCTAAAGAAGAGTTGAAAGATGTTCTACAAAAAAAGGGAATACAAAGACGTGATTTTATGAAATGGGCAGCAGTTATCACAACTTCACTTGGATTACCTGCTTCGTTTGCCCCACTCACAATGAAAGCCGCTGAACTTGCGGATAGAGTACCTATTATATGGTTGCACATGGCAGAATGTACGGGTTGCAGTGAAAGCTTGCTCCGTACAGAGGACCCGGGCATAGATTCTATTATTTTTGACTATGTGAGCATGGAATATCATGAAACTATCATGGCTGCTTCTGGCTACCAAGCAGAAAAAAGTCTAGAAGATGCAGTAAAAACTTATAGCGGAAGATATATTATGATGGTTGAAGGGGGCATTCCAAAAGGAAGCGAATACTTCCTTACCATAGGTGCTGGTGCTAGAACAGGGGCAGAAGAGTGTAGGCATGTCGCGGAACATGCTGCGGCTATTTTTGCAATTGGTACTTGTTCTAGTTTTGGCGGAGTACAAGCCGCAGCTCCCAATCCTACAAACGCTCAACCATTAACAGAAATTATCAATAAAAGAGTGATTAATGTCCCGGGCTGCCCGCCAAGCGAAAAAAATATTGTTGGTGCGCTAATACATCATATTCTATTTAAAGAATTGCCTGCAGTTGACGCTTTCAATCGACCAAAATGGGCTTATGGGCATAGGATTCACGATTTATGCGAAAGAAGAGGGCATTTTGATGCTGGAGAATTTGTGCAACATTTCGGCGACGAACACGCAAAAAATGGCTATTGTCTCTATAAAGTAGGCTGTAAAGGTCCCTATACATTCAATAATTGTTCTAAATTACGTTTCAACTCACATACAAGCTGGCCTATCGGAGCTGGGCATGGATGTATTGGTTGTAGTGAGCCTAAATTCTGGGATACCATGAGCCCTTTTGAAGTACCTTTAGGCAATCGGTATCAAACTGCTTTTCGAGGTGCTGGGGCAGACAAAACTGCTGATACGGTTGGTGTTGTGTTGTTGGGTGCTACTGCTATTGGTATAGCGGCGCATGCAATAGTTTCTGGCGCAATAAAACCCAAGTGATTCTTGAAATCTATTACTATACAAAATATTACACTTTTATCAAGGAAGCAAAATGTCAAAAAGAATTGTTGTAGACCCCATTACGCGCATTGAGGGGCATTTACGAATTGAAGTTGTCGTTGATGATAATAACGTAATCACTGACGCATTTTCTAGCTCAACCTTATGGAGAGGATTAGAAACCATCATCAAAGGAAGGGACCCGCGGGATGCTGGATTTATTGCGGGTAGAATCTGCGGTGTATGCACTTACTCGCATTATAAAGCTGGCATTACTGCCGTTGAAAATGCACTTGGTATTGAGATTCCCTATAATGCAAAATTAGTGCGAACGCTCATGAATCTCGCTTTGTTTTTTCATGATCATATTGTACATTTTTATACTCTACACGGGCTTGATTGGTGCGATATTATAAGCGCATTGAGTGCCAATCCAGCAAAAGCAGCCAAACTTGCTTTTGACTATACAGATACACCGCTTGCCGCTGGAGAAAACGAACTTAAATTAGTGCAACAACGAGTAAAAGACTTTGCAGGGAAAGGTTCACTCGGACCATTTGCAAATGGTTATTGGGGGCATAGCACTTACCGCTTCACTCCTGAACAAAACCTCATAGTTCTTTCGCATTATCTTAAACTTCTTGAAATTCAAAGAGAGGCAGCAAAAATGATGGCTATCTTTGGAGCAAAACAGCCCCATCCACAAAGCTTAACAGTTGGCGGTATTACCTCTATTATGGATATTTTAGACCCAACTAGACTTGCTGAATATAAATTCAAATTTGAAACAGTGGCAGATTTTGTGAATAGGGCATACTACCCAGACTTAATCATGGCAGGTATGGAATACTCTAAAGAGCCGAGTGTCATAGCTGGTTGTAACCTCAAAAATTTCTTAAGCTTCCAAGAAATGCAGGTAGGCTACAATGAATACTTACTTGATAGTGGTTATGTACTTGATGGTAACATTAATAACCCTCAAGAAGTCAATCTTGATTTAATAGCAGAAGAAGTAACACACTCGTGGTATAAATACGAAGGTAAGCATAGCGATGGGAAAGAAATCAAGCCAACAGATGCACTACATCCTTATGACGGGCAAACAACGCCTGATTATATCGGTATGCAAGACGGAATGAGTATTGGACCAAGTGGCAAAGACGAAAAAACTAAGCTTCTCAAAACAGATTCTAAATATTCGTGGATAAAATCTCCTCGATATGATGGAAAACCTATGGAGGTAGGACCATTAGCCTCCATAGTGGTAGGACTTGCTAAAAAGAATCCGCATATACAAGAAGCGGCAGAAGCATTTCTCAAACGAACTGGGCTAAGTACCGAACATTTGTTTAGTACATTAGGAAGAACTGCCGCAAGAGGATTAGAAGCAAAAGTGTTAGCGGAATATGGGCTAAAAGCCTTTGATGAATTAGTCAAAAACCTTAAAACAGACACAACAACTTGTGCTCCTTATGTTATTGATAACAATAAAGACTACAAAGGTTACTATATTGGTAATGTACCTAGAGGTATGCTTAGCCACTGGGTTAGAATTTCTGGAGGTAAAGTATCAAATTATCAAGCTGTCGTTCCTTCTACTTGGAATGCTGGACCACGAGATTCTAAAGGACAAAAGGGACCGTATGAAATGAGTCTTATTGGTACTAAAATAGCAAATCTTACGCAGCCTTTAGAAATTATTCGGCACATTCATTCATTCGATCCTTGTATCGCTTGTGCAGTGCATGTTATGGATACAAAAGGCAATGAGCTCGGAGAATACAAAGTTGAACCTGCATTTGCAAGATTTTAGTCCCAAATACTGCGTTTCAATTATTTAATTCCCAAGATTCTTATAGATTCTTAACTGAACAAATATCCAAGAATCTTGTGGGCTATATCATAATTTAAAGGAGCACAAATGCTTTCAACAGAGGTAGATAAAGCTATTAAAAAAGAATTAGAGCAACATTTAGAATTTGGTGGTGCTACAAGATTCTTACATTGGGTACGCGCCTTTATGATTATTTTTCTTACTGCAAGCGGATTCTATATCGCCTACCCTTTCTTGCAGCCTGATGCAAGTAGTGAACCTATAAGTTTCTTACAAGCGTATAGTCGCGCTTTTCATTGTATAGCTGGCTTTGTATTGATTTGTGCCTCGATATTTCGGGTATATCTCTTTTTATTTGCGAAATCAAGCCGACCTGAGAGATATTCTATTGGGCAAGTTTTTAATCCATTAGTCTGGATTAAAACTATAGGCGCATACTTATTTATAACAGCCCATCCGCATATCAAAGGTGCTTATAACCCACTGCAATTTTGCACATATTTGGCACTTGGAATCTTAACATTAGTGATTTGTCTTACAGGTGTATCATTATATAGCCATGTCTATCATGATGGCTTAGGTTTTATAATGGGTTCTTGTTTCGGTTGGGTCGAAGTTGTATGTGGCGGCTTAGCAAATGTAAGAGCTATCCATCATATCGTTACATGGGTTTTTATTATCTTTATTCCCATGCATATTTACCTAGTCATCTGGAATTCCGTCAGATATCCAAACGGCGGGGCAGATGCAATGGTAAGTGGAATACGTTATGTGGATAACAGACGAATCTAATTCATTAACGAAAGCCACACAACGTGAAACTGCTTGTGCTTGGAATTGGTAATATCCTTTTTGGCGATGAAGGCATTGGCGTGCATTTATGCAACTCTCTCAAAGTCAATTATGAATTTACTTCTACTGATAAAACAATCGATTTTGTGGATGGTGGCACACTTGCAAATACGCTTATACCTCTTATAGTGGAGTATGATCATGTGCTAATTATGGACTGTGTAAATGTAGTAAACGCAGAAATTGGCACAGTTTATAGCTTTGGATTCGATAAAGTGCCGAATTACATAACATGGGCTGGTAGTGCTCATGAGGTAGAAATGCTACAAACATTACATTTAACTAAGCTTATGGGCGATTTGCCAAATGTTCATATCATTGGAATTATTCCCGAAATTATCGGGGAAGACACTGCCTTTAATCTTAGCAAATCTCTTTTGGAAGGCGCAGTTACTATGGAACAAGAAGCAATATCTTATATCGCCTCTCTTGGTTTTCTTGTAAAAAAAATACAATCGATTCCACTACAAGAAATCGCCAATCAGTCTTATAGAGGCTTTTAACGTTATTTAGAACACTGATACATTCACATTACCTTAGCTAAAGGCTTTTTGCATTGAAAGAAGAAGTTATTACTGCAGAGACAGATTCTCTTAATAAAGCATCCAACGATAAAGCTCTTACTTGTATTTTTATTTTTTATTACACAGAATCTTTAAGCGCACAAGCAATGATTATGCTGCTCAAAAATCTTACATACTCATTCCTACGCAACACAATACAATCACTATCGGATAACCACGAGCAAAAAGACGATTCTATTTTGTTGCAATATCAGTACGATATTGCACATCCAACTCACCACATTAACACGCAGCATCACTCTAAAAAATTCTCTATTCTCATATATGCAAACCCACAAACAATCTTGGCTTTCTCTGATATGCTTTCTAGCCATTTGCCACTTTCATTGCATTTTGTTTTTAGTAAAATACAACCGTTAGATTCTCAAGATTTACATACAATTCGATTGAATAAATGGGAATCTTTTAATCCCGCCGATATGCAACGAATAAATCCACCAATACCTACAGTGAAAATGCTCGAGGAAATAACTGATAACCAAAATCCAAATTTCTGCTGTATAAATAATTTTATCACGCCTATCAAATGCAGTCTAGATTCTTATAACGCTCGCTATTCTCTCCAAGATTTCCATCATGTTTCCTCGCAAAAATATCTTATAGAATGTCTTACAACTGAATTACTCCTGCAAAAACAATTACTCCTGCAATGCAATAACGTATGTTACATGCTCTCAATACATTTACACAAAACACAAAGTAAAGCTATCCCCCATATTATTTTTGCAGATTTATATAACGCAATAAGTTATTTGCGATTGCATGATTCACAAAAGAAAGCTCTTGCAAGCATTGAAAAGCCCTTTGTTCTTGCGCATTGTAAAGAAGTCTTTACCCAAGCCTTTAATGCTCAAGCAGATGATAAAATATTTGCAAGCTTACCTAATGATTATCTGCTCTTATTACTATTACATACCCTACAAACAATCCATAACATAGATTATCTATTCTTTACTATTGTAGATAACAGCACCAAAGAGCCTTTATTGAGCTACAAAGAAAATTATAAAATAAGCGATAATAAACAAGTTTGCTACACAATAGCAAGCCATAGTTCTTATTCCCTATCCCATAATAGATATGGGGAAAATCTTTTTGAACTACTAGCTATCAATCCCCTATCTTCACTCAATACCACAAACATTACAAAACGTCTTGTTGTATGCCTCTCTCGCAAAAATCCAAGTGCTTTTTGGATTGAAAACTCACAAGGAGAAAAATATCAACAAATCTTAGATATTAATTTTTCACCTCTACTATGCGATCATCTACAAAGACTCTTTCATTATAAGAATGGTGATAAACTTTTACACAACTTTGCTAAGACACATCAAGAAATAACGCAACATTGGGGATTGGAGTCGTCATTTTTGCAAACAATCATACAAGGAGATTACCGCACAAATAAGACACAACAAAGCAAAGAATCCAACAGCATTCAAAACAACAAACAATGCTCCAATCTTTTGGAACTTTTTCAGCTCATACAGCAAATGCTTCAACTTGATTCGCATGTTATGGAATACGCAAATAAATGCGTAAGAGACAGAGGACCGCGCATTGATTACAAACTAATAAGGGTAGATGACAATATCGAGCTAGATTATCCCCGCATTCTACGAAGTGTTATGAGTTTCTATCTTGCGGGAGTAGAAAATGAGCTACTATGCTATGGTGTAATAGAATCCCTAGCGGAATTTGTCGGTACGCTTGCGGGAGATATGCTAATCAATTATGGCATTGACAGAGTTTTTGTTTGTGGGGATTTACTTTTGGAACAATGTTTTTTAGATAAAATTATCCAAGCTATTCCAAAAAATATCTCGCTGGCTTTACCTAATGAAAACGGAGTAGATTACTTATAAAGAGCAAACATGTATATTTTAGGAATCGATCCTGGAAGTAGAAATTGCGGCTACGGAATTATTGCAATCGAGAATCTTCGGCCTACGTTAGTTGATGCAGGTATTATTAAAATACAAACTCGTAACCTACAATCCCAAATAGTAGAGTTTATTGAAGGCATTGATATTATTTTTAAATCATATACGATTAATCAAGTGGCTATGGAAGATATTTTTTATGCGTACAATCCAAAAACCGTAATTAAACTAGCGCAATTTCGTGGAGCAATTAGTCTAAAAATCTTACAAGACATTGGGAATTTCGCCGAATATACCCCGCTACAAGTCAAAAAATCTCTGACAGGTAATGGTAAAGCCGATAAAAAACAAGTCGCTTATATGGTAAAAACATTACTTAAAATTACGGTAGATATACAACCTCTTGATGTAAGTGACGCCTTAGCAGTGGCTTTAACACATGCACAAAACATGCGCTATAATGCTCTTTCCAAAAGATAAATTGACTAGTATCCCGCAAAATGAATAGAAAGAAATAGATAAGTTTCAAGGAAAAAGCGCGATACTCTCCAAAGCAGTATTCTCTGGAAAACCAAAACGAATATTAAGATTCTGAATAGCCGAACCTGCCGCCCCTTTTACAAGATTATCAATCGCACCCATCATAATAACCCTTTTGTTGCGTTTATCTAAACACGCACTAATATCTACAAAATTACTCCCTCTAACCCATCTTGTTTGTGGAGCAACTCCTGATAAATAACGTACAAAATATTTATCAGCACAAAATTCTTCATAAATAGAATCTATATCAGCCTGCGTAATATCATTATATCTTTCAGCAAGGTTGGCATAAGCAGTAATCAAAATTCCTCGATTCATAGGCACTAAATGCGGTGTAAAAGTTACGCTCATATCATCAAGACCTTGAGAAAACAGATAGAGGTTTTGTTCTATTTCCGCGATATGCCTATGTTTTATCAACCCGTATGCCTTAATATTTTCATACACTTCGCAGAAATTATTTTCTAATTTCGCATTTCTACCCGCACCAGAAACACCACTTTTTGCGTCAATAATGATACTAGAATGTTGAATAATATCACGTTGTAATAATGGCAAAATGCAAAAAGTACTACAAGTCGGATAACAACCAGGATTAGCAATAAGATTTGCATTATAAATATGCCCCTTATTGAGTTCACATAAGCCATAAACAGCACTTTGCAATAACGTTGGATTAGGATGTACAAAATGATAATACTCCTGATATTTATCAGGATTCTTTAAGCGAAAATCTGCAGACAAATCAATCACTACCACGTTGTTTGTAACTTCACTTGTAAGGATTTTCGCTAAAAACTCATGTGGTGTAGCCGCAACAATACAATCATTATCCTCTGCAATTTCTAGCAAATCATTTTTTTGCATAGTATTATCAAAAATTCCCAGAAACTGTCCAAAGCTCTGCGAAATTGAAACTCCAGCTTGTGTATTAGCTCCAAAATGATTGATAGTAACGTGAGGGTGCTGGTGTAGTATTCTTAAAACTTCACTACCGCCATAACCTCCAACACCTAAAACCGCTACTTTTAACATTATTGCTCCTTAATCTCCACATAATAATTATATAAAATTCTCCTACATTATAGCACAACGAACAAGTTTTGGATTAGAGCAAAATCCTTTAATGGTAAAATAGCATTTCCCATCAAAATGAAGATTCCATTACAAAGGTTAATTATTATGCAATTGCTTCCCTTAGAAAGCATCAGAAAAGCAGCAGCGAGATTAGAGGGCATAATCGCCAATCATCCTTTAGCCTACGCTCCTAGATTAAGCAAAATTACAAATGCGCAAGTGTATTTAAAAAAAGAGAATCTCCAACCAACAGGTGCATTTAAAATACGTGGCGCATTTAATAAAATCGCTTCCCTCAAAGAAGCAGATTCTCAAAATGGGACACAAATCCTTTCACAAGGTGTTATTTGCGCTAGTGCGGGCAACCACGCACAAGGAGTAGCATTTAGCGCGCAACATTTCCAAACCAGAGCAGTGATTGTTATGCCCGAATCAACACCTTTACTGAAAATTATGGGTACGCGTGCAATGGGTGCTGAAGTAGTCCTTGTTGGAAATAATTATGATGAGGCTTATAGTCATGCCTTAACGCTTGCCAAAGAACAGAATCTGCATTTTATTCATCCATTTGCAGATAGCGAAGTAATTGCCGGACAAGGAAGCATTGCGCTTGAAATGATACAAGAAGAGCCACTAGACGTTTTAATTGTTCCAATTGGCGGTGGCGGATTAATAAGCGGTATTGCAAGCGTCTATAAAAGACTTAGCCCTCAAACAAAAATTGTTGGCGTAAATGCCAAAGGTGCTAATGCTATGAAAACAAGCTTTGATACAAAGAAGATCAGCAATTCGCATTCTGTAAGAACCATAGCAGATGGTATTGCAGTACGAGATGTCAATCAGTCGGTTTTTGAGTATATTTTACAAGGTGTCGATTGTATCGTTGAAGTCGATGATGATGAAATTGCGAGTGCTATTTTGTTTCTTTTGGAATTTCAAAAACTTGTTGCTGAAGGGGCAGGTGCTGCGGGTGTAGCTGCGTTATTACATAATAAATTACAAATAGAACCAACACAAAAGGTAGGTATAGTCATTAGCGGAGGAAATATTGATATAACCATGCTTAATGTCATTATTGAACGCGCATTGCTAAAAAGTAGTCGAAAAATGAAATTTCAAGTGATTCTAATCGATAAACCGGGTAGCTTGCAAAAACTCACGGAGCTATTAACAAAACAAGGAGCAAATATTGTTTTTATCAACTATTCTCGCATTAGTACAAAGCTTGAATACGGCGATGCTATCGTGGAAATAGCCCTAGAAATTAAAGGTAAAGAGCATAAAGAAAACGTCTTTCAGACTTTATTGAAACATCAATATGTATTTCACGAAATATTCTAAGACTTTTCATATCGCGTTGTATTAAGCAGCGCAATGATTCAATGATTATCAAGAAAATAAACATTGCTCTTTGTAGTAGATATTTATCTCATGCCTTGCGGTAACAATTCTATCAGTGGTGCAATAGTACTGCCGCAGTAGCAAGTCAAAAGAATCGCAACCATTAAAACACGGTACTATATCCTACCTGCGAAATAAATCTATCTATGCTTTGCTTGCTTGCCTCCAAAATCGCGCTCGAACGATTATTATAAGTAGCAATAGGATTAAGTAGTGAACTTGCATAGTCATAATACCCGGGATTAGTGAAAGTGAAATTTTTGCCATCACGATTGAAACTGAATCGAATATTCATGTAGATTCTATAAAACGTCGCAAATCCCTGTGAATTGGTTGCAATCACATTGTCTTGAATATTTTGTACATACACTTCAAGCACCGTATCGCAATCCTCTAAACTCGATAACTGCGAATGGAATCGGGAAGCTATTGCTTCATTAACAATGTCCTTTATTTGCACAGACTCTTCGGTATTTTCAAGGTTTAATTCCAACTTTACATACACTTTATTTCCAAGTGCTTTATTGGCATAATAAGACATTGGTTTGTATCCGCAACCAAGCAAGCTTACATAAACAATCAAAAAAGAACAATAACACGCGATTCGGATAAACGCGCAAAGAGTAATGTTAGTTAAAATCGAAATCCCCAACTTGCCCTCGATTCATGCTCTCATAGACAGCATTTACATAACGCGTGCGCACTTGACACTCAAATATACTATGGCATTGCATACAAGAAGAAAATCCATGCTGATTCTGACATTGTTGTAATTCCTGCTTGCTAGATAAAAGCATTTGCGTATAGCTATCACGTTGGGTATTTTGCGAATCTTCTAAGAATTGTTTGCCTATTTCCATAGAATCCCTTTACTCTAAAATATCTTACAATGCAAATCGCTGCTTTAAGGCATACAAATCCTCTGGTGTATCCACTCCAATGCTCTGACTCTCTACAATACTCACTAAAATCGGCTTTCGATAATAAATAGCCCTTAGTTGCTCAAGCTTTTCAGTATCCTCAAGCGCACACTCACAGAGGGAAGCATAACACTCAAGACTCGACTTAAAATAACCATAAATTCCAATATGTCCTAAAAATTGTTTTGGTGCAGAATCCTGGCTATCGCGGCAAAAAGGAATTGATGAGCGCGAAAAATATATCGCTTCACTTTTGTGATTCAAAATAACTTTCACTATATTGGAATTATTGGCAGTAACGCTATCTATATATTTTGCGCAAGTGCCCATAAATTGCGCTTGCTGCATGCTTTTCTGCAACGTTTCTATTACATGAGTTTCCAAGAAAGGCTCATCGGCTTGGAGATTAATGATTATCTCATCGTCTTTCAATCCCAAGAGGCGACTTGCAGCAAGCACGCGTAAAGTACCGTTTGCAATCTCTTGCGATGTAATAACAGCCTTGATGCCAAATCTCTGCGCTATATCATACGCTTCTTGAGAATCCACCGCCACAACTACATCATCAACCTGCCTTGCATTAAGGGCACTTCTTACAAACATCGGAAGACCATCAATATCACAAAGTATCTTGCGCGGGAATCTAGTACTAGCAAGTCTTGCGGGAATAATAATCATGTGTTACCTCTAAAGAGAATCTAAAATACTTTTATAAATAATAGCACCTAAACGAATTTTATTTTTGTTTGACTTCAGGCTTGATTCGGTAAGATAAGTGTCAATTTGAATAGAGTGCTCTCTATCGCCCTTACAATCTTCAAATATCAAATAAAGACGTATAGAATCATCATGGATTATTTTTAGACGTAAAATATTCTGCGCGTCTTGACTAATAACAATAAATTTATTTAGCTCTCCAGAAATAATGGCAAGAATATCTGAATCTAGTTTAGGAGATTCTATAACTAAATTGTAGCTTGGCTTTGACATTGCAAGTGCGCCGTATGCTTTCAGCCGCTGATTATAAAGAGAGAAATTATCAGTGAGGCTTTGCAATAACATGACGTTATTTTGCCATTGCTTAAATGTAGACTGAAAAATCCGAAACGATTTCAAAGAGAGAGAGTCGCATTTCTGCAAGAGAGATTCTAAAGAATCTTGCATAATCTGTACTTTTTGTGCTATTTGCGCTTGGAGTGATGACTTTAGGATTCTTACATGCGCTATCGTCTGATTATTTTTGTGTTGCACTCGTTCTACCTCAAGACCGCGCAAGTTTTTAAAATCAGATTCAAAAAAAGCATACTGCATACCAGATGATTCTAAAGATTGATTATTGTGGGTGGTGATACTATGCGTTTGGAATTGAACGGTTACTTGTAAATTAGTTATTAAATCTCGTATCGCGTTTTCTTTAGCTTTATTAATATCGCTCCCATGCCCAATCCCATAAAAATACATGCTATTTTTTATAGGATTATTTATTGGTCTCTCTGCATTGCATGCTACAAAATACAGGCAGCACAGAAAAAGAAGTCTAAAACTCCACACAATACGCATCTTCTACTCTCTGGTATTTTGCAATAATTATAGCTTTATTTTGTATGTTTTCTATGGTAAATTTTTCTACATAATCTCTGACTAGGATTGCAAGTGAGTGCGAATATTCCTTTTGGATTTTCTACTAATGTAAACTGCGCATATTCTTTGCCTATAGTAAGACGAAATTGATTTTTGCCTCTCCCTTGAAATGAAAAGAATTTATTTTGAGTGATTGCTTGTTGTAATATTGCTTGAAACTCTAAGCTCACATTATCTTGAGCCTTAAGATAATGCTGATAACTCATTGCGCTTAATCTTTTCTGCAAGATTTGAATATGTAGGCTTGCCCGTTCTAAAGCCAATACATTGTTGTGGAAATATTTCATTACGGGAATACAGAGAATCGAAACAATAAATAAACACAATGATAATTCAAAGAAAGAAAAGCACTTACTTATTTGCAAGAATAATCGCAGAATCATTGCGTATTGCGATTAAATATCTAAGTTTCTTACTTCTCGCGCATGCTTTTGAATATATTGTCTCCTAGGCTCTACTTCATCTCCCATAAAGATATTAAACATTTCATCAGCCTGTTCGTCATCATGAATTTTCACTTGTAATAATGTTCTATTTTGGCGCGACATAGTTGTTTCCCAAAGTTGCGATGGATCCATTTCACCTAGCCCTTTGTAGCGGCTAATTGTTGCGCCTTTTTTTGTAGTATTCTCAATCTCTTCAAGACTTTCTATAATATCCCTACCTTTAAGAAAATCTAGTTCGCGTTCTTGTATTCTTTGAAATATTCTTTTGCATTCTTGAAAGTTAGAGTCAGAGAAAAGCTGGTTTGAGATTCTAATCTCTGTTATGCCGAGGTTTGTTTGTATATTAAAGACAATAGAGTTTGCGCTAATTTGTTTTTTAAGAATATTGTAGGTTTTATTCGTGAGATAATCCTCAATAGAAACACTCAATGATTCAAAGTCATCAATATCAAGCTGATTTTCAATTAGAAAACGTAAAATATATTGTACGGGATACCTACGTTCTAATTCATTAATTAAAAGCCGATAATGCGAAATGATTCTAAGAATCTGCAATAACTCATTGTTTCCGATACCTTGAAAATTAAAATTTTCGATTCCATTTTCAATCAAAAAATCGCTTAATGCCTTATCATCCTTTAAATACACTTCCTTTTTCCCTTTCTCGTAGCGATAAAGTGGGGGTTGTGCTATATAAACATAACCTTCTCTGACTAAAGGTTTAAAGTAACGATAAAAAAATGTCATTAGGAGTGTTTGGATATGGCTACCATCAACATCGGCATCTGTCATAATGATAATTTTATGATAACGTAGCTTGTCTAAATTAAATTCATCACCAATACCACAACCAAATGCGGTTATCATATTCTTAATTTCTTCGCTTTTAAGAATAGTATCAAGTCGTGATTTTTCAACATTCAGTATCTTCCCTTTGAGAGGCAAAATCGCTTGAAATTTCCTATCCCTCGCTTGCTTGGCAGAGCCCCCAGCAGAATCTCCTTCCACAAGATAGATTTCCGAAATGCTAGGGTCTTTACTTTGACAATCAGCAAATTTCCCCGGAAGTGTTGAAATAGAAATTTTATTGTCTTTACGCGTTAAGTCTCTCGCTCTTTTTGCTGCTTCTCTACTACGTGCGGCAATAAGAACTTTCTGCATGATAAGTTTGGCTTGATTCGGATTTTCTTCAAAAAATTTGCTTATTTTCTCGTAGGTAAGCTTTTGTATGATTCCTTTGACAAAGGAGCTGCCGAGTTTACTTTTTGTTTGTCCTTCAAATTGAGGGTCCATAATTTTCGCAGAAATAATAGCAATAAGTCCCTCTCGTACATCATCACCTAAGACTTTAACATCTTTTTCGCGAGCGTTAGCATTAGTTTCTATATAGTTAAGAATAGCACGACTAAGTCCAGCGCGGAATCCTGTTTCATGTGTGCCACCGTCAAGTGTTCGAATATTATTAACAAAGCTTAGAAGTTTCTCGTCATAACTTTCATTGTAGGCTAAAGCGATTTCTATTTCTGTGTCATTTTCACTTGCTTCGAAATTTACAATTTGCGATATAAACGGTTTTCTATTTATATCTTCAATGAATTGTTTTAATCCACCTTCAAATGAAAAAATTTCCTTGATATTACATCTTTCATCTTGAAAAGTTATTGTAATACCGTGCGTAAGATAAGCCATTTCTTTGAAACGTTTAATAAGAGTTTCTGAATGAAATTCCGTAACTTCCATGATTTCAGAATCTGGGAAAAACTCAATTGTTGTACCGTGCTTTTTCGTATTACCTATAACTTCCAATTCAGTAGTAGGTATGCCTTTTTCAAATTCTTGTTTGTAGATTTTATTATTCTTGTGAATAGTCATAGTGAGTTTGCTAGAGAGAGCATTTACTACACTAACACCGACACCATGTAATCCTCCTGATACTTTATACGTGTCTTTATCAAATTTACCGCCAGCATGTAAAACTGTGAGTACAACCGTTGCAGCTGGAAGGTTTTCGGTTGGGTGCATATCTACTGGTATTCCTCGTCCATTATCTTCTATAATCGCGCTACCTTCCTTAGTAAGTGTTATTGTAATAGAATCACAAAATCCTGCCATTGCCTCATCTATTGAATTATCCACTACTTCATATATCATGTGATGTAAGCCACTACTATTTGTATCACCAATATACATACCCGGTCGTTTGCGAACGGCTTCTAATCCTTTAAGTACTTTTATATTATTGGCAAGATATTCTGGTTTTGGTTTATTTGGCATAGCGATATTACTCCATATTATAATATTTGGGGCATGATAAGTTCTTCAAAATCTTTAAGATCGATAAGTATAGCTGTATTAGGATCGGAAATGTGAAATTCTAATTCTTCGTACTTGGAGCTAGAAATACATTCAAGTAAATATTTATTAGTTAGTCCTATTTGTATATCTTCTGTAATGTTATTTTCAGAATCTATATGAATTGATGCACTTGATCCTTCGTCTTCGATAGTTTCAAGAATGATTGTTTTTGGCGTGAAAGAGATTTTAACTCTGTGACTTACGGCATTGATTTGATTAATTGCCTTTAAGAAATTGGCTTTGTTAATGGCGATACGGCAGGCATTAGCTTGTTTTTTGATTATTGCCTCATAGGCTGGGAATCTAGCATTGATAAGTTTAGTGTAAAATTCAATGTTTTGATAAATAAATCCTATTGATTCAATGTAGCTTTCTTCATCATCTCGTGTATTTGCTCTTTTGATAAATATTTCAAATTCATTATGGAATAGTTTGAGAATCTCGTTAATAGACTTTTTAGGTACAATGCAGGCTAAGTCTTGTATGTCCCCCCGGTATTCTTTGCGTATGAATCCTAATCTTCTTGAATCTGTTGCAATTAATGATAGTAGATTGTTTTTGATTTCAAGTAAAATACCTTGCATTGAAATGTTAGTAGCGTCTTTTGGATCCGCGCAACAATGATAAATTTTTTTGATACCTTGCAAGAATAATTCGTTGTCTATATCAATTTTTTCCATTTCTTGGTAATTATATCTAAAGGGAACATTGTCAATTTCGTGGATTGGAACTTTAAAGCTTGTTTTGTTCTGTTTAATGAATAATACTGTTTCTGCTTCTTCTAAAGTAATATCTCCTTCGTTGAGTGATTTCATAATATTAATAATGATTCCACCATTTACGGCGCATTTAATATTTCCCTCTATTGCTCTTGCTTGTAAAGAAATTTTCATTGCTATTTCATGATCTGTTGCTTTGATTATTATTTTGTCTTCTGTTGTTTGAAAGAATATGTTAGATGTAATATCCGTAAAGTCTTTTTTATTGATGGCATTTTGCATATTAGAAAGAGCTTGTTCGATGGTACTTTTGTCAATTGAGATAGTATTCATTGTATTGTGCTCCGAAAGTAAGATAAAAAGATTCTAGTAGTTGTAGTAGTGACGTGAGTAGAGTGAATTTATTTGTAAAGTGAATATACTTTTCATAGATAGCGGTATTTCTTGTGCGTTGAAAGGTATTTCGTTTGTTCACGTTTGATTCACTTTTGTAAGGTTGTTAGGGGAATTATTATAGCAAAAAGCAAAAACTTTTTTGGATAGAGTTAGTATTTTGTATGAATTTATTTATTATGCTTGTTTGAGTTTGGCGATAATATTGTTTATTTCTGTGGCAATTTGAGGGTTTTGTTGTATTTCTTGAGTGAATTTTTTTATTTGTTTGCTTACTGCGCTATGGTCTTTTAGATTGAGTTCACTCGCTATGGCTGGCAATGTAGTGTTTGTTTCTTGTCTAGCGATATAGGCAACCATTTTTCTTGCTTTGGAAATATTGTTTTTACCTCGTGTTTTTGTTTTGATTTCTGTTGGTTTTAGATTGAGTTCCCTAGCTATTGAATTGACGATGTCTTCAAATTCGATTCCTTTTTTCTCCATCCCTCTATCTTTTAGTTCATTAATGACTATTTCAGGTGTGATAGGGATATTAAGCAAGGACATTTGTCCATAGAGTTTTAGGATAATACCCTCTATCTCTCGTATATTGTCATGCACTTGTGTTGCAAGTAAATTGACGATTTCTGAATCTAGTTGAATATTCATTAATTTGCATTTCTGTTGAATGATGTGTAGTTTAGTTTCTAGTTCTGGTGATTCTACTTTTGCACTCATGCCATGTTCGAATCTTGATTTTAGTCTTTTTTGAAGTCTTTCAATTTTTTTTGGAGGTTTATCACTTGTTAGAATGATTTGTCCTCCTAAGTTATCAATTTCATTAAAGGTATTAAAGAATTCTTCTTGGAATTTTTCTGTGTTTGCTAAGAATTGAATGTCGTCAATAAGAAGATAGTCGCATGTGCGGAATCTTTCTCGAAATTGATCCATTGTTTTGTTTTGGACTCTGTGCCTGTATTCATTAAACATAATTTCGGCTGTGATGTAAATGATTCTTGCCTTTGGATTTTGTTTATAAACTTGATGACACACTGCAATAAGGAGATGCGTCTTGCCTAATCCTGTATTTCCGTAGATAAGGAGCGGATTCCAATTTGGTCGTTGTCTCATCGCCGCTTCTTTTGTCATTTTGTAAGCGAATTCGTTGCACTTCCCTACAATGAATTTTTCAAAAGTGTATTCTTGGTTGATAATGTACTTGCTTTTATTGTTGTTATCGAAGATAAATGTTTTTTGTGGGATATGTAGCGATTGTTTCCCTGATTTTAGATTGAAAATGATTTCTGGTTTGGAGTTAGTCATGTTTTGGACAAAATTTATCATTTTATCTTGATATTTTCTCTTTGCCCAATTCGCAATGAATATATTGTCTACTAGGAATATAAAAAGATTTTCGCGCGAGTTTTCTTCGTCATATTGTATTTTACCGACGTATTGCGTATATTCGTTTTTGCTGACTTGAGTTTTGAGATTTTCAAGTATGTCATAACCGTTCATAAGCACCCTTATCTTAATGGTGTTAGTTCACATTTTTTAGAAATAAGTATAGCATTTTACGTGAATTACATAGGAATTATTAGTGAATTGTCAATGAATTATGATGCGAGACCCATGCCTTTTAATCCGGTAATTATCATTTTGAATCCCATTGCGCTGACAAATACAAGTGCTATGCGAGAGAAGATATACAATACGAGTTTCCCTACAATTCGCTCTATTGTTGCAGCATAATGAAAAAGTACGAAAAGAAAGATAAAGGCAACTATAATTGCGTTGATAGCGAGGAGAGTGTTTTTGTCTTCTGAAATGACAACTACCGTAGCAAGTGTGCCAGGTCCTACTAGCATGGGAAATGCCATAGGAATGATACTCTGTTTAAAGAGCTCATTGAAATGCAATGTTTTGTAATGTGAATAGTCTTGGTGCGCGGATGAGAAGAGAAGATTCTTTAAGCTCATTATCATAAGGATTAGTCCTCCAGATACACGTAATTCATGAGTGCTGACATGAAATAAATGATTCATAATGAAAGAGCCAGTAAGCAGAAATACCAAAACAATACACAGAGCAACAAAGACAATATTTCTAAAAAGTTTCTGCCTAATCGGCGTTTTTACTCCTTCCGTCATAGAAATGAATTGTGGTAGATTCCCAAAAGGATTGAGGACTGCAATGATTGCAATTGCGGTTAAGAAAATGCTATGAAGATTAGATTCTATTTCGTTAAACATGGAAGCCCTTTGTTGTGAGATGATGATAAATTCTACTTAAAACAATGAGAATTTAGCTACCTTACTTTAAAGAAAAAGAAGAAGACTTTTGCTTATCAAAAAGCTTGATGGTTAAAGTGGAAGAATCGGTATTGTTTTTGAGAATAACATTTTTGTTTTGTATCTCTATTAGCGTAAATTCGTTGTCTTGAAAAAACACCACTTCATTGGGTGCTACCCATTTGTTGTTTAATAAAGCTTTGTTATTGAGAATCGCCGATAGGGTAAGGGATGATATTTTTGGAGATTCTATGACATCTATTTGTTGTGTAGAGGGTTTTGCAAGTAGTGGTTCTAATATATGTGAAAATTCTTTTGGTGCGATTATTTTATTTTGTTGTAGAAAATTGATTTCAGATTCTGTATTGGGTATATTTGTTGTATGAGGGGGCATAAGAAATAACGCGATTAATGCAATACCTATAATAATCAGGATAATAAGCCATAATCGAGATTTTGTATAGGTCATATTCTCTCTATACGGATGGTATTTCAAAGAACAGCAAGATATTTTGTTTCCATTGTAAGGCAGAGGGCTTTTGTGGTTGTCTGTTATTGTTAGAGTCTAAAGGTGCATATAGAGGCGAAGAGGAATCTTTAGATGTTTCTATCGCTGTGGTTTCTAAGGAATATAGAATCTCCGTATTAAAAGATTGCACTTTGAGTATAAAGACAGGTGCTATGGTTTCTACCTCTCGTATAAATTCATAACAAGAAAGATTCTGACAAGTAAAATACATTGCATAGATATTGTGCGATGATTGTGTTTGCATGTTGTCTATATATTGTTGGTTTGTTGTAAAAGAAGGGTTAAGCTCTGTAAGTTGTTGTATTTCTTGCTTGAGGCAAAATTCCTTTTTGCATTTACTTTGAAGTTCATATTTATGGAAAGACGTAAGAATATCTTTATAGGATTTGACAATGTCGGTGTGGTAGTATTGCGGGGATTCGTAATCGCTGTACTCAAGCAATGAAACAAGTGTAAAAACACAACCAAAGAAAAGGAATGCTAATAAATATCTTGTGATAGAGTTCTTTTGTAGAAGAAAAAATCCAAGTTTTTGGATAAACATTCTTTATTTCTTTGCGGATTCAATTTTATCTCTGCATTTACTGCAAAGCACGAATAATCGCATATCATGACTGATAAGCTGTGTATCAAATTTTGCAGCAATGTTGATTTGAAGTTGTTCTATATCAGAATCTACAAACTCAATAATTGCGCCACAATTTAGACAGATGATATGATCATGGTGCGCTTTAGCAGCGATTTCATATCTTCTTCCAGTTTTATCTGCTTCAAGCGCCATAATGAATTTCTCTTTTTCTAAAAAGCTAAGGATTCTATATACAGATGAGATGCTTGTATTTTTATCCTTCATGCGTAGTTGATTGGCAATTTCTTCGGGACTTAGATGCGTCCCGCTTTTGTAAAGTACACCGATGATTTCTTCTCTTTGTTTGGAATTTTTGAGTCCATTTTTTTTGATAGAATTTCGCAGCCTTGTAAGGATGGAATCTAATGTTTCTAGTCTTTTTGCGATAGTTTTGTCCATAATTAGTCCTTAATTAAATAGTAAAGTTAAATATTGTTCTTAATTGAGTTAAGATAATTATAATAGAAAACTTCAAAGAAAATCCTTAGTTTTCTCAATATATATCGAAAATAGTAATAATAAATATGGCAAAAAGAGTATTGTATTTTTGTAGTACTAGTTAATAAAATCTATTTGTTATGTTATTTTACTATGTAATTTATAGTATAATTGGAATATCTTAAAAAGACAAAGGATTATAATGTTTGCTCGAATGAGAAATGTCAAAGAAGAGTTAGCAACGAAAGAGAATGAGATTGTAAAGCTGAAAGAAGAAATTAATTTTTATAAACAACTCAGTGCTTTTTCCGTGCATGAAATCGTTGTTGCTATCCAGAATCGAGAAGTTATTTTCGTAAATGATAAAGGAAAAGAAATACGCGGGCTTACTAGTAGTGTTTCTAAGCTTACCCCTGATTCTAAGATTCTTGCTATAGATACTCGTAATTTTGCCGTTAAACATAAATTAATAGATTCTGTGGATGTGTATATTCTTGTGGAATCTAATTTACGCGATAACGGTATGGGAGGGTATGATATTACTTCGATGCATCATGGTGCTCTTAAAATGGGATTGGGAGCAACACAGGAGGCTTTTGTTGAGATTTTTGAGAAGCTTGCTAAAATTGTAGCTAATTCTAATGAGTCTTCAGATATTTCTTCAAAGGGGATGGAAGTGAGCGACAAATCACTCAATAGCATTGAGGATCTCTATGATAAGATGCAGCAAGCACAGACTCTTGCACAATCTTTAAGCAGTCGAAGCAACGAAATTGTCAGCGTTGTTTCGCTTATTGAGGATATAGCCGAACAAACCAATCTCTTAGCATTGAATGCCGCGATAGAAGCGGCGCGTGCAGGAGAGCATGGCAGAGGCTTTGCAGTTGTGGCAGATGAGGTCAGGAAGCTTGCCGAAAAAACGCAAAAGGCAACCAAAGATATAGCCATAGTAATAAAGGCGATGCAACAAGAGAGCAATGATATTAATGGCAGTGTGGAGGAAACCAACACGCTTACAATAAATATGAGAGAGAATGTCAACGAAATGGTAGCCATGATGAAAAGTCTCTCGTTGTGTTCGCATACTTCTAAATATACCCTATATATGGTGAATAACATTGTGTTCTGTTCGCTTGCTAAGCTGGATCATGTGATATATAAAAATAATCTTTATTCTTTTATGCTTGGCACTTCAGATGATTTCGGGATTACAGATCATAAAAGCTGTCGGCTTGGTAAATGGTACTATGAAGGCGATGGATATAAGAATTTCCGCAATACACAAGGCTATAAGTCTTTGGAAGCCGAACATGCTTCAGTGCATTCGCACGCGAATCTTATTGCCACTCCAATACGAGAAAAGCAGCCAATTACAAAGGAATTTATCGATGATCACATTAGAATCTTTGAAGATTCTACAAAAGGTGTGGTACGTGAAATTGATAATATGTTACGTGAAAAAAATGCAGAATTACAGAGTATTTTAGAGAATAAAGCTTCATAATTCGGAATAAGTTGTCATGTTAGTAAAGCTTGTTGGACTTGTAAAAATCGCCAAACAGAAATTGCTTGAACAAGAACGTATGCTTCTGGATAATCAAGCACGTATTATGAAAATGCGCACACAAATCGATGTTGTTAATGCGCAAATCGCTCAAGTCTCTTTTCCAAGCAAGGGTCATTTTGGTTTATATCAGATTCAAATGGCTGGAGTACAAGCTTATCTCTATGAAATAGAAGAAATTCGCAAACAAATTGCTTTTTTGTTGAAAGAGCAAGAAGTTATCAAGCAGAATATTCGCATCGCGCATATCAATCATGAAAAGATGGTGTATATTTATAATCAAGAAAAAAATAAAAGAGACGCTCATATTAAGAATCTTGAAGAGAAACGTCTTGATGAATTAACGACAATCTTGCATGCACGTAACAAATGATTCTTTAATATTTCGAGTTTGCTCTCAAGAGTTAAGAGATTAGTCAAAATAATTTGTACTAGATTTTCATAGCGACGTTACATTATCAAATCTCATTTCTAGTTTATGCAATAGCTTGTTGTTATTTTATATTTGCCATAAATTAATACCAACAAGGTTACGTTAAGCAAGCAAATTCGCGCAAAATACATTGCAGCTGTCGAATCTCTCTTCGCTTGCGATGCCTCAATAATTAAAAAATCAAGTGATAGTTCACAGAAAAAATAGCACTACGCCAAAATTCAGGATTGCGCGCATTGTTGGCTTCTTGCGCAAAGCCGGGCAGTGTAAGATAAGCAAAAGGCACGGCTAGCCCCATTTCGATTCTATGTGCGCTATAAAAAGTGAGATTCACTCCAATATTAAAAGAGTAATCAACTTGTAAATTATAATCCCAGATATATGGTACAGGATGATGTTTATTATCATAAGTGCGGTAGTACATAATTCCAATATTAATTCCAGTGAATCCTCCAATGAAATGTTGAAATTTACTATCAAGAGGAACTTCAAAAAGTACATCTACGCTTAAATGTCCTAATGTATAGAATCCCTGCATGGTGTTATTGATAATGTAGTTTGCGGCATTTTTCAAATCAATCTCATTAATTGGAGTGAAAAATGTAGCGGGCAAAAAGATTCCTCCATAAATACGTGCCCCTACGTAATGATTAAAGAATCGTTGATATCCGCCTCTCATGCTTAAGACTAAGGGAGAAATGCGTGTTACAAGCACGTTTTCTGTATTATTGTTATTGATAGTTGCTCCAGAGAATACATCTAAGATACCTGCCCCTACTCCAATGAAAAATCCACTTTTTGATAATCCATCGTCGTAAGTTTGTGCAATAGCATTAAACTTACGTGCGCTATGGTTGTCTGCTAGATAGTTGCCATACGGCAGATTAGATTCCAGAGTCCCGCCTTTTGCATGGATTTGTTCTCGTAAGTTAAAGACTTCATAACGTAGAGATTGTAAGTATTTCAATTTTTCGTGATAAGTTTGTAGTTCTTTTGTTGAGTGTGTAGGCTGCTCTTTGTTGTTGCTAAGAGGCTTTTGAGCGGATTTTGAAGAAATATTCTTTGTTTGTATAGCCAATGAAACATGTTGTTGTGAGTGTGCCTTATGATTAATGGTATGATTATTTGTAGAATCTGCTCCATTTGTTATATTTGCATAAAACAATAATGACAATATAACTTTTTTCATGTTTGTCCTAAAAGATAAAAGAATAACTTATCAAGTAAGTGTTTTGATAGTCAATAGTGCTTGGGCTTGGCAGGAATATGCGTTCAATTTCTATTCTGTGATGTCTTCCAAAACTATAAGCTACTCCGATATGAAAATTCCACCCCAAAACCGTTTGTTCATTGGAGGAATTGCCGCCAAAGCCAATACCTAGTGTGAGACCAAAAAAATGCGATGCTACTACATGAATGTCTTGTAGGAATGAAAAACGTATTCCAAAAAAATGATGTAAGAGGGTGACAGAAGCATTTTGAGTGGGATTTGGCGAAACAATAAAAGGTATTTCAAAAACTTCAGCCCTTATTCCAAAATTATTATTAAAATATTTAATATAGCCAAATCGCAACAGAGCACCATAGTTGAGATGGTCTATTTTGATTCCAAAACCGTTGGCTATATTCGCAAAGTCTAATGCGTTTCCTATACCAATAGCAACACCGCTTCTATCGGAATTATTTTCCCATGCGTATTGCTTGTCCCGAGTAGAGGCTAATTGCCCCCTTAAGAAATAAATTTCTTTTTGCAATTCGTGGATTCGAGAATCTATATCTTCGTATTCATGGAATGGTTGTTTATTTTGTGAAAGATTAGAGAGAGATTCTATCTCTTTTTGTAATTGTTCATTGGTTGGTAATTGAGTGTTTGTACCGTATAAAATAAATGATGTGCCTATAAGTAGCATGGGTATTTTAGAAAACATAATTCCATCCTAACATAATAGTTATAGGCCTAGCAAAGTTTTCAGATTCTATCAAAGTGGTAATGTTGCCCAGCTTACGTTGGATATAAGTACCATAATGATAAAAAAAGGTTCGAAAGCTTAGTTCTATTTTATGTTTTTCTCTCCAAGAGACATAAGTGGAAGCTAAGATGCTCGTAGAGAATCCATTAAGCATATCCCAAAATGTATCATGGTAAGTCATGTATCCAAAGCCATATCCAGCAGTAATACCGTAATTCCATAGCTTTGCAATCGGGACTTCATAAACAATTTCCGCATTAACGCCTATGAAAGAAAAAGTTGTGTCAATAAAGTCTTCAAAGGCATTAACGTTGATTGATTCGAAAATGTTGCTTGCGATTAGAGAGTTTGCCGAAATTCTAAAGCCTAATTGCTGTGTCGAGATTCCCAAGAAGTTTTGATAACCGACGTTGCCGCTTAATGTTGGTAGCGATTGTATATTGTTAGTAACTGCGGTAAAGGTAACGCCGCCATTTACTCCTAGATACAGATGTGATTTATATTTTTTTCTGCTTAATGTTTCATTAGAAATTTCTTGTTGTGTAGAATCCTGCGCATCGTCAAAACCTTCTTGTAAGGATTCTCTACTTTGCTTTTGTGGTTGTATTGTATTCTTTTGCTCTCTTTGGTAGATGTATTTTGCATGTTCCAATAAATCTATGCTATTGCTTGATTGAGTGTCTTTACAAAAAGAATCCATTATGGCAGCTAGCAAGATATAGATAAGTAGATTCTTAGAAGACATAGTCATATCCTAATATCCATGCAGCACCAATAAAACCTTCTTGAATACCTTGCATGATTTGTGCGGAGAGATGAATTTTATGATGATAGAAAAGTAAGGTATGCAATCCTAAATTAATTTTGTATCCAGCTTCGAATTTGTTATCTTGCGGGTTTTGTACCAAGTCAGTAATTTTTGTATTGCCTATACCAAGTCCCAAGCTGCTCCCGATTATTGCGTTAGAATACATTCTAAAGAAATCGATTAATAAATCACAATTTACTCCAGTGAAAACAACCGCCCCTTGTCCGAAACTACTTATTGCGTCAAGATATATAGCGAATCCCACAAAATTCATAGGCAATACGGTTGAAGTATAGTTCTGGTATCCAGCGCGCATAGAAAATAACAAAGGATTATAATTCCCTATTTTAAGAGGTTGAGGACCAATTAGAGATTCATTGCTAATAAATGGTGTCGCTATATTATTATTTCCTCCATAGCCTATACCAATGAATATTCCATTTTTCTTTTCTCCTTCATCCACTGATTCAATAATTTTTATAATATCACTATCATAATATTTCCCCTTGCTTTTGATATGGGGGTAGTATTTTAAGTCTAAATGAGGATAATCAATCATGTATGGGTTGGATTGTGAAGAGAGATTAGTATAAGTAGAAGAGGATTTTGTTGAAGAATGCGACGTGCTTTCTGTGTGCAAATGTTCTTTGGAATGTAGTTTCATTGTGAAGAGAATTAATAGCAGGAAATGCAATAAATGATAAGATAAACTATATCGATGAAAACATACCACCACTTCTCTCCAAATCCAAATAACATGGAGATTCTAGCTAAAATCTCTTAATTGCAATGTTATTCTTTGAATATTACTTTACTAGTTATTTTTAGTGTGCTTACTATCAGAATCTCTAATCAACAAAAAGGATTTATGGAAAAAACAGAAGCTTTACGCACATTGTTAATGAAACTATAACGACTAGAGGCTTGATAATTGTGATACCGTAGCGAATCGCAATGCGTGAACCAATATTCGCTCCTAGAAATTGTCCAATACCCATAGCAATGCCTAAAAGCCATAGAACTTGTCCTCCAAGAGCAAATACTAATAGTGAAGCAATATTAGAAATAAAATTATAGAGTTTGGCTTGCGCTAAAGCGTTTGTAATATTCAGTCCTCCTAATAAAATCATTGCTAACATAAAAAACGACCCAGTACCAGGACCAAAAAATCCATCATAGAATCCAATTCCACCCAAAACAATTCCTAATAAAAATTTTGTTATTCTAGGCTGTCTTTCCTGATTGGAGATTCTAGGAGAAAATAAAAAGTAGAAAGCAAAAGCTATCAATAAAAAGGGTATACACTTTGAAAGGAAATTAGCGTCAAAAAAACGTACCAGTAATGTCCCGAACATAGCGAACACAAATACAGATACAATAAAATATTTATTATGCTTGAGTGTGATGTAGCCCTTTTTATAGAAGTGCAGTGTTGCCGAAAAGCTACCAAAACAGCCTTGCAATTTATTAGTTCCCAACGCTATATGTGGCGGGATTCCAGCAAGCCATAATGCAGGAATAGTAATCATACCACCACCGCCCGCAATAGAATCAATCACCCCAGCTATAAAGGCAGTCAAAACAAGTAGTAATAGCAAACCTATGCTAATATCCATTCTGTTTCCTCTTATAAAATATCGTTTCAAAGTATACTGTTGAATTAAGGATTTGTAGAGCGTTATCGCCTTATTTGTTGTTTCTAAGGCTTTGTTGTGAATGTTATTTAAATATATTTGTAAGAGTCCCGAATCTCTTTAAAGCAGCAAAGGAAGTGCAGTTATAAAACCAGTTACAATCCGACATAATGCACTTAAAAGGAAGGAATTATGCGCTATGTGCTAGTTATGGTTGTATGTGTTTTGCAATTTATATTTGCCGAAGAGAAGAGTTTAAAACAAGCAGAAGAATCTATCCAATTACGAGAAAAATTTTTTAAAGAATCTTTTGCACAGCAATATGACGCTCTTAAGATACAAAGAAATTCTACTGCCATGTTGGAATTTATTGATTTTTGCATGTATCCACCAGACCGTAGTTTGCCATTTGGCGCATTAGAAAATGGAAGATTCAAAGGAGAAAAAGTTACAGACTTGCCCTTTACATGCAATCAAAATAGCGGGGCTAAGAAGTTTTTCTTGCAGGATTCTACTCTTGAATCTGCTTATTCTATTTTTCGATTATCTGTTCCATTTGCTTCTTTTTTACAAGAGTACATGCCACAGAAAAATACAGCAATTACATTACATGATAGCTCTATCTTTTATATTTGGCAACGAAATCAGCAAAATCAGATACTACGATTATGGGTTATTTATCATGATGTTACGCAGTCCCGCACCCTTATTTTTACTCAACGAGGTAAAAACACAGAGGTTATTTTGCAATATCTTACGCGTTAGCAAGGCTTAATCAATCGATTTTTAAAACGGCCAGAAATGCTTCTTGCGGAATTTCAACTTTACCAATTGATTTTAATCTCTTTTTTCCTTCTTTTTGCTTCTCAAGCAATTTTCTTTTGCGCGTAATATCCCCCCCATAACATTTCGCGGTAACGTTCTTGCCCATAGATTTGACTGTTTCTCTAGCGATAATCTTATTGCCGATGCTCGCTTGAATGGCTACTTCAAAAAGCTGTCTTGGAATAATTTCTTTCATTGAAGCAACAAGAGATTTGCCTCTCTCATAGCTTTTTGATCTATCAATAATCACGCTTAAAGCATCAACGACTTCTCCTGCAACACGTACATCGAGCTTGATAAGATCGCCTTCTCTATATCCAATAGGCTCATAATCAAAGCTTGCATAGCCTTTTGTTTGACTTTTCAATTTATCATAAAAATCCATAATAATTTCATTGCTTGGTAAGGCATAGGTGAGCATAACGCGGTTTTCATTCAGATACTCCATGTTTTCTTGTACGCCACGTTTGTTGTTGAGTAACGTGATAATATTTCCCAAAAATTCGCTTGGCGTAATGATAGTGGCACGGACAAAAGGCTCTTTAATAAAAGCGATTTTTTGTTCAGGAGGTAGTTGACTTGGATTCTGTACCATGACAATACTTCCATCTGTTAATCCTACTTCATAGATAACTGTTGGGGCAGAAGCGATTAAGTCGAGTCCAAACTCTCGTTCAAGCCTTTCTTTTACAACCTCCATGTGTAAAAGCCCCAAGAATCCAACGCGAAACCCAAACCCTAAAGCTACGCTGCTTTCTGGTTCAAAATGCAAGGCAGAATCATTAAGCTTTAGTTTGCTTAGCGCATCTCGCAAATCTTCAAACTTATCTGTGTCAATGGGGTAGATTCCAGCAAAGACAAAAGGTTTTGCCGGAATAAATCCTTCAATTGGCTCTTTTGTCGGATTCTCTAATGTAGTGATAGTGTCTCCTACCGCCATTTCAGTCACACTTTTTAATCCAAGATTGAGGATTCCAATCTCACCGCTTTGAAGAATCTGCGTGGATTGTCTTGAAATTGGATGCGGATATTCTAAGCCCAAGACTTGATAGGCTTTGTTTGCGCTCATGGTTTTTACTATATCCCCCTTTTTTAGTGTTCCTTCCATAACGCGAATAAGTCCTAAAGCTCCTAGATAGTTGTCAAACCATGAATCATAAACAAGTGCTTTAAGTGGAGTGGAATTACGAATGGTTGGAGGCGGAATTAACGTAATAATGTTATGTAGCAATTCATCAATACCTTGCCCTGTTTTTGCGCTCATTAACACAACATGCGAACAATCAAGCCCCAAAACATCCTCAATTTCTTCTACGACTTTAGATGGATTGGCTGCGGGCAAATCAATTTTATTAATAACTGGAATAATTTCAAGATTATTTTCTAAAGCGATGTAGACATTGGCAATCGTTTGTGCTTGTATGCCCTGACTTGCATCAACGACTAGCAATACTCCTTCGCATGATTTAAGGGAGCGTGAGACTTCATAGCTAAAGTCTGCATGTCCTGGGGTATCAATTAAGTTGAGTATGTATTCTTTATTGTCTTTCGTGTAGGTTAATCGGACGCTTTGAGCTTTTATTGTGATTCCTCTCTCTTTTTCTATATCCATAGTGTCCATCATTTGTGCGCTTGCTTCTCTTTGTGTAACACTACCGCAGGTTTGCAATAAACAATCGGCAATCGTGCTTTTTCCATGGTCAATATGGGCGATAATAGAAAAATTTCGAATATTAGATTGCATGGTATTCCTTTTGTGCTGTAATATGCTTTAGCCAAGCGGTTATCTCTTAGCTAGATTCTGTATTTATAAGCATATCACATGCAATATGTTTTCTCAAATCACGGAATCAAGAAAGATTAGTAATGCTTAGAGTTTAAAATAGTAGCGAATACTAGCGATACAGAGAATGCCGAGCGGAACAAGTATGCCAATTTCTGGCAAAAAGGCAACTTGCGCCTGCAATTTCCCTAAGGAAAAGAATATTCCCCATGTAATTAGACATAGGACGCTAAGTAAAATTCCTAGCACAGTGATGTTTCCATAACGAGCAAGAGGCGGCATATAATAGGCGATTATAACACTAAGCATGGGAATAAAAAATGGCACAAGTATTAACGTATAAAGCACACCGCGTACACGACTTGTGTCTGAATTTTCACTTGATAGAATCTGTAAAGAAGAAAACGCGTCAAGAATAGAAATCAGAGGTTTATTTTGATAAATTGTATCAAGTATCTTGGGTCGGAAACCCCGTAAAATCGCGATACTCTCATACTCTTGAACTTCCATACCACTTGCGCCTAATTCATAGTTTTCTGGCAATACAATGACTTTTGGTGAGACTAGATTCCATTCATCATTATAAAAATATCCCTCTTGAGATTCTATGATTTCAACAAGCTCGCGGTCGTTACGTTGTATTGTGCGGTAAACGGTAATATGCTCGGCTTTTTGCAATAAAGGATAGACTTTAGCAAAAAAAACATAATTTTCACCATAACGAATAAATAAATCATTAGAAATAGCATTTTCACTTTTATTAAGTATGCTTTGTGCCTTTTCTTCAGCATAAGCAAAGGAAGTACAATTTAATCCTATATATCCTAGAATAGACAACATAATAAAAAGCGTAGGAATAAAAAATATCTGCTTTTTAGAATATCCAAGTGATAAGAGAGCGATATATTGATTGCTTTTTATAATAGTGAGATAAAAAACAATCAACCCAAGAAGCAACGAAAGAGGGAAGACATAATTCAGAGCATAGATAGCATCATACAGGAGAAATAAAATAATAAGATTCGCTGCGTTTGGCATTTTGTCAATATATTGCAAACTATCAATACACACAAAGAAAAATTCCATTGCGAACAAGATGGCTATCGTGGGTTTAAGAAATCTATAACCAATAAACCAAAAATACATATTTTTGCCTATTTATAATTAATACTAAAAGAATCAATGACAGACTTATCAAGGAATATTTTATCAAAAACTATACGTATAACGCTAAGACTTGTGTAATATAGGAGAGAATGCAATAATGATTGTTCTAATACATTAAAGTCTGAAAGCACATAACGCGGAATTTCTTGTTGCATAGTTTTATGTAGTGAAACAAAATCTTTAAAAAGTTTATCTATTTCTTGATTGAGCGTTATCTGTGATTCTTGTTGAAGCTTGTTAGATTCTATGGAATCCAATAGATGTTGCTTAAGGATTCTAAAAAATGTTTGCGTTTTGAATTGTTTGTTATTATGCAATCTTTGCAAAAGCACGTCGCGATAACTTTGATTCAAAGTAGCGAAATTCAGCAGAGGATTCTTTTTTTGCGTGGCAATAAAAGCCATTTGATTGACAAAGAGATTTGCCCCGATTCCCAATTTGACACGTAAGTACTCTTTACCGCAACACTTATGAATGGATTTTAATCCGTTGTGTCCTGCATCCCCGCCTTTCGTGCGAAAATTCACTGCACCAAAGCGCGTATCTAAGTCGTCATAAATAACTATCGTTGCGACAACGTCGTAAAAATCTTGAATCTTTTTTACTGCGTTACCGCTATTGTTCATGAAAGTAATAGGCGCAGCCAAAATGACTTGGTATGAGTCTATTGCTTTTGTTTTGCAGAGATTCTCAAAATTTTGCTGCATTGTTTTCTCGTGATATTGTTTGGATTGGAAATTTTGTAACATTTGTGGTGATTCTTGTAGCGGTGTTATAAATTCTTTTAAGGGAATCTTAGCCACTATGGAATCTAATTTTTTGTTGATTCTGTATGTTATTTTGTGTGAATGCAATGCGGCAATCTTTTCTATCCCTAGCCATTTATTGTTGTATTGCTGCCTTTGATTGAGAATGTTATATAGAGATTCTAAGCACAAAAAGCCTATATTGTGTCTTGTTTCAATGTATTTGTCTGTAACATTGCCTAATCCTACAATCAGAATTGTTTTTTGCATAAATTTCCTTACAACTTGTCGCTATTCCTAAAAAATGCCTCACGTTATAGGTATTTTTCGTGCCATCGTTTTTTTTTTTTGTATAATGAAAACTTTATTTTTATTAAAATATTACTCAAGGATTATGATGAGTCTTTTTTACAATATGAGAATTGGCACTAAAATCACTATCGCATCAACTTTTGTTGTCTTGCTTTCTATGGTTGTATTGGCTTTTGTGATAATTTCTCATTCCTCTGAAATATTACGTAAAGAATCCAATACACTTCTTTATAACTCTGCTAAACGTTCTGCAAACCTCATTCAAGGCTATATTAACGAAAGTTATGCTGTGTTGAATGCTGCTCAAGCAAATACTGAAGACTACATAGAATTCACCAATGGACAAGAAATAAAAGAAGAAATTTTAGATGACCTCGTTACTAATATGGTGGATAAAAATAGCTATGGAATCTATGGCTATTTGTATTTAAAAAACACTGTTGTATCCCCTAAATTGAATCTGAATGGTGCAACACTCCTTATGGCTTATGACAATAATCCGGGAGGTGATGGTGGTGTGTCAGTCATAAAGCCTGATGCGCAAATTATTTCTTTTAGAGGATTCCAAGACACGTTAAACTCCGGAAAACCTTCTGTAGGTGATGCCAGACATATTAATATCGATGGCAAGAATACTTATGTTGTTGCTATCAATTTGCCTATTAGAGACAAGAAGTCGCAACAAATAATAGGTGTCATAGGAATGTTTTTAGATTTTGACGCGCTTACAAGAGATATTGTAGAATCAAAGAGGCTTTCTGTGTTTCCAAATGATTATAGAATGGTAGTAGATAGAAATGCGAGAATAATCGCCCACCATAACGATAGTCTTGAGGGGCAGCTATTGACAGATATTAATCGACATAAGAGTGCTGTAGATCTCGCTCAAGCCATTAAATTGCATAAAGACGGGGAAATAATAAAATATTCTAATTATCGTGGGCAAGTGAGTTATGGTGCTGTTGCGATATTTAATATTTGGCATGATATTGATGATTTTATGGGATTAATAATAGTTGCTCCTGAAGATTCTATCTTGGCTCCCGCGCACGAATTGCGCAATTATATAATCCTAATTGTTGTGATGTCTATATTGTTGATTTCTAGCCTTCTCTTTGTTATTGTAAAAATGAGTGTTATACCCCCCATTCAAACTATTCAGAATCTTCTCTTTAGTTTCTTCAAATACCTCAATCATGAAACCAAAAAACCGCCTGTCCTAGTTCCAGTCAACTCCCATGACGAACTAGGCAATATGGCAGAAGCCATTAATGCCAACATAGAAAAAACACAAAAGAGCCTAGAACAAGATTCTCATGCAGTTTC